>CADBVV010000017.1 GCA_902798205.1 uncultured Pseudomonadota bacterium | reverse complement strand
AAATCAATGAAGGTTGATGCATGTACAAAACAAATAAAAACATGTATAACCGAACGTTGTGGCGAAGATTATTCGGGATGTGTTGGTTTGGATACTGAATCAATTGGTAATTTATGCCCGGTTGATAAATTGACCGCATGTATGACAAATTATAATCGTGAAACCGTTCGTGATTATGTTGCAGAAATTGCCCAAGGTTTGGCGGTTCAGGTTGATAATTCATTATTAACGGTATGTCAAAAGGCTGTGAACGATTCAATGATGAAGGTTTGTGGTGATACAGAAACATGTGATGCATTGATGAAAGATGAAAAATTAGGTACACGTTCATTAGAATATAATATTTGTTCATTTAAGGGGGATGAAGCGGGTCAGCAAGTAATAAATGGATCTTGTAAATCATCGCTTGATCAGATTTCTGATTCTGAATGGAATGAATGGGTTTGGGCTGGTAGTATTACTGGAATGATGTATTGGGGATTGATTGATTATGATTTTGATAAAAATATGTTTACAACGGCAGATGAATATCTTGCCGCCGTGGAAACACAATTTGGAAAAAGTTTAACCGAAGATGAAAAAACACGAACAAATAAAGTTTATAATGAAGAAATTGGTGGCGTTCAATCTGCGATAAATAATGCGATAAAAACAATAGAAGCAGACCCAACGGTTCAATATTGTATGACCGGACGTGAAGTTCAGGGTTTTGACGCATCAAAGAAAATTGGTAAAAAAACTAAAAAGGTTCGTAACCCAGAGACAGGTAAGATGGAGATAGAGGATGCATCTGCATCACGGTTCCCGAATTTGACTGACCAGGTTAAACGAACAATAATTGCATATGCATTACGTGGCGCGCGTGATAAATATGATGAAAAATACAATGCTGTATATGAACAGTTAATGAAGGATCAGGTTGCGGCCGCCGAAAAAACTGATCATCAGAAAGCGGTTGAAACTGCCAAAAATACATGTGATACATGGGCGGCAAATTCTGTGCTACCACGTTCAAAAACACCTGTTAATGTTTGGAACTGGATCGGTATGGCAATACTTGCGGCCGCTTGTGTCGTTGCTGCCGTATTTACTGGTGGTGCTCCGTTAGCACTTCTTGCTACTGCAATTGCTAATACCGCCGCTATGGCGACCGTATCGGCAACCGCTATAGTAGTAGGGACTATTGCAACAGCGGCTGTTACTTCAGGTGTAGCTGGTGCCGCTGCTGTTGCTACCGCTGTTCATGCTGCAAAAAAAGGGGAAGCTAATGACACGATTGCAGAACCAGCACGTGCACAATTGGATCAATGGAATTATCGTGCAACAATTACCACTTTGTTTGATCCGGCAACGGGTGAATGCACCAAAGAAACAATCTATCGAAACTGTGACAAGGCTTCTTATTCAACCGGTAAATGTAAACGCTGGGGTGAAGAAAAAACCGAAGTCAAAAAATTAAAATTATTGTAAAAAACAACCGCCCGTTTGGGCGGTTTTTTTTTATAATTCTCCCCCCGTGGGGGAGTACCGGCAACGCCGGGGAGGGAGGTTATGATAGTTCGTTTTTTTTGAACCACGACTCCTCCCCCGACACCGTGGGTGTCACCCCCTCCAAAGGGGGAATATTTGTTATTCTTTCTTGTGTGGAAAAATACTTAATTCAATTCATCCAAACTTTTAATCACACGAACGCCCATATTTTCAAATTGTTCGCATGTTGATTCGATGTCCATAATGTTTTGTGAATGTAAATAAAGGACTGGTATTAATCCGTTTTGTTTTCCCAATTCAATTAATTCATTTATTGGGCTTTCAATTTGTTGACCGGCGGCAAACCAAACGTTTTCATCCATTACCCAAAAATCATTATCATTGTGTTCGTATATCACATATTTTTCGGTTGCAACAAATTGTTTGTACGTTTCAAATTCTATATTTTTAGATGCAAAATATTTTGTGGTGTTGTTTTCCAATGTTTCTGGTTTTTGTTCTGGTTCGTCAAAACTGATATCGTGGAACATTGGAATTGAAGCGTCTTCGTCCGTATCCAAAGATTCAGATATATCAAAATCTGTTGGTATTGGGAATGTGCTTTCATTTTCTGCAATAGTTTCTTTGTTATTTGTTTGTGGTGTTTGTGTTTTGTTATACACAGAAACCGCACCATTCAAAGACATATTATTTTTTGCACGTAAATATGGAACGCGCATTTCGGTTGGCATGCCATCCG
>CADBVV010000016.1 GCA_902798205.1 uncultured Pseudomonadota bacterium | reverse complement strand
TAAAAATGAAAATGTATTATAAAGGCCGAACATATAATGTTCACGATGAAAGTATTTCTGTGTTTTAATTAAAAAACGCCCAAACGGGCGTTTTTTTAAACATCAAAATCATAAGAATGTACAGACTTTGCGATTGCATCGACCAATTTATTTTGATGCGCATCTGATTTTAAAAGTTTTTCTTCAGATTTATTTGATAAATGCCCCAATTCAATTAATGCCCCCGGCACAGTTGAACGTAACACCGCAAATGGCGCATGTCGCACTGACGGTCCTTTTTGTTGTTCTATCGATGCCTTGTTCATAGATTTGGCGCAACCGTTTGCGTATTCTTCGCTTAATTCTGCCACTGCACGTTGTTGTAATGAAGAAAGCGCGACACGAATATCTTTTGAAAACTGTTCAAATCCATCAACATCTATTTTATCCGCGGCATTTTCAGAATCAGCCAATTTCTGTGCTTCTTCGTCAGATGCTTTTTCAGACAAAGTATAAATTGAAAATCCCTTCATATCGCGACTTGGGTTTGCATTTGCATGCAAAGATATAAACAAATCCGCATGTTTCTTTTCCGCAAATTCTGCCCTTTCGCCCAATTTTAAATAAACATCTGTCGAACGTGTAAGATATGTTTTATATCCATTTGCATCCAGTTTTTTCTTTAATTTCTTTGCAACTGATAAAACAACTGTTTTTTCTTGTGTACCGCCCTTTCCTATACATCCAGGATCTTTTCCGCCGTGACCCGCATCAATAACTATTATGCGAGATTTTGTTGTATTTGCCGCAGACTTTGCAGGTGCTTCTGTCTTTGCCATTTTTGCTGTTGTTGTGGTTGTTGCAGCTGTTGAAACGCTTATTCCGCGCCCCGTTCCCTCAGGAAAATCTATCACCAAACGATAATCATTGTCACCATTTGGTTCCAATACCATAATTTGATTTTTTTCAATTGCATCTATCAATCCAGACAATGTCGCAACAATTTGAAGTTTGGTGCCATCCTGAATCTGTGTAACGCGTTTTATCAATGTTCCAGATGCCAATTTTGTTTGTACATCTGATTTACCGGTTGTATTTGATAAATTAACGATTAATTGTTTATCACCGTAAGATAACGTATAAGATGGGCGTGACGATGTTTCAACAACCAAACGTGTTTTTCCACCAGTTTGCAATCCCGTACGTATTGAGCGCAAAGAATTTGGTGCAGCGAACGCAACACGTGGCGCAATACCCGCAACAAGCGCACTGAAACTTACTGTTTTTAAAAGTTGTCTGCGTGTCCATTTCATAAAGTAAATTATATCAAAAAAATATCACTTTATCAAGAAAGGCATACGATTTTTTTCATTAAAAAAACCGCCATATCGGCGGTTTAATTTTATCTGTTTACACAATTTGCAAATGATTGTGCAATTATCGATGTTTCTGTCTGGGTTAACGCAGAAACCGGAACAGTATAACATCTTGAACTGTCACGAATAATAAATACTTTCGTGCCCAATTTATATGCACGTTGCATATTATCCATTTGTGCAGAACTTAAAAAAGCGTTTTGTGTCAAAGCATTATTTGTAAGACCTGCCTGAACAACCTGATTTGCAGTTGCATAATCATATATTTCAGACATAGATGTTACTTCCATATAAACACTGTAATCTTTAATTGGGTTTGGTGTTGTGTTTGTTGCAGACGGGAACGCAACATTTGCCATAATAGATACAGCATTTTGTAAATTAGGTGTTTCATTTGTTGTTGTTGCATGAGAAACAGTGTTCAATTGCAAATTATCACCACAAGCCAAATTCATACGGTTTGTATAACTGGCCAAAACAGCGTCAACAGCCGCTTCCCAATTTGCACCTTTGGAATTAGCTTCCAAACTTACAATTTTTTCGGCCCATCCCCAAATATTAGCACCAACATTACCAGCATTTGCGAAACGTGTAACCATTTCTGCAGAACCACCGGCAACCCCGGCACCACAATAATCCGTTAATTGTGTTTTCAACATACTGGTTGTTTCGTTACCATATGCCAAAGCCACAGAATGACAAGCCATAGCGGCTTCTAATTCACGACGACGTTGAACACACAAATCAGAATGAGATTTTGTTAATTTATCTGCCATATTTGCCATAGATAAATAAGACATCAATTCTTGTTGAACATAAGACGGACAAAGACGTGCAGCAGTATTCATACCGCCAGAACCGTTTTTACCAATTGTGTTATATTGTGGCAATAAAATTGACGTATCTTTTTGCAAGCAAAGCAATGCGTAATTATATAATTCTGTTTCTGTGGCATACATACAACGGCCAGATGTTTTTCCAGGAACAATTGTTGTATCACCACAATAATCTGTCAAGCAAGCCATAATCTTGCGACGACATGCAGTATCTACATCGGGTTGGGTTATCATGAAATATGTATTTCTTTGGTTTTGAACATATGCGTTTATAGTGGAATTTTGACCACGAGAACCCGCATTTGTTACATAC
>CADBVV010000015.1 GCA_902798205.1 uncultured Pseudomonadota bacterium | reverse complement strand
CATATGCGTTTATAGTGGAATTTTGACCACGAGAACCCGCATTTGTTACATACCCCGCCGTAGGTGTTGTGTAAATTGCCGCACGTGCAGAATCATTCACAGTTGTTCCTGCAGACACCGCAACAGCCGCGTTTGTCATTAAAAACGCACCTATACAACCAAATGTTAACAAGCTTTTTTTCATGAAAATCCCTCTCTGTTAAATATATTTTATCATATTTTGAAAAATAACGCAATAAAACTTTCGCTAAAAAATATAAAAAAGTTGATTTGGACAAATAAATTGATATATTTTGAATATGGTTATGATAAATAATGAAATTTTTGCCCAGATTTCTGACGACATTTCTGCCGTAAGGGGGTTTCTTTGACCCAGCAAAACTTCAATCAGAAATTGATAAATTAACTGAAATTTCTAATCAAGCTGATTTATGGGACAACCCAGATTATGCACGTGGCGTATTGCAAAAAAAATCAAACCTTGAAAAACAATTGTCTGAATTAAACCATCTTGAAAGTGAATATAAAAACTTGGTTGATTTATATGAATTATCACCAGAAGATCCAGACATTAACAATGCCATATCCGAATTGTCAAACGCCGCGCACAAAGCAAAATTTATAACTCTTTTCAGTGATCCAATGGATAACAATGGTGCGTTTTTATTTATTCAATCTGGGGCCGGTGGTACCGAAGCGCAAGATTGGGCACAAATGTTGTCTCGTATGTACACACGCTGGTGTGAAAGGCACGGTTTTACCATAGAAGTTGTCGAAGAACACCCTGGCGATGTTGCTGGCATAAAAAGCATCACATTCAGAATATCTGGCGAACGTGCATTTGGTTGGTTAAAAAATGAAATTGGTGTTCACAGATTGGTTCGCATATCCCCTTTTAACGCGAACGGAAAACGTCAAACCAGTTTTGCATCTGTTGATGTATGGCCAGATGTTGACGACAGCATCGAAATCGAAATTAACGAAAAAGATTTGCGCATTGACACTTATCGTGCAAGTGGTGCCGGCGGACAACATGTTAATAAAACAGATTCCGCAGTGCGCATAACGCATATTCCAACAAACACTGTCGTTACTTGTCAAAACGAACGCAGCCAAATTCAAAACAAAGAAATGGCAATGAAAATGTTGCGATCTAAATTATACGAATTGGAAATGCAAAAACGCGCAGCAGAAGAAGACGCAGCAAAAGCCGCCCAGAAAAAAATTGAATGGGGCAGTCAAATACGCAACTATGTTTTATACCCATATCAATTGGTTAAAGATGTACGAACCAATGTCGAAAAAACAGATTCTGCGGCTGTTTTAGATGGTGATTTGGACGATTTTATGTTGGCAATGTTGGCATTATAATGGATAAAAACATTATTTAATGTTATTTCTTAAAAAATGCAGATAACATATTGATATTTAATAAAAAAAATGAAAAAACAAGATAAACATTTTTTAACAATAAAACAAATATATCCCGATGTAATATCTGTTACCCAACCTATTACTGTTGGCAAAATTCATGACATATATATTGCAGAAACAAACAGGCAAAAATATGTATGCAGATTTTCTAATGAAATCGTCGCAAAACATAATTTAGAGACAAGTCAAATCTTAACATCTTTTAACATTCCTGTTCCAAAAGTATCTATATATAATTATGGCGAATATTATTGTGAAACCTATCAATTTATTCCAGGAAAAACATTACATGAACGCATACTGGAAGGCTTATCTAACGAAAAATTAGACAACGTATACCGTCAGATATTTGATATCTCATATAAAATAGCAGAGATTCCATGTGAAAATATTAAATCGATTCCTGTGCCATTTGTTTCAAAAGTTTTGCGTCAAACAATCGCAACTTTTGCCCCATCACAAAAAAAACTGTGTCACACAGATTTACATGCAAAAAATATCCTTTTGGACAAACAAGATAACGTCAATGCAATATTAGACCTGGATGCTTTTTCCATGGAACCTATGACTGTTGCGTATTTCATAATGTTGAAAGATTCACAAACATATGGTTATGATTTAAACAGATTAAACGAAACATTGAATAAATTAAATATTAGAAATATTGGTACACAGATTAACATTATAAATGCTGCCACCCAAATGTATCATTTTGTGTTTCCAGAATGTCTTCGTAAACAATTATTGAAAATCCGGGTAAAATAGTATAAAATACAGCATCCAGCACCCATAGCACAACTGGATAATGCGTTGCCCTCCGAAGGCAAAGATTACAGGTTCAACTCCTGTTGGGTGCGCCATAAATTAAACCGGCCATTTTGGCCGGTTGTTTTATTTCAATACAAAATGAACACTGTATTGTGGTTTTTTGTCGGCGCCCAAACTTGCACGAACAACTTTGTTAGACGCAACCTGGACAGCCTTGTACAAATTATCACGATTTTTGCGTTCTGTTTTTGTTAATTTATCAATCGCATTTGTGATTTCAATTTGAATTTGACGTTTCATGAATCCGGTATCATCTGATTCAAAGATACCTGCGCTGGAAACTTCCGGAACACCTTTTAAAAAGCCACGTTTGTCGATTGGCAATGTGACAAAAATTGCACCGTTGGACGCAATCTTTTTACGTGTTTTATATACAGGATCGTCTGCACTGCGTTCTGTTTCGCCTTCCATAACAACGAAACCAGTTGGAATTGATTCACAAACATATGGCTCTGTCCCATCTTTTAATGCGATAATATCGCCATTATGCACAATCATCATATGTTTAGCACCACCGCGTTCCATTGCCATTTTGCCATTTAACATTTCAGATATAAATTCACCATGCATTGGTATAGAAACCTGTGGATGAACCATATCATAAAATCTTTCCAATTCTGGACGACCAGCGTGACCGGACGCATGCAAATTATTTGTATCAAATATTGTATATGTTTTGATACCCATGCGTGCCAATTTGTTATAAAGGAACGAAACATCTTGTTCGCGGCCTGGAATAATAATTGCACTGAAAATAACCGTATCTGTTGGCATCAGTTTCAATTCTTTCACATGCCCATTGCAAAGACGTGTTAACATAGCAAACTTTTCGCCCTGGGAACCGGTAAGGAATATTGCTTGTTTTTCTGCAGGCAAATCTTTGATTTCGTCGAAAGTATAAACATCATCTTTGCCCAGATATCCGTATTCTATACCAATTTCGCGGAATTCAGGCAACCCAACATAAGGCACAGGATTTGGATTGCTGCGTTCTTTGATACAAGCAACACGACCTGCGGCTTTTGCGGCTTCTGAAAACATTTTGATACGTGCCAGGCTTCGTGAATATCCTGTTACCAAAACACGACCAGGTGCCTTTTTCATAATTTCAGTTAATGTTTCTTTGACCTGGACTTCTGTTGTTTGTGGAGTCTGTCTTTCACTGGATGTGGAATCACACACACACGCCAACAATTGTGGATCTGAACCTATTTCAGACAATCTGGCATAGTTTGTTTTTGGTTCAATTGGATTGTCGTCATTAAACGTCCAGTCACCTGTATGTAATATTTTTCCCGCAGGTGTTTTAATTATCAACATTTGTGCTTCTGGGATAGAATGAGAAACGTGAAAAGTTTCAACAATGAAAGGATCCAAATTTAATTCTGCGCCATTTGCATCAAATTCGATAATATCTTTTTCTGGGTTATAATCTAATTCAATACCATCAAAAGTACGACGTAAAATTTCAGCCGGAAAACGTGTGCAATATATTGGTTTTCTGAACTTTGGCCAAACAAATTTCAATGCACCGATATGATCTTCATGACCATGAGTTATAACGAAACCGACAACATCTTTTTTGTGTTTTTCAAGCCATGAAGTATCGCAATATTGAACATCACCTGCCCCGATTTCTTCTTCCAAGAAACCCATACCGCAATCAACAATCAAATATTTACCACGGTATTTATAGACATACATATTTTGGCCGACATGTTCCAATCCACCCAATGCCATAAAATAGATTTTATCATCATTTTTATCGCTTTCGTG
>CADBVV010000014.1 GCA_902798205.1 uncultured Pseudomonadota bacterium | reverse complement strand
CAAATGAAAAGATTTTATTTATCATTGTTAAGTGTCAGTATAATGGCCATGATGCCTGTTATTGCAGGGGCAGCGGGAACTTATTACAATGGAAATCTGTATCAAAATCCACAACGTTATGGTAACAATGGTGGTGGTTATTATAACAGTTATGGCGCTGGACGTGGATATAATCAAGGTATGCAGACAATGGGGACACAAAAACAGTCTGTACAAAAAAAACAAAAGTCCGCGAAAAATAATACAGAAAAACAGGGCTTTCATTTGGGAATATTTGCTTCACACGAATTTGCAAATTGGGATTTTGAAATGAAACAAGCTGGTTCCAGATTGCGTTATGATAATGTTGCCTGGAATGTTATAAGTGGTGATGCGGCATATTATTTTGGTTCCACAATGCCTGTTGTGGTTAAATTAGGGGCAAGATACGGCAAACAGTTTGGTGAAACTTCAATGATTGATGACGATATATCTAATGGTGCATATGGATATGTCGATTATGATCCGGGGCGCGTATCTGGCTATGCTATGAGTGTTGGTACCAGCGATGGTGGTACACAAATGGGATTCAATGCTGCTTTGGGTTTGACAGATTTCTTTAAATTAGGAAATATGAAAATAACACCGTCTGTTGGTTATCGTTATTTGAAGTATGAATTGACTACTAAAAGGAATAGCGGTTTGACGATGGATGTGTTTATGGGGAATTCTTCACATCTTCTTACAAATTGTATTGAGGTTGGTGGCGAAATGCAATGTGATCCTTATGTGGGATTCTTGGTCGGTGATCAAATACAAGTTTCTGGCAGAGATACCAATACAGATGGATCTTTGACAGATATTATTGTGCCGTCGGGTGCATCATATTTGACATTGGGTGATACTTATTATTATACACAATCTGGAACTTCGCATAAATATGAAACAGTATGGCAGGGACCATATATTGCATTGGATATGGAATATGCAATAAATAATAATAATTTTGTAAATGCAGGAATTGAATTTGGTTTGCCAATGTACACTTCAACAGGGGATCAACCGTATCGTGTTGATTGGGAACACCCAAAAAGTGTTGAAGACAAGGGCGGTTTTGGTGATGCATATCATTTGGGATTGAATGCATCTTGGTCAACGGCAATAACTGACAGTGTAATGTTTTCTTTGGGTATGACTTATGATTTTTACAAGGTTAACAATGCTGATGCGACAACATACATAAATCGATCTTTGTATACCAATCAAGTGACGGATCTTACAAACTATATTGCTTATTTGACAAACCAAGGTGCAGATGCTAACTTAATTGCTGCGTATCAAACAGAATTGAACAAAGCCCAAGCTGATGTTGATTTTTACAGCGCGCGTGGTTGGAAACTGGAAAGCAAGGATGAAATAAAATCAATATATAAATCTATGGGAATTCGTGCAGGAATAAGTATTAAATTCTAAAGGTATGTGGCGTGAAATTTTTGACATACAAATTATTGCTTTTGTTGTTTGGAGTTGCTGTGTTTGTACCGGCTTCGTTTGGTGCGAATTTATCAGGCAGTATATCGGTTAATGAAACCAGTGATACTGCGGCAAATGCAAAAATAAATGCGGTGAATTCTGCGCGTCGTCAAATTTTAAGCGGTGTTTTATCGCAATATTCAAACAAAGATGCTTTGAATGAATTAATAAAAAACACATCAAACGATGATTTGATGAATTTGGTTTCTTCGT
This sequence comes from uncultured Pseudomonadota bacterium, assembly GCA_902798205.1. Lineage (GTDB taxonomy): Bacteria > Pseudomonadota > Alphaproteobacteria > Rs-D84 > Rs-D84 > Enterousia. Next base: position 7,656 of record CADBVV010000014.1, on the reverse strand, counting down.
CCAGTGTTGCAAATGAACAAATGTCATCGAACAGTTATTCTGCAAAAATCACAATGAATATTGATAATGATGTCACAAAAAAATGGCTGACGGAAAATAATGTACAAAATTGGATTCCTTTGGCAGAAAACAGTGAACGTTTTACTGTGTTAATGGTTGTATCAAATGGAATTCAAGATTGGGCGGAATTAAAGCGTGTTGTGCGTGATGATAATATCGAAATAGAAACACAATCTATTGTTGGAAATCAAATTGTTGCAAAGATGCCTTTGACTTATCGGACTAAATTTACAGCTGCAGTGAAAAATGCCGGATGGAAATTTGCTGATAATGGCGGTGTTTTGCAAATTTGGAAATAATACAAAGGAAATGGTATGAAAAAGTTGTTTTTAACATTGGCTTTTGTAATGCCAATGGTTGCTGTTGCGGAAGAATCGCCAAACGAAACAAAATTTAATTTGAATGTCCGTCGTATTGGTTTTGATTGGACAAAAACTGCAATGAAAAATGCTGCGGAATACCAAAATTCTTCTGTTGCGGCACTTAAAGCTTCTGACCAAGAAAATATCAAGGGTGTATTTGACACCGCGCTTGAATATGGTTTTGACAGATTTAAATGGGATAATTCTTTGTTTATGGAATATGGCAAACAAAGTATTACAAATGTTGACGGACAAAAAACTGTTGATGAAAGCGCAGATAAAATTTTACTTTCGTCAGATTTAGCATATGCGTGTTGGGATTTTGATTCATTCAAATTGGGACCAATTGTTCGTGGGCAATATGAAACAGAATTTGCTGGAAATCCACGTCGTAATATTTTGCGCCCAAATGCAGGTTTTGCATTGTTTGATCATGATATTATCAAAAGTTTATATGTTGTTGGTGTATATGAATACGATTTTACTTATGCAAATGAAAAAGTTAGCAAATCTGCGGTTGAAGCAGGGTGGCGTATAGATTATAAATTGCGCGAAGGCGTTAAATTTTCATCTGATGGGTATTACAGAAAATATTTGTCTTATTCGCAATATGTTGGCGAAGATTTAGAATATGATTTCTTGGCTGTTGCGCGTCTGGATACAAATATCTGGGGTGATTTAACAATGGGGCCATATGTAAAATATCGTCGCGCACATTCGCGTCAGGCAATTGATTATGGTGCAAACACATCAATCGGTATATCGTTCAGTTATATCCATAATTTCGATTTGATGTATAAAAAATCAGAATAATTTGTCCACAGTGTGTTGACAATGAAATTTTTTGTGCTACATTTGTCGGGCAGACATAAGGGTAGCATTGATGGATTTTGTTCCAGATTATACATTGGCAAAAAAACAGGTACACGAAGAGTATTTTAACAGGTATACCAGTGCGTATGTTGTTACTAATGAAGACTTGCGTATTTCAATGAATTTTGTGCCTAAAAAATGCAATAATGCTTTGGTTGTTGCGGCATCCGGGGATCATCCTTTGTTTTGTTCACTGTACGGTGCGCAACATGTTGATACTTTTGATGTAAGTTATAATGCAAAATGTATGATGGATATCAAAGTTGCCGCATTAAATTGTATGGATTATGTGGATTATGGACAGTTTTTGGAAGATTTACATATATCGTGTAAATCACAATCTGTAAATATTACAAATGTAAAATATATGGACAAAATCTTACAAAAATTGCCTAAAACAGAGGCTGAGTATATTCGTGCGTTAAACGAAGAACCGTTGTTTTCTCGTGGACCAAGTCCAATAGTTTCTGGGGTTTTACCAACGTTTAAGGAATATTGTAAATTACGCAAAAAAATTGTAAAACCATATGATTTCTTTCTGACGGGGATTTCCAAATTAGAAACATATTTAGAAAAATCATATGATTTTGTACATTTGTCTAATATTTTTGATTATGTTTCAGAAGGCAGTTATGCAGATTTGCTTCTACCTTTGATGCAACATTTAAATCCTGGCGGAAGAATAGTGTTAGAGAACTTTGATGATGACTGTGGTTTTGGTTTAGATTATATGGAACGTAAAATACTGTCAAATGTTAATAACAGTTTTGTGTTAAAAAAATCAAAATATTTGCACATTCTGGAACGTGTTCGATAATTTTTTATAAAAAAACTTGATTTTTTCGGGAAATTTGTTTAATATGTGCTCACGCGCTTGCGCGAATAACACAGTTATCGGATATAATTTCTGTCCAAATTTATTTGGTTTTTTACATCTGATAGCGAGGATAACAACAGAAAAAAAGGATAAAACATGGCATTGCCAACATTTACAATGAAACAATTAATGGAAGCAGGCGTTCATTTTGGACACCATACACGTCGTTGGAATCCATTAATGACACCATATGTTTATGGCGTAAAAGATAAAATTCATATTATCAATTTGAATAAAACTGCACCACTGTTGCACCGTTCTTTGGTTGCATTGGAAGCAATCGCAGCGGCCGGTGGTAAAATCTTGTTTGTTGCCACAAAACACCAGGCAAAAGACATTGTTAAAGACGCAGCAGAACGTTGTGGCCAATACTATGTTAACAACCGTTGGTTGGGTGGTATGTTGACAAACTGGACAACAGTTTCTCAAAGCATTCGTCGTTTGAAAAAGATGGAAAACGATATTGCCAATGCTGACAAATTGGGCTTAACCAAGAAAGAAGTCGGCGTTATGACCAAAGAAGTTGCTAAATTGCGTGAAATCTTTGGTGGTATTATGGAAATGCACGGTATTCCACAAGCAATGATTGTTATCGATGTTCCACGTGAATTGAATGCTGTTCACGAAGCAAAGAATTTGGACATCCCAACAATTGCTATCTGCGATACAAATGCAAACCCAGAATTAGTTGATTACCCAGTTCCAGGTAACGATGATGCATCACGCGCAACACAATTGTATTGTGATTTGTTCGTTGACGCAATCTTGTCTGGTATTGAAAAAAGATTGGGTGGCGCTGCTGGTAAAAAAGAAGCATCTGACAATGCAGAAGCTGCTGCAGAAGAATACGAACACGATTTGAAAGTTAAAGAAGCAAAACAAAAATCTAAAACTTCTGAAGCTCGCGAAGTTCGTCGCAGCAAATTGGCAGACAAAGCAGAAGCAAAATAATAAATATATAAAGAAAGGAATAACAAATGGCAGAAGTAACAGCAAAATTGATTCAAGAACTGCGTGAAAAAACTTCCGCAGGTATGATGGATTGCAAAAAAGCATTGATTGAAAACAATGGTGATATCGAAGCCGCATCCGATTGGTTGCGTCAAAAAGGTATCGTAAAGGCTGCTTCAAAAGCTGGCCGTGTTGCTGCATCTGGTTTGGTCACAGTTGTTAAATGCAACAATTTGGGTTGCGTTGTTGAATTGAACGCAGAAACAGACTTTGTTGCTAAAAACGATAAATTCCAAGCATTGGTTGCAAACGTTGCAAACAAAGCAATGGAATTGGCTGGTGATTTCGATGCAACAATGAATGCTGTTAAAGATGATATTGCTGCAACTATTTCCACAATTGGTGAAAATATGAGCTTGCGCCGTATCGCCAAGGTAAGCGGTGATCATATTTATACATATGTTCACAATGCTTTGGTTCCAGGTATGGGTCAAATTGGTGTAGCAGTTGCTATCAATGGCGACGATGCACGTATTGATGAAATCGGTAACAAGATTGCAATGCATATCGCTGCAAACAAGCCTGAATTTATGACAATCGCTGACGTTGATCCAAATGCAGTTGAACGCGAAAAGAAAGTCTTTATTGAATCTGGTGCCACAGCTGGTAAACCTGAAAACATTGTTGAAAAGATGGTTGATGGTCGTATCCAAAAATGGTATGCAGAATCTGTTTTGGAAGAACAACCTTTCGTTATGGATCCTTCCAAGAAAGTCAAAGATGTTATCGCAGAACACGGTGGTAAATTGGCCGGTTATGCATTCTATGTCTTGGGCGAAGGAATTCAAAAACGCGAAGACAATTTGGCCGACGAAGTAGCAAAAATGTTAGGCTAAATCAAAGCCGGGAAAAACAAACGACCGTGCTTTGAAAAAAAAGCACGGTTTTTTGACCCCATAAAAAAAGGATAAAATATGAAAATATATAACAATGCAATAGTGTTTTTACCAAAGGCACGTTATGTTGTTGAAAGAAGTGGTGCTGTAAAGGCATTGGGAAAAGTGCTTAATGTATATGCTTCTTTGAATATAACAAAGAAAAGAGTACAACAGGCTATTATTCAACAAAATTGGCAACGTACTTTGGGTAAATAATATGTCAAAGAAGTTTTCAGTTTTGGTAAATAATTTTAAAAGATATGGAACGCAAGATGTTGATGTTATGTCTTATGACATAAACATTGACGGAAAATGCGACCATCGTGTTATTGCAAAAACGACTAAAAAATTCAAACAAAGTTTAAAAACAAAAATAGCAGAATATTGTAAACGCAGACAAAAATAATACTAAATATACAAATATTGTGTTATAATAACCACTGATTATTAAAAAGGTTAAGAAATGTCAAACACTCTATTTGAAGAATTACAACAACGTGGTTTTATTAATCAAAGTTCCGATATGGATGCCGTTCGTAATTTATTGGATAACGGCAAAATTGTTGCATATTTGGGATCTGATCCAACCGGTGATTCTTTGCACGTTGGGCATTTGGTGCCTGTTATGATGATGCGTTGGTTGCAAAAATATGGGCACAAGCCAATTGCGTTGGTTGGTGGTGCTACTGGTCGTATTGGTGACCCAAGTGGACGTGATTCTGGTCGTCCAATAATGACTGAAGAAACGCTTGCAAAAAATATTGCGGGTTTAAAAAAATCTTTTTCAAAATTTTTGAAATTTGACGGTACAGATAATGATGCCTTGATGGTTGATAATTATGATTGGATGCGTGGATATTCGCATTTAGATTTCTTGGCAAAATACGGTATGGATTTTACTGTGCCACGTATGTTATCAATGGAAAGTGTTAAAAAGCGTCTTGAAAATGGTATGACTTTCCTTGAATTCAATTATATGACATTTCAGGCTGTTGATTTCTTGACACTTTATAAAGAACACAATTGCGTGTTGCAACTTTGCGGTGCGGACCAATGGGGTAATGCGATAATGGGCGTTGAATTGGTGCGTAAAAAATGTGGCAAGGAAGTTTATGTATTATCAACAGCGCTTATCACTGATGCAAACGGCAATAAAATTGGAAAGTCTGCAGGTAATGCGATTTGGGTTAATGAAGACAAGACAAGCCCTTATGAATATTATCAATATTTCCGCAACACACCAGATGATTTGGTGGAAAAATTCTTGAAGATATTCACAGAAATTCCATTAAGTGAAATAAACGAATTGGTTAAAAAGCAGGGCGCAGAATTAAACGAAGTAAAAAAACGTTTGGCATTTGCGGCAACAGAAATCGCACACGGAACAGATGCCGCGCGTGCCGCAGAAGAAGCTGCGGCTGCATTATTTGGTGGTGGTGCAAACAGTGCCAATGTCCCAAGTATTGATTTTGAAATGAAATCAGCAATGGGAATACTTGACTTTTTGACAGCAATCAAATTGTTTGATTCTAAATCGGAAGCGCGTCGTATGGTGGAACAGGGCGGTATCCAAATCGATGGCGAAAAGATTACTGACAAAGATTATGTTATTGAACCGGCTGAATCAATAATGGTTCAACGTGGAAAAAAAGTTTTCTTGAAAGTGATTGTAAAATAGTTTAGAATCCCTTCGTTGCGCCCATGGCTCAATTGGATAGAGCAACAGATTTCTAATCTGTGGGTTGCAGGTTCGAGTCCTGCTGGGCGCGCCAGAAATAAATACCGGCGTTTTGTCGGTTTTATTTGTGTTGCAAGCTCCAAGGACGAGAACCTTCGACAAGCAGTAGATTTTGTAAGCGTAGCGCAGCGAAATCGTCACGATTGCCCCGCAGGCAAGATTTGCCGAGGGAGTCCTGCTGGGCGCGCCAGAAATCAAATCGGGTTTTACCCGATTTTATTTTTTTTATGTTTTTTTGACAAATTGCTTGACAAATAAAAAATATTGTCTATATTTATGGTAAATAAACAAAAGGATTTAATATGAATAAATCTCAAAAAATGAAACGTGCTACAAAAAACACACGTAAACAAAACATTAAACAATGGTTCAAGAAAATAATTTCTTATCCGATTCGTGCAATCAAATGGTTGTGGAATTTATTGTGTCGCGTATGTCGCGCAATTTGGAATTGGTTAAAAAGCATCGACATTGTTGGTATGATTAATTTGACATTGTTGGTCGCCATAATCGTATTATTCTTGTCTTTGATTTCTGATTTTGTTCGTTGCAATAAATGTAACAAAGTAACCGCATCAAATAATAAATCAGATGTCACAATGGTGCAAAAAGCAAAACAACCAGTTGAAGAACGTCGTGTTGTTAAACGCAAATACAGCACAGTTTTACCTGTAAAAATTGATTCAGAAACAAACATCACACCAAAAATCAGAACAATTGGTGTTGCAAAACCAGAAATTGTTCGTGAATTATCTGTACCGGCAAATGAATTGCCACAACAAACATTGTCTGGCGATGTAATTGTTGAAAGATATCCGGGCGCACCAGTTTTATCAAATGGTGTAAAAGTTAATGGTAATTTGTATATTCAAAATATGAATAAATATACAATTCCATGTGATGCAAAAATAAATGGACATTTGTTTATCCGTAATGTTCACAAAGTAAACTTTTGCGGAAAATTCAAAGTAAATGGAAATGTATATGTTAATCGTGAATCTTCGTTTGGTCCATTACCAGCGGGTACAAAAATTAACGGTCAAATAATTTTATAATATTTTCATGTTTGTTGCTTAAAGTGTCGTAAATTATTTTTACGACACTTTTTTTGTTCACAGAATATTTTTTTATGTTATAATTCAAAATGAACAAAGGGGGAAAATATGGAATTTTTCAAAAAACTTGGTAAATTATTTGCTGCTAATATTGCATATACTGTAATTTTAGTATTTGGTTTGATTTTGTTTATGTATTTTGCCGGTGGCGATTTAATCGGTGGAATATTCACAGCAATTTCTGCTTTGGTTGTATATGTGTGCATCGCATTGTTGTACGGTGAATACAAAAAAATGCCAAAGACAGTTGCATCAAAACCAGTTGCAAAAAAAGCACCTGTGAAAAAATCTGCAAAATCTAAAAAGAAATAAAAATAACAAACAAAAAAACAACCGCCCGTTTGGGCGGTGTTTTTTTATTTATAAATTAATTATTTTTTATCAACACTGGCTGGTTCAGTTTCGGTTGTAACTGGTGTTGATTGTAATGGTTGGGCCGCTTGTTCTTCGGCGGTCAATTCATTACGCAACCCAGATTGATGTGTGCCGGCAATATCTGTTTTTGCAACAACCAATGAAAGCAGGGCGCAAAGAACAAAAAATACTGTCGCCAAAATCGCAGTTGTTTTTGTTAAGAAATTCCCCGCCGCAGATCCTGTTAATACGCCACCAAACATAGATGCCGCAGATGATCCAGACATTCCAGAACCTTCAGATTTTTGTAACAAGATTAAACCTGTCATTAAAATTGCAACAACTACTAATAAAACTAATAAAATTGAAAACATATCTTTTTCCTTTT
>CADBVV010000013.1 GCA_902798205.1 uncultured Pseudomonadota bacterium | reverse complement strand
TAAAAATGAAAATGTATTATAAAGGCCGAACATATAATGTTCACGATGAAAGTATTTCTGTGTTTTAATTAAAAAACGCCCAAACGGGCGTTTTTTTAACGATGTTTACCATTATTTGTTCTGGTGTGTTTTTTCTGCATATCTTTTTTGTATGCGTTCAATTTATAAATCAAACTTATTTCCAAATTGTTTCTTAAACCATGTGTAGTTGATAAACGTGTTTTTGACCCCAGATTTTCAAATGGAAACATATTCAAGCGCCATCTGGCATCCAATCTGAAATTTTTATCAAATCTGTATCCAACACCACACCCAAATACAAGTACTGGTCCTGCATTACCATGGTTATCAAAATGCCAACCCAAACCAGCATTTGTGTTAAATACAACACCATACCATCCAAAATCAGAACGAACATTTAATGTGCTTACGATATCTTGGACATCGGAACATCCATATTCCGCAGGATCTACGTATTTATAAGGTTCACCGGCCATAATATTTATATTTTGTCTTTCGTTCATAGAATATGCACGCGAATGGAAATTATGATAATCAACACGACCAGAAAAGCCGATATGGTATTCATAATTGCTTTTACCATGTTGACCAGACCAATTGGCAACCCCTATTTCCAAAAATGCGCCTGGATTAAAACCTTCTAATTCTTTGCTTTTGATTTGAGAATTAACAATCGGGGAAGGAACCAAATGTTCAAAACCGGCACTGAAAAACATTGTGTATTCACCAACACTTGGTAAATCTTCTTTCGTTTTGTGTTTAGCTTCTGCTGGCTTTGCAATTGGCAACAAAGATGCCGCAGCAATTAAATATTTAACAGAACCTAATTTTATTTTTTTATTCATAAAATATGCCTTTTTGTTTTTTGCATCACAAAATATAACACAAAAAATTAAATTGTCAAATATTTGATTGACAAAGCACAAAACACATCCTAAAATAAGCCACATATAAACAAGGGAATAAAAAAATGAGCAAAACAAACAAAATTATTCTTAAACATTTATTACCTGGTGCCATTATTGTCAGCATCAGCGCATCCGCTATGTTGGGGCTGTTCGGATATGCAGCAACAACTGACAATGCACCCTATTCGGCACAAAATAAAAGCGCTGTTCCGGTTAACGCATTAATTGTACTTTTTGGTTTATGTTTTATATTGTGCATACTTGCAGATTCTTATAACACCGATAAAAAATTTGCATCCCAAGTCGCACGTAAATTCTTGAAACAAACAATACAAGAACACCCGGAAATCAAAGAATTCGAATCTGTTTTGAACAATAAAAAGGCACTTAAAAGTGTTGCCACTATGATATCCAACAGTTTGCGTCCTTCGGAACAAGAACGCGTCTTGTACATTGCAAACGAATTGTTACGCAAAACACAAAACACAGCTATTACAAGACAAGAAAAAGTCATGCTGACGAAAAAGGCTTATTCTGAAATCATCAAAATTATCAAAGAACATGCTACTGTTCACCCTGATTTTATCAATGAAATATATGCGACAATGGCACGTGCCGAAACAACATTTGTTATGCCGACACAGCAACATACAAGATAATTTATTATTATCAGCAAATACGCGGTTTTAAGCCGCGTATTTTTTATTAAAAAAATATTGGAAAAGAACATTATTATTGCTATTATTTGCGCAAGATGATAAAAAAGTTCCTGATTTTATGTTCGCTTATGATATCTTGTGTCGCAAACGCGGCAGATTTTCAAACAAATGCAAAATCTGTCTATTTGTTTGATTATGACAGTGGCGAAGAAATCGTATCTAAAAATGCAGACAAATTAATGCCCCCGTCTTCGATGCTGAAATTGATGACTTTGACTGTATTATTTGATGCGATTAAATCTGGCGATTTAAAGATGGACGATTTATTGGTCGCATCAGAAAATGCCGATTACACAAATAAACTTTGGTATCCGGCCAGCAAACTTTGTTTGGTTAACGGTCAAAAAATAACTGTGCGTGATGCGATTTTGGGAATCATTGTATTATCTGCCGGTGATGCATCTGTGGTTGTTGCAGAACATTTCGCAAAAACGGAAAATAAATTTACTGATTTAATGACAAAAAAGGCCCGCGAAATTGGCATGGAAAAATCCAGTTTTGGAAATGCAAGCGGGTTGCCCCACGATAACAATTTGATGACTTCGCGTGAATTGGGAATACTGGCAAAATATATTATCGACGAATATCCAGATATTTACCCAATGTTCGCAACCAGACGCTTTGAATTTACAGATTCAAAAACAGAATGGTGTCAAGATTGGACACGCACCCACACAATGAATTATAACAAATTATTGTTTTCTATGTCCGGCGCAGATGGATTAAAAACCGGTCACACCGACGATGGTGGTTATGGCATGGTGGCCAGTTCTAAAATTGGCGGGCGCAGATTAATTGGCGTTATCAATGGCTTTCGTGGCAAGGGCCATGATGCTTTGGCCGAAGAAATGAAAAAACTGTTAAATCATGGTTATAAAACAACACAAACAAAAGTTTTTTATCATGCCGGTGATGTATTAACAAAAATACCAGTGTGGTATGGCATAAAACCAACCGTAGAAGCAACTGTTGATACAAATGTGGCAATCACACTGTCCAAAAACGAAACATTAAAAAATATACGTGTTTTGGCGCGTTTTGACGAACCAATAAGTGCACCTGTTAAAAAAGGTCAAAAGATTGGTGAAGTTGTTATTGAAAAGAACGGCGATATAATTAAACGAATTCCTTTGGTTGCAAAGAACAAAGTAAGAAAGATTCAATTCTTTGGTCGCATAATAAAAAATATAGTCGTGATGTTTGGGGGCAAATAATATGGCAACAAAAAAGAAAGAAGTTTTATTTGAATTTCCAAACCCAATGGATAACGATTGTTTAATCGGACATAAAAACACACTAAAAACTTTTATGGATGCATGGGACGATCGTGAAAACCACCCTATTCATCCGGTATGGATGTTATGTGGGCCACGTGGAATTGGCAAAGCAACTCTGGCTTATAAAATTGCAAAACAAGTTTATGGTAATGTCGGCGATTTCTTTATAATTGATTTAGCGCATAATTTGGATGATCGTGGCAATTTAAAACCAGATGCAAAAATGATATCTGTTAATACTGTGCGTAATATGATTGACCGTATGCAGATGTCTTCTATGTCTGGTCAATGGCGTGTTATTTTGATTGATGCAGTTGATGAATTAACTGTGGCCGCTGAAAACGCCATTTTAAAATTATTGGAAGAACCACCACAACAAACATTGTTTTTGTTGGTGACACATCAATTATCCAATGTTTTGCCAACAGTTCGTTCACGTGCACGTGTTGAAAAAATGCATCCATTGACAACATCTGAATTGCGCGAATTATGCGTAAAGTTTATGCCTGATACAGAAATAAGTTCGGAAATATTAAAATTATCAAATGGCAGTTTCGGTAAAATTGCAAACTTAAAAGCAACCGGTGGCGACATAGTTTACGAAGAATTATTAAATGTTTTACAAAATAAACATTCTAATGCTTCTGATATGATGGATGTTGCCGAAAAGATTGCGATATCGCCTGCCCTTTATGGTATTGTTTTGGACGCTATTGCTTATTTAAATTTGGCGGATATTTATCCATCTGCAAATCAGGCTATATCTGACATAAACAGATTAAATTTAAAACCAGATATAACAATATTCAAAATAATAAACGAAATAAAAAAATGTTTATAGATACCCATTGCCATTTAACCGATGAATACGAAGGTGGCGTTGATGCCATTATCAAACGCGCAAACGATTGTGGTGTTGGTGCAATGATTTGTGCAACCGCCGATCCTGATGATATTGCACCCGCGTTAAATATCGCCGAAAACCATAAAAATATTTTTGTGACAACTGGCATTCACCCAGACTATGTAAATATCAATCCAAACGAATATTTAACAGATGAAATTTTAAATAATCCGTTGGTTATTGGCGTTGGCGAAATCGGACTTGATTACCATTACAATCCACAAACACGCGCACAGCAAATTGAATTATTCGAACAACAATTGGATATTGCGTTCAAACATAATTTACCAGTCGCAATTCATACACGCGAAGCAGAAGAAGACACCGCAAATATTTTAACCAATAAATATCACGGTGTTATGCATTGTTTTACATCCGGTTGGGATTTGGCAAAAACAATGTTGGATCGCGGTTTTTATTTTTCCGCCAGTGGTATTTTAACATTTAAAAACAGCGAATCTATACGCGAAACATTTTCTAAAATTCCAACAGATCGCATTGTTATTGAAACAGATTCACCATATTGCGCACCAATACCATATCGTGGAAAAATATGCGAACCAGCATTTGTAATTGAAACAGCAAAAGTTTTGGCACAAATCAAAAATTTGCAATTAGACGAATTGGAAAAAATATTATTTGAAAACACAAAAAAACTCTATCCAAAGATAGAATTATAACTGTTTTGTCATATCAATACTTAATGGGACACCATTTTCTTTTGCCTGTTTTAATACATTTATTATATCAACAAGTAAATCATCATCTTCAAGTGTGTCATAGGCATTTTTAAATTTTGTTTTTATATAAGATTTTTTGTTTAAAACAAAATCACAAACTGTTTTTATCACCATATTCATATATAACTGTTCGATTTGAAGTTCTTTTTTTATTTGTTCTTGCTTGATAACAACAAAAAATTCTGCAAAGAGATATTCATCCATCCCAGGAAACAACATTTCACGGTTCCTTTTTTTATTTAATAAAAAAAACAACCGCGATTATAAAAAAGGCGGTTGGGGATTAACAACAATCTAAACGTATTGCTCCGTTTATTCAATATATTCACGGATCCCCAACCAATGGTTGGGATATTTAATGTCATCTCTGACACGTTTAGCTTGGGTTGTTAAGCCCACAAGAAAACAACTGCTTTCTCTGTTTTGATTATATATCAAACTTTCCAAAATTCAATAAAAACATTGGCAATTTCAAAAAAATCATATAAAATCTATGGTATGGCACGTCAAATTATAAAATCTGGAATGGTTAACGAAAATCGCAAGGCGCGATTCGCTTACTCTATTGAAGATACGATAGAGGCCGGCATTTCATTGACCGGCGCAGAAATAAAATCTGTGCGTTATGGTTTGGTGACCATTGTTGACGGTTTCGTTCAAAGACGCGGTGATAATTTATTCTTGGCCGGGGTCGAAATTCAAAAATTACCAACCGCAAATCGTGTCGTTAATTTTGATGAAAGACGTCAAAGACAATTGTTATTACACCGTAATCAAATCAATCGTATGATTGGCAAATTACAAGAAAAAGGCGCAACAATTGTTCCATTGAAATTATATTTTAATAATCGTGGTAAATTGAAAGTTTTACTGGGTATTGGTTATGGCAAAAACAAAGTAGATAAACGCGAAACTATCAAACAGCGCGAATGGGAAAGAAACAAATCCAGAATTATGAAAGGTTAAAAAAAAAGTTCCGCAAACCACGGAACTTTTTTATTTATAATACAAAATTATTTTGCTTCCTGTGCAACTGGTGCTTTTGGTCCACGTTTGCCCTTATGCATTTGGAACATACCTTTTCTGATTGCTCTATATTCTTCAACAGAAATGCATTCGTTATTGTCTGCATCTGCTGTTGCTAATTTTTCTTGCAATTTTTTATTTGTAACAGATTGAACATCCAAACAACCATTTACAAATACAGGATGATTCTTTTGCATGTGTTTATAATGATGTCCACATGGCAACATTTTTCCGCAGGCCATACCCAAAGCAAATATAATTGCCCAAACAATTATATGTTTTACCCAATGTGCTTTTCCATGGCAATGGCATTTGCAATTTTCACCACATTCACATTTGTGTTCCATAACAGGAGCCGCTTTGACAACTGGTTTTTTAACTGTTGATTTTTTTACTGTTTTTTTTGCTGGCATTGTATCCTTCCTTTTGTTTTATTTGTACACATGAATACTAGCAATTAAAAAGAACAAATTCCAGTGGAAAATTTTCCAAAAAAACACCCACAAATTTGCAGGTGTTTTTTAACCTTTTGTAAACAAACTACAATTAGTTCAAAGCTTCCTTCAAGGATTTACCAGGACGGAATTTTGGTTGTGTAGAAGCAGCAATTTTAATTGGTGCACCTGTTTGTGGGTTACGACCTGTTGTTGCTTTACGTTTTGCAGTTGTAAATGTACCAAAGCCAACCAAGCGAACTTCGCCTTTTTTCTTCAATACTTTTGTAACTGTGTTGATAAATGCATCCAAACAACCAGCTGCAGTTGCTTTTGTAACTTCAACTTCGTTTGCAATTGCTTCAATCAATTCTTGTTTGTTCATAAGTTTCTCCTTTCATATAGAGTTTTTTAAGGTTGTCCGGCAGTTTTCAAAGGCAATGCCCTTGGAACAATACCTTTGTAAATATACATTTCCAAAGACATTGCCTCCACTGCTCATCCGAATCGTAGAGAAAACTGCGGTTTAAGTCAAGATAAATCTTTCAAAGGCGCAAAAAACATAGAACTTGACAAATTTTTTATTTTTCTGGCAAACTTACATTCTTTGCAAAAACAGCACGCGCACCATCAGAAGTGTTTTCACAAAGCACCCAATTTGTGCCATGTCCACGCACTTCCACCCGTCTGAAATTATCAGGTGTCGCCAATAAAACATAAAAAACAACAGCCATCCAGAATACAACCTTGGTCAAATCCCATGGGTTTTTATACACATCTGCACTGAATTTATCTTTCAATAAATTTTGGTAAAGCGCCCAACCCCAACTGAACATCAAAACCAATCCCAAGAACGCAAACAGCAAAGATGCGTAACGACCAATCGCATGAAGTCCATCTGCCAATTGTGTAAATGCCCCCTTGGTCGTCACAGGACATACGTACAAAACATCGTCTGGATTGATACCAGCCGGCAATTTTACCGGTGCATTGCCGCCAAAATCCATATTGAAAGAAACGGCCAGCACAATGATAGCCAATAAAGATACGACAAAAAGCAGACCTGGTTTTTTATTCATGATATGTATATTATATCATAAAATATACCCTTTGTGCAATTTTATGATTGAATATTTAACATAATAATTTTATCATTGGACGACAAAAGGATAAAAAACATGACATATAACGAAATACGTAAATTATTTTTAGATTATTTTGAACAACATGGACACAAAATTGTTCCATCTGCATCACTTATACCAAATGACCCAACATTGTTATTTACGGTTGCTGGTATGGTTCCATGGAAAGGTATTTTACAGGGCGCAGAACCTGCATTTGCGCCACGCGTTGCAGACGTTCAAAAATGTATTCGTGCAGGCGGAAAACACAATGATTTGGAAGATGTTGGTTTTGATGGGCGTCATCATACTTTCTTTGAAATGATGGGCAATTGGTCCTTTGGTGATTATTTCAAAGAAGGCGCAATCGAAATGTCATGGGAACTGTTAACCAAAGTATTTGGTTTGGATCCAAACAGAATTGTTGTGACTACACATGTAAGCGATGATGAAGCAACAGCCATTTGGAAAAAAATCACTGGCAAAGATGCTATCCGCCTTGATAAAGACAATTGGTGGTCTGCGGGTGATACGGGTCCTTGCGGTCCATGCACAGAAATGCATTATGATTTTGGTCCGAATATTCCAGGGGGATTACCAGGCAGCAAAGATGAAGATGGCGGACGATTCGTAGAAATCTGGAACGATGTATTTATGCAATATGATCGCGATGCGAACGGCGTTTTAACACCATTACCAAAACAAAATGTTGATACTGGTGCGGGCCTTGAAAGATTTGCATCTATTATGCAAAACAAATTGGACAATTACGATACTGATTTGTTTGTTAATTTAAAGACTGCGGTTTCTGATTTGACCGGGGTAAAAGAAACAGCAGAAAACAAATCAAGTTTCAAAGTTATTACTGACCATTTGCGCGCTGTTGGTTTTGCAATTGCCGATGGTGTTATACCAAGCAACGCTGATCGTGGCTATGTAATTCGCAGAATATTACGTCGTGCAATGCGTCATGGTCAAATGTTGGGACATCGTGGTGCCCTGCTTTCTGCTTTGTATCCGGCATTGGTTCGTGAAATGGGTGATGCATATCCTGAATTAAAAACACAAGAAGCACACGTCGTAGAAATCATCAAAAACGAAGAAAATTCATTTGCAGACATGTTGCAAAACGGTATGAAATTATTAGAAACCGAATTACCAAAGGTTAACAATAATGTATTGCCTGGTGATGTAGCGTTTAAATTGTTTGATACTTATGGATTCCCACTTGATTTAACACAAATGATTTTGCGTGATAAAAATATCGCTGTGGATGTTGAAGCATTTGAAAAATGTATGAAAGAACAAAAAGAACGTTCACGCGCAGATACACGCGGAACAAAATTATTATGGGAATCTCAAACCGATTTACCAAATACAAATGATTCTGAAAAATACGAAACAAAAACAGATAAAGCCGCAAAAGTATTGGCTGTATTGCGCGGTGAAGAATTTGTAAAGACTGCAAATGCCGGTGACGAAGTTGAAATTGCTTTGGATCACACACCTTTCTATGGCACCCAGGGTGGCCAGGTTGGCGACAGCGGTGTATTCAAAATCGGTGACACAGTTGTTATGAATGTATCCGAAACAAATCGTGTTGGCAATGTAGTTATTCACAAAGGAACTTTATCTGCAACAATCAATGTTGGCGATGAAGTGATGCCAGAAATCAATCAAAACATCCGCCAACAAACCGCACGCGCACACACTGCGACCCATTTATTACAGGCGGCATTGCGTCATGTATTAAACGAAGATGTAGAACAACGCGGTTCCAAGGTTGCACCAGATTCTGTACGTTTTGACTTTTCATTTGGTCGTGCAATGACAGCCGAAGAAAAACAAGCCGTTGAAGATTTGGTTAACCAATGGATAAATGCTGATTTGCCAGTATCACACGAAGAAATGGATATTGAATCTGCCAAGGCACGCGGTGCAATGGCTTTGTTTGGTGAAAAATATGGCGACAGGGTTCGCGTAATTACCGCAGGCGATGTGTCTTGTGAATTATGTGGTGGAACACATATTTATCACACAGGCGAAATTATCAAAGCAAGAATCAACAAAGAAAAATCTATCAGTTCTGGCATACGTCGTATAACAATGTCTGTTGGAACATTGGCAGAATAATTTTATGAAACAATTAAACGATAAAGATATTGCAGATATGATTGGGGACGATTTCGTCCCCGATGATATATCCACAAAAAAAATGGTTCGTTCTGAATTACATTTATCAACACGAATACCGGAAGCCCAAACCCCTATTCCAAATCATACGATTATAGATTTTCATAATCACACCGAAGAAGAAGCGTGGCAAATGCTGGAACACATTGCCACAAGCGGCATACACAATGCCACCGTAATTACAGGCGCCAGTGGCATATTAAAAACAAAATTTCAACAATGGGCAACAGAAAGTATTTTAAGCCCGTACATTGTATCTTTTACCCCGATAAACAACGGCAGTTTTGCTGTTAAATTTCGTAAAAAATAAATCTTTACTTGACCCACCCCGTCCAAATTTGCTTATATTCACACAAAGGGAAAACAGAGAGATAACGAAAGGACGGAAAACATGTCAAAATTACATTTTTATTACGGCGTAATGTCTTCTTCTAAATCTGCTCTGCTTGGTATTAATGCATTTAATTTTGTTCGCACAGATAATAAATGGGAAGCAATCAAACCAGCCACCGACAATCGCGATTCTGCAACAGATATTGTTTCACGTGTTGGTGTTCGAACAAAAGCACGTGCATTACAAAACCTTGATAATTACAAACCAAAGCACGGAACCCAATTCATATTGGTTGATGAAGTGCAATTCTTTTCACCAAAAGATATTGATAAATTGGTTCAAATTGCAGACAGCACAAAAATCACAATATTCTGCTATGGACTGAAAGTAGACAGTAATGGCGATTTATTTCCAACATCTGCTAAATTATG
The DNA here is from genome assembly GCA_902798205.1 of uncultured Pseudomonadota bacterium. Lineage (GTDB taxonomy): Bacteria > Pseudomonadota > Alphaproteobacteria > Rs-D84 > Rs-D84 > Enterousia. Next base: position 1,984 of record CADBVV010000013.1, on the reverse strand, counting down.
GGCGGAAGCAGACGAAACACATCAATTAGAAACCGTTTGCGAAATTCCACGTTGTTCATCAATGGCATCACACCATATCAGATTTAATGAAAACGGGGAAATCATTCGTGGCGGTGCCCAGGTTGAAGTTGGCGCATCACAATATAAATCTGTATGCAGAAAACATTTTCACGCATTATACGACAATCAATCTGCAAACCTGTTGCAATATATTCGCGCCAAAAGATTACAAAAAATAAAATAATTACTTGCAATTTGAATAAAAACAGGTACAATGTACCTTGCTATGCGCCCATGGCTCAATTGGATAGAGCATCTGACTACGGATCAGAAGGTTGAGGGTTCGAATCCTTCTGGGCGCGCCACGAAATTCAAACCGGCTTTGTGCCGGTTTTAATTTTGTCGTGACCAGACAGCATGAGAAACATCAACAGGGTTCGACAACAAGTAGATTTGATAAACGCAGTGAAATCAAATCGTTACGGTTGCCACGCAGGCATTTTATGCCAAATGAATCCTTCTGGGCGCGCCACGAAATTCAAACCGGCTTTGTGCCGGTTTTAATTTTGTATAAAACATTCTTTTTTGTCTTGCATAAAATTATGAAAAAAATGTATAATTGAATCAGGTATTGGCAAGGAAGTCTTCTGAGTATGAAATTTAATTACAATTTATTTTCATATACCCTGTGTTTATTATGCACGGAAATTTTGTATTCACAGTCCGCACATGCAGTGTCATGTGGCGCGGGCCAATATCCATATTTAAGTTGGTGTCACGACTGTACCGAAGGTTGTTATTGTACAGGTCCGGGATTTCATCAGGGCTGGGGATATTTGTATTCTTGCGACACAGATAAAGCAAAAACAAAATTTGGTGCATCATGGCAAGATTCCGGATGGAACAATGTTTACACTTGTCCAAAAGATTTCCCGAAATCTGAAAAAAAGGCAAAATCTGTTGAAGACTGTTATGTAGAAATCGCCGGAAAAAAGATATATAATAAACGCGCAACCGTAAAAGCCGGTCAATACCTGCCAATGCAATCTAATACCCCTGTGGCTTGCAAGACGGACAACGATAAAACTTATTGCCCTGGTGGAACTTTTTCTGCATCATTAACAAGCGATCAAGGATTAAAGAAATGTTCTGATTCAGAAAAGGCAAGTTCCGATCGCACAAAATGTGAACATATCAATGTAAAATGCGAAGCAGGACGCTATTTACCTTCTGGTTGGTCGTCTTGTTCGCCTTGTAAAAGTGACGGCAACCGCTATTATTGTCCTGGTGGGTCATTTAGTGCCGCCCCATCAACAAACATGGGTTTAAAAGAATGTCCGAGTGGCAAGGTTGCGAATCCAGGCAAAACCGGATGTATGGATTCAACATTAAACTGCAAGGCCGGTCAATATTTGCCACGTGGCGCAACACAATGCAAAGATTGTAAATCCAGATATTATTTATGTGCGGGCGGTCCTGTTACTATCGGTCTTACTTATGATCAAGGTATAAGAAAATGTGATGGAAATATGGTTGCAAACGCAGAAAACACATCATGCGTAACAGACACCGTTGCCAAGGAAAACCTTGAATTGATAAAATCGTTACCTGCGGGCACAATAAGTGTTCCAGCCGGTAAATATTTACCTGCGGGCAAGAGAACCCCCGCCACATGCAGAGGAACCACCAATTATTGCCCGGGTGGTGATTTTGACGAAGCTTCTGTAGATCAAGGAATTGTTGAATGTCCAAAGAATACCCGTGCAAACAAAGATAAAACAGCATGTACAGCGACATTTACCAAGATACAAATGCAATACGGTCCATACGGCAAAGACACACCATATACACGCCAATGCTGGTTGAAGACTGATTCTGCAGAAGATTTTAAATCTTGCGTATTCGGAACAAAATAACAATTAAAAGAATGCGGCGCAAGACCGCATTTTTTTATTATTACTTGACTATATTTCTCATTATTTTT
>CADBVV010000012.1 GCA_902798205.1 uncultured Pseudomonadota bacterium | reverse complement strand
AGAAAATGGATATGTTTTACCAGTTTTTGTTGTAACAGAATCGCCTTGTTCTGCGAAAGTCCCGGCTATACAATCTTTTTTACCATTATAACCATCTGGGGCATCAGATATATTACACTTTTGAATGTTTAGATAACTGTCGCCACCTGTTGCGCCAGCCAACATATTTCCAACAATCATACCAGATGCCGCATTAACTGCGGTTGATTTGATTGTGTCGCCTGCAACTTTGCCAGAATAAGAACTGGCGGCCATAATGCCTGCGCCTGTTGCGACACCTGCGGCAGTACCAATCAATTGGTCTTTGCCTGTGCCAAACAATTTTGAATTTCCTGCTTCTTTTGGTGCCAATATATTGCCCGCAACACCGGCGATAATTGCACCTGCCGCGATTTTAAATCCGGCATTTTGTTTTTGTTCCGCGTTCATTACTGCTTCGACATCTTCCATTGTTGGTGCCATGTCTGCAGGTAATTCAGTTTTTGCCAATGCCGCGGCATTCATTCCAGATTCTGGGAAATTATCAATATTACATTTGAAACTGTCGCCAGACGCCACAGTTGTTGTTGCCAAAACAGCATTTGTATTCGCGTCAACCAAGGAAACAACAGCGACACATTGGTCGTATGGATTGCGACGAATTCCAGATTCCGGTGTTTCCCATCTGAATACACCGTTTGGATAAATCATTGCGCACGCATCCAAATCACTAACGGTAGTTTCAGATGTGTTATTTAATATTTCGGCTGCTAATTTTTCGTTCGAAACCATAACCGGTAATTTAGCGGTTGCAGATGCTGTTATTGCGGTGTTCGCATCAGCGTATTCTTGTTGATAACGCATGGCGTTGACCTGGTTATAAGCATCAGCATAAGAACGACTTGAATTATTTGTTTTTATCGCGGCATCCACTGGCAAAGACGCAACGCTTGCCAATATTGCAGAAAACAAAGATATTTTACATACTTTATTTGTCATTTTTTATTAGAATTCCAATCTTAATCTGACACCGACATCTAAACTTGATAATGTTCCGCTTTCAAACCAATTTGTATAATGGAAAACACTGTCGTATGGGGCTTCGTATTCGCCTTCGTCTGTGCCACTGCCGTCACTTAACCATTCTGTTTGTGATACTACGATAGAACCAGATGTTTTAACTTTACCCAAATTTGCATATCGTATAAAGAAATCAAGCTTTAATCCATCGTTCATGGATGTTGTGACACCACCTTCCAATTGAAAAGCCAATTGTTCCATTGTTCCGCCATTATGATATGCATAAATATCGGAAATACCTGTTAAGCCACCGGCAGGAACACTGCCCGGGCCAAGTCCATTTGTTTCATCATAGAAACTGTTATCAAATACGACATAGTCTGCGATTGTATTTAATGATAAACCGATACCGGCACCAACATATGGCCGTAAAGAACCACCAGCAACATAACCTGTGAATGAATCAATGTTGTAATAAACATTCAACATAGTTGCGTTTGCAGTGATTGCACCACCAGATACGGTTGCATCTGTAAATCCATCGCCGGTAGATGTTTGAACTTTATCTGCATAAGACATGCCGGAATAACGCAAATAAGAAAAATCTACACGGATATCGCTGTTAATTGCGGCACCAACGGAAACAGATAATGGAATAACACTGTCGTGTTTAAAATCGGACGGACGGAAAGAACCTGGTGCGAAAAATGAATTTTGTTGTCCCGAATAATCCGCAGACATATGACCACTTATCATTGTGCTGTATCCGGCAGAAAGACCGATGTATAAACCACTGTCTGCCAATCTGTCATAATCGGCAGCCTGATAATATTGACGTCCTGCGTTTGTGGCAGAAGAACCAACACGTGGCAATGCCCCGGTTATACGATTAGGACTGGTTGCGGCAACACTTTTTACCATCGGACGACCGTTTGTTGCAGATGCAGCAACCAATTGTTGAGATGTAATATTTGTGCGACCAGCCATTCGTGGTTGTTGATAACGTTGTGCATTACCAGAAACGCGAACATTTTGTTGCGGATATGTATTAATCACGTAACCTTGGCGTGCCAATTGTTGTGGATTATATACTGGATATGCAGCACGCGCCCCGAATGGGACAGATACCATAATGCCGGTCAAAACCGCAAGAATCTTGGTGTTTTTCATCTTTCCTTCAGACTTCCTTTGTGAATATTATATCATAAATCGGGGTCTAAAAAAAGCGTTAAAATACATTTTGTTTAACAAAATAAAAATGCATCCGGAAACCCGGATGCAAATTGTCCAATATAAATTTTGTTTTTATCAAACCTTAGAAACGTGCGTTCAAACGAACACCGGCTTCAGCTTTGATATCTGTACCGTTTTGAGAATTTGCATGTGAACTGTCAAATGTATATTCTGCGAAAACAGCCAATTGTAATGCGTCAGTCATTTGGTATGCACCACTGGCTTTGATTATATATTCATCCCAACCATCTTTCATATCGGCATAATTAGCAATCAGTGCATTAGCCATAGGGCGATTAGCAGCAGGTATATCAGTTGAGATACCGTTTACACCATTGTCTGCGTGTTGAACATATTCAAAACCACCACCAATTGACCATTTAGTATTCAATTGATACATTGCATCAAATCCAGCGGTCCATTCGTGTGTAGATTTTAAATCAACAGAAAGTTCGTCAACACCAAATTGAGCAGAAATTGGGTATTCAAGTCTAATTTTATTTCTGTTGTTGCCAAATGTTTGTAAATATTCAACGTGTGCCGCCAATGTTAAATCGTTGCTGAATGTTTTTCCAAAACGTGTTCCGGCAATTACACCATAACGACCATTTGAATAGTTAGCAAATTCAAATCCAGGGTTTACACCGTAAAGTTTCATAGTCCCTTTCATTGGCATCAAACCTGACAAATATGCGTCCGCATACAAATCCCAAACAACTGGTGATTTTTCGGTTAATGCACGGAATGTTAAACCCAAACGACCACGGTGCATACCGCTGCGATTTATGTGATGGTCATGTGTATAACCAAAACGTCCGTGAATATCAAGACGGTCTGTGATACCATATCCTAAATCGCCAGTGAAACGCCAAACCGGGAATTCTACATTTCCATCGGCGCCTTTTGTTTTTGTTGCATCTGTTGCGTCAACTTTTTTGTACATAGCAGCAGCGCCAAGCTTTACATATGCTTCGTTAGATTTTGGCATATAAAGTGGATTTTCCATATTTGATGCCGCAAATGCACCAGATGTTATAACAGTTGCCGTTAATGCAACCAAACTTGTTAAAGGTGATTTCATCCTTTGTTTCTCCTTTCTAGTTTTTTTTTGTTTACCCAACCCCCATTCTTGGCAAGATTGGTGTTATACCCATACCGCCCATTCTTGGCAACAGCATGTTGTTACGGCATAACGAAAAACATTCTTAAACATTATTTTGAATATGTCAAAAAATAAATTGCCTTGACAATGCACTTGAAATATGCAAATCGCCAACTATATAAAAATAGAGAGAGCATGAAACCCATAAAACCAAAGGGGTCCAACATGGTTAACGAAAATATAAACTATTTTGATTTTATAAAATCACAAAATAAAAATGGAATTTTTTCGCATCCTGATGTGCAACAAAGATTGTTGATGCTGATGGGAAATGAAAAAAATAAAAAACTGGAATTATCCAAAGACGAAGAAAATAAAATTGCACAAACATACCAAAAAATGTTTTTTGCACTGGCAACAATTCGTTGGTGTCGTGGTGAAACATTGGGGGTGGCACGTCAAAAATCACTGGAACAAATGAATAATTACGTTAAATCTAAAACAAACATCGCACATCCAATGAATAAATATTTGATGGGAATAAATGGACAAACGAATCGTGAAATTTCTGTGATGAATATGACTGATAAAAATTCAGATAAAAAAATAGAAATGAATTCCGTTGTTGCACAAAAATTATCAGCCGAGGCAACAAAGGAATTTCAAGCATCACTGAAAATTTTAAACGATATGTATAAAAAATATATGCCGGAAAAAGATATAAAGAAAATGCCGGCAACAAAATCGTTTGAAATTGCAAAGAAAAACGCACAACAAATGTTGCAACAAATAATGTTGAACCAAATGATAAAACAACGTGCGGCTTAAAAATAAAAACGCCCGTTTGGGCGTTTTTTAATGTTTTACAATTTTCAGTAATTTTTTCGCAACATCTTCGGTTTTTATGCGTTCTTGTTCCATGGTGTCGCGATAACGAATCGTAACTGTGCCATCTTCCAGTGTTTGGTGATCAACAGTTATGCAAACAGGGGTTCCAATTTCATCGTGACGGCGATAGTTTTTACCAATATTACCGGAATTTTCCAATTCAATTTTACCAATCGCCAGACCACGCAATTCATCAACAATTTTGTTTGATAAATCAACAATTTCTGGAACGTTGCGAACCAATGGAATAACCGCAGCTTTGACCGGTGATAACCATGGTTTCAACTTTAAAACTGTACGTGATTTTCCGTCACCCAAATCTTCTTCATCATACGATTCTATCATAACCGCCAACATTGCACGGTTTACACCCATTGCTGTTTCGATTACATATGGGATAAAGTTTTCACCAGTTTGTGCATCGCTGTACGATAATTTGGTTGTGGAATCTTTGTTTTCCATAACATTTGCAGCCAATTTGAATTCGTTTTGAGCCTTGGTATGTGAACCTAAATCAAAGTCTTGACGATTGTGAACACCTTCGACTTCGTCAAATCCATCAGGAAATGCATATTCAATATCAACCGCGGCCTTGGCATAGTGTGCCAATTTTACGTGTGGCAAGAAACGAAGTTTTTCGGATGGGATACCCAAAACATTTGTCCACCATGCAAGACGTGTTGCCTTCCAATATTCAAAATATTTTTCGTCGTCACTTGGGTTAACAAAATATTGCATTTCTGCCTGTTCAAATTCACGCATACGGAAAACAAATCCGCGTGGTGAAATTTCATTACGGAACGCCTTGCCAATCTGGGCAATTCCAAATGGCAATTTATGTGGTTTTGAATCCAATACGTTTTTGAAATTTACGTAAGTTGTCGTTGCTGTTTCAGGACGTAAATATGCATTTATTGCACCGTCTGCCATTGCACCAATAGATAAACCCATCATTAATTGATATGCACGTGGTTCGGTGATATCAGTGCTGCCACAGTTATCACATTTTGTTGGATCTTTCATTTTATCTTGGCGCATGCGAGCACCGCATTTTTTACATTCGACAAGTGGGTCCGAAAAACTGCCTTCGTGACCGGAATATTTCCACATTAAACGATTTGATATCAATGCGGCATCAAGTCCTTCGATATCATTACGTGCGTAAATCATGGCATTCCACCATGCGTTGCGAATATTACGCATTAATTCAACACCGTATGGACCGTAATCATAGGCACCGCCAAGTCCACCATAGATTTCAGAACCTGTGAAAATAAAACCACGTCTTTTGCAAAGTGCGACTATGTCATTAACTGATTTTGCTGGCATTTTTAAACCCCTATTATTTATTAAATCGCCAATATTCTATAACGTTTTTTTATCTTTGCAACCTATAAATCTGGTTCGATTGCAGCCGCTGGGCAAACCGCAGCACATGTGCCACAACCCATACATTTCGTTTTGTCGATTTTGCATTTTCCATCGCCACCATCAACAATAGCCATCGCAGGGCAAACACCCATACATGTGTGACAACCGATACATTTGTTTTGATCTATTTTATAAGCCATTTTGTTTTCCTTTGTTTTTTGTAAAATTAGTTTCTGTTGTTTAATAATCCCAGGATGTATTCGAACAATGCGACAAATGATATGTACATATGCAATGCACCCAAAACTGATAATTGTTCTTTTTGTTCGCCATTTCCAACGGCATAGTATGCGTTCTTTAATGTTTGCATATCATATGCAGTGAACAATGCAAATATTAACACGCCCAACAGGCAAACTATGCTGCTGAAAGTGGCACCAAATGGAACGAATATAGATACGATTCCAACTAAAATTAAACCAATCATACCCATAAATAAAAATGTTCCAAGAAATGACAAATCTTTGACCGTTTTATAACCGAATATTGCCATACAAGCGAACATAACCATTGCTAAAACTAATGCAATTATAATAGATAATGGACTTGATACCAAAATCATAGGGCTTATCACAATACCCATCAAGATTGAATATAAAAACAGCAATATCTTTGCGGTGGATGGTTTCATATAAAATGCACGTGCCTGGGCCCAGATGGATAATCCCAAACCGCCAAATGCAATGATATAGTATGTTATGGATAATCCGCCCTTGCTAATCAATGCGGTCCATGCACCAGAAATTAACATAATAAATGTTGTTAATGCAGTAACACCAACCGCACCAGTCATTAAACCAAAAATTTTTTTCAGATATAATTCCATACCGCCAATTGCGCGTGATACAGATTTCTTTGCGACCATAATGTTTCTCCTTTGTTCGTATGTGGGAAATATAATACACAATGGGTAATAATTCAAGAGATAACAAAATATAATTTTTATAAAACACTTGACAAATGATATTTTGTCAATTATATTATGGTTAAACATAAGCAAAAAGGATTGAATATGGAAGATTTTTCAAATACAACCGTAATCGCCCCAAGGGGTTTGTACGCGACACCGAAAGATCAATTTATAGAAGAACAACGCAAAGTTATTTCCAAAATGGAAAAGCAAATAGCGGAATTAGAACAAGAAAAGATGTTCTTGGAACCTGGCAGTTTTGAATATTGTCATTGTCAAAAACGTATTGCCAGACGTTACGCTATAATTAGAGATTGTAAAAGTGGCATATTCAACGTAAAAATGCAAATGAACGCGAAAACATACGCAAGATTTCGTGGTATTTAATAACAAGGAGATAAAAAATGTCGTATATCAGTAAAAGTTCTGACCGAGTAACTAAAACAAGATTGTGTACCAAAGGGGATATGGATATCTTGGCATCGCACGCAATGGCGGTTGAAACTGTGACACGTATGGCTGAAAGATATGTATCTGTTAAACAACAAAGAGACGAAGAAGCCGGTCGTAAATATCCATGCACAGAATTTATTAACCGTTGCGATGCTATAATGGCGCGTTTGTTGCCTGCATATCAAAAAGTATATGGTAAATAAAATGAAAGAAGAAATTTTGAATTATGAATTAAGATTGGGACCGGTTTCTGTATCACACAAAGTGTCAAAACCTGTTTCAAAGCCTGTGTTTGATGAAGCGTCTGCATATCGTGAAATTGCCGAATTAAAGCGTAAATTTATGCAAGAAATGCACGACCATGGAGAAACCGCGCAAGCATCCAGGTATCAGCATGAAATTGTTGTTCTGAGACAACAGATAATACAACATCAAATGCAAAGATAAAAAGGTCGCCAATGGCGGCCTTAATTTTTGGTTGAAAAAAATATTCCTTTGATAATAGAATGTGAAAAAAGGAATAATTTATGGCGATTATAATAAATCCAATTGACCCGGTTGCATTTAGTGTATTTGGTTTACCGATTCGTTGGTATGCGCTGGCATACATTGTTGCATTTGGTGTGGGTTTTTATCTAATGAAATATTTTACATCGCGCAAAGATGCAGAAATTCAGTTGTCTAAAAAACAAATGGATGATTTTCTAAGTTATTTTGTGTTGGGGGCAATTATTGGCGGGCGTTTGGGTTATGTGTTGTTTTATAATCTGCCGTTTTTCTTGCATTATCCATTGGAAATATTTGCGCTTTGGCATGGCGGAATGAGTTTTCATGGGGGATTCTTGGGCGCAATTGCGATATCATTTTTGTTTGCAAAGAACCAGCATTTTAAAAACGGTTCGCTTGTTAACAATTCTTTCAAAATATTGGATATATTGGCGGTTTTATCACCAATAGGTTTGGCATTGGGACGAATCGCTAATTTTATAAATATGGAAATAATGGGACGTGCAACAGATTCCCCATTGGGTGTGGTCTTTGTAGGACAAACAAATATTCCGCGTCACCCAAGCCCGCTTTACGAATTTGCAACCGAAGGTGTAATTTTATTCATAATAATGATGTTGCTTTATTTTAAAACGAATTTAAGAAAACATACTGGTGCATTATCTGGAATCTTTTGTATATTGTATGCAATATTCAGAATATTCTGTGAACAATTCCGTCAACCAGATGCACAAATTGGTTTTTTAACATCGTGGGGATTGACCCAGGGAATGTTGCTTTCCGGGATAATGATTATTATTGGTGTTGTCGTTTTAACTTGCGCATATCGTAAAAAGAATATATAATTTAAATACAGATGGAAAAGGAGTCCGCCATGACAATAAAGAAAGAGATTGAATTTTTACGTGATGATAACCAAGATTAAAAAAACGCACTGAAAAGTGCGTTTTTTATTACTGGCGGATGGTGAGGGGTTATCTTGGCACTTTGTGCCTGCGTTGCAACCGTGACGATTTCGCTGCACTTTGCTTGCAAAATCTACTTGTTGTCGAACCCAATAACTGCGTTATAGCGCCTAATCCCAAGCCACAATCACGATAAAAATAAAATGGCCACAAGGACCATTTGATTTTTATGGCGGATGGTGAGGGATTCGAACCCCCGGACGAGTTGCCCCGTCAGCGGTTTTCAAGACCGTCGCATTCGACCGCTCTGCCAACCATCCGAAGCTTTAAAGTAAGCATAGTTTATATTTTGTGCCAGAAAAAGTCAAATGTTTTTATATCTTTATGTGCCCATGTTTTTTCGCAATATTAAAAAAATTTAAAATCAAATTTGGTTTTGACCTATTTTTGTGATATACTGTTATAAAAGTAAAAAAACATGAAACAAATCAATATGCGATTTTTATCAAGTGTATTTGTGCTGACTGTTTTTGGTATAACAGGCGCATTTGCGGCGCCCAGTGTAAAGATGTTGGGAACAAATACTGCGCGTATTGGAACGAATACAGCGGTTGTAAAATCTAATACAAATTCTGGTGTTTCATCTCAGCCACAACAAAGATTAAGCAGTGTTCGTGCAAAAACGATGACCAGTGCGACCCCTGTGTCAATAACATCAACAACTGCGAATGTTGGTGCTGATTCTCGTATCAGTTTGGGTAATGCCAGTTTAAATAAATATCTGCATGCACCGGTCACAAGTGCAGCATCACAACAAAATCCGTCCCAGGCACCGGTAAGACCCGGCGTATCTGATCAAGATTTTACAAATCTGACCGATCGTGTCCAAGATTTGGAAGATGGTATGGAAACCAAACAAGATACTTTGGTTGCTGGACCGGGTGTTGTATTGGAAGATAATACAATATCTTTAAGTGAAGATTTTGCACAATTGCCATCACAAATGGATGAAATGCAAGATGAAATCGACACCAAAGTGACCCAAGCGGATGTAAATAATTCTTTGAATAATTATTACACAAAATACGAAGTCCAAAATATATTGAATGATATGACGGGTTCGGATATAAAGACAATATATGATTATGCGACGGGTGAACGAAAATATGTGACGGTTGTTGATGATTTTAACGAAGCAATTTTGAATTAACGGAAAAGATAAATGAAAAAGGCAGTGCTTGGTAGTTTTTTGTTATCAATATTGATTGGTTCCGCATTTGCAGCGGTTACCGACAGTACCACATTGACATCAAAAAACTATGTCGATGAAGGTTTGCGTTATGTTTATGGTAAAAAAGCAGATAAAGATTCTGTTTATACCAAAGAAGAATCAGATGCCAAATATTTGACATCTGTGGATATTGCCGGAATGGACGGGACGGCGTACACCGCGGATAACGGTGTTACAATCAGCGATCACAATGTTGAATTGAATGTCGATGCCCAGGAAGGTTCAATGTACGTTTATACATCGGATGGTTGGTCTGAATTGCCGGTTGAAGACGAATGGAGTGCGGACATATTTACAACACCGTCTGGTGATTAAAAAAAACGTTTGGAACGGGGTGCCGTTTTGTGATATAATAAGAAAATATAGGGGGGAAAAGACTTATGAATAAAATGCTGAAAATATCATTAATTGCGGTGTTGGCTGTGGTGCCTTTGATGGCCCGTGCTGCTGATGGTGATCCTGTGGCGGGTGCGCCGGTTGCGTTGTCTGCAACCGAACAGACTGCAGATGCTGTGACGGCTGGGACTGCACCAAAATATGCATTGGCGGTACAAAACAGTGCAAAGGATGGTAATGTTGCAACCGCTGGTTATGTAAAGGGTGCATATAATGCAGCAATCAAAGCAATTAATAAAGTTTCAGAAGTCGCCGGTGGCGCAATTAAATCTGTTACAAGCGGAACAGAAACATCAGGCAATGGTACAATCATTGTTGATGGTAATGCTGTATCCGTTTATGGATTGGGAACGGCGGCATATACAGACGCGGATGAGTATGATGCAGCGGGCGATGCAGATGCAGCAGAAGCAGCTGCAAAACAATATGCAGATACAAACAAAGTTGACAAGACAGATATCGCAACATCAATTGGAACATCAGAAACAGCATCTGATACCAAAGTTGCATCCCAGAAAGCAGTTGCGGCCGCTATCGAAGGTTTAACAAACAGTGGTGCAACCCAAGCTGGTGTATTGGCAACAATTGATGATGCAAGTGCGACTTATACTCCGGCTGGATCTGTTGGATCTGTAACGATTGATGTTATGGACGAATGGGGGTCGGAAGAACCAGGATCAATTACTGTGCCTGGTGGAACATTTACTGGAACCCAGGCTACAATTGATATTGTGGCACCGGCAACATATAAAACCGGAAATTAATATAAACAATTCTGGATGGGTGGTTGTATGAAAGGAAACAACCATTCATCCATGATAAAATAAAAAATATTTCGAATAAAAAAAATACTTTTTATTTTATTAACAAATAAAAACAAACCTAGAAAGGAGAAAACAAATGAAAAAATTACTTGGAATATCTTTGGTCGCTGTATTGGCAGCAACACCATTGATGGCTTTCGCAGCTGCTGGGGATATTGATAAAGATCCTGGTGCAACCGTATCAGAAAACGCACCTGTTGCAGCAAATGGTCCAAAATATGGATTGGCAACATCTGATGCTACCGATGCTAATGCAGCATCTGCTGGTTACGTAAAGGGTGCATATAATGCAGCAATCAGAGCAATCAACAGTGTTGATGGCAGAATTGATACAATCAATACAAATATGAACAATAAAGCTAATAAAGATTTTAGTAACGTTGAGAATGGTGCCATTGCAAAAGAAAAATTGGCCACAGGTGTTCAAACTTCTTTAGGTTTGGCAGACAGTGCATTACAGAAAGCAGACATCGTAGAAGGTACAACAAACGGTACAATCAATGTTGATGGTGATGATGTAGCCGTTCATGGTTTGGGATCTGCAGCATATACAGCAGCAACAGCATATGCAACAGCCGAACAAGGTGCAAAGGCAGATACTGCATTGCAAGAAGGCAATAACGTAAGTTTATTAACAAATGATGCTGGTTATCTAACAAGTACGGATTTGAGTGGTTATGCCACAGAAGCTGGTGTTGCAAACACTATCCTTAATCATACGACGCTTAGCCAAGGTACAGTCACAAATGGTGCTTTGACAGGTGATTTGGCTACAACAACTGATACAATTACCGTTATGACAGAATGGGGCAGTACTCAATCAAAGACAGACAAGACATTTGTCGCAAGTGCTTCTAAAGGTGATCTTGGAACAAATGTTACTGTTGCAGCACCTACAGTTGCTTCTGTAACATATACAGCGCAAAACTAATAATCTTATAAAATGGCTTGAATGATTGTGCAAAATGCGCAATCATTCATCCATAAAGATTGATATAATAGAAAATAATTTGTTTGTTTTATGAAAAAGGTATTTTGTATTTTATCAATTTTAACAATAATTTCACCCGCCTTTGCGGATGATGTTCCAACACCTGTTCCGGGTGATCCGGGTTCCACCGTTGCAATTACCGATCAAACCAAGGCCGCAAATGTTCCGGGATATAATTTGATAAACAGCCACGATGAAACCGATGGTAATGCGGCATCTGCCGGTTATGTAAAGGGCGCATATAACGCCACAATCAGGGCTGTTAATATGGTTGCCGACCAAAAACAAAATAAATTGGGAACTGTCGCACCGGATAAACAAGATAAAACAAACGGTGATATGTACAGTCAGGATGGTGGTTTGTCAGATGGTAATTTTGTTACATCTGTCGAAGGTGCCAATGGCGTTGTTACCGTTACACGCAAAGAAGTTACCATCCCAATTGGCCGCCCCACAGGGACCGCACCGGCCAACCGTGCACCAATTTGGATTGAATAACACCCAACCGGGTGTTTTTTTATGCAGTATTATAATTCTCCCCCGTGGGGGGAAAATAAAAAAGATTTTTATAATTTTTTACAAAAATATATAAAAAACCGTTTGGAAAGGGGGGGCATTTTATGATATAATCTGATACGAGAGAATTTATAAAAAAAGAAGGGAAAAAATCATGAAAAAATTACTTGGTATATCATTGTTTGCTATATTAGCCGCAACCCCATTAATGGCCAGTGCCGCTGATACTGCGCCTGTTGCGATTCCAGAAGCAAAAAGTGGTTTGGCTGCAAATGGTACAAACGTTGTTACTGCAACAAAAGGTAAATATTATGCCGGTGAAACAATTACTGATGCTGATAAAGCCGCGGCGGCTTCTGCAGCATATGTAAAAGGCGCTTATAATGCCGCAATTTCTGCAGTCAACAAAGTCGCTGAAGGTAAACAAGATGCTTTGACACCTGGTGATGGTATTGATATTGTCAAGACAACAAATCAAACAACCGGGGATGTTACCAATACAATCAAGGTTGATTTAAAGGATAACGCTGGTTTGAAAATTGATAATGAAAAATTGGCAATCAAAACAGGTGATGGTATATCTGTTAGCGCAAACGGTGTGGCTGTTAATGCAAAAAATGGTGGCGGTATCACATCTGACAGTACAGGTGTATATCTTACAAACGGAATACAAAATGCAACGAATACCACAACGTATAAGGGTACAGGTTTGACCACAAAAGGTTACGTTGATGAAAAAGTTGCAGGTGCAACATCTGGTATGGTTACCGCCGACAGTACAACAACATTTACAAACAAAACAATCAATGCAGAACAATTGTCACATCTGTTGGTACAACGGGTTCTGATACCGCATTGCCAACAGAAAAAGCCGTTCGGACCGCAATTACAAATGCAACAGCAAACTCGGCAACAAAAGAAGGTGTTTCTGCATCTATTGATAAAGCAACAGCAAAAGGTAATATTTCTGCCGATGTTAGTGGAACGGTTGGTGGTACTTTGACTTCTAATGTAAGTACTTTAAAAATTGGTGGTGGTACAATTACTAATACTGTGACACCAACCACTGTTAATGTTCCAACATCTTGGGCTGGTTCTTCGAATATGATGGTTAATTGGGGTGATACAACACCTGGAACATTGAACGCTGCTGTGACGGGTTCCGGATCTCAGGCTGTTATGACAGGCGCAACGGTTGCATCAACCCTTGCTAATGCTACTGTGAAATCTGGTTCTATAACCCATACATTGACAGGTTTGACTGTAAGTGGTAGTGCAACACAAAACAATGTTACATTCGATGTTGAATCCAAGGGATATTTTGATAACGCTTCGGATACAACAGCTGAATATGCCCCAACAAACGGCTAGGCTTAAACCAACGGTTTAAATGATTGTGCAATCGCGCAATCATTTAAACACAATTGTTGATACAATAAAAAATAATTTGTTTGTGTTATGAAAAAAGTATTTTGTATTTTATCAATCTTGACAATGATTTCGCCGGCATTGGCAGAAGGCGAATTGACTGTTTATCAAACATCTGCCGCATCCGCTGCATACGTTCAGGGTGCATATAATGCGGTAAAATCTATAACAGATTCTTTGTCCAATTCCAAACAAGATAAAATTACAGTATCCCAGGGAACCGGTGCAAATGTTACATCGGTCAGTTTGAATGCCGATGGAAAAACAGTTAATGTTGCGCGTACAAACGAAACAACCATACCTGTGGGATCTAATAATTCCGCAACCCGTGCAAAAATATGGGTTCAATAAAAAAACGCCCAAACGGGCGTTTTTTATTTTTCTTCTTCTTTCGATTTAAATTGCATTTCGTACAATGTTTTATATGCACCACATTCCAATTTTAATAAATCTTCGTGTGATCCAGATTCAACAATTTGACCATCGTTCACAACAACAATTTTGGTTGCATTGCGAATTGTTGATAATCTGTGTGCGATAACAAACACTGTCTTTTCTTGCATCAGATTTTCAATAGCTTTTTGTACAACGGCTTCTGATTTATTATCCAATGCAGATGTTGCTTCGTCCAATACCAATATCGGCGCATTTTTAAGGAATGCACGCGCAATTGCAACACGTTGACGTTGACCACCTGATAATGTTATTCCGCGTTCGCCAATCTTGGTATCCAAACCATGTTTCAATGTTTTCAAGAATTCATCCAAATATGCTTCTTTGATTGCGCGTTTGACTTCTGCTTCGGTTGCGTTTTCATTGCCCAACATTATGTTTTCACGAATTGTGCCTTCGAACAAGAAATTGTCTTGGAAAACAACCGCGATATTTTGACGCAATGATTTTAATGTGAAATCACGAATGTCTGTGCCGTCAACCGTAATTGATCCGCCGGTTATATCATAAAAACGTGGCAACAAATTTACTAATGTTGTTTTACCACCACCAGAATTACCAACAATCGCGATTGTTTCGCCCTGGTTAACAGTCAAATTGATGTCTTTTAATACCGGAACATCTGGCAAATAATTAAACGATACATCGTTGAATTTGATTTGTTTATGTGTCTTTGGCATTTCAATTGCATTCTTGGAATCTTGGATTGTTGGTTTTGCATCCAATACATCAAATACCTGTTCAATTGCCCAAAACGAACGTAATAATGAATTATAATCGCCACTAAGTGCCTTAATTGGCGTGTACAGCAAGATTAATGATGTCAAGAATGATACAAAGCCACCTGTGGTTAAAAGCCCGTGAGAAATCAAATATGAACCAAACCATAATGCCAATGCAATTCCAAAAGATAATACAATGTGAATAACCGGGGTTAACCATTGTGTTCTTTTGAATAATTTCATACCCAGATTAAAGGTTTCGTTTAATACACCCAAATATCTGTTATTTTGGTATGTTTCCAAATTGTACGAAATAATTGTTTTGTTCCCTGCATATGTTTCATTGTATTTTGTTGTTAAAAGTGCGCCAACTTCCATTGAACGATTTAATACTGGGGTAACGCGTTTTTTTAATGATAACATTGGTAAAAATGCACATAACAAAATTGTTACGCATACAACGGCCAATTGCCATGAATTGTAAAATAACACGAATATCAAAGATAATGATGTAAAGAATTTTTGGACAACTGATTTCGCATTGCTTAATAAACCTGCGCATGCAGTATCCGCATTTCCGCTGAATTTTACCAAAATATCCCCAGAATTTTTTGATGTGAAAAATTCTGTTTCAAATGTTAAAAGTTTTTTAAACAAGTCTGCTTTTAATAAATTAGTGATTTTTCCACCAACCCATGTATTCAAATATCCAACTGTATATGTCAATGCGCCCTGGACGGTTGTAAACCCAACAATTACAACAGGTAATAACCATGCCGGAAATAATGGATTTTCGGTCATCATCCCATCTGTAAATGGCTTAATTGCCCATGCAATAACCGCATCCAACATACCAACTGGTATCGCCAATAACAAAGTTAATAACGCACGAAACCAAAATGGTTTAATGTATGGCCACATGCGTTTATAATTCTTTATGAACATATTTTCAGATATTTTTTGCATTTTCATTTCACCTATACTTGTTCAAGCCAAAGATTACATAATTTCCCATCAATTGTCAATATTTGTATTTTTTTCGTTTTTTGTGATTTTATCCTTGCATTTGTAAATCTTTTTTTTCAAAATACGCCCGTCTCAAATAAAATTATAAAGGAGAAACCATGGCAAATAAATGGGTTTATACATTTGGTAATGGTGCCGCCGAAGGCCGTGCAGATATGCGTAATCTGTTGGGTGGAAAGGGCGCTAATTTGGCAGAAATGAATTTGGTTGGATTGCCAGTGCCTGCGGGCTTTACAGTCACAACTGATGTTTGTACTTATTATTATGAAAACGGTCAAACTTATCCGTCTGATTTGATGGATCAGGTCAAGGCTGGTGTTGCACATATTGAATCTATTATGGGCAAGAAATTCGCAGATAACGAAAATCCTTTGTTGGTGTCAGTTCGTTCTGGTGCACGCGTTTCTATGCCTGGAATGATGGATACTGTTTTGAATTTGGGTTTGAACGATGAAACAGTAAAAGCATTGGCAAAGGCTGCAAATAATGAAAGATTTGCTTATGATTCTTATCGTCGTTTCATCATGATGTTTTCTGACGTTGTGTTGGGTGCAGATATCGATTTGTTCGAACACACTTTGGAACGTATGAAAGAAGACAAAGGTTATAAAGTCGATACAGAATTGACTGCTGACGATTTGAAAGAATTGGTTGAAAAATTCAAAGAAATCGGTGTTAAAATCGGTAAAGTCTTCCCACAAGATCCATGGGAACAATTGAAATTGGGTATCGGTGCTGTGTTTGGTTCTTGGATGTCCAAAAAAGCCATCACATATCGTAAATTGAATAATATCCCAGGCGATTGGGGTACCGCTGTTAATGTTCAAGCAATGGTATTCGGAAATTCTGGTGATGATTCTGCAACTGGTGTGTGCTTCTCTCGTGACCCAGCAACTGGTGAAAACAAATTCTATGGTGAATATTTGATTAATGCCCAGGGTGAAGACGTTGTGGCAGGTATTCGTACACCACAGCCAATGGCAAAAGATGATTCTGGTCGTGTATCTTTGGAAGAAGCAATGCCAGAAGTTTATGCTCAATTGGTTGATGTTCGCGATAAATTGGAAAAACACTATAAAGATATGCAAGATATGGAATTCACAATTGAACACAAAAAATTGTGGATGTTGCAATGCCGTAATGGTAAAAGAACCGCTGCTGCTGCTGTCCGTATGGCAGTAGAAATGGTCGAAGAAGGCTTGTTAACAAAAGAAGAGGCAATCTTGCGCGTTGGTGCAGATCAATTGAATCACCTTTTGCACCCAATGTTGGATCCAAAGGCAGAAAAGAAAGTTATTGCTACTGGTTTGCCAGCATCCCCAGGTGCCGCTGTTGGTCAGGCTGTATTTAATGCAGAAGACGCAGAAGCTTGGAAGAAAGAAGGCAAAAAAGTTATGCTTATCCGCGTTGAAACATCCCCAGAAGATATTGCGGGTATGAACGCAGCACAAGGTGTTATTACTGCACGTGGTGGTATGACTTCACACGCAGCTGTGGTTGCACGTGGTATGGGAACACCATGCGTATCTGGTTCTCCAGACATCAAAATTGATTATGAAACAAAAACAATGAAAACAACATCTGGCGCGGTTATCCACGAAGGTGATTGGGTTTCTATTGATGGTGCCAAAGGTGAAATTATCGAAGGCGCAGTTCCAACAGTATCTGTTGAATTGACTGGTAATTTTGGCACATTGATGAAATGGGTTGATGAAATCAAAGATTTGACGGTTAAAGCAAACGCTGAAACACCAAAAGATGCGAAACAAGCACGTGATTTCGGTGCCGAAGGTATCGGTTTGGCACGTACAGAACACATGTTCTTTGACCCAAGCCGTATTCAAGATATGCGCGAAATGATTTTGGCTGATGATGAAGCTGGTCGTCGTGCTGCGCTGGATAAATTGTTGCCATATCAAAAAGCAGACTTTGTTGAATTGTTCAAAATTATGGACGGTCTGCCAGTGACAATTCGTTTAATCGATCCACCTTTACATGAATTCTTGCCTCATACCGAAGAAGATATGGCAGAATTGGCAAAACATATTGGTAAATCTGTCGAATTCGTAAAGGCACGCAGTGAAGCATTAAAAGAACAAAATCCTATGTTGGGACATCGTGGTTGCCGTCTTGCGATTACATATCCTGAAATCTGTGAAATGCAAACACGCGCTATTTTATCTGCTGCAATAGAATGCAAGAAAGCAGGTGTTCGCGTATTTCCAGAAATCGAAGTTCCATTGGTTGGATCCAAGAAAGAAGTTGATATCGTTAAATCTGTTATTGATGCAACAGCAGCTGCATTGTTCGCAGAAACAGGCGACAGTGTTGAATACAAAGTTGGTTCTATGATTGAATTGCCACGTGCCGCATTGTTGGCAAATGAAATCGCAGAATCTTGTGAATTCTTTGAATTCGGAACAAACGATTTGACACAAACAACATTGGGTATGTCACGTGACGATACAGGTAAAATCTTGGATGAATACCGTGCACGCGGTGTTTATGTCGCAGATCCATTTGCATCCGTTGATCAATTGGGCGTTGGTCTGTTGATTAAAGACGCTGTTGCAAAAGCACGCAGCACCAAGGGCGAAGAAATTCACTTGGGTGTGTGTGGTGAACACGGTGGTGATCCAGAATCTATCCAATTCTTCCATCAGGTTGGATTCAATTCTGTGTCTTGTTCGCCATTCCGTGTGCCAATCGCACGTTTGGCTGCTGCACAAGCTGCAGTTAAATTCCCACGCAAAAAATAATATTTTGCGAACAAAAATAACCCCCGATTATTCGGGGGTGTTTTTATTAAATTGACTTTTGTGTTGTAGCAATCTAACATAATAATAACAGAAAGGAATTTTTATGAAAAAATCGTTATTATTTATAATCCCATTATTGTTATTAAGTGCGTGCGACAAAAAATATAATGTTGGTAAAGATGCTTTTTGTACTGGGTTGGCAGATACTGATCCAGAAAGTGTATATTGTGTTGATGATGAAAACAACCCAATAAATGGTATTGTTGTTGAACGTTATGAAAGTGGAAAAATTTTACGCACAATGACAATAGTTGACGGTCGTGAAAATGGTATTGAAAAAGAATACTATGAAAATGGAACTTTGCGTGTTGAAACAAATGTTGTTGATGGCAATGCAGATGGTTTAAGCAAACTTTATAACGAAAACGGTAAGTTATATATGGAAATAAATTGGGATAATGGCAAGGCGACAAATATGAAAGTTTACGATGAATCTGGAAAAGTCGTTGCGTCTTCTGATAGTTTATAATGTTATTCCTGTGAAACCGTTCCTGCGGAATTATATATGGTGTTGATATATAATAAAGTTGTCTTGAAAGACTAACTTTAACCACAGGAGAAAAAAATGGGTGCATTTACACATTATATTTTAAAACCTTTGTCTTTAATCGGGGCATTGAACTGGGGATTGGTCGGTATTTTTAAATTCGATTTAGTTGCCTGGATTTTTGGTCCGATGACAATCTTGTCACGTTTGGTATATGCCATCATCGGTGTGGCCGCATTAATTTGGTTGTTCATTTGGATTTTTGGCGACAAACCAACATGCGAATACGAACACAGACGTCGTGAATAAAAACTTTTTTATCTTGTATCTTTTCAAAGAATGCTTTCGTGGCATTCTTTTTTTTGCAAAACATTTTTTTTGTGATACAATGAATTTATGCGAAAGCAGAGAAGAGAGAGAATAATAATGGGATGGTGGCTTTCGCAACGAATCTTTCATTTTTTTGTTTGGGTCGTCCCATCATCCCATTTTTTTATTTCATTTTTTTTATTTCATGATTTATAATGTTAAATGAAGTCAAAATAATTTTGATTTCAATGTGGATTTAACCTGACTTGTCCCACATTAACGGACTAAAAAAGGAGTTTTTTATGAAAAAGACAGCAGAAGCGGTGTCTTTGGGACACCCTGATAAAACAGCAGACTTTATATCTTCATATATTTTGGATAAAATTATAACCCAAGACAAAAATGCAAAATATGCAGTCGAAGTTATGATTAAAGATAACACCGTTGTTTTGGGCGGTGAAATATCTGCCGATGCAAATATATGCGATATAGATATTTGGGTAAAAAATGCTTTGCGTGAAATAGGTTACGATGAAAACTATTCTGATATATGGGGCGATTGTGCAATTAATTTGAATAATTTAAATGTTATAAATTTAATTGGAAAACAATCTGGTGATATATATCGTGGCGTTGAACAAAATGGTTGGGGTGACCAAGGGGTTTTTGTTGGATACGCATGTCGTGGAAATGATAATATTAACCCAGAATTATATTATGCGCGCAAATTAAATGCCGAATTGTATAATGTTGCAAAAAATAATCCGAATCTGAAATTGGGGTTGGATATAAAAACACAAATCACGATAGATGATAATGGCAACATAGATACAGCGATAGTTGCGATACCTATGTTGGAAAATATATCATTGCATAATTTTGTGTTAAAAACATTGGGTAAAGATGTCAAGAATATCATTATAAATGGAACTGGTCGATATACATCACATGGTTCTGTGGCTGATTGTGGTATCACCGGTCGCAAATTGGCCTGTGATTTTTATTCAACCGCGTCACCAATTGGTGGTGGCAGCCCATGGACCAAAGATGCCAGTAAAGCAGATTTGACATTAAACATGTATGCACGGCAATTAGCATTACAATATTTGGGCGATAATGACGAATGTTTTGTGTATTTGTCTTCATGTATTGGTCGTTCTGATTTACCAAGTGCAACAGTCAAAACAATAAAAAACAATATATCGAATATGAAAGATATATTGATTGACAAAAAACCAAACGAAATAATCAATATTTTGGGGTTGAACAAGCCTGTTTTTGCACAGCTTTGCAGACATTCTGTGGGAATATAAAAATAAAACAGGCTTTTTTCAATACTATATACACAAAAAATCAATATCTTGATTCGAATCGGTAAAAATTTATCTATATTTTGATTTTTTTACCGATTTCGAATCGTTTTTTTAGCGTTTTTTGACACAAATAGGCTTTTGGTATATAAAAATGGTCCGAATCGGTCATGCTGAAACAGGCGCAAAGGCGCATCCGCTGGGCATTACAAAAAAGCAAGCGCAAAAATAAAAAAATAATTTTTTTTTGTAATGAGAATTTAAGCCAAATACTGTATATTGTGTTAAAAGGAACCTAAAAAACACTATATATAGTATTTTTTGTCAAATTAAGGGGTTAAATATGGCAGGGGATAAAAACGAAACAAAGATTCAAGTTGTGTCCACATTGACATGCGAATTGGAATCTATCAAAAAGCGTTCTGGGGAAATTGTTCCGTTTGATGCGAAAAAGATTTTTGAAGCAATCAAAGCTGCGGTTGCTGTAACACGTGAAATATCTGATGCAGATATTGTAAAAGTAACCCAAGATGTTTTGAAAAGATTGGATAAAAAATATTCCGGTCAAATTCCATCTGTCGAAGATATCCAAGAAATTGTTATTCAAACATTGATGGATTCACATGCATATAAAACAGCAGAATCTTATATCGTATATCGTCAAAAACGTGCAGAAACACGTGATGCTTTGGTCGATGCAGTGTCTGTAATTGGTGATTATGTATCCGAAGCCGATTGGCGTGTCAAAGAAAATGCAAATATCGGTTATTCAATTGGTGGTTTGATTTTGCGTTCGTCCGAACGTATGACAGCCGAATATTGGTTAAGTTTATATCCAAAAGATATTGCGGATGCACATAAATCTGCGGCGTTCCATATTCATGATTTGGGATGGTTGACGGGATATTGTGCCGGTTGGTCTTTGCGTGAATTGTTATACGAAGGATTTAACGGGGTTCCGGGGTATTTACAATGTGCACCGGCAAAACACATGGCTACTGCGATTTCCCATATGGTGAATTTCTTGGGAACTTTGCAGAATGAATTCGCTGGGGCCCAGGCATTTTCATCCGTAGATACTTATTTGGCACCATATGTCCGTGTTGATAAATTATCATATGCCGATGTTAAAAACGCAATGCAGACATTGGTATTTAATTGTTCTGTACCATGTCGTTGGGGCACACAAACACCATTTATCAACTTTACTTTCGATTGGACATGTCCAAAAGATTTACGTGAACAACGTCCATTCATCAATAAAAAGATGGTCGATTTCACATACGGTGATTTGCAGGCCGAAATGGATATGATTAACAAGGCATTTATCGAAGTTATGACCGAAGGTGATGCCCAGGGGCGTCCATTTACATTCCCAATTCCAACATATAACATCACAGATGATTTTCCATGGGAACACCCAAATGTAAAGCCTTTGTTTGATTTGGCTGCTAAATACGGTATTCCTAATTTCCAGAATTTCTTGAATTCTGATTTGAATCCAACGGACGTTCGTTCAATGTGTTGCAGATTGCGTTTGGATGTTCGTGAATTGTTAAAACGCGGTGGTGGTTTGTTTGGATCTGCAGAAAAGACAGGTTCTATTGGTGTTGTGACTATCAATTTGGCACGTTTGGGATACACACACAAGGGTGACCGCGAAGGTTTGTTCCGCGAATTGAAAAGATTATTAGATTTGGCACGTGATTCTTTGGAAATCAAACGTAAAATTATTTCCAAGAATTTGGAACGTGGTTTATATCCATTTACTAAACGTTATTTGGGTAATTGGAATCATCACTTTTCTACAATCGGTGTAAATGGTGCAAATGAAATGGTTGCAAACTTTACAAACGGTGCAGAAAATATCGCCACAGTATTCGGTAAAAAATTGGTCTTGGACGTTATGGATTTCATACGTGAAAATTTAGCGAACTTCCAAGAAGAAACTGGCAATTTGTATAATTTAGAGGCAACACCAGCCGAAGGTTGTTCATATCGTTTCGCAAAAACAGATAAAAAGAACTATCCAGATATTATTACCGCTGGCACACCAGATGCCCCATACTATACAAATTCAACCCAATTGCCTGTGAATTATACAGATGATCCATTTGTGGCATTGGAACACCAAGAAGAATTACAACGCAAATATACAGGTGGCACAATGTTGCACTTGTATATGGGCGAACCAGTTTCATCTGG
>CADBVV010000011.1 GCA_902798205.1 uncultured Pseudomonadota bacterium | reverse complement strand
CCACCCCAGCCGAAGGATGCGCATATCGTTTTGCAAAAACTGATAAAAAGAATTTCCCGGATATTATTACAGCTGGAACGGAAGATGCACCTTATTATACAAATTCAACACAATTGCCGGTGTATTTCACAGACGACCCATTTGTCGCCCTTGAACACCAGGAAGAATTACAACGCAAATATACAGGCGGAACAATGTTGCACCTTTATATGGGCGAACCAGTTTCATCTGGTGAAGCAGCCGAAAAAATCGTTCGGACAATTTTTGAAAACTATAAAGTGCCATATATGACATTGACACCAACATTTTCAATTTGCCCAAAACACGGCTATTTGCCAGGACGCCACGAATTCTGTCCAAAATGTGATGCAGAAATTGCGGCAAACAATAATGACTGTCACTGTAAATGTGGCGACCACGAATAAAAACAAAAAAATAAAAAGGAAAGGAGAGTATTATGAACCCACAAGCACAAAGAACACCATGCGAAACATTTTCACGTTCAATGGGATACATCAGACCAATCAGCAATTTTAACATCGGCAAACGTGCTGAATTCGAAGAAAGAAATACTTTTACAGAAGCAAATTCTTTGACAGCAGGCGCACGTCATTGTGAATTGATGAAAAAAGCCGCATAAGGTTTATTCTGATGCGTGAATTACAAATCGGCGGCCTGGTTTCCTTTACGACAATTGATTATCCTGGGAAATTGGCCGCTGTATTATTTCTGAAAGGTTGCCCATTACAATGCGAATATTGTTCAAATTCGCATCTGATTGCTGTAGAAGAGGGCGAATATGACCCAACAAAAGTATTCGATTGGTTAAAAGCGCGTGTCGGTAAACTGGAAGGCGTTGTCTTTTCCGGTGGCGAAGCGTTAATGCAGGCAGACACTACAATTGAATATATGAAACGTGTCAAAGAGCTTGGATTTTCAATCGGTTTGCACACGAACGGTTTTTATCCGGATTTATTGAAAAAGGTTTCTGATATCGTCGATTGGGTTGGTTTGGATTTCAAAGCCACCAAAGAACATTATAAAGATTTAACAAAAATCGATATTGCATATGATCGTATGATAGAATCTTTGCAATATTGGGTGTCCACAGGACGTGGATTGGAAGTTCGTACAACATGCGACCCACGTTATGTAAGCAAACAAGACCTTTTGGAAATCGCAAAAATTGCATCTGGTTTCGGTGTTAAAAATTTTGCAGTGCAAAAATATACCCCATATCACGAAGAAGAGGCCGCACAAACAACCCCGGCAGATCGTGAACAGTTTTTCAATGATGACGATTTAAAACAAAAAATAGAAAGTTTATTTGAAAGCGTAATCTGGCGGAATCAATAAAAAACACCCGTTTGGGTGTTTTTTTACATAGATCTTAACATTTCTACCATTTTATTTAATATTTGTTGTGTTTGAGATTTTGCTGCTATTGCTTTTTTCATAACTCTGTTGTTATTTTGACATAAATCAAATAACTTTTTTATAGCCTTGAATGCTTCTTGTTTTTCTTTGATGATATAATATGCTTGTTCTTTAGTGTCAGGGATTGTTATTACCAATTCGTAACAATCGCCTTCTTTAATATTAATATTCAAATATTCAGATTCTTTTGAGCGACCTATTTTAAAAATGCTTTTGTTATCTTTAAATACTCGTATAGTGTTTTCATCAGCTGCATAATAATATAAATTATTATTTTTATTTTTGACTATATCTGTGCATGCTTTAACTAAATCGTTCAAAGTCATTTGTTTTATGTTATTCATATTTTATCTCCTTTTAAGATTTTATAACCAAAATATAATACAAAAAAAAATATTGTCAAGTGTTTTATTAAAATATTTTCAAAATAAAAATTGTCCCACTATGGGGACAATTCTTTATTTCTGGTGGCCCTGATCGGAATGGAATTCCACCACGATTTTATCGTGGCGGACACCTTTCGCACACGTAAGGTTCAAACTGCGTTATCACTTGTTTTCACCAACTATCGTGCCGAACCTTCGGTTCGCTTCCGATCAACAAAACATAACAAACAAAAAAATACACACCACAAGGGTGTGTATTTCTTCGTTTCTGGTGGCCCTGATCGGAATCGAACCGATACTCTTATTCAGAACTTGATTTTGAGTCAAGCGCGTCTACCAGTTCCGCCACAGGGCCAAAAAGACACAGTTGCTTATTTTGCAGCTGCTTTTTTCGCTTCTACCTTTTTGACAAGGCGTGCACTGCGGGTTGGTTTATGAACCGGTTTTTTTGCAGGTGC
This sequence comes from uncultured Pseudomonadota bacterium, assembly GCA_902798205.1. Lineage (GTDB taxonomy): Bacteria > Pseudomonadota > Alphaproteobacteria > Rs-D84 > Rs-D84 > Enterousia. Next base: position 11,823 of record CADBVV010000011.1, on the reverse strand, counting down.
AGCTGCTTTGCCGTTTTTCTTTTCAATGGCTTTTTTAATAGCAGCCATTTCAGGTGTCAAACGAGAAACAGGTTTTGCCATTACATAGGCATCCAATCCACCGTGTTTTGTTAATGTACGCAATCCAGCTGTAGAAATACGAAGGCTGAAATCGCGTCCCAAAATATCACTGTGGAACGATAATTTTTGTAAATTTGGCAAGAATGTACGTTTTGTATGACGCATAGAATGCGATACATTCATTCCTACCATTGTCTTTTTTCCAGTTACTTTACATACACGTGGCATTTTAAATCCTTTAATTACTGGGCAATAATTTATAATATAATTTACAAAAAGTCAAGTAATGTTTTTGTTTTTATGACATTTTTGTTTGATGGGCCGGATTTAACAAATCTGTGACAACCTTTACAGGTGTGAAAGTTGTGCCAGGAACAGCCACCAAAACCGTATTCCAATTCGCCATTGCACCGTTCCAAAGCCCCGGTCTTTCCATTGCACGTAATGGAACGCCGTTCTTTGATTTTTCAGATATAAAACCGGTGTTTTCATCAATATATTCATTTAAATTGAATTTTTCCCCATTAAAATCTTTTGTTGCGCACACTAAATCTACAGGGTTGAAATATTCGCTTTCGTTCATAATGTGTTTTGAATCTGGTGCGATTTGGCTGGATTCAACGATTTGCAGTGTACATTTTCCGTTCAAATTCATAACCCAGAATGGACCACCACCCGGGGCGCCTGTGTTTTTTACAACCCCGCATACGCGCAATGGGCGGTTTAATAATTTTTTATATTCATCAATGCTTAATTTTTTATCCAGTTTTATGTTCAATTTTGTTGTTACGAATTTGTGCAATGTGTCGATATCTTGATTGTCATTTTTTAACAAATCAAATATTTGTTCTTGTAAATCAACCAATATGCCCGCCAATACTTTTTTGTATTTAATTGTATCGCCACGCAAAGATCCAATCGTCACATTATCAATGTTTTTTATGAATATTAAATCTGAATCTAAATCATTCAGGTTTGCAATCAAAGCACCATGTCCAGACGGGCGAAATAAAAGCGAACCATCGGCATTTCTGAATGGTGTATTGTCCATATTGACAGCAATGGTATCTGTTGAATTTTTTTGTTCGGATAATGTGATATTGTATTTTAATCCATATTTTGATTCATATTCAGGAACAACACGGTTCAGCAAAGATATAAAACCCTGTTTATGTTCTGGTGAAATCGTAAAATGTATATTTACTGTATTGTTTGATGCTGCGTATTCGGCACCTTCGGTTAAATGTTCTTCGATAGGTGTTTTTGCACCAGATTCATATTTATGGAATTTAACCAATCCTTTTGGTTTGTTGCCATAATTTAACCCGATGTCTGTCAAAATATTTTCTATGATATTTATATCCGATGAATTTTTATCAATGTATGTTTTTAATTCATCATAAAAAGCAAATTTTTCAATGTTAGATATGGTTTGTTGGGATGTTTTATTTGGTGTCTTGGAAGATATAAAATCAAACAAATCTTTGAACATACGTGTTGCCGCACCAGATGCAGGAACAAATTTTAATATATTGTGTGATTTGGCATATTCATCATATTTTTTTATATATTTTTCACAACTGGTTTCATCACATTCGATGACACCGTCGTTTGTTGTTGCTGGCTTTACAATATTCACGTATGGAAACCCAGATTTAAATTTTTCAATTTGGTTGTTTACTTCGTCTAAATCTAAACCATGATTTTTTATTTGTTCAACGTCTTGTTGTGAAAAATTCATATTAACACCTTTTTTTGTCGTTGGGATTTTATATCAAAAATTAAAAACAGGCAATAATATTATGGAAATTTTTTATCTGGGTTTTTTGTCCGATGGCTTGAATTTATAAAAAGTGCGACTATATAAATAAGGAATAAAAAAATCCCCCTTTGCACAAGGCTTCGGGGGACAAGCAAAGAGGTAATTCGATGAATCCAGATGAAGTTCAAGAAACACCACAACAGGCGATAGAAAAATATACTACCGATTTTACTAAATTGGCGGCGGATGGTAAATTGGACCCGGTTATTGGACGTGAAGACGAAGTTCGCCGCACCATTCAGGTTTTATCCCGTCGAACAAAAAATAACCCTGTGTTAATTGGAAACCCTGGGGTTGGTAAAACCGCAATTGTCGAAGGTTTGGCACAAAGAATTGTATCGGGTGATATGCCTGAAAATCTGTTAAACAAAAAATTGTTATCATTGGATATGGGCGCATTGATGGCGGGTGCGATGTTCCGCGGTCAATTCGAAGGACGCTTGAAAGCAATCTTAAAGGCGGTCAAAGAGTCCAATGGTGAAATCATTTTGTTTATTGATGAATTGCATACTATGGTTGGTGCCGGCAAAGGCGAAGGCAGTATGGATGCAGGCAATTTATTAAAACCAATGTTGGCACGTGGTGAATTGCACTGTGTTGGTGCAACCACATTGGATGAATATCGTCAATATATTGAAAAAGATCCGGCCCTTGCACGTCGTTTTCAACCAGTTTATGTAGATGAACCAACTGTTGATGATACTATTTCAATCTTGCGTGGGTTAAAAGATAAATACGAAGGACATCATGGTGTTCGTATTTCTGATTCTGCATTGGTTGCGGCGGTAAAGTTATCTAATCGTTATATTACTGACAGATTCTTGCCGGATAAAGCGATTGATTTGATTGATGAAGCCGCAGCACGTGTTCGTATTGAAATTGCATCTAAACCAGAAAAATTAGATGAATTGGACAGACATTTAATGCAATTAAAAATCGAACAACAGGCATTGAAAAAAGAAAAAGATGAAGAATCTAAAAAACGTTTGAAAGATTTGGAATCTTTGATTGAAAAAATGGAATCTGAATCAAAAGAAATGACAGCCGCATGGATGGACGAACAAAAGAAAATGAAGGGCTTGTCTGATGCGATGGCGGCGTTGGATGCCGCGCGTGCAGAGGTTGCAATTGCGATGCGTAATGGTGATTATGAAAAAGCATCTGCATTACAATATGGCAAAATTCCACAATTGGAAGAAGAAATAAAAAAACAAAATACTGAATCAAAAGAATATAAAACCGTATTGCCAGAACATATTGCAGCGGTTGTTTCAAAATGGACTGGTGTTCCGGCCGACAGATTAAGTGTTGAAGAACAATCAAAGTTATTAAATATCGAAGATGAATTGCGTAAACGTGTTGTCGGTCAAGATCATGCATTGTCTGTTGTTGCACGTGCAATCCGTCGTTCGCGTGCGGGACTTTCTGACCCACGCAGACCATCGGGTTCGTTTATGTTCCTGGGGCCAACAGGGGTTGGTAAAACAGAAGTTGCAAAGGCATTGGCAGAATATCTGTTTAATGACGATACAGCGATGACAAGAATTGATATGAGTGAATATATGGAACCGCATTCTGTGGCACGTTTAATCGGCGCACCTCCGGGATACGTTGGGTATGAACAGGGCGGTGAATTAACAGAATCTGTTCGTCGTCGTCCATATCAGGTATTGTTGTTTGATGAAATTGAAAAAGCAAATCCTGATGTGTTCAATGTCTTTTTACAGATATTGGATGATGGAAGACTTACAGACGGGCAGGGACGCATTGTTAACTTTACAAATACCATTATCATCATGACAAGTAATTTGCCAAGTATGGACGCGGTAAAGAAACAATTCAGGCCTGAATTTATCAACCGTATTGATGAAATTGTATTCTTTAATGCGCTGGGTAAAGATGTTATGGGCGATATAGTAAAGATTCAATTAAAGATTCTTGAAAAGCGCCTTGGTGAACGTCAAATGTCTTTGCGTGTGACAGATAAAGCAATACAATGGTTGGCGGATAATGGATATGATGCTGTATTTGGTGCACGGCCATTGAAACGTCTGATTACCACAGCGGTAGAAGATAAAATTGCAGATTTGATTTTGTCTGGTGCCGTTGGTGAAGGTTCAACAGTCAATGTTGATGTCCATGGTAAAGAATTATTGATACAATAAAAACGCCCAAACGGGCGTTTTTTTATTGCGCATTTTTTTGTTTTTTGTTAAATTCCTTGTGTTAAAAAAGGAAAGGAAAAATGAATATAATTACACTGGATGCATTGGTTTCTAAATTGGGACAAATTGTTGCAGAATTTGGGACAAAATTGTTGGCGGCAATTGCAATATGGGTTATTGGTTTTTGGGTTGTGAAAAAAATTATTGCTTCCGTAGCTTTCGGAATGAGAAAACACAAAGTTGAACCATCACTTACCACATTTACATTATCTTTTTTAAGTATTACATTAAAAGTTTTCGTTTTTATTATAATTTTGACGACCCTTGGGGTGCAAATGACATCCATTGTTGCAGTGTTAGGGGCGGCATCTTTGGCGGTTGGTATGGCATTGTCGGGAATGTTGCAAAATGTTGCCGGTGGAATTGTAATATTATTATTTAAACCTTTCCGTGTCGGTGATGCAATTACAACAGCAGATGGAAACGTTGGTATTGTGAAAAAGATAATGATATTCACAACACAATTAAATACTTTTGATAACCAGGTTTTATTCTTGCCAAATGGGGCATTGGCAAATGGTGTAATAACAAATCTGACCATGGGCGAAAAACGCAGAACTGATTTAAGTGTTGCCATATCTTATGGTGATGATGTTGAACGTGCACGTGAATTGGCAATAAAAATATTGAAAAAAGACAAGCGTGTTTTAAAAGATCCGATGCCAGAAGTTTTCTTGTCTTCGCTTGATGACAGCGCGGTCACAATAAATGTGCGTTATTGGACAACATTTGAAGATTTACTGCCAACAAAAGCAGATGTTTTGGAAAATATATATAAAGAATTTCCAAAGAATAAATTAAATTTTCCATTTCCACAAATGGATGTGCATGTTAAAAAGAATTAAAAAACGCCCAAACGGGCGTTTTTTCTTGTATTATTTTATTTTGCTTTTTATTTTGTTAATCATTGTTTGCATGCGTTCTTTCAATGCCTTTTTTGCACGTTGGGCTTGAATGTCAAAATATATTACATTGCACATATCCCAAATATTAGTGAAATAAAAAGATGACAATCTAACATTGTATTTTTTTTCAACCCATTCACGAAAAACATCAAAATCAAAATTGGTAAGATTTAAATCTTTATACCAATTAGATGTTGGTTTAACATAAGGTATTGTATATTTTTCATAAATATATTTTTCAATGGTTTTGTAAATATCGTCTTTTGTTATATCAGAATCAGATTTGTTTTGTTGAGATACCTGTTGTTTAACTTCTGTCTTTTGAACATTATTTGGGAATATTTGTTGGTATATTGCATAACAAAATTCATCTAATGTAGATAATTTTTCGTTTAAAATTTTATCAGCATCAATTTCGATATTTAATGCTTTTTCCAAATCCATAATCAATTGCAATTTGGCTGTATCATCTAATCCCAAGCCACGACGTGATATCTTTACACCAGGAAAAATATCTTGTTCATTTAATTTTAATTCTTGATCGTTTAATAAAGAATCTTTTGCGGCTTTTTTAATTTTTTCATAAGTAATTGTAGATTGTGCTATTTTTTTTGCTCTTTTTTGTTTAAATGATAGACGCATTTTAGAAAGACTTTCTGTAAAAACATTATAAACATCGTTTAATGAATCTACTTTGTTGGTGTCTGCCCAGTCCATATTAACATGATATCTTTCTTCAATTGCAACGATTGATTCTGCAACATCTAAAGATGTGGTATCTAATACTTCGCGGAAAGATGAATCTGCTTCTAATACTGCAGCTTTGCGAAAGCCCAAAAATTGGCCAGTCTGCAAAATATCTTTTGCGGTATCTATAAAGTTTTCTTTTGAAAAATTATGTATGCTCATTTTTTTGTTCCTATTGTGTTATTTTGTTCGTTGAAAATGTTGTTTGATTTTTTGAAATAATGAAACTGATTGTTTTGGTTGTTTTTGCGAATTTATGCAACGGCAAACAAGATTACAAAATTCACCAAAAGTTTTGTTTGTATAAACGTCTGTGACAGCGTCTGGAATTGATATTCCATAATGTTTTTCCAGTTTCATAATTATTTCAATGGTGTCCAATGAATCTAAATACATGTAATAATATGCTGTTGAAATATTAGTGTTAAAATCTATATCTTTCGGTGCTTTTGTACCACCTGTTTCTTCTGCGATTTTTAAGATTGTATTAAAAATGTCTTGTTGTTTTATGTCTGCCATGATTTTTCCCATTTGTTTTTATTTATCTCAATCTTTTGCGTTGTGATTTTATCAAGCTGATTACAGATTGATTGTTTTCATAAATATGTAAAAAACTATGTTTCGCGTTTGGTAATACTATGAATTTGAACAGATTTCTGTTTGGTTGTTTTTCCAATTCTTGAAAACGTTGTTCAAGTACTTCCTTTGGGGCTTTTTTATCTTTTTCGCCGGCTATAATTGTTATATATGAATTCCATTTGTTCATAAGGTTTGGTCTAAAAGGAGAATTGTCCATTTCATTAAAGAATTTTGGCATAATCGACATATAGCGTGCTTTCTTGGTAAGGTCTGCATCAAAAATATTCATAATGGGTAATATTTTATTTGGGTTTTCAAAATTATTTGATTCACAACGAGTATAAACAAGTCCTTTGAAGGTTTCGTGCCATTCTTCGCTTGCCCATGGTGCAAACAACATTACTGAGTTTATATTTATTTTTTCTTCTTTCTTTGCGATGTTGTTCAATGCGTCGATAATGCCAGTTGCGCCAGCAGAATGTCCAATAAGTATATTTTTAGAAGCTACGGAATAGGGTTCTATGAATTTAATACTGCTTTCAAGTAATGATACAAATTCTGGGTATGTATTGATTTGTGCCTGTTCAAAAGACGGCTGGTCAATAAAATCGCCCAGGAATGTGTTTATTGTTATAACGTTGTGTCGATGTGTCAATGCCCAAAAAGTCAACATTTTCATTAATGGGTCTATATCTGTATTTGTACCAAGACCAGGGCTTAAAATAATATCACCATAAGGATTTGTAGATATTGTTGCGTAATAAGATATTTTTGCAGATTGGTTTATCTTTGTTCCGGAATAGCAAACAGTTTCCCATTTTAAAGTTTTTGACTTTAAATCTGGTAATAATTCATCAAAATTATTCGGTATGCCGAATTGTTTGTATCTGTCCATATTTTTCCCTTGTTCAGAGGTTATTATAGACAAAATAATAAATATGTCAATATTTTTTTGTTAAATTATTTTTTGTATATGTTTTTTGTTTGACATTTCATAAATAAATGTATAAAATGTGTGGGCTTTCAAAAGAAAGTTGCAAAGTTCTGGGGTTGTAGCTCAGTTGGTAGAGGTAAGTTGCTTTACAGTGCAGCGGGTCTGTCAAAAGGGAACAATCCTTAAATGCAAAGTTCTGGGGTTGTAGCTCAGTTGGTAGAGCACCTGCTTTGCAAGCAGGGGGTCGTCAGTTCGAGCCTGATCAGCTCCACCAGAATAAATGGAAGGGGAATTTGATTCCCCTTTTTCAAAAAAAACAGATACAAATTCGCCAAAGGGGGTGAATACATAATGGTTAAAGTTTTGGTCCGTGATAACAACGTTGAACAAGCATTGCGTGTTGCAAAACGTAAATCACAAAAAGAAGGCCTTTATCGTGAAATGAAGGAACGTCAACGTTACGAAAAACCAACTACTAAACGTAAACGTTTGAAAGAAGAAGCGGTTCGTAACGAAAAGAAACGTCAATCAAAACAACGTATGGTCTTTGGTTTCTAATCACAAAGATTTTGATAAAAACCGTCCAATTGGGCGGTTTTTTTCTTGTTTTATTTTTTGAAATGTTTTATTCTTTGCGTGATAAAAACGGAAAGAAAATATGAGAAAAGTCGAAAATACAGTTGAAAATATATCTGGACAGCAATTATCAGATGCGCTGTCTGAACGTTATTTGTCCTATGCGGTAAGTACGATTGTGGCGCGTGCGTTGCCTGATGTAAGGGACGGTTTAAAGCCGGTACATCGTCGTATTTTGTATTCTATGTTGCGTCAAAAATTGTCCCCGTCTGCCGCATTTCGTAAATGTGCAACGGTTGTTGGGGATGTGTTGGGGCATTATCACCCACATGGTGATTCTTCGGTTTATGATGCAATGGTTCGTTTGGCCCAGGACTTTTCTGTTCGTTATCCATTGATTGATGGTCAGGGAAACTTTGGTAATATTGACGGTGATCCCCAGGCTGCATATCGTTATACAGAATCAAAAATGACCCAGGCGGCAATGCTGATTATGGAAGGCATCGATGAAGACAGTGTCGATATGATGCCAAACTTTGACGGAACAACGGTTGAACCAACTGTTATGCCGGGGGCTTTTCCTAATTTGTTGGCAAATGGTGGTATGGGAATTGCTGTGGGTATGGCGACAAATATTCCAACACATAATGTATCTGAAATTATGGATGCGTTGAATTTGGTTGTTGATAAACCAACCGCGACCACAGAACAAATTATGAAAAAATTGATTGGACCAGATTTTCCAACGGGTGGTGTTTTAATCGATGATTTTGCAACAATTTGTAAAAACTATGATACTGGCCGTGGTGCATTTCGTATTCGTGCAAAATGGGAAATTGAAAAGCTGGATCGTGGTGCAGAACAGGTTGTTATCACTGAAATTCCATACGGCATAATTAAATCTAAATTGGTTGAACAGATTGCTGATTTAATTGATAACAAAAAATTGCCTTTGGTCGAAGATATTGTTGATGAATCTACAACCGATGTTCGTATTGTTATCACTCCAAAAAGCCGCAATATTCCAATTGATAAAATGATGGCGCATTTGTTTGCGATGACTGATTTGGAATATAAATTCAATATGAATTTCAATGTGGTTGATTCAAATGGCGCACCGCGTGTAATGCCAATTGGTGATGTGTTGCGTGAATTTATCGCACACCAAAAAAATGTTTTATTGCGTCGCACCAAATGGCGTTTGGGTAACATTGAAAGACGTTTGGAAATTTTGGGCGGTTTGTTAATCGTTTATTTGAATTTGGATCGTGTGATTGAAATCATCCGTAATGAAGACGAACCAAAAACGGTCTTGATGGACGAATTCAAATTAACAGAAATTCAGGTTGAATCTATATTAAATACACGTTTGCGTTCATTGCGTAAATTGGAAGAAATGGAAATCAAACGCGAAGATAAAGAATTGCGTGCAGAACGTGATAAATTGCAGGCGTTATTGGACAGCGAAGAAATTCAAAATGCACAATTGCATGCCTGGTTTGATGATATTAAAAAACAATACGCAAAAAATACTGCATTGGGTCGTCGTCGCACACAATGGGAAGCGGTGGGCGAAGAAATTGTTGTTAACGCTGACGACTTTATCGAAAAAGAACCAATTACTGTCGTGTTGTCCACAATGGGTTGGATACGCGCGGCCAAAGGTCACCTGGATTTGAATAATGTCGATATGAAATTCAAAGAAGGTGACGAATTACAATTTGCATTCCATGCACAAACAACAGATAAAATCAATCTGTTTGCAAGTGGCGGAAAAATGTTCACTTTGTCCGGAAATGATTTGCCGTCCGCACGTGGATTTGGTGAATCTGTGCGTATGATGGCGGATATCAGTGCCGAAGAAACAATTGTAAAAGCATTTGTTTTGGATACAAATGCAAAATATTTGGTTGTCGGCAGACATGGAACAGGATTCATTGTCGCCGGGGAAAATTGCGTTGCACAAACAAAATCTGGTAAACAGATTATGAATGTTGACGATAAAAATCCGGCGGTATTATGTGTTCGCGTTGATGGTGATATGGTTGCGCTTTCTGGATCAAACGATAAATTGTTGATATTTGAAACGAACCAAATCCCAGAAATGAGCAGGGGCAAGGGCGTAATCTTGCAAAAATATAATGCAGAACGCACATATACAATCGATGCAATGTTCTTTAATATGGCGGATGGATTCGGTTGGACAACTGGTCGTGGAACAACCAAATTGGATGATATTAAACCATGGTTGGCCAAACGTGCATCCCAGGGGCATACGATACCTGTTGGTTTCCCACGCAGTGGTAAATTTGGAAAATAATAATTAAATAAAAGGTAAAAAAATGAGTGTCGCTTTAGGGGCTTTTCCAAGAAAAACTGAATATTATTGCATTAAAATAGAAGCTTTTGATGGTATTGGAATGATTGGCAGTGAAAAATTTAAAGTAAAAGATCCGGAAACAATAAACAAAATAAAAGAATTTCTAAGAACAGAAATTCAAAATCACCAAAGATAAAAATTCAGACAAAAACCGCCCATCTGGGCGGTTTTTTAATGCGATAAAACAAACCCCGCGATTGCGGGGGGTGTTAAAACTTGACATAACAAAAATCTTAGTGGGACATTTTTGCTTCTGTAAATACTACGTGTTTACGTAATTTTGGATCGTATTTACGGAATTTCATTTTACCCTGAGTGTTTTCAGATTTTGTGTTTTTAGTAGTTGTGTAATAGAAACCGGTTTCTTTGTTTTCCAGTTTTACAACTTCTTTGCTACCTTTTTTAGATGCCATTTTTACTAACCTTTTTTAATTACTTCGGGCATTGTATGTTATATTTTATATAAAATCAAGTTTTTTTTATAAAATTTGGTGCGGGTAAAGAGAGTTGAACTCTTACGGGTTGCCCCACTGGAACCTAAATCCAGCGCGTCTACCAATTTCGCCATACCCGCGCAAAATAAACAAAGTGTATTATATATGCTTTTTTCGCTGAAATCAAGATGAGAGCTTGGCGGCACTTCGTAGTCGCCATACCCGCATTGATTTAATATACTGGATAATTACGTGGATAATCAGGGTCGTGTTGCAATGGTGATTTCACACCGCATCCGCCCAGCATTAATGCACATAATAAACATATACAAATTGCCAATATAATCTTTTTCATGATGTTTATTATAAGGGACTTTGCAAAGATTGTCAATTTATCTGATATTAAAAACCCCGACATGTGTCGGGGTCTTTTTATTTTTATCGTGTGTATTTTTTTAATACACTTACGATTGTGCGATTAAGTTCGGGTGTAACATTAAACGCGACAGTTTTTTCAAATGATATCCATGGATTTTTTGGGTGTTTAAGACATGGATAAATATACATTTTTTTGCCATTGTTTAATTTGATTTCATAAACAACGCGGTTTGCTGGGTTTGCAGCAACTTCGTTTGGTGCCTTGGTTAATTCCCTAAGTTGTGGCAAGAAATCTTTGGTTGGCAATTGAATTGTGTCACAAATACCAGTCAAAGCGGCAGATTCTGATTCAACAGCCACAGGAATATTTTCGCACCAAGAAAATAATTCATAGTTTACAAATGCGCATTTTGGATTTACCAATACGTGCTTTTTTACATTTGGTTGTGCGTGTGCTACTGGGGCAGCCACAGCAGGTGCCAACGCGGTATCTGGTACAACGTGTTCGGTTTGTGGTTGTTTAAAACCTTTGATAGCTTTTTCAAAAAAGTTCATTTTTTTACCTTTTGTTTTGTTGTTGCTGATAATATAATACAAAAATAAAAATTGTCAACATTATTTTTAATAAAATATATTTATGAAAAAAATACTTGATTTTTGTGCGCACGTATTATAACATATGCCTTGCTCTGGGGTGTTAGCTCAGCTGGTTTAGAGCGTCTGCCTGTCACGCAGAAGGTCGAGGGTTCGAGCCCCTTACATCCCGCCAGAGATTTTTACCGC
>CADBVV010000010.1 GCA_902798205.1 uncultured Pseudomonadota bacterium | reverse complement strand
CAATTCTTTTAATGCATTTTTTGCGCCACCTGCAAATATCAATTCTGGGCATCCGTTATCATTATGTGATACGGAAATATCAGAAAAAGAAATATCATCACCGAATCCTGTGCCCAGTGCTTTCAATGCCGCTTCGCGCGCTGCCCAGAAATTAGCCAGGTGTTTTTCACTTTTTGCGTTATCGTTATCGGCGTATTCCAATTCTTTTTTTGTGAAAATACGTTGTTTTTTAAAGGCAGACCAGTCTAAGAATCTGTCGCTTTCTACAAGGTCAATCCCTATTCCGACTATCATTTAAAACCTTCCTTTTGTTAAATCCTTCAAGCGCATACTAGTAACTTTTGACCGATTCGTGCAAGCAAAAAATTAAATATATAAAACAGTATTTAAAAAATATGTTTTTGTGTTTTGAAAAAAGTTGATTTTTGAATGAGTTATGATAAAATTCTTGCGAATAAAAACAAGTATGCAAGCAAGGAGAATGTGTCATGTTCGATACAAAAAAATTAAAAACATTCTCTTGGGTTAACGTTGGTAACCCAGATCACGAAGATTTCGAACGTCTGTTGACCGAATATAAAATCGACGAAGATACTATTTCGGATATTTTGGATCCGGATGAACAACCACGTCTTGAATTGGAAGACGATTACAAGGTTATTATTTTGCGTTTCCCAATTGCTAATCGTGAAATGGATACAACGTGGCATACCGAACCATTGTCTATCATTTATTCCAACAAACATGTTATTACCGTATGTCGTAAAAGATGCGATTTGTTGGATAAAATCAAAGACGATGAAATGAACACGCGCGAAACATTCATTTTGAATATCATATATTATATTGCTGAATCTTATCTGCGCGCATTGAAAGAATTAAACAAGAAAGTTGTAAATTCTAAAAAGACTTTGCAAGAAAATATCCGTAAACAAGAATTAATGCAATTATTGGAAGTTGAAAATGCGTATACGCTTTATATGGCATCCCTTAAAGGCAATATTGCGGTTATGGATAAGATTGATAAATTGCGTGGTTTTGTCAAAGATGAAGATAATCAGGAATTATCTGAAGATGCCCGAATTGAATTTAACCAGGCTATCGAAGTTGTGACCAGTTACAGTAAAATGTTAAAATCTATCAAAGAAACATTTGAAAGCGTCATTAATATTGATTCCAATACTTACATTAACCGTTTGACCATTTGGAATATTGTTTTGATGGTGCCAAGTGTGGTTGTTGGTTATTATGGTATGAATATGGAATTGCCTTATGTTGAACATTCTCATTTGGCTTTGGTGATATTTATATCAATTATGGTATTGTTAACCGGATACGGTTTATATACTATCGCCCGCCGTCGTGTGTTTTAATTAAAACGAGGAGTAGTTTGAATATGATTAATAAAACCGTTGAAGAAATACAAGACGAAAAATTCCAAAAATGGTGGTCGCATCATCCGTGGCGTATAGTTTGTGTTAATAATGAAAAAGTGTTTCATATCAATATGTTATTGGTATTTGCTGCTGTGTTATTAGCAGAACTTACGTTGGGAGTGGCTGGAATATCTGAATATGTTAAATATAAACAATACAAAACCGAAAAAACTGAGTTGTCGGAAAAACAATTAAAAGAAAAATACGGCAAAGGACAAATTGCACGGTTCGAAACATATGCTGCAATGCAGAAAAAAATAAAACAAAAATAAAAAATCCGCCGTTATGGCGGTTTTTTTTATTTCAGTTTTTCCAATATATAATTGAAATTTGTATCTATGTCATCACCCGGTAAAACTATATCATAAAATTTAACAGATGGTTCGTTTCTTAACCAATCAATTGCCGGCATAGTTATTGTTTTAAAAGATTCTATGCGTTTATGAACCGCAGATTCATCTGCGTCATCTGCACGATTACCACCTTCGGCAATACGTTTTTTGATGTGTGCAATCATTTTTTCTTCGCTGATATTTAAAAAGATTACGCGGATATTAAATTTATCTGCAAAGTTTTCAATTAACCATTTTGCCTGACCAATTGTGCGCGGAAACCCGTCCAAGATTATGTCCGTATTTCCGCCAATGTATTTGGATATTATTGGAAATAATTCTTCGTCTTTGGCTAATTCGCCACCCATGATTTTTTTGCGTAAAGTGCTGTCTTCTGGTAATTGACGTAATATTTCGCCCATTTCGATATAATTATAATCTTGTTGTTGTAATAAACAGTGCGCAAAGGTCCCCTTACCTGAACCCTGGCCCCCCATAAAAACAATCATTGTTGGTTTCATTTTTTTGTTCCTTTTGTTATGTTTATTATATTGCAATTTTATATAAAAAACAAATAAAAAGTCCCGTAATTACGGGACTTTTTATCACAATAATTTGAAAACAAATTATTTTTTGCTGTTTTCAATAGCGGCACCCAAGATGTCACCCAAAACAGAACCAGAATCTGCTTCGTTTGCAAATTCTTTAACGGCTTGTTTTTCCAGTGTTACTTGTAATGCACGAACAGACAATTTTACATTGTTGCCATCAACAGATACAACGGATGCTTCTACGGAATCACCAACATTGTATTTTGATGTATCTTGTTCAGCCTTTTCACGAGACAAATCTGTTCTGCGGATTGTTCCACGAACATCGCCTGGCAAAGCCAAGATTAATTCGTCTGGTGTGATTTCAGAAACTGTTCCACATACAACGGCACCTTTTTTGATAGTTGTTGCATTGTTTTCTGCACCTTCTGTCAATTGTTTGATACCCAATGTGATACGTTCTTTTTCTGGGTTGATGTCCAAGATTTTTGCTGTGACTTCTTGACCACGAACGAATTTTTTCAATTCTTCTTCGTCTAATTTGTTCCAAGACAAATCGGAAATGTGAATCATACCGTCAAGGTCTGGTGTCAAAGCAACGAACAAACCAAATTCTGTTGTGTTTTTGATTGGACCAGTGATAACATCGCCAACTTTGTGGTTTTCAGCAAATTCTTTCCATGGGTTTGGTTGTAATTGTTTGTAACCCAAAGAAATGCGGCGTTTGTCTTGATCAATGTCCAAAACAACAACGTTGATTTCTTGACCATTTTGCAAAACTTTGCTTGGGTGAATATTTTTGTTTGTCCAAGACAATTCAGACATATGGACCAAACCTTCGATATTGTTGCCCAAATCAATGAATGCGCCGTAATCTGTCAAAGAAGAAACTTTACCAGTTACTGTATCGCCAACATTGAATGCTTTGGAAGCTGTTTCCCAAGGATCTTCTTCCAATTGTTTTGCGCCCAAAGAAATACGATGAGATTCTGGGTCAAATTGGATAACTTTAACTTTGATTTTTTCACCAACATGAACCAATTCGCGTGGGTGATTGATACGTTTCCAAGACAAATCTGTTACGTGTAACAAACCGTCAACACCGCCCAAATCTACGAATACACCGTAATCTGTGATGTTTTTAACTGTACCTTCGACAACTGCGCCCAAAGAAATGTTTTTCATAGCTTCTTCTTGTTGTGCAGCGATAGTATCAGCTTGGATTGCACGACGAGAAACAATAGCGTTTGTGCGCAAAGCGTCCATTTTCAAAACGCGGAATTTGTCTTTCAAACCGATTAAAGATTTTGCATCACGAACAGGTTTGTGGTCGACTTGTGAAGATGGCATAAATGCGAATACACCATTGATATCGACAGTATAACCACCACGAACAACATCGATAATTGTTCCTTCTGGATCGATACCTTCTGCAACAGTCTTTTCCAAATCTTTCCATGCTTTTTCAGCGCGTGCTTTTGTATAAGACAATACAGCAGTTCCTTCGCGTGATTCATATCTTTCAACGAAAACGTCGATGATATCACCAACTGATGGAACAGAAGCACCGAATTCTTTTAATGGAATACGACCTTCAGATTTCAAACCAACGTCAACCATAGCAAAATCGCCACGGATGTCTTTAACGGTTCCTTTTGTAGCATAACCTTGCAAAGTTTCTTGTGTGCCATAGTTTTTATCAAACATCTGGACGAAATCTTCGCCGGATACTGGATTAAATAAATCTTTGGATAAATCTTTCATAGAATTTATAACAAAGCTTGCCATCGTCATAAGTCTAAATAAAGACGAGGTCTTGTGGGGTTAATCGGACTGCTTTTACGCCCACCCGTGAAAAGCAGACACATTATATATGTAAATTTTATGAAAAGCAAGAAAAAACCGCCATATTTCAGGCGGTTTTTGTTTTAACGTGCTACATCACCTTTGATGGCTTCGTGACAGATGTAGTCTTTTAATACAAAACCATCTTTTGCGTGCCAGTTCAGCATGCCCTTCCAGTTTTCGTCAGGTATTTCAACGGTTGGTAATTTGTATGGTGTGCGGGATAATTGTTCTTTGACCTGATTAATATGGTTTTCATAGATATGAACGTCGTGTAATTCACCACGTAAAACACCAGGTTTATAACCCAATTCTTTTGCATATAACAAAAGCAACATTGCATATGATGCGATATTATATGGTATACCCAGGAACATATCACAAGAACGTTGAGTCCAAATCAGATTTAATTTGCCATTATGAATCAATATTTGGTGCATAACATGACATGGTGGCAAAGCCATTTTTTCCATATCTATCGGGTTCCAAGCATTAACAATTAAACGACGATTATTAGGATCTTTTTTTGCTGTTTCTATAACGTTTGCCAATTGATCAACGCCAGGATTGTAAATATTACAGTTTAATTCAGGAACGTAAGGATTCCATACATATGTGCCACCAAAATGGCGCCATTGCCAACCATAAATAGGCCCTAAATCACGGGTTTCATTCATGGCGTCTTCTTTTGCTTTTTTGTCGGATTCTGGTGTTAACATGTTATCTGTTTTTAATTCTCGTTTTTTTAATTCATACAAAGGTTTCCAGGTTTTTATGTTTGCCCATTCGTCCCAAATGTGACATTTGCGGTCTTGTAACCATTTTTTATCGGTATATCCATTTATAAAAAATTCTAATTCGGTAGATATATTTTTTAATCCCATTTTCTTGGTTGTAATTAAAGGAAATCCGTTTTCCATATTGTGTTCAAAAGTTGCACCCCATGGGATACGAATTGTTGGAATTCCAGTACGGTTATCAGATTTGGTACCGTTTTCAAGACAGTTTTTCAGAATATCAAGATAAGCTTTCATGTTTTTTCCTTTTTCTTTGCTTTCTCTCTCTCTAAATGTTGATGTGATTATAACAAATACCAAAAATATATTTCAATAAAAAATGCCCTTTGTCGGGCATTTTTTATTTTATGTTCACATCTGTTTGCAGTTTTAACAACGCAATCATTTCGTTGTGCATATGTGTATATTTTGCATTTATGTTTTTTGTGTCTTTTTTGTATTTTCTTTTTGCGTTCTGTAATTCAATTTGTTTTTGCGCTTGGGCGGCTTTTGATTCATCATTTGTTTTTACAAAGATATTTTTACGCGTCAATTCGTCATGGTATTCATTGAAAATATTTAATGCCCCAGATGTTTCGCGTACGGAAATATGTGTTCGTACAGGAACTGTTATTTTAGATATTTCTATAAAAATATCGTACAATTCATTAATTGTTTTTAATTGTTCATCGCTTACACGATTGGCGGATATAGAATTTGAAACAAAAGCTGGTCGTGTTGGTGCTTCGAATAATTGCAGTTTGCCACCCAAATCAATATCTGGCATTGTTTCTTTATATATCACAGGCAATAACATATCTGCGCGTTTTAATAATTGTTTTAATTTGTTCTTGTATTGTTTTTGAACAACAATAACCATTGGCTGTTTTGTTATGTTTAAAACATACCCATCGTCAGTTTGTTTCCAAATACCACGGTATTTTTTTTGCAATTTTTGATATTCGTCCCAAGAAATTGTGATTGGGGCAACAGATGGTTTTTGATCCAAAAAAGGATCGTCTAAATTTATTCCCAGATATTTTATATAAATATCCAACAATGCTTTGTACATCATGCCGTGTAATAACAACTGATTTGCAGGGTTTTCTTGCTTGTAATCATCAAAATTACGCCATTTCATATCTGATATTTGATAAAGACAATTTTCAAAAATGGCCATGCCTTTGATATTCTTTTTAGAAAACGAATGTAACATGTTGTTAAATGTTGCAGATGGCAAAAATTCTTTCATTTTTTCGCCATTTTGTATTTCGTGTAAAAATTTTAATATTTTTCCCATTGTTTAGATACCTTGTTTAAGTTTGTTTATTATAGACAAAAAATATTTAGAGTCAAGTAGCAAAAATAAACCGCCCTATTTTACGGGCGGTTTATTTTTATTGAGAAAACAAATTATTTTACAGAAGCCTGTTTGAACAATTCATCAGCAGGAACTGTTTTTTCTTTTGTTTTAACGTGTGTTAACATTGCATCCAAAGCTTTTCTTTCGAAAACCATACCGCGCAACATAGCGACAGCATTTGGGTTTTTGTTATAAAATTCAAAGATTTGTTTTGGATCTGGATAGCGTGAAGCTTCGTTCCAGATTGCTTGTTGTAAATCATCACGGGTCACTTCAACTTTGTTTTGTGTGCCCCATTCTGCCAATATCAAGCCTAATTTAACACGACGTTCTGCGTCTTTCTTTTCTTGTTTTTCATCCCATTTATGATCGTGACCATGTTCGGCATTGTGGTGATCGTGTTCTTGTTTTGCCATAGTTAATTCTTGTTCAACCAAAGTTTCTGGCAAATCAAGTTTAACTTTGTCAGCCAAAACGTCCAACAATTCATTACGCATTTCTTGTTGTGCAACACTGGCATATTGGTCTGTTATGATTGTACGGATGTGTTCTTTCAATTTTTCAACAGATTCTTGACCAACTTCTTTTGCCAATTCGTCATTTAATTCTGGCAAAATGTGTTTGCGAACTTCGTGGACTTTGACAGCAAATCTGGCTTTTTGACCAGCCAAATTTTCAGCATGATATTCTTTTGGAAATGTGACATTTACATCAAATTCATCGCCTGCTTTGTGGCCAATAACTTGGTCTTCAAAACCTGGAATAAATGCGCCAGAACCCAAAATCAAATGATGTTTAGATGCTTCGCCACCTTCAAATGCTTCGTCACCCAAAAATCCTTTGAAATCGATAACGGCAACGTCACCATTTTGTGCTTTGTATTTTTCGTCTTGTTTTTCAGCAACACTGCGTGATTTGCGAATGTTTTCCAAAGCAACATCTACTTCTTTTTCATCAAATTTAGCAACTTTTTTGGTCACAGTGATTTTTTCCAAATCAATTGCTGGCAAAGTTGGCAAAATATCAAATTCCAAAGAATATTCAACGTCTTTGCCCATTTCAAAACCAGCCATATCAACTTTTGGTTGTGCGGCCAGGCGGATTTTCTTTTCTTCCAAATATTTTTGCAAATCTGCATTTAATGCTTTGTCAATTGCTTCGCCCCATGCATTTGCATTGTATTTTTGGCGTAATACAGATAATGGAATATGACCAGCACGAAAACCAGGCATTTTAGCGGTTTTACCGTATTCTGTTAAAACTTCATCAGCGGCAGCCTGCACATCGGCAGCAGCAATTTTACCAGATACAGAATAATGTAAATCTTTAACTTTTTCTTTTGTAAACATAATTTGTTCCTTTGTATGTAATATAAACTCGGCTGATTATACAAATAATTTTCCAAAAACGCAACATAAAGATTTAAGAAAAACTTCAAAAAAAATTAAAAAAATCTTGTGTAAATATAGTGTTTTTTACTACCCTATAATTAATAAGTGGAGGAAAAGGAAGGCAATATGTCGTTTTTTGCCGGTTTTCTGCGTGTGGTACGGACTGCGTTGTTTGCGGTATTGGGTGTGTTTTGTTTTTATTTTGAATCAATGGCGGCTTCCACTTGCACAGGGACAAATTTTTATGACGAGGCTTTGGATGCGTGCACCCCATGTCCAGATGGATATGTTTATAATGACAGTGACGGAAAAACGGATATTTCAGAATGTCAAATACAATGCCCAGATGGTAAGTATGTCGAAGCCGCCGGTGTTTATGGCTATACACCTTTGGAATATTTGGAAAGTCCTGGAACGGCGTATGTAAATACAGGTTTTAAACACAAATCATCAAATATTCGTGGTGAAATTCGTGTTGGAACAACAAATGATATAAACACAAATGTTAATATTATCGGAAACCAATCACAAACAGGTGGTTATGCTGTCGGTTGGGATACGGCATTTAAAATTTGGGTTGTGTCCAGTGGAAATCGATTAAGTGGTCCAGAACATAGGTTGGCGGCTGATAAAATACATGACATAGTTTATGAATTAACAGATACAACAAGAACATTGACATATGATGGTGTAACTGTGTCGAGTACGCATGCAGGCAGTATACAAAATAACACGAATATACACTTGTTTGATAATGGTCAGCACCAAACTACGCAGAATTTTGCGGCACGTGTGTATTATATCAGGTTATACGAAGACAATGTTTTGGTTCATAATTTTGTCCCTGTGCGCAGAAATCATGACGGTCATGTTGGAATATTTGATACTGTTTCTGGTCGTTTCTTTGAGAATAATGGTGATGGCGAATTCTTGTATGGTAAGGATTTAAGCAGTAAATGTGTAAATGCAGGAGCCGGTTATTATGCAGAATCTGCGATTGTGAATTTTGGTGATCCTGGGGTGCGACATGCATGTCCAAAGGGAACCTATTCTACTGCTGAAACAGCTTCTGATATATCAACGTGTACAGTGTGCCCGGGGACCGCATACAGTGATGAACCGGGATCTTCATCTTGTACCGATTGTCCTTTGGGATATAATTATAACCCGAATGTCGGAAAAACTTCGCTTGACCAATGTCAAATTCATTGCGAAAGCGGAACCCGTATTCCATCAACAATTCCACCTGCATATGCCCAGTTAGAATATATACAATCTACCGGGACACAGTATATTAATACGGGACTTTATGTATCGAATTTAATAAATCCGGTAATGTCAATAACTATGCAATATGCAGCCTCGCAAAAAGGTAAACAAAGTGGTGCTGAAAAAAACAGCGTTTCATTCAAAGCCGGTGTTTCAAACGGTGGTAAATTTATATGTCAGGCTTCTGGTGCTAATACAGAAATATCATTTGGTAATGCCGACACACAAAAGCATACTTTTGTATTAGATTCTGGTGCGGGAACCTGTACATTTGATAATACGACAGATAACTTAACTGTTGGCGACTTGTCCGCAATAGCCGGTACTGTCACCATAGGTGCGGTCAGTGGTGCAAAAAATCGTATCGGAAATGTAAAGTTTTATAAATTTAGTTTGATTAGTGATGGCCATGTTGTGCGTGATATGGTCCCTGCGATGCGCAAAACAGATAATGCAATTGGTATGTATGATAAAATAGGAAATAAGTTTTATAATAATGCTGGTACTGGTATTTTTGAAGCGGGACCGGATATTTTATCACAAGGAACAGTTTGTGTCCCTTGTGAAGTTGGTAATTATTGCGCTGGGGGTGTTTTTGCGCCAAACAGTGCAGATTTGGCTGTAAGAAATTGTGAAACAGAAATAGATACGGGTTGGACCAGTGGTGAAGGTTCGTCTGTGAAAACAGATTGTTATTATTTAATTGGTTTAAATAAAAATGGTTTCAGCGGCACAATATCCGCCGGGGCTGGTAATGGATGCAGTGTTGCTAATACTGCTAATGGAACGACAAATGCTTCTTTGAAATTATATTATAATACTCAATGCACGTTGCCGACAATAGATTTAACCCAAAGCGGGTTTGCAAATGCGACAACCTGGTCAACAACGGATGCAATTGGGGCCGCCACTACAACTATTCCTGCCGCAACAACAACGCCGTCTGTTACAACATATTATGCACGAAAATCATGTCCGGCAAATTATTATAAAAGTGGCGATAATGCTTGTTCTGCATGTGGCGTAAACAGTTATACTGTTTCTGGAAACGCAGATGAAACATGTGTATGTAATGCTGGGTATTCTGCAGATGGTACGATGAACGGGGATACAACCAGTTTAACAGGGTGCATGTCTATTGATACAGGAGATATTCATCTGCATGTTAAGGATAAACAGTACAAATTATTACCACAAAGACGAACAACTCCATCTGTTTGTGTTGGTATTGGCGAAAATGTTTATTATGTGCCTTTGGTTCCAACGGAAATAGAACACGAATTGTCAGTAGAATATGAAAACAAGGTCTATTCTAGCTGTGATTTGACCAGTGATTATTGTATTACAAATGGTAAATTGTATTGGGCAGATCCGAAATTATATTTACAATCAACCGGGGACCAGCATATAGATACAGGTGTTGTGCCAGATTTGAATACGGCCATTGAAATAGAAATGGCGGATGTTTCTAATCTGACTTATGGTTTGTTTGGGGTAAAAACAGATACTTTGGCCACAACCGATACTGGTTTTGGTATTTCTTTAAGTGATGGAAAATTTGGCTTCTTCCGTAATGGTACCTCTGTTTCGGCAATATCAAAAGATAACCAATATCATGTTTATTATTTGTCAAATACATCGGCATCAATAGATGGTGTCGCATACAATTTTGCCCCTGCTTCGTCCCCGATTAACGCCCAGCGAACAATGTATATGTACGGTTTTAATCATAATGGAACGGCTGTTGATAAATCAATAAGTATTAAATATTTAAAGATATGGTCTGGTGATACTTTGGTACGACATTTTGTGCCTGTTCCACAAGGGTTAGTCATAGGTAATTATACTGTACCCAAAAATGGTATGTTTGATATAGTGAATCAGACATTTTATGAAGCAACAGGTGGTCTTGGAAATCTTCAATATGGAAAAATTCAATAAATAAAAAAGGAGTTAAATAAATGAAAAAACAAAAATCTGATACAAAACGTTTTTTTGAAACAATGTGGATTATGACCAAATATGATGTATTGCCTTGGGTGGTTGGTGCCGGAATTGTCGCAGCGGTGGCATTTGGTGTTATAGATAACAAGAAAAAAGGTACATGGACCCAAAAAACAGATTTTTCGACTGTTTTTCAGAAACAAAGATAATAATTGTTGACAAAAACATTTTTTTGGTTAATATGTGTGTATAAAATCAAAAAGGTAAAAAATGAAATTTTTTAAAAATGAACGCGAATGGAAAGATTTAGAACGTGCTGACAAGGTTGCTATATTTGTTGGTGTTCTTATCTGGTTGTTGTTAGAAACAGGCGTGTATTTAGAAGGCAAAAGATATGCGCAATTAAAACAAAATGTTTTTAACAAAGAAATCACACGTTAAATCAATTTCTTTTATAAAAAACCGCCGTTTTGGCGGTTTTTTGTTTGTTTCCATAATTCGCATAACGTATTAACGTTTGCTGAACTGTGTGGAACGACGTGCCTTGTGGAAACCGTAGTGTTTACGTTCAACAACACGGCTGTCGCGTGTAAGAAATCCAGCAACTTTCAATGCTTTGCGTAAATCTGGTTCTGCTTTTTCCAATGCTTTGGAAATACCGTGTTTAACAGCGCCAGCCTGGCCTGATAAACCACCGCCCATAACCATAGCAACAACGTCATATGCACCATCACGTTTTGTTACATCAAATGGTTGAACCAAGATCATTTGCAATACTGGGCGTTTGAAATATTTTTTCATTTCTTCGCCGTTGATTGTGATGTTGCCCTTGCCCGGTGTTAAATAAACACGTGCAACAGAATCTTTTCTTTTACCAGTTGCATAAATTGCACCAGATAATTTAGCAGATGCAACAGGTGTCTTTGCGGCAGCAGCTTTTGGTGCTGCTTTTACTGTTGTTTTTGTTGCTTTTTCAGCAGTTGCCTTTTTTGCAGGGGCTGCTTTCTTTGCAGCAGTTTTAGTTGCTGTTGTTTTCTTTGTTTCTGTCATTATTCGCCCCTTTTGTTTTTACGGTTCAAACTTGCGAAATCGATAACGATTGGGTTTTGTGCTGCATGTTTGTGTTCTGCGCCAGCATAAACGTGTAATTTTGTTAAACGTTTGTTAGCCAATGCAACAGCTGTGCGACGGCCCATCATACGTTTTACTGCGTTTGTAATCAATTTTTCTGGTTTTTCAGAACGCATTTGACCCAAAGTTCTTTCTTTGGTGCTGCCTGTCCAAAGTGAATGCCAAAAGAATTTTGTTTTTTCAGCTTTGTGACCAGTCAAAGCAACTTTGTCAGCATTAATAATGATAACATGATCACCGCAATCCATATTTGGCGTCCATGTTGGTTTGTTTTTACCGCGCAAGATGTTTGCTGTGAAAGCAGCCAAACGACCCAATGTGCAGTTTGTTGCGTCAATCAGATACCATTTGGCTTCTAATTCGCATTTTTTCAATGATTTTGTTTGTGCCATTGTTTTTACCTTTTAGTGTTTGTTTAAAATAGCGGGTTTATTATGTATCAAACCCGCATAAAAGTCAAGAAAAATCTATATGGTATTATAATACCCTAATGTTGTTTAAGGTATTTATGTTTTATCTCGCCAAACATTAATTCTTTCTTTTCGCGTATTTGACGCATAACCTTTTGACGATTTTCTTTACAGGTGTTTATCCGATAGTTAGAACATGTAAATAAAGATTGATTACTTAAAAGGCTGATCATTTCTTGTGCTAATATCATGGAACCACGTTGTTTGTAAAAAAAGACTGCTTTTTCTGATAATTTATATAAGATTTCATAAAGATGTTCACCCCATTCTGTTGGTAATACATAATCATTTCTTGTATAAAAATTCAGGTCGTTATTGTAAACATACGCATAAGATATAAACATGTCGCGCCATTTATAAGCTTCTTGCTTTAATTCCTTTGACTTATGTTTTGGTTGCGCAACCAGCCCGTGATATCTTTTATAATGTCGGTTTTCACCATGTTTATTAAATATGCCGTTAAACATTTTTGCCGGTTTATATCGTACATATTTATTTTTAAATTTGTCTGTTGAATCAAATTTTTTTACAAAATCTGGTCTTTTACGAATAAAATCATAAAAGCAAATTTTTGTTGTTTCGTTTGTAATAGAGGGTTTTAAGTTTACCGGATCCCACATTTCAGATGCTATAAAATAATAGACTTTCAATATGTTTTCATAAGTTGCATATTGTTCGGGATTTGTTACGACTTTTTCAATAAAATCTGTATTGGCGACAAATTGTTTAAAAGGTATTTTTTTGAACAATTCTATATGTTTATATGCCTGCCCGTACAATGTAGCCCCCTTTTATTATTTTTGTCTTTGTTTCAAATTTTCTTTTATTTGTTGATATTTTGCTTTGTTGTGTTTCAATTCCCCGAACATTGCTTGCTTATGTAAGATTATATCTCGTATTGCTCTTTGCTTTTGTTCGTAAGATCCTGCATATTTATTTTCGTTGTGGCGTCTTAATATCATACCTTGACTGAATAATAAATTGTTTAACTCTTCTGCTAATATAACGGAACCTTTTTTTGGGTTTAGACCATATCCATTATCAACCAATTCCACTTTGTCTAACAATTGTGTTAATGCTTCATAGCATTGGTTCGTGTATTCTTCACAATCGGCACGAGTTGGCAAGGTAGACATGTCGATATTTGATATATTAATAAATTTTTGACGCAGTTTGCGGGCTTCTTTGAAAAGAATGTCTTGTTTTGGTTTTATTCTAACTTTGCATGTCAAAGGTTGTGTCTGCACCAAAACGTTTTTATACATTTTTGGTAACGAAAACTGACTTACGTAAACATCTTTGTAAAAATGGTTGTACCCAGGATATATATGATCTAAAACACTGTAACGAAACCCTGGAAAATATTTTATTTTTGGCATATTCACAGGATTACTGCCATTGCTCATATTGTAACCAAGCGTATGATACAAAATTGCGATAACACGTGGACCTTTTGACCAGTCACCAAAAAGGTGAACCATGTTTCCGCCAAAAAATTCTGGTGACAATGTTCTTAATAATTCAAGATGTTTGTTGTACATGTTTTATAATTCCTTTTTCGTTACATCTCTCTCGGAATTTTTAAACCCATCAAATCAATCGTGGTTGATAAAGTATCCAATGCCAATTTTGCAATATACAAACGCCCTGCTTTTATGTCTGCCGGAACATCGTCGCGCAAGATTGGACAGTTGTGATAAAAATTATTTATCAATTGACACAAATCATAGGCATAGTTCGCGATCATATCTGTTGCACGATTTTCGTATGCGGACAATATTGTTCTTTCAAAATCCATAATTTCAATCAACAAATTACGTTCTTCTGTCGTCAATGTGTACCCGTATGGTTTTGAAAATTCAGCATTTGCACGTTTTAAAACAGAATTTAAACGAACGGCAGTGTATAATATATATGGACCTGTTTTTCCTTCGAAACTGGTTATTGCAGATGGTTCAAATATATAATCTGACTTCACATCGTGGATTAAATCATTAAATTTAACCGCGGCCAAAGCAATGGTTTTAATTGTTTCTTCATCTAACTTTTTACCTGATTCTGCAACGCGTGATTTAACCGCTTCATTTGCAATATCGATAATATCGTCAAGACCGGCGGCATTGCCATCACGTGTTTTAAATGGTTTGCCATCTTTGCCGTTTATTGTCCCATATCCAATATGTTCAAATTTATCATAAGGATATATTCCAGACATATCAGCGGCACGGAATAATTGTTCAAAATGTAATGATTGGCGCAAATCTGTAAAATAAATGATAGTGTCAGGGTTATCTGTTAATTTACGACAATAAACAGCCGCCAAATCTGTGGAATCATAAGTGTCTGCACCACGTGAATCACGCCACATATATGGTGGAATTGGTGCATTGTCCGTATCGCGTTTAACATTGATTATTTGTGCACCATCGTCTTCAAAAATCATATTCTTTTCGCGCAAGATTTTTTCAACAGGTTCCAAATATTTTGCGGCGTTTCTTTCGCCCAAATCATAATCAAACGGTAAAATATTTAATCTTTTAACGGTGTTATTCATTGTGCGCAAAGATATTGCCAAGAATTTTTCGTATAAAGCAAAATACCCCGGATGCCCTGCTTGAAACTTTGCTTTGATTTCTTGGGCGCGTGCCTGGAATTCTGCATCTTCTTTGGATAATGCTGACGCTTGTGGATAATAATTATTTAATTCTTTTTCGTCTATTTCGTAATCAACAGGTGTTTTTGGATCAAAATTATCTTGGAAATAAGGCAATTCAGGATGTAAACGTTCTATCCATGCGATAATTAATCCCATAGGTTTGCCCCAATCGCCGATATGATTCCAAGAAAATGTTTTGTGGCCCAAGAATTTGGCAACACGGTTAAAAGTATCCCCAACAATAGATGTGCGCAAATGACCAATGTGTAAAGATTTTGCAACATTATATGCGCCATAATCTAAATCAATAGTTAATGGATTTTCGGCAACCATCTGTTTTGGGGTTGTTGTGTTGTCCAAAATAAAATCATCTTTGATTTTGATATTTATAAAACCAGGTCCAGCAATGGAAACATCCGCCACAAAATCCAGTTCTTTCAATAATGGTAAATATTCATTGGCTAATTCGCGTGGATTTTTGCCGGCTGTTTTTGCGCCAACCATAGCAGCATTTGTTGCAAAATCGCCAAAGTCGCGATTTTTTGGTACGTCTAATTTGGCTTCAAAGCCCAGTTTTTTATTTATGCTGTCTGATACATATTTATACAAATTCATAACTAAATCCGTTTTTATAAAGGTAATACTACGCGAACTTTTAATCCGCCCAAATCACTGTTTTCAAGGAAGATTTGTCCCCCATGATTTTCAATGGCTGTTTTGGCAATGGATAACCCCAGGCCTGTTCCGCCGGTTGATTCACTGCGCGATTCATCCAAACGAACAAATGGTTGCAATGCCAATTCTTTTTTGTTGTCTGGAATACCGATACCATCATCTTCAATTATTACAGTCACGGAATCGTCAGAATCAATTTCTGTAATTTTCAATGTTTTTTTAGTAAAACGTGCGGCATTTTCAATAATGTTTGTGAATGCACTGGTCAATGCGTTTGGACGCGCATAGAATTGCACAGGTTCTTCTGGGAAATTCAAAACGATATCTTTCTTTGGTGCGGCATCGCGTGCAATACGTGTTAACATTGCTGGCAATTCAACGGCTTGTTCAATTTCTGGGGTTTCGCCACGTGCAAAGGCCAGATACCCGTTAACCATTTCGCTCATATGGTCAATTTCGTGTAATAAGTCTTCTTTTTTAGCAGAATCTGTTTCAATAGCCAATCTCATGCGGGTCAATGGTGTCTTTAAATCGTGTCCAACCGCATTTAACATATCTGTTCTGGTTTTGTTATAACGATTAAGGCGTTCTTTCATTGTAATCATGGCATTGGCTGCTTCGCGGATTTCCAAAGAACCGCTTGGTTTAAAGCCCGGAACATCCATACCACGCCCAAATTTATTTGCGGCCTTGGCAATGCGACGAATGCTGCGTGTGTGCAATATTACAAATGGTGTTACCAATATAGAAACTATCAATATTGCGCCAATAACCCATATCAAGAACACTTCGGCACTGGTTGAATATATACGATACATGCTGGTCGCAAATGTCGCGACTTTGTTATCTTTTGTTGGAACGTCTATGAATAACAAACGCTTGCCACGGTCAATATAGACATCTGCGGGTTGTTTTAATCGGCTTTGTAATTCAGAAACCAATGGCCCTGCTTCCATAGACTTGTTATCATTGTCCTTTGGTCTGTTTAATTTATCATTTATAGAAACGTTGATACCAATATCTTTTGCCAGCAGTTTCACAGCATCAGTATTATTTTCATCCATAAAATGCATCATTGTTGCAACTTCGCCGGCCAGTGTACGCGCCAAAGTGCCATGTACTTTTTTCCAGTGGTTACCAAAAAACGAATTCGCAACAATTAACAAAGCAATAATCAGCGGAACTAACACCATTAAAATGGTTCTGCCCAGGAAACTGCGTGGTATAATTCTCATCTGTGTGTCCTTTTTAATGTTTGTTGTTTATAATTTTATAGCCCATTCCGCGAACTGTTATTATATCTATATCCGATAATACACTATTTATTTTATTGCGCAAGCGTTTTGCGACCATTGGGGTTGCATGAACGATATTGCCAAATGGGCTGGTTAAACTTTGTAATAATTTTTTTTCTTCGGCTGACAAAGCCAACAGTTTATTTTGACCATCATCGCCTTTTATGAAAAATTCCCCATCCGCAAACAATAAACCCAATGAAGAGTCTTTTTTTTCGGTTTTAGGGGTGATTTTGATAATATTATTTAATCTTAAAACTAATTCCTGTAATTGAAATGGTTTTGCCATATAATCGTTTGCGCCACCAGACAATCCGTCTATGGCATTTTCTGCGCCGGATAAAGCAGTCAGCATAATGACAGGTGTATTATTTCCATTTAATCGTAATTGTTTAAGGAAACTAAGGCCGTCAATACCGGTCATCATGCGATCCAGAATAATAGCATCAACGGATATTCGTGCCAGTATTTCTGCGGCTTCTTCGGCAGATTCTGCGGTAACAACTTGAAAATCGGCGCGACGTAATCCTGTGGCCAAACTGGTCCGCAACATTTTATCGTCATCAATAACAAGTATATTTTTGGTCATTGCCATTACTATAAAAACTACCTTTGTTGCATCAGACCAATAATTTATTATCTGTCCAATGCTTCGACAGCATATTCACCAGGTTTGATTGCGCGTCCTGGATTGTCCAGGTTTTCACCGTATTTATATGTATTTGCACGGAATTTGGCACCATTTGTGGTGAATTCTGTCTTGAATACCATATATCCGGTCGCACCACCAGAAGCAGGTCCTTGCATGCCAATTGAATAATATGCACCAACCAGACCATAATCCAAATCGATATAATCAACACTTAACAACAAAGATATATTTGACATACCATCGCTTGTTAAATTGCATGTAAATTCACGATTTGTTAATGTTGCCTGGGAATTATTAGGAACAGATATGTCCATAATTGTTGGTTCGCATGTGCGTTGGATACCGTTAACCAAGAATTCATAGGTCATTGTAACGGTTGCGCGTGAAAGGCCAGTTGATAAATTAACCTGGGAAATTGTGGCCTTTGGTATTTTTACCAATGCATTTGCTATACCGGAACGCACCGGAAAAGAAATTCCGGATTGTAAACAACTGCGTGAAAAAGGATCTGCTTCACAGATATAAACACGCGAATGAGCATTCGTCATGAACATATTTGCCAAACTGTTGAACAAGAAAGTACGTGTTATACGGTTGTTTAAGCGAGTACAATTAAAATCACGGCAAATAACTGTCGGTCTTTCTGTGAATTGAACCCCAGGATGTATATCTGCTTCTTCACTGCGTGTTTGATAGATTACTTCATCATAATCAATATCATCGCCCATATCCATAAATTCTGTTTCTGGAATAAAGTTTTGATCATCAGGATATGCATAATATGAACGCACAGGCACTTCTGTATACACGGTTTCTTCAACTGAATAATCGTCATACACATAATCATTATAATATTGTGCCGCACAGATATCTGTCGCGCCCAGTGCCAATATTAATCCAAAAAAAGCAAAGTTTTTCATATGGTTAACCTTTCTTTCATATATTTCTTATAAAATAATAGAATATTTTAATGGGCTATGTCAAAGCAAAAAATATTTTTATTGAAAATAATAAAGAAATTGTTTTATAAATGTGATATGATAGTAAAGAAAAAGGTTAAGAAATGGTAGATGTTATTATAACTGGTGAATCTGGTAAATTACATGCAGTATATCACAAATCAGAACTGGAAGCCGCGCCATTGGCGGTAATTCTGTCGGGCAGTCCACGTCAAAAATGCCATATGAACGATCGTGTTTCTTATGCGATGTTTCGTGCTTTTATGGATATCGGCTTTTCGGTTGTTCGTTTTAATTATCGTGGTGTTAATGATTCCGAAGGTTCAATTGGAACAACTTCTGAAAATATGTTAGATATTGCGACAGTGATTGATTGGATACAGAATAAAAACGAAGACAGCGACAAAATTTGGTTGGCAGGTCATCAATTGGGTGCTTGGTATGTATTGCAGGCCATGATGCGTCGTCCGGAAGTTTCTGGTTTTGCGCTGGTATCACCGGATCCTTCGGTATCTGATTTTGGGTTTTTATCACCCCGCCCTAATCGTGGTTTGTTATTACAGGGTATGAACGAAGGTGATGAAGCAACTGCTTTTGGTGTTCATTTAACACAGATATTGAAAAAACAAGCCCAAATTGATTTGGAAACAATTCGTGTTAAAAATGCAGATTGCAATTATTCTCAGGCCCCAGATTTACGCCAAATGTATAATGATTTAAAGGCGTATGTTGGACGTGAAAATTCTGATGATAAGTTGTTGTAATTATGATGAATGAAAACAAAAGATTTTTAGATCCAAATATTCCAGACGAAATGGCAAACACAATTCGTCCAAAGACACTGGATGATTTTATTGGACATGAAGCATTAAAACAAAATTTATCTGTTTTTGTGTCTGCTGCACGTGGACGCAGCGAAGCAATGGATCATGTTTTGCTTTATGGGCCTCCGGGGTTGGGTAAAACAACTTTGGCCCACATTATTGCCAATGAACTGGGAACCAATTTTCGTGCAACATCTGCACCAATGCTTACAAAGCAAGGTGATTTGGCGGCAATATTGACTGCTTTGGAACCAATGGATGTTTTGTTTATTGATGAAATTCACAGATTGCCAACTGCAATTGAAGAAGTTCTTTATTCAGCAATGGAAGATTTTAAATTGGATATTATGTTGGGCGAAGGACCAACAGCTAAATCTGTTCGTATTGATTTACCACCATTTACATTGGTTGGTGCGACAACACGTACTGGTTTGCTTTCTAATCCATTGCGTGACAGATTTGGTATTGATTTAAGATTGTCGTTTTATTCTGTATCCGATTTGGCAAAGATTATTATGCGCAGTGCAAAGATTTTGGGTACCAATATTGACACTGCTGGTGCAGAAATGTTGGCGGCATCTTCGCGTGGAACACCGCGTATTGCAAACAGATTATTAAAACGTGCACGTGATTTTGCGGCGGCTGCTAATAAAGATTTTGTTGATGCAGACACAATAAAAACGACACTTTATCAATTGCATATTGATGAAAAAGGTTTGGATGAAATTGATCGCGAATATATTGGTGCAATAATCAAAAATTATGCTGGTGGTCCGGTTGGTATTGATAATTTATCTGCTGCGTTAAGTGAACCATCTGATACAATCGAAGATGTTATTGAACCTTATTTAATGCAGTTAGGCTTTATTCAACGTACGCCACGTGGTCGTGTTGTAACAGATGCCGGATATAAACATCTGGGTTTTGAAAAATAATTTTATGGGATATTTATCATGACAAACACACATATATTTAATTTTGCGGTTGCATATGCTGATACTGATGCCGAAGGCATTATGTACCATGGACGCTATATTGAAATTGGCGAACGTGCGCGTTCTAATTGGTCCAAAGGCATTGTTATCCCGGACGGCGATACAGGCTTTGTTGTTCGCGAATTAAATATAAAATATATGCGCCCTCTTTTATTAAACGATGAATTTGTTGTTGAAACCCAACCAACAAAAATTGGTGCGGCATCTATGACGATTGAACAAAAGTTCGTGAAAGATGGTGAAATTTGTGCTATAATGAACATAACAATTGCGTATTTGGGTTCTGATATGCGACCAAAGGCAATACCAGAATCTATTTTAAATGCGTTAAAATAAATTTGTAAAAAAAGGAAGAGAGATGGAAAATAGTTTTTCTTTATTATCATTATTCAGTGGTCGTGATTTGATGACACTGTTTGTATCGTTATTGTTGGTCGCGGCCAGTATTTTGTCTTGGGCGGTTATTATTGAAAAAATTCGTCTTTGGCATTTTCAAAAAAGAAACCCTGTTGCAATTAAACATAGCGATAATTTGGATACGATTGTTGATAAATTGATACGTCCATTTGATAGAAATTTGTGGTTTTTATCAATGGTTTCTTATGTCGCTCCTTTTATTGGTCTGTTTGGAACAGTATGGGGTGTTATGGATTCATTTGCGTCCATTGGTGTTAATCAATCGGTCAGTATTGGTGTAATTGCACCGGGTTTGGCGGTTGCGCTTGGAACAACTGCATTGGGTTTGATTGCTGCCGTTCCTGCGGCGATTGCGTATAATGTGTTTTCTAAAAAATCTGACGATTTATATGATGTCTTGTCAGATACTGTCAAAGAAATGAAACATAAATAAGGAATTAAAAATGTCCAGAAGACGTTCTGGTGTCAGTGATGCGAATATGTCATTAACACCAATGATAGATATTATGACAACATTATTGGCGGTGTTTATGGTTACAACGCCAATGATGACAACTGGTATTGATATAGAATTGCCACGTGCCGGAACATCTGCGATGACTGGCAATGATCATGCAATTCAAATCAGTGTTGACAGCAAGGGAAATTATTATTTACTGGATCAACAATTGCCACGTGATGAAATTGTAAAACGTGCGATTGCGATGCGTGGGGAAAATCCAAATTTGGCAATCACTTTAAGTGGTGATACACATGCCGATTATGGTGCGGTTATGTCAATGATGGGTAAATTAAAAGATGTCGGTTTTCAACGTGTTGGTTTGCGAACACAAATTGATAACAAATGATGAATAAAGAAACGCAATTTCAAAGTGAAAATTTTTTGATGTCGGTACTTGGACATCTTGTTTTGGTTGCGATAATGTTGTTGTCTTTTTCTGTGGTGATTGAACGTGCAAAATTGGTGACACCAAATCGTGTTCAAATCATAGAAATTGATTTAAAAAATGTTAAAATTTCTGGTGATGAAACCAAGCTTTATAATACCAATGAAATCAAGCCAGAAAAAGACGAAAAAATTGATAAAAAAAGCC
>CADBVV010000009.1 GCA_902798205.1 uncultured Pseudomonadota bacterium | reverse complement strand
GTTCACAGAATGCGCAATATCGGCACATTCCAATATCAAAGATACCATTGGCACGCCACAACCAGTTTGTTTTCTGGTTAAACAAGCGGAACCACTGCCGATACCACATTTGATGATATCCGCATTGTCTAACAATTTCAGGCACATATCACCACTGGCAATATTACCAACCATTATAACCGCATCTGGAAACGCCTTGCGGGCCTGTTCCAGCATATCCAAAGCCTTTGGAACATAAAAATTTGGTGCATCTATGCAAATATTACGTGGTTCAACCCAATTATATTTTGATTCCAATTCTTGTAATTTTGCCAATTGTTCATCTGCATTTTTCAGGCCGATTGTTATAAACAAATTATCTGTTGAAACATTTTCTTGTTTGCATTGTTGCAAAAATTCGCCTATTTCCGAAACAGAATAATGTTTATGCAATGTTGCAAACATACCCTTGGATAATAATTTCTTTGCGGTTGCAAAATTGCCGACCGTTGCCATATTTGCGTTTATAACGCCCAAACCGGTACGTATTTGTCCATGTTTGAATTTAAATTCTTTCTGTAAAATCACATCTTTGCGGGAATTAAGATTTATACCCATTTTTGGTTTGATTAAAATATCCGAATAATCAAGATATGTTTCTGATAATAGTTGTGTCATTTTTAATTCCTTTCTTACCGAAAAATTGTAGTAAAAAACAACACACCATTTCAAGCAAATAAAATTATTGAAAAAATTCCTTAAATACTTTTTAATTGTTGTGTAAATAATCAAATTTATTAACCCAAGGAAGGACAAAATGAGAACTATTGGAACCGCTGCATTTGGATTGCGCACCCCTATTTTTAAACAAGGTGATGATGTTGCCGCAATTGTGACAGATATCGTATTAAATTCTGGAATTGAAATTAAAGATAAAGATGTTGTTGCAATTACAGAAGCCGTCATGGGACGAACCCAGGGCAACTATGCAACCGTTGATGAAATAGCCGATAATATTAAACAATTAACAAATAATGCTAAATCAATTGCTGTGGTTTTTCCTATTTTCAGTCGTAACCGTTTTGCAATTTTATTGCGTGGTATTGCACGTGCAGCAGACAAAATTACTGTATTGTTATCAACACCAACAGACGAAGTTGGCAATGTATGCAAAAACCATCCTTTCACAGGTATGAATTACGATGAATATTATAAATCTGTTATTGAAGAAGAAGGCAAAATCGCCGAAGTATTCATTGATAACGATGTAAATGTATTAAAAGACAAAAATATCGATGCCTTTATCACGTCTGATATTCACACAAAAGATATTACCAAATCAAAACTGATGCAAATTTCAAATAATGTTATTGATTTAACAGATATCTTGCACGACAAAAGTGAACACGGATTATTGGGATCTAATAAAGCAACAGAAGAAAAAGTAAAACTTTTCCCAACACGTGAATATTGCATGCCAATCATTGAAAAAATTCAGCAAAACATATTGGAAAAAACCGGTAAACACATTGAAGTTATGGTTTATGGCGATGGTTGTTTCAAAGATCCTGTGGGCGGAATTTGGGAATTTGCCGACCCAGTGGTAAGTCCTGCATACACCAGCGGATTGGAAGGCACGCCAAACGAATTAAAATTGAAATATTTGGCAGATAATAAATTCAAAGACTTGTCAGGTGAAGAATTACAAAAAGCGATCAAAGAAGACATTGTTGCGAAAGATGCTTCATTAAAGGGCAATATGGTTTCACAAGGCACAACACCACGCCGTATTACTGATTTATTGGGCAGCCTTTGCGATTTGGTCAGTGGCAGTGGCGACAAAGGAACACCAGTCGTTTATATCCAAGGTTATTTTGATAATTATGCCAACGAGTAAAAATCCTTGTCCTTTGCCGACAAAATTAAAAACCGCCCTTTCGGACGGTTTTAAAATTTTCACTTGGCATATAAATTATGCCTGCGTGCAATTTTGATAGTTATTCAAATTTCGCAAAAGCTCGTTTTCATATACAAAATTTGGTGCTCGCAAAGTACTTCGGTGATTTCATCACCTCGCCTCGCAACTCGCCCCTTTGCCGACAAAATTAAAAACCGCCCTTCCGGACGGTTTTAAAATTTTGGTGCGAGCAAAGGGGCTCGAACCCTCGACCTCAACCTTGGCAAGGTTGCGCTCTAGCCAACTGAGCTACGCTCGCATTGCGGGACTTATTTTGACATAGTTTTTTTAACAATGCAAGTATTTTTTATTATATTAACGAATTTTGCCATTATATGCCATATATTCGGCAATTCCCCGTACCCAATTTTGTGTGTTTATGTAAAAATCATCCTGTATTTTTTCCATTTCTGGGGTTGCATATGGTCCTTTGACTAATTCATGTGTTTCAGAATATATTTTATTGAAAATGTCTATTCTTTTATTGTTATAGGCATATTGTAAAATATTATATGCCACACCAAAAACATTTTTAATATATTCATTACGCGCAGCATTTGTGTGTGCAGAACCAGAATTAATCAATCTTAAAAATAACATTTGATTATGGAAATTGACAACCATTTCATTAAATTGTGAATACATAAATTCCCCCTTATCTGCTTTTTTGCAACAAATCTCTTTTTTCTCTTTCAAAGGCTTCCTTTTGCATCCTTGTGCAAATCGTATCACCTTTAAAGTAAACATACGTTTTATCACTTGTACGTAAAATTAATTCTTTGTAATAGCACGATTTAATTTTTACTGTATCTCCTGCTTTAACATACTTTAACAATTTATCAGTACCCAGTATATCATCAAAAATAACAATTCTTTCTGTACTGTCTTTAACATCGTTTACCAAAATTCTTGTATCATCCAATGCAGACACAACATTAAAGTGCGATATACAGCCTGTCATCAACAATACAAATAATGCATTGGCCAATAAAATCTTCTTTTTTGTCATATAACACCTCTTTTGTATATAAATAATAGCCAAATATTTTAATTTGTCAATACGATATAATAAAAAAACACCGCCCTTTTGGGCGGCATCTTTTAAATTCCAAACCATTTCCATGGTTGAAATGCTTTCAACAACCCCAAAACTGTTCGTTTGTCGCTGAAAGTGTGGCCACAACGCGGACATACAATAAATGGTTTAAGGAATAATTTTACACGACTAAACGCCATAAACCATATTATAAATCCGATTGCCCATGCCGCGATTACCAATCCCCAAGCGACATAGTTAAAGTATTTATTAACTGTGCTGGTCAAGATTTGAACCACGCCCAAATTAGATTTTTCCAAATCATTATAGATTTTTATAGCCACAGGCCAAGAAGAACGACGCCATGGATACACGTGCTTTATACCATAATTGGTCAACAATGTTGTTCCCAAACCACCAGAATTCTTGTCCAACTGTTTTTTGATTGCTTCATCAATCATCTTGTCGACTTCTGTTTGGGAAACTTTTACCAATTCTTTCTTTACAGAATCCAATTTCTTGTTAACCTGGTCGGCAACAGCATCAACTTTTGCTATATTTTTATCCGCAGTCGCAACAGCTTTGTTTGTTTCTTTAACAGCATTATCTATTTCGCCGGTTTTAATACCAAATTTGTTTGCGATACCTGTTATTTTTGAAACTTTATTGGTTTCTTGTTTTACTTTATTTGTTTGTTCTTTTGCTTTGGCGGTTGTATCAGTTACTGTTTTTACACCACCTTCGACAATTTTAACTTTTTCAATGGCAATACCGATTGGTTTTTCCAGGTTTATAGCCCCTTTTATCCCATCCAATAATTTTTGATATTGACCCTGGATATTTCTTTGCAAATCAAAGAACATGGACACAACCATAGATTTTTTAATTGGTCCAGCATATTGATTTTTAACATGCAATGGGAACCATGCGACAAAAACTAACCATATAACAGACACTATTGCAAAAGTCCGTTTGGTTATCGTTATAACAGATTGTTTTTTTGCGACGGTTTTTGCACCGTTCATATCAATAACTTCGATTTGTTTTTTTGGCATTAAAATCTCCTTTCTTTCTTCAATGATATTAAAAATTACTTTTGTCTTTCAAGTATTTTTATTCCCATTTTCATAGATAATATTGATTTATAAAAATCATGTGTTTCCTTGGCGTTCAATTTTCTAACACATTCTACGGTTTCCCCAATCCACCATAACTGATGTTGCAAGATATTTTCTATATAATCATGGTATGCATCTGCATCTTTTTTATTATTAAAATGCGCAACATCTACATTTGGGGTTACACAGTAACCAGAAAACTTTACTCTGTCATTTCCTAATGTATAAACAGAATATTTTGGACTATCATAAGCAGTCATAACACCCAAATATATTCTGTCATATGCATACATTTGACCAGGATATTCTGTATCAAGTTTATATTCTTTGATTTGCATTATTAAACCTATCTGATATTTTCCATAAATCTTTCAATTATTTTTTCATTTACACTGAAAAACTGTTGTTTTGTTTCGTCGTTTGCATTTACATTTACGATTTCATCGATTGTTTCATAATAAACTTGTGCAGATTCTTTATTTTTGAATGTATGTATTTCTGGTGTTGCTACCATATTATACATATTTGATTGTTTTGCCGCTTTCAAACATGCCAAAGTGTAAACAAAAGCCAATTTATCCACATCTTTCTTGGCAACCGCCAGATATATTTTATCATCCATTTTCAATGTTAAATTTGGTCTGTTACTGTTCGCCATCTTTCGTCCCCTTGTTATATTCATTAATAAAGTTTTCTTTGAATTCTTGGAATTTGCCGGCTTCGATAGATTCACGAATACCACGCATCAAATCTTGATAAAACCATAAATTATGCTGGCTTAATAATGTAGCCCCCAATATTTCATTACATTTAACCAAATGGTGTATGTATGCACGTGATAATTTACATGCTGGGCATCCACATTTATCATCTATTGGACGTTCGTCATCTGTAAATTTTGCATTACGCATATTCATTGTTCCGTGTCTGGTAAATGCCTGGGCGGTACGACCAGCACGCGTAGGCATTACACAATCAAACATATCAATGCCACGTTCAACCGCACCCAATATATCCAGTGGTGTTCCAACTCCCATTAAATATCTTGGTTTGTCCGCTGGTAAAAATGGTGTGGTATGCGCAATCATATCAAACATAACCGCCTGGGGTTCACCAACAGCCAATCCGCCAACCGCATAACCATCGAAACCAATTTCTGTTAAAGCCTTGGCCGATTTTTCACGTAAATCTTTGTAATCTGCACCCTGGACAATACCAAATATCCCATAGCCCGGTCTGTCAACAAATGCGTCTTTGCTGCGTTTTGCCCAACGCGTCACCATATCAACGTTCTTTTCTGCACGTTCACGTGTTGTTGGCAAATGCAAACATTCATCCAATACCATTGTGATATTTGAATCAAGTTGATGTTGAATATGCACAGAATCTTCTGGTCGCAGGAAGTGTTTAATGCCACCATCAATATGTGATGTGAATTCTACGCCCTCTTCTTTCATTTTTACAAGGTTAGAAAGCGACATAACCTGGAATCCGCCACTGTCTGTTAAAATTGGACCATGCCATCCACCGAATTTATGCAGGCCACCCATTTTTTCAACCAAATCGCCACCCGGGCGCATCATTAAATGATATGTGTTTCCCAAAATAACCTGGGTTCCAGTTGCGGCAACCTGTTCCATGGTAAGTGCTTTCACAGTGGCCGCCGTACCAACAGCCATAAATGTCGGTGTTTGAAAAGTTCCGTGTGCAGTTTCCACAGAACCGCGTCTTGCATTTCCGTCCTTTGCAATCAAATTAAATTTTAACGACATATCTATTCATCCTTTTTAAACAGCAAACAACAATCGCCATAACTGAAAAATCTGTATTTTTCAGCAACTGCATGTTTATAAGCATTTTTCATTTCGTCCAGCCCCGCAAATGCAGACACCAACATAAACAATGTTGATTTTGGCAAATGAAAATTCGTTAACAACACATCAACAGCACCAAATTTATAACCCGGGGTAATAAATATATCTGTGGTTTGGCATATCGGTTGAACACGACCATCAAAGCCATTTTCTTTTGCCAATTTGGATGCAGATTCCAGTGTGCGCATAGATGTTGTTCCAACCGCAATAACGCGTTTCGCGTTGTTTATGATTTCGGCTTGTTCTGGCGTAATACAACACCATTCACTGTGCATTTTATGTTCAGATAAATTTTCGGTTTTAACCGGCATCCATGTCCCAGCACCAACATGTAAAGTCACCTTTACAATCTTTGCACCGGCTTTTTCAATTTCATGCAATAATTCGTCTGTAAAATGAAGTCCCGCGGTTGGTGCCGCCATAGATCCCAAAGGGTCGGCATATACGGTTTGATAACGCTCTCTATCTTCTGTTTCTTCTTCGCGTTTCATATATGGTGGCAACGGCATTTTTCCGTATTTATTTAATAAATCAAAAACATTATCGCAATTAAAGTGCAACAAAAGTCCACTTTCATCGTCTTTATTCAACACATTTATTGTTGTGCCGTCTTCCATAGTCAAAGTGTCACCAACATTGATTTTGTTAAATTTCTTGCAAAGCCCCCACCAATCTTTTTCATTTACCGATGTATGCAGTGTTATTTCGTGTCCATCAGCCATAAAACGCGCCGGAATAACACGCGAATTATTAAATACAACCACATCACCAGGCTTGATAAAAGATACTATATCGCGAATATGTTTATCGCCTATGTTTTCACCATCAACAACCAACATACGTGAAGCATCACGATCATGCAACGGATGTGATGCAATTAATTCAGGTGGTAATTCAAAATCAAAATCAGATGTATGTAGCATTTTTATCTTTGGTTTTGGATTTGATATCTTGTTATTTGTTTTTGAAGATATTTTGGTAATTCTGCTTTTTTAATTTCCGTTTTTACAGAATCTGTATCTTGTTGGGCAGATTTTTGACCCGCTTGATAACCTTGGTTATATCCAGAACACTTGCCCAAACAAAACATTATCACAGAGATAATATACATAACCCACAATGTTCTATTGCGGACTTCCAATATCTCGCGCCCCCAATCTTCTTTTGTTTTTCTTGCCATGTTTTTTCCTTTTACTTAAACTCTAATCCCTGGTCTGTATAGTTTTCAGCGACATTTTCCCAATTTTCTTCGACACGAACAAACAAATGCAAGCGCGCATTAACACCCCATTGATCTTGGATATCATGACGTGCCGCGGTTCCAATTTTCTTTAATTGTTCACCACCACGACCAACAACTATCTTTTTATGTGCTTCGTTTTGAACAACGATCTTTTGATATATTTCCAAAACACCTTCGTCATCTTGGTCAACTTTTTCCGTCACAACATTGATATGATAAGGCAATTCTTGATGAATATATTTATAAACCTTTTCACGTGTTAATTCCGCCAAATACAGCATATCAGGCACATCAACTGCATCTTTGTCTTCGAACAAATATGGTGATTCAGGCATAACCGTTGACAAAGATTGCAACATTTGTTCAACACCGTCGTTTTTCAATGCAGAAATCATAAATATTTCACGAAATTCAGCCATACCCGATAATTCGGCAACCATAGGCAACAATGTTGTTTTTGGTATTGAATCGACCTTGTTCAAAGCGACAAACAGATTTTTATGGTCTTTGATTTTTTCAATCAAATCACGCACAGTTTGGGTTATGCCCTTGCCCGCGTCAACAACCAGTAATACCGCATCTGCATCGTCCAACGCAGACATCGCCGCACCAACCATTGCCCTGTCCAATCGGCGTGATGGTTTGAATACACCCGGTGTATCAACGAATATCAATTGTTTATCACCAACCATCTTTATGGCACGCAAACGCGTACGGGTTGTTTGCACTTTGTGTGAAACAATAGATACTTTGCGCCCCATAATTTGGTTCATCAATGTCGATTTACCGGCATTTGTCGGTCCAATAATCGCTATAAATCCTGAATAAGTCTTAGTCATACCCAAAACATAGCACACAAAAATGAAAACTCAACAAAAACCTTGAAAAAGCAAATAAATATTGTATTCTGGGGACACAAAAAATAAAAAGGTATGACATGGATATTATGTTTTCAGACAAATGGAATTATCGTTTTATGGAAGTTGCTTTGCATATATCAACTTGGTCAAAAGACCCAAACACAAAAGTTGGCTGTGTGGTTGTTGGCCCAGACAAAGAAATTCGTTCCCAGGGTTACAACGGTTTTCCACGTGGGGTTAACGATGATGTTGAAGAACGCCACGTTCGTCCAATCAAATATGCTTTTTATGAACATTCCGAAAGAAATGCGATATATAATGCAGTTCGATTTGGTGCTTCATTAAAAGGTTGTGTTTTATATGTAACAATGCCCCCTTGTGCCGACTGTGCACGCGCAATCATACAATCTGGCATAAAACAAGTGTACTATCTGGAACCAGGTCCTGATAAAGTTAGAACCTTGCCAAATGGTAACTGGCGCGATACTGTTGTAAATTCATTTGAAATGTTTTCTGAAACTGGTGTTACATTTACCGCACTTAATCGCGATTTACTGTATGAAAACATAAGGATCGCAACAGAAAAACTCCATCAAAGACAAAGATAAAAAGGTTTAAAAATGGATAGTTGGGAACAACAATCAGAAGAACAGATTTTACAAAAACCGGTTCACAACAACCGAGATATGAGTGTTGTAAAAGTAAAAAACGCCTTTACTGGTGATGAAATGTTTATACTTAAATCTAAATTAAACGAATTTAATCACAGAATTGAAAAAGAT
Source organism: uncultured Pseudomonadota bacterium (assembly GCA_902798205.1). Classification (GTDB taxonomy): domain Bacteria; phylum Pseudomonadota; class Alphaproteobacteria; order Rs-D84; family Rs-D84; genus Enterousia. The sequence continues at coordinate 18,015 of CADBVV010000009.1, read as the reverse complement.
GGCAGCATCGTTTTTTTACCAGACAAAAGACCTGATAATTTTCACAATGACCATGGCTGTCTGGTGTTCATATTCTTGTTCATCGCATCTTTGGCAACACTTGGTGGTTTTGTTATCAAGAGAGAATTCAAAGCGAACAAACGCCATATAAATACTATCTCTGGGATATACCAAGATGACAAAAGAATCATTATTTCAGATGTTAATACCAAAGAAGAACGTTTAATTGAATATAATGGTTACAAGGATAAATTTGCCAAACAAAATCAATTACCAGAATTTGAAGAACAAATAGACAAATCTAAGGTTGGTGACACCGTAGTATTTGTTTCGCCAGATTATGAAACCAGAAGGAAATTTGTTCTTGATGGCCCAAACAGATTACATTTGAACAAAGATTCAATTATAATGCGCACAAAGAAAATAAAGCAAAGATAGTAAAAAACTTTTGGCAACAAAATATTTGACAAACTATATTTTTAGTCTATAATCGTTATACATTAACACCAAAAAGGACAAAAAAAAAATGAAAACACAACATAAAATATTATTTGTTGCCCCATTAGTTGCCTTAACAATGAGCGCATGCAAAACTTTCTATGCAAATACTTTTGTTACAACTCACAGCAAAAAAGTATTATTAAAAGATTCAAGCACAGAAGAAGAACGCTTAATTGACTGTACAAAAGGCAACAGTCAAGATGTAAAACAATTGATATCTGATTTACCATATTTTAAAGAAGGAGACCCTATCAAAGTTAAAACAACTCAACGTTACGATGGGTTCAGAGTATTTAAAATAGACGAAACTGTATTGAAATATAATCATGATACAATTCAAATCAGAAAAGACAAAGAAGTTATTGAAGCATTTAAAAAAGACTCTTTTCAAAATGTAAGATAATAAAAAAGCCTCAAATTGAGGCTTTTTTATTTTAACTTTTTTGTCCATTCGTTATCCGGGAAATTAGCACGCAACATTTTTGCATATCCTTCGGCCTGTTCCGGCAAACCAATCGCAGTATAACATTCTTTTAAACGAAACATTGCTTCGGGTGTCATAACTGTTTCTTGGGCAGTAGAAACAATTGGCTGTAAACGCGCAATTGCCGCAGTCCAATTTTTTTGCTGCATATCATTACGTGCGGCATACATAACCTTGCCCGCGATATAGTTCTTCAAGATAAGTATTTTATTTTTTGCGTTTTTGGCATATTCAGATGATGGAAATCTTTGAACCAATTGTTGAAATTGTTGCAGTGCGAATGCCGACATTTCTGGGTCACGGCGAACATCGCTGACCTGACGATAATAACACATTCCGCGCAGATACATCATATATGGCACATCACGATGTCCCGGATGGAAACGCATATATCGATCAATAGCCAATATAGAACCGGCAAAATCTTTATCCATATATCTTGAATACGCCATCATAACCAGCGCATCTGCGGACCATGGATTAGATGGATATTGAGATTCCGCTGTTTGAAATAATTCTGCGGCTTCTTCATAATTCTTTTTATTAAATTCTTTGTATGCGTCCGCATAAATATCTTCCAATGGGCGTTCTGGTTTAATTTCTTCACCGCCACCACACCCATATAACAAAGGCAACAAACCAAATAATAAAACGATTTTTTTCATACTTGAAATTCCTTTACCTTTCGCAGTATAATGAAAGACATCAGAAAATAAAAGAAAAAAATGGGTTCTGTTATGAAATTAGGAAGAAATATATTCGGTGTTGGCGCAATGACGGGAATAAGTCGTATATTCGGTTTTATCCGCGATATGTTAATTGCGCGCTTTCTGGGTGCGGGTCGTATGTCGGATATTTTCTTTGCCGCATTCAAATTGCCCAATCTGTTCCGTGATTTGTTGGGTGAAGGCGCCCTGTCCGCCATATTTATCCCTATGTACACAGATATGAAAAAGGACGAAGGGTTTGCCAAAAATGTATTTTCTTGGTTAATGGTTATCCTGTTGGGCATTACAATCGTATTTGAAATCTTTATGCCATTGGTTATTTGGGCATTAGCACCAGGCTTTTCCGAAGACCCGGGAAAAATGCAATTAACCGTCACAATTGCCCGTATAATGTTCTTTTACGTTATCTTTATTTGTGGCGCAGCGTTTTTATCAGCAGTTCTTAATGCACACTCTCGCTTTTTATTGGCTGCATTTATGCCGGTTATGTTAAACATTATGTTAATATGTGCGCTGGCAGCGTCTGTTCTTTATGGCAATCAATATATTATCTATGTTATGGCGGCAACAGTTGTGTTATCAGGAATAATACAATTCTTTGTGCTTTGGCAACGTATTCGCAGTAAACATTTTGGTTTGCGTTTAATAATTCCGCACTGGAACAGCCAAATTAAAAATATGTTTAAACGTTTTGGGGTCAGTTTGGTTGGTTCAGGTTTCTATCAAATTACTATTATTGTTGGAACATTGGTTGCCAGTTGGCAATCTGGTGCTGTTTCGTGGCTTTATTATTCAGACCGCATGGTCCAATTACCGTTTGCAATGATTGGTTTGGCGGTTGGAACAGTATTGATATCTTCCATATCAAAAGCATTAACCGAAGGCAACATGCGCAGTGTTCATTTACAGCAAAATTCATCTATGCGTCGTTCAATGATGTTGATTATTCCATGTATGGTGGGTTTGTTTGTTTTGGCCGAACCAATTATAAGAATTCTTTTCCAACATGGCGCATGGACACCAGAATCAACACATGCCGTTGCGTTGGCCATAAAAATACAATGTTTGGTATTACCAGCCATGTTAATAAGCCAAATTTACAGCAAAACATTATATGCATCCCAAGATGTTAATACACCTGTTCGAACCAGCGTTATATCATTGGGGGTTGCAACAGTAATTTATTTAGCCCTGTTCCCTGTTATTGGGTATTTATCAATACCTGTGGGTGTGGTGGTCAGTGGCTATGTCAAAAACCATTTATTGGGCCACATATGTCGCAAACGTGGTTTGGTAAAAACAGACAAAAAAACATTGGTTTCAATGTTCGTATTTGGTTTGATTTCTGTTGTTTTGGGCTATGTTTTATCAATGGTAAATATTGCAAACATATTTGCGTTGGGTATTGCAATCGCCGCATTTGGAATTTTGTATTTACCAACCGCATTTATTATCGACAGATTCTTGATAAAATAAAATTTGCAAGTGTCCCCCTTTTGTGATAAAATATAATTATGAGAAAAAATCACAAAGGAGTGAGAATATGAAAAAAATCGTATCTTTGGCAGTATTAACTGCTTTAGTTGCCGGATGTATGGATACAGCTTCTAATACAGAAGCCACATATGGTTATGATGGTTTTAGCGAAGAACAATTGGCACCTGCAGAAAGCACATTAAATTCAAATGCTTATTTGATGGCAGCTGCACCAAAATATTATATCGGCAGTCCATATAAAATCGAAGATGTTCAATATATACCTGGCGAAGATTTGACTTATAATCAAACAGGTATCGCAGGTATTATCCCTGTTGAACTGAATGGTTCAAAAACAAGCGATGGCGAAACATTTGATTCAAATCAATTGGTTGCAACAAGTAAAACTTTGCCATTACCATCTATCGTAAAAGTTACAAATTTGGATAACGGCAATTCAGTTGTTGTTCGTGTAAATAATCGTGGTCCATTCGTAAATACTCGTATTATGGATTTGTCATCTGCTGCGGCACAACAAATTGGCATGAACGGCACAGCAAAAGTCCAAGTTCAAGTATTGTCTAATGAATCTGTTGCTGTTAAAAACGCAACATTGGGTGAAACAGCAAAACCTGAGGTTGCACCAGCAGAAGCAAAACCTGCAACAGTAGAAGCAGCACCAGTTGCAACATCTGGCGAATACAGTGTCCAAGTGGCTGCTGTTTACAGCGAAGATAACGCAAATGCTTTGGCAAAAGAATTATCCAGCTATGGCAACGCAGTCGTTGTTCACGAAGCGGATATGTACAAAGTTCGTATTATTGATTTAGATGCAGCAAATGCCCGTCGTGTAATCGATGCATTACGCACAGACAAAGGTATGGCCCCAGGTTTGTTAAAATCTGGTAAATGGGTTAATGCTGACAGCATTTAATCAATTAACATATTATATTTAAACCGCCCGTTTGGGCGGTTTTTTTATACTTGATTTGTTTTTCCATGTTGTTCTAAAATTCAAACAAAGGAATTTATTCATGCGTATATTTGTTTCAATTTTATTATGTTTGGTTCTTTGTGGTTGCAACAGCGTATATTACAAACCACACACATTGGATACACAAGCAATGGTTTATGCACAACGCGGTGGTTATTCCATGCAACGTTCAGTAAAACAAACCATGGAAGAACGCGGATATAACGTCAACGTTGGCAGATTAAAAGCTGAAAAACAATCTGAAGAAATTGATTTTCAAACATACGAAATTCCATCAAAGGCACGATATATTGTTTATGTTAAAGAACGCAAAGAAATATTGCGTCCAATCTGGTGCATGTTCAATGGTTTTTGGTGGTGGAATTTTAATGTTTCCATAACAGATAAAACAACCGGCCAAGAAATAATGTCATGGCGCGGTCGCGGATGTCAAAATTCGTCATTACGCAAATTAAATGACATATTGGACGAATTAGAAAAATAAAAACCGCCCAAAACGGGCGGTTTTAAAGTAACACTGTTAATATTAATCAATATTTGTGTATTCACAGAAACCTTCGTTTGTATCACAACGTGTCACAATACCTTCGCTGATGAAATAGCCCTGTGGGTGCAAGCATGCTGGGCATACCTGTGGGGCTTCTGTGCCAATGTGCCAATTGCCACAATTTGTGCAACGCCACATTACAATTTTATCAGATTTGAATATTGTTCCGTTTTCGATTGCTTCGGCCAAAGCTTTAAAACGTGATTCATGATAACGTTCTGCATAACCGATATTTTTCAAAACTTCTGCGATTGCTGTAAAGCCTTCTTGGGCAGCAATTTGTGCAAATTGTGGATACATATCTGTATTTTCTTCGTGTTCACCGTATGCGGCAGCTTTCAAATTTTCCAATGTATCGCCTATTTTGCCGGCCGGGAAAGATGCTGTAATTTCCAAGGAACCGCCTTCCAAGTATTTAAACAAACGGGAAGCATGTTCTTTTTCTTGTTCTGCTGTTTCCAAGAATATTTTTGCAATTGCTTCGTACCCATCTTTTTTAGCCTGAGATGCAAAGAAAGTGTAACGATTGCGCGCCTGAGATTCGCCGGCAAATGCAATTAATAAATTCTTTTCGGTTTGTGTGCCTTTTAAAGATACCATAAATTTTCTCCTTTGGTGTAATTTGTTACCGCACTAATTTTACCAGATGCCCGGTCAAAATCAAAGCGTTTATTTTTGGTTTTTTCGTATTTTACTGCATAACATGCCAAGTATAGCATCTTGACATTCGTCGTATAATTTCAAACATAAATATGCACGTGCATCGTCCATTGTTTTTCCGTATCCCCAGAATGGGCCACGATCTGTATTACATTTTGCAACTATATAATCATACCCGTTGCCTTTGGATACAAATGGTCCAAAACAATTATAACCAACATGTTTGGCGGTATAAAATTCAAAACCTGTATGTTCTTCACGATCAAGCTTTTTCAACAAAACCATATCCCGTTTACGAACAATGGTTATTTCATGTGGAAATTTGTTTTGTATATGCCAAATGCCATTTATCCTGTCGACTTGTTCCAATTTCGCACCATTCGCGCCTAACTTTATATATTTTCCTTTTTCTGAAACAGCCTTTACCCCATTAACTTCATCAACAGAAAATATCGCCATTTTTGTGATTCTGGCTTCGCCTTCTGGAACAGGATTGCCATCTTTGTCTTTCAAAAAATCAGACATTGGATTCAATGGTTTTTCTGGCTTTGGATTTTGAACAGGAAAATATGTGCCACGCCTTTTGTTCAAAGCTATTATTTTTTTAATATGTTCATCATAAATTCCATAATTGCTCATTTATTCCATCCCTAGCATTTGTTTTTCGATTGTATCTATCAGATTCTCTATCCCGATATGCCCCGCCGCACTGATGGTTAAAATTGTTGGTTTCTTTTTACGCCCAAAAGACTTCTTAAATTCGTCCAGACGCGTTTTTAATTCTTCTTCGGATAATGTGTCTATTTTATTGATAACAACGATTTCTGGTTTATTTAAAAGGCCTCCACCGTAGGAATCCATTTCGTGTCTTATTGTTTTATAACGTGTTGCCCAATCTTCTTCGGAACCATCGATTACGTGTAATATCAATTTCGTGCGTTCTGCGTGTCCCAAAAATCTGTCGCCAAGGCCAACACCCATATGCGCACCTTCGATAAGGCCTGGCAAATCGACCATTACAAATTCACGATTATGCGCATACATAACACCCAATTGCGGGTTCAAAGTTGTAAATGCATAATTTGCAATCTTTGGACGCGCAGCAGTCACAACAGATAACAATGTTGATTTACCTGCGTTTGGAAAACCAACCAAACCAATATCTGCAATCAATTTTAAACGCAATATAACCGTTCTTTCTTCGCCCGGCAATCCGTCATTAGCCTGACGTGGCGCACGATTAGTTGGGCTTTTAAAGTGTAAATTTCCCCAACCGCCATTTCCACCACGTGCGGCACGATATTCCATACCGTCCACGTTCAAATCTGCGTATTCAATTTCTTCGTTTTCAGATAAAATAACCGTTCCTGTTGGCACCGGCAAATACAATGTTTCGCCCGAATACCCAGTGCGCATTTTTCCCATACCATTTTGACCACGTTGCGCAACAAATTTTGTTTTATAACGGTAATCTATCAAAGTGTTCACATTAGGAACCGCACGAAAAACCACATCGCCACCGCGACCACCATCACCACCATTTGGGCCACCAAATTCAATATATTTTTCGCGTCTGAATGATGCGGCACCATTGCCACCATCACCAGCCTTGATATAAATTTTTGCTTTATCTAAGAACTTCATTTTTTAAACCTTTGATACCATTATAACTTAAAAACTTGCAATTTCCAGTGGGAATATTTATAATGTTTATTGCTACGCAAGTAGAGATGATTCTGAATTCGTTGCGGAATAATCGTTTTGGACTGGGGGGCGGTACCCCACAGCTCCACCAATTTATCTTATGGGGCTGACATAGTTTCGACAGGCGAAATAAAGGCAAATCGATTGAATCCGGGTTGTTCCGTTAAAAACAAACTAAAAACTGAATGGCGATAGAATCGCTGCGAACGACAACGTTCGCCTTGCAATAGCTGCCTAATATGGCGTTGAAATATGTCGGCAATTGTTGATATATTTCGTTTAGCTTTTGCGGGGTCGCCGGGTACCTGGCACCAGAAACCCGGTATTTATTGATAAAATAAAAAGGAAAAAAAATGTTTGGAAAAATTAAAAAAGTATTCTTTACAGGCGTTTTTGGCGTTTTGTATATCTCTTTTATTGCCCAATTCGTATATGTTTTGGCTTATTTAGAAGGTTGCCAAAACCAAATGATTGCATTGGCTTTATTGTCAGTTGAATGGTTGGTTTTGATTGGCGCACGTTATTTATCAAAACGCAGCAGCAACAATGCCCAAGCTGGACATTCAAACGGTTTTCGTCGTCGTTAATTGATGACAAAACAAAAATAAAAAGCCCGGTAAAAACTGGGCTTTTTTTTATATCTTGAAAATCCTATAAAATGGGCTATATTTATTTTGCTATGAAAGAATATATTTTACCAGTTCGTGATTTGGTTGTACATCCGGGCCTGACGGTGCCGGTGTATGTTGACAATCCGTTATCTGTCGCATGTATAGAAGCCGCAACAAATAATCATCAAAGAATTGTTTTGTGTCCGCAACACAGTTGGGCATATCCTTCGACAATCGATGATATATTTGGCACCGGAACCATTGGCGAAATTGCCCAGGTTTTACACATGCCAGACGGTGCAATTCATGCAATTGTTCGCACAACCAATGTGGTAAATTTATCTGATATAATTATACAAAATGGTATTTTTTCTGCAGATATATCACCTGTTGAATTGTTGGATGATTCCACGTTTGAACAAACCGTTGCCTTGCGTGACAAGGTTCGCGATGCAATGCAGATTTTATCAAATCATCACAAATTCAAAATGGAAAAATTGCAGGCAATTATACAAAATTACCCTATGCCTGCGTTTGTGGATACTGTTATTCAAATGGCGAATATTGATACAGAAATTGCCGTTGAAATTTTAAAGATGAAAACATGGCGTGAAAAATTGGTCACTTTGTTGGAACAATTAATGTTGTCTATTGAAACAGAAAAAATTGAAGCAAACATAAATCGTCGTGTGCAAAATCAAATGGAAAACGGTCAAAGACAGGCCATTTTACAAGAAAAAATGCGTGCCATACAAAAAGAAATGGGCGAAGACGACGAAGAAATTGACACAACGTCCATGCGCAAAAAAATTGAAAATTCCGCAATGTCTGTGGAAGCAAAAGAAAAAGCAATGTCCGAATTCAAACGTATGCGCACAATGTCACCAATGTCCCAAGAAGGCGGTTTACTTAAAACATATCTGGACGAATTGTTGGCAATGCCATGGGATAAATCTGATACTGCCCCAATAGATTTAAAAGCTGCGCGTAATGTTTTAGATTCTGAACACAGCGGTATGACACCAGTAAAAGAAAGAATTTTGGAACATATTGCTGTTATGAAAAAGACCGGTAAAAACCGTGGCAGTATTTTGTGTTTTGTTGGCGCGCCAGGTGTTGGTAAAACATCACTTTGTAAATCTATTGCAAACGCGTTATCGCGTAAATATTGCAGAATCTCATTGGGTGGCATATCTGACGAAGCTCATTTCCGCGGACACAGAAAAACCTATATTGGCGCACAATGCGGACGCATTATGGACGCGTTAAAACGTTGCAAATCTAATAACCCTGTTATCGTATTGGACGAAATAGATAAAATGGGACGCGATTGGCGCGGTGATCCAGAATCTGCACTGTTGGAAATATTAGATCCGGAACAAAACAAATCTTTCCGCGACCATTATTTAGAAGTAGATTTTGATTTATCAAATGTTTTGTTTATCGCTACATCTAATTCGTTGAATATGTCATCTGCGTTGAAAGACCGTATGGAAATCATTGAAATTCCAGGATATTCCGAACAAGAAAAGATTCAAATTGCACGCGAACATTTATTAAAACGCGCGGCCGAAGATACAGGTTGGAACACAGAAAACATTATTATTTCAGATGAAGCAATTGCACACATTATTCGCAATTTCACATCAGAACAAGGTGTACGTGAATTACAACGCGAAATTGAAGCCCTGCTTCGTCGCAGTTTATTACAAAACGATGGTATTGATGTAAAAACAGAATTTACAATCGATAAAATTAACGAATTGTTATCTGTACATCAAAATGCCAATATGTCGAACAAAATCGGATTCAGTGCGCGTTTATAAAGGTTGTATTATGATTTTAATTATAAATTCTTCTGCGAACGGTATTGATTTATTGTTGGACGATAAATTCGCACATTTTGATGCAGAAAAACAGGCAATTGCATTGCCAAATGCCGTTAATGATTTTATGAATCAAAACAATGTAAAAATGTCTGATTTAACCGCAATTGGCGTTATTGTGGGTCCCGGCAGTTTTACTGGTATTCGTATGGGCATCGCATATGCCAAGGGATTAGCAATTGGTTTAAATATACCGGTTGTACCAGTTAATCTGTTTGAATTATATCTGCACGAAACCCCAGACGCATTTGTCGCAATAGATTCTGGTCGTGGCGATTTCTTTGTCGCATCACCACAACACGAACCATGCACAATGACTATTGATGAAGTGGAAATTGAACAAATGAAATCTCCATCGACAGTTGGCCACAAACCATATAATTTAATTTACGCAAAAGACATTGTTGAAAACAAAATTAAAAACAACAAAAACGAACCTGTAATTCCAATGTATTTGCGTCCAAGTTATGCCGAAAAATAAAAGGATATAATATGAATATCTTTCAAAAAATCGCGATTTTACACCACATTAATAAAAACAAAGATAATGTTGAATACACGTATCGTTATGATATTGGCAATTCTACGGGAATGCATAATGTAAAAATACAAAACAAAGGATCTGTTTCAATAGAAATGCACAGAAATTATTGGGGCGACACTAATTTTGGTATAACCTATAATCTTAAAGGTGGCGAAGTTTATTCATTACCACCATGTCAATTATCTTTCTTTGACAAATCATTTGTGGCAAGAATGTATTCAAAAATGTTGAATAATTATATTGCAAAAAATGGCATGCCTGTTAACAATAAAACACGTTAAAAATCATGTTCGAAGAATTATCAAATCTTCATAAAAAATGTTTTCCGAACAAACCTTGGTCGGCGGATGATTTTCGTGAATTACAAAATTCCGGATGCGAAATTATCATGTCTCAAAATGGTTTTATTGTGTACAGAATTGTATTGGACGAAGCCGAAATTATAACAATTGGTGTTAATCCCGAAATGCGCCGTCAAGGAATCGCTTCTGCCATGATTGGAATAATTGAAAAAAGCATTAAAAATCAAGGGGTTAAAAAATTATTTTTAGAAGTCGCTTCAAATAATGTTGCCGGCAAAAAATTATATGAAAATTGTGGTTTTTTACCGGTGGGTTTGCGTCCAAAATACTATGATGGTGTGGATGCGATTTTAATGTCCAAAGACATATAATTTATTCACTTATAAAATCTAAAATTCTTTTATCAAAAATCACATCACGTGATGTTAATGGTTTAACAATATGCATATCGTTTGCCCTTTTTGTTCGGGACAATGCGACATAGGTTTGACCATGTGCAAATGCACCACGTGAAATATCAATTATAACCTTGGATAAAGTTTTGCCCTGTGATTTATGTATCGTCATTGCATACCCCAACATTAATGGAAATTGTTTATAAGAACCAATTTCATTTTCCACTATTCTGTCGTTTTCATCACGCGCATATTCTATCTTTTGCCATTTTTCTGGTTTAACAACAACCAAATCATGGTTATCATCGTCCAACATTTGAACAATTATTTCACGCGAATTAAGAACCTCTACACGTCCGATTGAACCATTGTGCCATTTATCGCCATTTTTCACGAACATAACCAAAGCGCCCTGCTTTAATTCCAATTCCAGTGGGGCCGGCACATCGTTTGCATTAAAATTTCCGTCCAAAACACCGGTATATTTTACCGGGACAGCATTTATTTGCCTTAATTTATCAGCATTTATACGTTCTGCAACAGCACGAAAAGGTGTGATTATTACGGCATTTTCACGTGTTTGCACGTCTTCGATTTTGCATTTATTAAAAAAATCTATTGCCGATGTATCACTGTCACGCAAACGCATCAGGTTTTTCAACAAATCATCATCACTTTGACGATAAACAGTATTAAAATCGTATTTTATAAAATCTGCGCGTTTATACACATTTGAATCAAAAAAGTATGCGTTTTTATATTCATAGGCTTCCATATAATACTGTTCAGCATCACGCGTTATCACAGGTGGCAATTGAAACATATCACCAATCGCAACGACCTGAATTCCGCCAAATGGTTCATTGTTGTGGCGCGCAGCGCGTGCCAATATATCTATTGCATCCAATAAATCTGGGGCAACCATAGATATTTCATCAATTACCAAAACATCTGTGGCGTTCAATATATTACGTGGTTTGGCCTTTAATTTTAATAATTCAGGCATGATAAAATCACGTGGCTGAATTTGAAAAAGCGAATGTATTGTCTGGCCACCAATATTCAAAGCAGAAACCGCCGTTGGACATGCGCACACAATACGTTTAGCAGACGCAGATTTAAGATATTGCACAAATGTAGATTTACCAGTACCCGCCTGACCCAAGATTAAAACATTAGAATGCGTGCGTTCGATTGTGTTAAACGCATCCATTTGATCTTTGTTCAAGATTGGCACCATTTCAACCATAGCCGCATATTCGCACAAATTGACATAAAAAGCAAGATATGTTCATTTTTATCTTGCAAGATTGAATAAAAAATATATAATAGGTTTCGCTGTGGGCTAATAGCTCAGTTGGTTAGAGCGGAGCGCTCATAACGCTTTGGTCGTGGGTTCGAGTCCTACTTAGCCCACCACAGAATAAAAAACCGTCCTTGTGACGGCTTTTTTATTTTGTCGGGATAAGTTTGGACGAGAAACCACCGTTCGACAAGCAGTAGATTTTGCAAGCACAGCGCAGCGAAATCGTTACGGTTGACGCGCAGGCATCTATGCCGAGCGAGTCCTGACTTACCACCACAGAATAAAAAACCGTCCTTGTGACGGCTTTTTTATTTGAAAAAAACAATGTTTGCGATAGAATTGTTATATGAAAATATTCGATGTTATTATTTTGGGTGCTGGGGCGGCTGGTTTGAAAGCGGCATCTGTTTTAAAATCACGCAAAAAATCTGTATTGATTGTTGATATGGGTGATGCACCGGCGCGCAAAGTCGCAATTTCTGGTGGCGGAAAATGTAATTTCACCAATACCCATGCAGACCACACACACTATTTCGGAAAGAATCCGCGTTTTGTTATGTCTGCGCTTTCGCAATATACGCCTTTTGATACTTTAAATTGGGTTAAATCACATGATATCGATTTTTATGAAAAAGAACCAGGACGATATTTCTGTAAAAACACTGCCGAAGATGTTGTTTCTGCCCTTTTAAACGATATTCATGGTACAGAAATAAAATACAATACCAATGTGCAAGATATTGAAAAAAATAATGATATTTTCACGGTAAAAACCGACAACGGTACATTTCAATCTAAATCTGTCATTATTGCAACCGGTGGTTTATCTTATTCGCATTTGGGTGTATCAAATATCGGACATATAATTGCCAAGAAATTTGGTCATAAAATAGAACCAATTCGCCCCGCCCTTTGTGCCATAAAAACGAAAGCCTTTACGCCAGATTTAGCAGGTATTTCATTGCCAGCGCAAATAAAAATTGGCAAAAATATAATAAACGATGATTTGTTATTTACCCATTTTGGAATTGGTGGACCGGCAACATATCGCACATCTTTGTTTGGCACACAAAATATAGTTATAAATTTTGCACCAAATATAAATGCCTTTGATTTATTGAAACAGGCAAAGACAAAGAACGGCAAAAAATCTGTATCAAATATAATTGCAGAAATACTGCCGAAAAGCCTGGCACGATTTATTTGTGATGATGTTCGCAATATTGCAGATATCAAAGACAGCGAATTAAAAATAATTGCCGATAAAATAAATCATTTTGAAATAAATGATGCAGATGCAATTGGCCTGGCCAGCGCAGAAGTGACAGCGGGCGGAATATCAACAGACAAAATTTCATCAAAAACAATGGAATCGCAAATATGCGAAAAACTTTATTTTGCCGGCGAAGTTATGGATATTACCGGGGATTTGGGTGGGTATAATTTACAATGGGCATTTGCCAGTGGCCATGTTGCCGGATTAAACGCGTAACCCAACAAACATATCGTTTTCAATACCAGTGATTTTCACATTGCAAATTGTTTTGTTTTGAATTGGCGCACCGTCTATTTTTATATCTATATCATCTGGTGTACGACCAACATTATTATCTTCGACCAAGACAGATACTGTTTTTCCAATTTGTTTTTGCATAAATTCTACCCTGTTTTGTGCGACGATATCATATATGACTTTTACGCGCTTTTTTGATATTGCATGATTAACCTGGTCCGGCATTGTTGCGGCCACAGTTCCCGGACGTGGTGAATACGGGAATGCATGCACATTTATCAACCCTATTTCACGAATTAAATCTGCGGTTTCTTTGAATAATTCTTCACTTTCGCCCGGGAAACCACAGATTATATCGGCACTGAACGAAACTTTGCCATCTGACAATTTAACCAATTCGCGTAATTTGTCTGCATCATGGCGACGACGCATAGATTTTAAAATCGTATCAGACCCAGATTGCATGGATAAATGCAAATGTGGCATAAAACGTGCATCGTTTTTCATCAATTTGATAATCTTTGGAACCTCTGGCGATGCAGGATCTATGGAAGAAAGGCGTAAATGTTGCATTTCATGGACATCGTTTAACAAATTTTCACAAACATCAGCCAATAAAACCAATTTATCACCATCGCGACGCAAATAAGATGCAGTATCCACACCGGTTAAAACGATTTCATAAAAACCGTTTTGAATTGCAGCGTGTGCATCGTTCAATATTTCATCATACGGATACGAAACATTTGGACCACGCAAAAGACGTGTCACACAATAAGTGCAATCGTGGTTACAACCGTTTTGAACCCTTATAAATTTCTTGGACAGTTTTGCTTCGTTTGAATGAAAAGCGTCTATTTTTGATTTTGAAACATTAAAATCGGCCTTTTCAATGGCATTTACATATGATTGCAGATTCATTTTGTCTGCATTATCAATAACAAAGGCATGCGGTATATCGGCAAACAGTTTTGGATTACGTGTTGCACCACATCCGGTTACAAAAATAACAACATTTGGATTTTCGCGTGAAAGACGGCGCACAGTTTGCGCACATTGACGTTCTGCTTCGCCTGTGACGGAACAAGTATTGACCAATATTGCGGTATCCACAACCCCAGATAACATCGCAGATATCTTTTCACATTCAAGCGCATTCAGGCGGCATCCAAAAGATAATGTTTTTATATTCATTTTTTTCTTGATTTTTCATACGTCATAAGGCATTATAAACGCTGACAAAAACGATTTCAACAAAGGATTTTATTATGGCACGTGTAACAAATTCTGATACTTTACCATATGTAGACAGCCGCTATGAATTGGGAATGCTGGCTTCACAACGCGTTCGCGACCTTAACGGTGGCGCAGAAGCAGTTGTCGAAAAGAAAGACGACAAATTAACTGTTGTCGCATTACGCGAAATTGCAAGTGGTAAATTGAATGTTGCTGATGTTCGTCATGAATTTGTTCAATCTTATAAAGATGCCCCAACTGCAATCGAAGAAGATGCTTCATTGGAAATCGCAAGTGAAGATCCAATGTTGCGCGAAATTGATGCAGAATTGGAAAATTCTTTGATGGATGATGCCGAAAATGGTGAACCAGTTGCCGAAGACGACACACCAGATGCATCAGAAAGCGAAGAATAATTAAATCCACACAATTCGGAGACGTCGCATAGTTGGTCTAGTGCGCCACATTGGAAATGTGGTATACTCGCAAGGGTATCAAGGGTTCGAATCCCTTCGTCTCCGCCACAATAGAAAAGCGCCCCCTGTGGGGCGTTTTTATATTGTGTTATAGATGTAGATTCGAACCCGAAAAAAGAGTTCGACCCGCAGGCGAAAGGCAGACGAAAGTATGCCGGTGAACAACGTGAATGAGCCAAGGGAGTGAAGCGACAGCAAAACAATCCCTTCGTCTCCGCCACAAAAATTAAATGCCCTTTTGGGCATTTTATTTTTGTCGTGTGAAATGCAAGGCAGATTTGAATATTTCGCAACAAAGTTGCAAAGGGTTCGACAACAAGTAGATTTTGCAAGCACTGCGCAGCGAAATCGTCACGGTTGCCACGCAGGCATTTATGCCGAGTGTATCCCTTCGTCTCCGCCAGATTAAAAACCGTTTTGGTGTTTTTTAAATACGAGTTTTTATTGATTTTTGTTATTGCGTATCGAGGCACGAACTGTCCATATCTAATACCGTCTTTTATTAGATCTCCGCCACAAAAATTAAATGCCCGTTTGGGCATTTTATTTTTGTCGTGTGAAATGCAAGGCAGATTTGAATATTTCGCAACAAAGTTGCAAAGGAATCGGTCAGAGCGCAGCGCATGACCAATCCACAGATAAACAATTAGAAAAATCATTTGATTTATTATTAATACCCGCTTTGCCTGATACAATATCTAAAAAAACACTTGCCTTGATATCGCTTTTTTTTCTAGGATATAAATATATAGGAATAAGGAAGGATCATAAAAATGCAAATTTTGCACGGTTTTCGGCGCATTGTACAAGCAACAAGCCTTGCGGTGTTTTTTGTATTATTTTCGACAAATGCTTTCGCATACGAAATTATGCCTATATTTAATTGGTCAGCCGAAATTGATGGCGGCACCGTATCTGGCGTTGCACGTTGCGGTCCAGGAAGCGGTTCTACCAGTACCAGTGCAAAAAGTTGGAGCACATCAAATTGGAATCTGCAAAACAAGGGGTGTTTTTGTCGTGCACGCGACATTGCCAGTGTAGATTGGACAGATGTTCCACTTGAATATGCATCTTCTACCGAAGCACAACGCAGTTATTGGTATGGTTCGGGCGGCAGCAACAGTATGTATCCGCTTAACAGCCTGGAAGAATGCGAAGCAAATTGTGCTGATAAATGTGCCGCATTGTTTGCAAGCAATTCATCTTATCGTAATAATCTTTGTGGTGGTGATTGTCAAATTGATCAAGGTGAAACACCTGTAACAACTTATACAATTACATATAATTTAAATGGTGGAACGGGTTGTTCAAACACAACATATACAGACAGCACGACACTTTGCGAACCAACACGCGATGGCTATACATTTGGTGGTTGGGCAACAACAGATGGTGGCGCAACGGTATATAACGCAAATGCAAATGTTTCCGGAACAGATTTAACATTGTATGCAAATTGGACACAAATATCATATACCATTACATATAATTTAAATGGTGGAACTGGTTGCTCAAATGGATCATATACGATAAATGACGATATCACACTTTGTGAACCAACACGTGATGGTTATGATTTTGATGGTTGGTTTATCAATTCTGGTTTAACCGGAAACGCAATCGCAACCATTGAATCTGGTTCAACCGGTAATCGCGAATATTGGGCAAAATGGATTGAATACAAATTCCAATTAACCACGACACAAATGGATGCGAATGATACATTTAAATGGATGATGTCTGCGGCGGGAACATTTTATGTTGATTGTGGTGATAATGGTGTATTAAGTGGAACGGGTGTTTCCGGCAATACAATTACGCGTTCGGATACAACCGCGGCACAATATACATGTACATATCCAACCGGCGGAACACACACTATACGTATGGGCGGTTCGGCAAATGGATATAATGCAACGGATGACAGTTCTGGTTCATATGCGGCAATTGGTTTTTCAACACAAAATTACAGTAATAACACCCCGACCAAGATTGCGGGTATATCCGGATCATTGGGTGCAATATTTGGAACAATCGGCAATGGTAATACATTGGCAACCCAACCACGATTTATGCGTACATTTTATAATGCAACCAATATGGCGGGGTCAATCCCATCCAATTTATTTACCGGCATAACCGGTGCCCCGGCAAGTAGTATGTTTTACCAAACATTCCAGAACTGCAACAAGCTTTCCGGACAAATACCGGCGACATTGTTTGCGGGTATACATGGTGCCCCGGCACAGTATATGTTTAGCGGCACATTCGGGGGCTGCAGCGGTCTTTCCGGACAAATACCGGCGACATTGTTTGCGGGTATACATGGTGTCCCGGCACAGTATATGTTTAGCAGTACATTCTCTGGCTGCAGCGGATTGACGGGAACAATACCATCAACATTATTCTGTCAGGACACAAACAATCCAAATGCAAATAATTGTATTTATGGTGCCCCAGCACAGTATATGTTTTACGGCACATTCAATGGCTGCAGCGGTCTTTCCGGACAAATACCGGCGACATTGTTTGCGGGTATACATGGTGCCCCGGCAGGTAGTATGTTTCACAGCACATTCTCTGGCTGCAGCGGATTGACGGGAACAATACCATCAACATTATTCTGTCAGGACACAAACAATCCAAATGCAA
>CADBVV010000008.1 GCA_902798205.1 uncultured Pseudomonadota bacterium | reverse complement strand
AAACCTGTCATTAAAATTGCAACTACAACTAATAAAACTAATAAAATTGAAAACATATCTTTTTCCTTTTGTTTTTAAAGATTGTAATAATCGGGCCCTTAAATTGCAAGGACTTTTAACAATTTTTCTGCCGCGTCCAGACTGGCCAATTTTTTAGATGGACCAACCCCGGTTGCTGTTTTGCCCAAGGCCGTCACATTTACTGTAAATTCTGGGTTGTGTGACGCACCGGTTGGTTCATTGTATTCGTATATTGGCAAATCGCCATGTCCGTTTTTCTGGACAAATTCTTGCAGGGCTGTTTTTGCATCTTTTGGTGCAACAATTTCCGCAGATGCCAAATCGCGCCATATATCAACGATTATTTTACGTGCAACTTCGAATCCTGATTCAAGGAATATTGCACCCAAAATCGCTTCCATTGCATTTGCCAAGATATGATTTGTTTTTCCACCGGTCATATGTCCATGACGTAAATGTTTTTCCAATTCTATCGACAAAGCAACGCGGGCCAATGTGTCTGTGGATACTAAAAATGCATGACGGCGGGCCAGGCTGCCTTCGTGTTCTTCGGGATACATATCATATAACATGGCCGCAACAGACAACCCCAATACGCGATCGCCAATAAATTCCAATCTTTCATTATTATGTTTTGAATCGATACCACTTTGGGTAAGGGCCAAATTTAATAATTCAATATTCTTAAATTCGTAATTTAATTTCATTGTCTTTTCCCCATACCAATTCTGTCCCAACGGATTTTATTACCCCAATTCCATATGGCCAACATTGATGAATAATAATTGTGTGAATACCATATAAACCAAACATTGCCCAAAACATTATCGCGGGAAACATATGACACCGCAGGTGTACGGGAATCGGCGCTGTTGTCGCGATTATCGCCCATAAAGAATAAATGTTTTTCTGGGACAGTGAATATTTCTGTATTATCCAATGGTGCGGTGTCAGTCATTTCAATAATGCTGTGTTCGACACCGTTTGGTAAAACTTCTGTATATTCTGTCGCGTTGAATACACCACATTCATATGGGGACATTTGGCAAACCCTGTCAGATTTGTATTCAATGGTATAATTAAATGGCGCAGGTTTATTATCAATCCAAATCTTGTTTCCCTTGATAGACATTGTGTCTTTATAATAACCAACACTGCGCATAGATTTTGGTAAATTTGCAATTATATATGGACGTGGATTTTTTCTTTCAACCATTTTGCCGTTGATATATAAACGTCCAGATTTCATTTGAATTGTATCGCCCGGAACACCGATCAATCTTTTTACATATTCAACATTGGAATCTGGTTTGCGGAAAACAATAATGTCGCCAGTTTTTGGTTCGTGTTTTGCCCAAAAACGACCATTCCATAAATTCCAAGAACCAAATGGAAACGAATAACGTGAATACCCATAATTCCATTTTTGAACAAATATATGATCCCCGACATGAAGTGATGGTATCATTGATCCAGATGGAATATTAAATGGTTCTAATAACAAACTGCGAAATATAATGGCAATAAGACCACCGTAAAATATCGTGTCAAACCATTCCCGTGCGGCATTGTGAGTCTTTGCTGGCATTCTTTTTCCTTTTTTTATCAAAGCCATTTTATACCTTGAAAAGCGCCAGCGCAAGTTTTAATATGTCCGTATGATAAATTTAAGTTCGATTATTTTTAATGGTATGGACATCACAAAGATAGATGTTCAAATTCAATTGTCTGCGGGTTTTGCAAAACCAGAATTTAATATCATCGGTTTGGCAGATCGTGCGGTTAAAGAATCTGCGGAAAGAATTCGTAATGCATTGGCGGCGTTAAATTTATCTTTGCCTGCGAAGAAGTTAACTGTCAATTTATCGCCGGCAGATATTGAAAAAAGTGGTTCCCATTTCGATTTACCTATTTTATGTGGAATATTATGTGCAATGGGTGTTTTACCCGAAGATGAAATTTCTAAATATGTTATTATTGGTGAAATTGGTTTGGACGGTGTGATTGTTCGGACCAGTGGTGTTTTGGCGGCCAGTGTTTGGGCCAACAATAATAATATGGGTATAATATGTCCCGGATGTCAGGGATCTGAAGCACGTTGGGCAGGGCACACAAATATATTGGCACCAAATCATGTTCTGGATTTAATAAATCATTTCAAAGGTGCACAAATTTTGCCTTTGCCACAAATGGCCACGCCAATAAACGATAAAGAAAAGGTTGGCGATTTATCCGAAGTGCATGGACAAGAAGCCGCAAAACGTGCGCTGGAAATTGCAGCGGCCGGTGGACATGCAATGTTAATGATTGGGCCGCCGGGATCTGGTAAAACAATGTTGGCTTCGCGTTTGCCAACGATTATGCCGGAAATGACAGCAAATGAAATATTGGAAACATCAATAATTTATTCCATTGCTGGAAAATTGGACAATCAATCTTTGGTGTCAAATCGTCCGTTCCGCAGTGTTCATCACACGGCCAGTGCGGTTGCTTTGGCGGGTGGTGGTTCTGATGCGCGTCCTGGGGAAATATCTTTGGCACATAATGGGGTTTTGTTCCTTGATGAATTGCCAGAATTTAATCGCGCCACGTTGGAAATTTTGCGTCAACCAATGGAATCTGGAAAGATAGTTATTTCGCGTGCAAAAAGAAATGCAACATATCCTGCACATTTTCAATTGATTGCGGCAATGAATCCATGCCCATGCGGACATTTGGGAAATGCTGCGTTGTCTTGTTCGCGTGCCCCAAGATGTGCAGAAGCTTACCAGAATAAAATATCTGGACCTTTGTTGGACAGAATTGATTTGCATGTTGATGTTGATGCGGTTAATCCATGGGAAATGAATAATTCAAATAATGTTCCATCTGAAACCAGTGCGCAAATTCGTGAACGTGTTGTTGCGGCGCGCAATCGTCAAATTGCACGTCAGGGTTATGTTAACGCACTTTTGGATGGTGGTGATATGGATAAATATGTTGTTTTAAATGATGAATTAACAACATTTTTGAATACTGCCGCGGAAAAGATGGGAATGTCTGCGCGTGGTTATAATCGTATAAAACGAATCGCCCGAACAATTGCTGATTTGCGCGGCGATGATAATATAAATATGTCTGATTTGGCAGAAGCCTTGTCTTACCGCCCGATAAACCGCGGAAAATACGGGGTTAAACATTAAAAAAAACCGTCGCAAGACGGTTTTTTTAGACAAGTATGAAAATAACCGCATGCCACGATTCTTTCAACTTGAATACAATTATATCACATTTTTTTGTTTTTTCCTAAGAAATCTTTCCAATAGGCTTGTTTCATGTAATTGGTTATAATTTTTTATAACCAAAGGAGATTAAAATGTTAACAATTTTAAAATTTTTATTTGCAATGTTTTTATCGTTTTTGCCTGGGATTTTGGGACTTTTTGTTGCACCAATCGCCAGTGGCCAAAATGCGTGGTATAACACACTTAATCATTCTACGCTTACCCCAGAAGGCTGGATATTTTCAGCTGTTTGGATTTTGTTATATTTTTTAATTGGTATGGCATTGTTTTTTGTTATGCAGAAAACGAATACAAATAAACGGTATGACAAAACAACAGCCTATATTTTATTTGCAATAAATATAATGTTTAATTTCTTGTGGTCTTTCGCCTTTTTTGGGGCAGGATTACCAGAAGTTGCATTGGTTATATTAACTGCATTAATTATCACAGCTATATTTATGGCACGTGCATTTTTCAGAATCAGCAAATTGGCTTTTTGGTTGGTTGTTCCGTATATAATATGGCTGATGTTTGCTTTCTATTTAAACGGCATGATAATCTATCTGAATTAATATTTTAATTCTTTGAAATCACCATCACCCAGATTTAATGTTTGTAACCCCAATTCTTCAATATAATCAGATGAAGAATTTGGGTGTTGCAACAAATATATGTGGTGTTGAATTTGTTGTAATTGTTTTTGCGCGATGGCTAATTCTGCGCGTTCACGATTAAGATGCCACGCATTGATAACAAAACTTTGCACATTGCGTGTCCCATAAAACAAACGTACGAAAAAGAATAACGACAACAGCATTAAAATAATGCCAATTTTTCCGCGCGATCCGGCTGTCCATGCGCTTTTTAAGAATTCAAAGAAATTTTTGATTTTTTCCTTCATGTCGTTTATTATATCACAAATGTTTATGAATAATCAAATTTTTACTGCACCACTTGCTGGGATAACCGATAAACCATTTCGAAAAATCCTGCGTGGTTTTGCACCAGATGTTTCGATGGTGACCGAAATGATATCTTGTCATTCGTTGGTTGGTGGGCATAAAAACTGTATTCGTAATTTTGATGATTATCGTGACGAAGGTAATATTGGTGCACAAATATTTGGCGCAGATCCAACTTTGATGGGCGAAGCAGCCAAAATTTTACAAGATGCCGGTGCAAAATGGATTGATATAAATATGGGATGTCCGGTGCCCAAAGTTGCCACACGTGCGGGGGCGGGGGCGTTTTTAATGCGCGATCATGCGTTGGCTGGTCGTATAATTGAAAGTTGTGTAAAATCTGTCCAAATACCTGTTTCTGTAAAAACGCGTTTGGGTTGGGACGATGCACATAAAGATTGGCAAGATTTGGTACGTGTTGCCGCACTTTCTGGTGCTTCGTTTGCGACAGTTCATGGTCGTACACGTGCCCAAGGTTATGCGGGTAATGCGATTTTGCCGCCAAAACCAGTTTTGCCGATACCGATTATTGCAAATGGTGATTTGAAAACAATTGAAGATATAGAACGTGTGCAAAAACTTGGCTATGATGGTGCGATGATAGGGCGTGCAATGCTGGGGCAACCATGGATTATTGGTGAAATTTGTGGAACCGCACAAAGACCAGAAAATGTTGGTAATGTTGCGTTGCAGCATTTGGATTTAATAATAGATTATTATGGCGAAAAGGCTGGTGTGCCGATGTTTCGAAAACATGCAACATGGTATTCCGCGGGTATGCCGAATTCTGCACAATTCCGCATAACTGTTAACCAGATAACAGATGCGACAGAATTGAAAAAAATAATAAAAGATTTTTGGGGCCTGTAATTGACATCTGACAATTTCTGGCATAACATAGGGACATCAAGGGGATAAAACATGAATGAACAACAAGAAACAATATCAACAATGTTAGATATGACAGCAGGCGAAATGTTGAAAAATGCGCGTACAACAGGGCGCAGAAAACGTGAGATTTCAACGATTGCTAAATTACTTTGCATCAAAGAAGAATTCTTAACCGCATTGGAAGAAGGTAATTATCGTGTTATCCCAGAAGATGTTTATATTTTGGGTTTTGCACGCAGTTATGCTGTTGAATTGGGGTTGGATCCTGATGAAGTCATTTTAAAATTGAAAAAAGAATTAGGGTTAATCAAAGAAAAACAAGAAGACGACGAAGAAGAACCTGTGTCTGTTGTTCAAAAACAACCAATAAAAATTGATAAAGAAGCGATATTAAAATGGTTAAAAACATCCATTAATTATGTAAAAAAACATTGGATTTGGTTTGCATCTGGTGTGGCTGCATTGTTGTTTATTATCATTTTGTCGTTGTTGATTTTTGGCGGGAAATCTGAACCAGTGGTTGATACAAATGCAACAGAAACGGTGGAAGTTGTTGCCACAGTCAAAGAACCAGATTTCAGATACCCAATACATGAAAAATTTGATACAAAAAATCGCAAGGAATCACGTGTTGTATTACAAGCAGAAAAAGAATCTTGGGTAAAGATAGAAGATGCACGTGGAAACAGTGTTTTTTCACGCGTGTTGATACCAGGAGATGTATATTATTTGCCGGCATCAGATAAATTAAAGGCAACATTTGGTAATGTTGGCGCAATAGATGTTTGGGTTGATGGTCAATTGTTGAAAAAACTGGGACCAGCAAACACCAGAAAAACAGGAATTTCAATGGCACCAGATGCGTTGAAGTCTGTTGGTTTTGCTGACTAGTTTTTATCAGCAATCTATTGATTTTTTGCGTTTAACAACTATATATTCACTATGACTGGAACGATAAAAATTCGCGGTGCACGCGAAAATAATCTTAAGAATATTGATTTGGACCTGCCAAAGAACAAATTGGTGGTGTTGACTGGCGTATCTGGATCTGGTAAATCATCATTGGCATTTAATACCATTTACGCCGAAGGTCAAAGACGTTATGTTGAATCTTTGTCTTCATATGCGCGTCAATTCTTGGATATGCAAAAAAAACCGGATGTTGATTTAATCGAAGGTTTATCACCGGCAATTTCTATTGAACAAAAAACCACTTCGCGAAATCCACGTTCTACCGTTGGAACAGTGACGGAAATATATGATTATTTGCGTTTACTTTGGGCGCGTATTGGTATTCCGTATTCACCGGTGACGGGGTTACCAATTAAATCACAAACAATTGCGGAAATGGTGGAATGGACACTGAAAATTCCGCATGGTGTAAAATTCTATATAATGGCGCCAATGGTTCGTGATCGTAAGGGTGAATATAAAAAAGAAATCGCTTTTTTGATAAAGCAGGGTTACCAACGTGCGATAGTTGATGGGACATTGTATGATTTGTCATCTGTGCCACCGTTGGATAAAAATAAAAAACACAATATTATGGTCATAATAGACCGCGTTGCCATGCCAGATACTGATTTGACTGGCGATGAATTTGATGAATTTAAATCACGACTTTATTCTTCGTTCGAAGCATCATTGCGTTTGGTCCCGGGTGCGGTTATTGTTCACCGTCTTGATACCAATGAAGATTCTTTGTATTCACAAGAATACGCATGTCCAGTATCTGGGTTTACTGTTCCAAAAATTGAACCAAGATTGTTTTCTTTTAATGCGCCAATGGGGGCGTGCAGTGCATGTGATGGGTTGGGTGTGCAATTAAACATATCACCAGATTTGGTGGTGCCAGATCCATCAAAATCTATATTGGGTGGCGCAATAGCACCATGGTCGCGTGGTGGCATGTTAAGTCAATATGAAAACGTCATGGATGCGTTGCACAAAAAATATAAGATTCCATTGTCAAAACCGTGGCACACGTTGTCAGATAAAGATAAAGAAATTATTTTGTACGGTTCTGGCGAAGAACCAATAAAAATCAATTGGAACGGTTATATCTATGAAAAACCATACGAAGGTGTAATACCAAACCTTGAACGCAGATTACGCGAATCTGATTCCGAAGCCACAAAAACAGAATTATCAAAATATCAATCTGAAAAACCATGCCCAGTATGCCATGGAAAAAGATTGAATATTCAGGCGCTGTGCATAAAAATCAACGGTTGTGACATTATGGATGTTTGTGAAATGCCGGTTGATGATTCTTTGCGCTGGTTCCAAGATTTGCCAAATCATTTAACACAAAAAGAAAACGAAATTGCATCCATGGTCTTGCGCGAAATAACATCACGTTTATATTTCTTGCAAAATGTTGGTTTGGGGTATTTGACTATGGCGCGTATGGCGGGAACATTATCTGGGGGCGAAGCGCAACGTATAAGATTGGCATCCCAAATCGGCAGTGGTTTATCTGGGGTTTTATATGTTTTAGACGAACCATCAATTGGTTTGCATCAAAGTGATAATGATAAATTGATTGATACATTAAAAATGCTTCGCGACAAAGATAATTCTGTTATCGTTGTTGAACATGATGAAGATATGATGCGTGCCGCAGATTATTTGGTTGATATTGGTCGCGGTGCCGGTATAAATGGTGGTAATGTAATTGCCCAAGGAACACCAGATCAGGTTATAAAAAATCCTGATTCTTTAACGGGACAATATTTGTCTGGCAAACGCAAAATCGAAGTTCCAAAAAAACGCAGAACCGGTAATGGCAAGGTTATAAGAATAGAGGGCGCGCGTGCCAACAATCTTAAAAATGTGACGGTTGATTTCCCATTGGGTAAATTTATTGCATTAACAGGTGTGTCTGGTTCTGGTAAATCAACATTGTTGTTAAATACACTTTATCCGGCACTGATGCGTGCACTTTATAATTCCAAGATTGAAACAGGTGCACACGACATTATTCGTGGTATGGAAAACATCGACAAGGTTGTTGACATAGACCAATCTCCAATCGGACGCAGTCCACGCAGTAATCCGGCAACTTATGTTGGTGTGTTTAATAATATTCGTGATTTCTTTGCCAATTTGCCAGAAGCAAAAACACGTGGATATGATGCTGGGCGTTTTTCGTTTAATGTCAAAGGTGGCCGTTGTGAAGCATGTCAGGGTGATGGTCAAATTAAAATAGAAATGAATTTCTTGGCTGATATTTATGTTGAATGCGATAAATGCCATGGACAAAGATATAATGACGAAACTTTGGCTGTTAAATACAAAGGTAAATCAATTGCCGATGTATTAAATATGACGGTTGAAGAAGCATACAGATTCTTTGTAAATGTTCCACAAATTGCACGTAAATTGGAATTGTTAAAACGTGTGGGATTAGATTACATCAAATTGGGACAAAGTTCGCTGGATTTATCAGGTGGTGAAGCCCAACGTATAAAACTGTCCAAAGAATTGGCAGCGCGCAGTACCGGTCAAACAATATACATTTTGGATGAACCAACAACGGGACTTCATTTCGAAGATATAAAATCTTTGTTGAAGTTATAAAAACAGCCGATTGGATTGTCGATTTGGGACCAAATGGTGGTGCAGGTGGCGGTCAAGTGGTCGCGGTCGGTACACCGGAAGATATTGTAAAGATTCCTGAATCTTTGACGGGGAAATACCTGAAAAAGTATCTGGACAAACCAAAGAAAAGCAAATAAGATAAAATAAACAAAAAACAACATAAACAGGAGACGACAATGTTCGGATTTGGAAAAAAGAAAAAAGTAGAAGAAACACAAGAAAATATCGATTTGGAAAAAGAAGCGGCCAAAATGCCATCTGGTATGAAAGAAACCGCGGAACGTATGATGTCTGGTCAATTTGATATGAATGATATGTTGGCCCAATTAAAACAAATTAAAAAGATGAGCAATTTCAGCGGATTGCTTAAAATGGTTCCGGGAATGTCTGGTGCCGTTGCTGCAATGAAAGAAAAAATCAAAGACGGCAGCGTTGATGCACAAATCAAAATTTTGGAAGCAATGACAGCCGAAGAACGTGCAGACCCAGAAAGGGTTTTCGCAAATGCCAAAGCACGTATTGCTGAAACAGCTGGTTGCACCGTTCGTGAAGTAGAACACATTATCAAACAGTATTTGAACATGAAACGCCAAATGGCGATGATTCAACGTATGGGCGGAATGGAAGCCGTTATGCAACGTATGCAACAGCAGGGCGGATTCCCGGGTGCAAAACCAACAACACCGGCGGGAAATAAATAATAAAATGAAAATCCTGAACAAAAAAATTGCGGCACACAAATCTTCGGTCGCGTGGCTTCAACGTCAGGCACACGACCCGTATGTAGAACGTGCACACAAAGATGGTTATCGCGCGCGTGCCGCATATAAAATTATAGAAATGAATGAAAAATATCATTTCTTTAAAAATGGTCAGGTTGTTGTTGATTTGGGTGCTGCACCTGGTTCTTGGTCGCAATATGTTGCACGCGAATTTCCAAAATCTAAAATTTTCGCGATGGATTTATTGGAAATCAAACCTATTAATGGTGTAGAAACATACCAGGGCGATTTTACATCTGATGAAGCGTTAACGTGGCTCGAAGAAAAACTTAATTTGCCACATGATGAAATAGGACGCGGAACCGCGGACGTTGTAATGTCTGATATGGCACCTAATACCGTTGGCCATAAAAAGACAGATCATTTGCGTCAAATGGTTTTGTTGGAATATGCGCTGGATTTTGCAATTCGTGCGTTAAAGATTGGCGGTGTATTTGTTGCCAAATCTTTTACGGGTGGCACGACAAACGATTTGGTTAAACAAATCAAAGAACATTTTACCGATGTTCATTACATTAAACCGCCGTCTTCAAGAAAAGACAGTGTTGAAATGTTTATTGTTGCAACTGGTTTCAAAGAATAGTATAGTTTTTTTGCGAGAGAGGATAGTAACATAAGGATTGGTTATGAAAAAATTTGGTTCCTCTTTCAAGTTTTCCAAAACAACAATGTTGATACCTTTGTTTGCATTATCAATGCATTCGTGTAATGAAGCAAACGAAACAGGCATTGTCAAAGCTAAAATTGACAATCAAGTGTTTTTAACACCTGTGAATGATACAGATTTTGTTTATCGTGTAATAACTTTTAATGAAGCACGCAAAGATAGAAAAACTAAAAATATATATTTGAATATAAACGAAGGCGACACCATTTTATTCCATAATGATGGTGGTGACGCTGTTGAAATAAGGTCTTCATGTTATCATAGTGCAATTCTTGGTGGTGGACATCGTTATTATAATGTTTTATCGATAAACGGTGTTCGTGTCGACAGTTTACCAGATTTGGTGTACAAACAAAAACGTGATGCCGAAATCAAAGCATTAAACGAAAGATATCAAAATTTAATTAAACAACATTAAAAAGCATACAAAGGGGAAAGGGTATGCCAAAAGAAAAAGATTTAAAATCAAGATGGAAAGATGTTTTAATTGCGTTGAAACATTTGTTTAAATATTCTGATACTGTCGATACTGCTGCGGTCAATGCTACTCCTAAGAAAATATTGGACCAAGCAACCGTGGAACAAGAGTTAAATAATTTCGTAAAAATCAAAGGTTATAGTGCAAACGATCCAAATTTTGATATTGAAAATTTCCAGGCAGAATTCACTCAATATTTAAAGGAACAAAATTATACTTTCGAAGCCATAGATGCATCGTTAATCCCTTCCGAAGATTCGCAGGAAAAAGGTATATTAGAATCTTTGAAAAAAATTCGTAAAGTAACAGAAGATTTAAACGATAATGTAACAGAATTAAGCGTTTTCGTTGATACAACAAAAATGATGCCGGGGCTTGTTTGTTATGTTATTGAAAAAGTTGCACCAACACAAAAGAAACCATATGTAACATATCGTCCAACCCCACGTGTAATTACCCAGGTTCATGACAGTGGTGTTAATGGTGGAACAATATTTTTCACTTACAATCATAAAATTGCAAAGAATCAAAGTTTCAACGGCATAAGTTATACTGTGTCAGAAGACGAAGTTATTTATTCGCCATTAACCAAAGAACATGCGGACTATATTTGTTTGTTGCTGAATATTCAATCAAAACAGGTTTATACAAAATATTTGAAAGAAAAAGCAAAACAAGAAAAACAAAAATTAGCAATGCAACAACAAAAGACGCTTCAACATGTAAAATAAAAAAATCGCCCAAACGGGCGATTTTTTATTTATAGCTTTCTGCGGCGGTTCGTGCCAAATCATCAACACGTTCATTAAATTCTTCGCCGGCATGTCCTTTGACCCAAACCCAATGAATTTTTATTTTAGATGCCAATTCGTCCAATTGTTGCCATAACTCTACGTTTTTCACAGGTTTTTTATCCGCAGTGCGCCAATTGTTTTTCTTCCAATTTTTTATCCAAGATTCCATGCCGTTTTTGACATATTGGCTGTCGGTATGAATTTCAATTTCATTATGTTTTTTTGCGGCTGTTAATGCCTTGATTACCGCGGTCAATTCCATTCGGTTATTTGTTGTGTCTTTTTCACCACCACAACGTTCTGCGGTATGTATTCCGTCTGTTGCTACAAATCCCCATCCGCCTGGGCCTGGGTTGCCTAAACAACTGCCGTCTGTCCAAATTTTTAACATTTTATTCGTATCCTTTTTGTGATATAATATCATAAAATGAAGTTTAATGCCAAACAATTACAACAAATGTCCAATACAGTGCGTGCGAACGCATTGGGTGCGGTGTTGTCTGCGCGGTCTGGGCATGTTGGAATTATATTGGATGCCAGTGAAATAATAACCACAATTTACGCAAACCATTTACGTCGCGGTATTGATCGTTTTGTTTTGTCTGCGGGGCATGGTTCTGCATTGTTATATGCGGTGCTTAAATTATCAGGATATAAAATTGGCGATTTAAATACTTTTCGAAAATATGGCGGATTGCCTGGACATCCAGAATACGGAATTGACGGTGTTGATGCAACAACAGGTCCGTTGGGATTGGGCGTTGGGAATGCTGTTGGTTTTGCGATGGCACAAAAAATTCGTGGTATTCGTGCGCGTACATATTGTTTGTGCAGTGATGGTGATTTAATGGAAGGCGTCTCTTTCGAATCGCTTTCGTTTGCGGGTCGTTATAATTTGAATAATTTGACGGTTTTATGGGACGATAATAAATTATCCATCGATGGTGTGGCGCAAACAGATATAGATATTTGTGCGCGTATGCGTTCAATGGGATTTAATGTTATGTCTGTGCGTGGTAATGACATAGATTCTTTGGAACATGCATTGGAAAGGGCGGAAAAATCAACTCGTCCGGTATTTATTCAATGTAAAAATATTTTGGGACGCGCATCTTCTTTGGAAAACAAAAGTTTGGCACATGGTTTTGCATTGTCTGATACAGAAATGTTGTCATTAATTTCCAAAAACACAAATGCCGAAGGATTACGTTTATGGGATGTTGTGAAACGTCGTCCGATTGCAGAATCTGTCCGTGCGGTAAATGCTTTGCCACGCATAAAAATTCCAAAAACCCCAGAACGCATTTCCACGCGTGAATTGTCTGGGATATATCTGGATTTGTTAATGAAAGGCGGCACAGATTTAATAATTGGATCTGCAGATTTATCGACAAATACGCATGTAAAAACAACAAATGCAAAAGAAATAAGTGCAAACAATTTTAATGGTAATTTTATCAATTATGGTGTTCGTGAACATGCCATGGCGGCGATAATGAATGGAATGACTGTTGATGGTTTGCGTTGTGTTGGTTCTACTTTCTTGGTGTTCAGTGATTATATGCGCCCATCAATACGAATCGCCGCAATGTCTGGTTTGCCGGTTATATATGTCTTTTCGCATGACAGTATTGGTGTTGGCGAAGATGGTCCAACACATCAACCAATTGAACAATTACCATCGTTGCGTTTGATACCGAATTTAAATGTTTATCGTCCATGCAATATGAAAGAAATAGCGTATGCATGGAATATGGCAATAAGAAATATTGATGCGCCATCTGCAATAATTTTGTCGCGTCAAAAATTCAAACAAATTCAAAGCCCAACTGATTCGGATTTATCGCGTGGTGCGTATGTAATTTATCCTGCAAAATCAGGGCGTGCAAAAACAACAATTATTGCCACGGGGTCTGAAATTCCATTGGCTGTGGAAATCGCATCGCGTTTTAAAAATATCCAGGTTGTATCCATGTTAAACCTGAATGATTTCAGAAAACAAGACAGTAAATATAAATCGTCAATTTTACGTGGTTGTGTTATTGCAATCGAAGCGGCTGCGCCAAACGCATGGTTTGAATTTGCAGATGCCGTAATTGGAATTGATAAATTCGGTGCGTCTGGTGATGCGGATACTCTTTATAGCGAATATGGGTTTGATGTTGATAAAATAATTGGCGAAATAAAATGTTGTATTAAATAATGACTGTGGAAAATATCTTTGTTTTATCAAATGGGGAATCTGTACCGGTTATCATAGAAAACCGTCGTGGTGCGCGTAATGTGACTTTGCGTCCAAAGACCGCGCCAAAAAAAGAAATACATATATCAAAACCATGGACATCATCAACAAAATTTGTGATGGGATTTTTGGAATCTAAACGCAAATGGGTTGAACATATTTTTAATGCCGCGCCACAGAAAGAAGAAATAAAACCCGGAATAATAATGTCAATTTTGGGACGCGATGTGCGTATTATCCACGATGAAACTTTACGTTCGAATAAATATCTGGATACAGATAAAACAACATTGTGTATCGGGGGCGGGGCGGATATGTTTGAACGACGTGTTCGCGATTGTATAAAAAATGAATTATTGACGGAAATAAAGCAAATAATAAAAACGACACCGCGCCAATATTGGCCAACACACATAACGTTGCGTGACACATCATCGCGTTGGGGATCGTGTTCGTCAAACGGACATATTTCTTTTTCGTGGCGGTTGGCGTTTGCACCATATGAAGTAATGCGTTATGTAGTAATGCACGAATTGTCGCATCGTAAATATATGGATCATTCACCAGAATTTTGGGCAAATGTCGGCGAACTTTATGGTTTTGGTGTGGAAAGGGCAAAACGATGGCTTTCCAAAAACGGTCAAAGTTTGCATAAATATTTTTAATAAAAAACACTTTTATTGGTTTTACATTTATGATAAAATAAATACAGAAATAAATTCTAAGGAAGGAAGAGAATATGAAAAAAATTGCATTATGTTCGTTGGCAGTTTTTGTTTGCGCTGGTACTGCGTATGCCGCTAATATGTGTAAAACATCACTTACTTTTTCACCAGATAATAATAATTGGAATGCAGGATCTGATGAATATTTGTTTGAAACAAAGCGTGACTATTTAAATGCCGTGAACAGTGGTTATTTTTATGAATGTGACAGTTCTTGGTGTCAACATAACAGCTATGTCAAACTTAAATCTGGGCATGTGTTTGGAAATCGTACAATTCATGAAGATGCTATTTATAAGTGTTCTACTTCTTGGAATAATGACAAATGGGAGCGTGTTGAAAGTACTGCGGGGCTTACCGAATGTACTAAACTTGCATATTGGGGAAGCGACCACGGTCTGGATAAGGCTTTTCAAAACCTGTCTGCAGACGAATATTTGTACCCAACTGTGCAAGATTATGACGCTCTTAAATCGCGTGTTTCTTCACAGGTGTATGAATGTGACAGCAGCGTGTGTGCAGATGGAACAATTATAGTGTTGCCAGCCGGACATGTTTTTGAACGCAATGAAATTGGTAAACAACGAAAATACAAATGTGTTTTGGGTGATCCTGGTAATGATAAGTGGGTTGATATAACTGATGATTGTGAAGATTGTGCTGAAAAAGAAGATCCTGTAAAGCCAACACCAAAACCAGATCCAAAACCAAAACCAAAACCAGCCCCCCAACCAGAGCCGCAACCTGAGGTTGATGAGGATTGTTATTACGAATTCAGTATAGATATACAATGTGACAATGGCAGCAAAAAATTCTCTAAGGGTCAAAGAATCCCATTAACGAAAGAACAGGCTGCTAAATTGGGTGGATGTAATTCTGCAAACGCACAAATCAGAAGTATCGAAGAAGAAATCGAAAGAACAAAAAAAGAATACAATGCCGCTGCGGAGCTTATGGAATTGATATGTGGTTCCAGATATTCGGTTGTAAAGCCTGTTGTTGTAGGCCCAAGTAACAGTCAATTGTCTGATGCGACAAGAACATTGGAATTGTTCGCAAGCAGTGCCAGCAGCGAAGCAAGTGTATGGAAAGATGCGGATGGTAAATTTAATACAGCGCGTTTGGCATCTGACCTTACTGCCGGTGTAGTTTTGGGAACTGTTGGTGGTGTTGTTTCTGGTGTTGTCATCAAAAAGAAACAGGTAGAAAAAGGATTCGATGCATTGCATTGCACTGTCGGTGGCCAAAAGGTTGCTGATTGGGGTGATACATTCAAGGTCGGCCTGCAAAAATAATTGTTAAAACCCGCCAAAATGGCGGGTTTTTTATTGCAAATGCAAAAATGATTGATATAATAAAAATATAATGAATACAAAAATTGTATCTTTTTCATTTCAATTGCATCACGCCCATATGGGTGTGTGTTTCTAGCGTTTATATATTTTTTATGATATAATATCTGTTGAAAATAACAGAATGTTTTCCAAGTTGGGTTTTATAAAAAAGGATAAAAAATGGATTTAAAACCAACAAAACCTTTAAGCGGATTTATTGAATTGTTGCCATCGCAACAACGCTGTTTTGATTATTGTGCAAACAAAATGCAAAACGTTTTACGTCTTGCTGGTTTTTCTATGCTTGATTTACCTGCAATCGAACGTGCCGAGGTTTTAACCGACAAAGATAATTGGGATGAAATCGAAACACAAATGTTTTTATTTCAAAAGGGCGATACTAAAATGGGGTTGCGTTATGACGGAACCGTCGGATTGTCGCGCTATGTTGCGGGTCATTTGAATGATTTGGTGTTCCCGTTTCGTGCCTCACAATTTTCAAAACGTTATCGTGGTGAACGCGCACAACGTGGCCGTTATCGTGAATTCTATCAAATGGATTTGGATATAATGGGAATAAATTCATTGTCAACAAATTATGATGCCGAAATTATATCTGTTATAAGTCGTGCTCTTGATTCTGTTAATGAATTTATTGGGCCAAATGTTGTACATGTTGGATCGCGTCCATTTTGGGATGCCTTGTTTGATTATTTGGAAATGAATGCAGATCAGAAAAAATCTGTTTTCGTTTTGATAGATAAAAAAGACAAAATGGGTGATGATGATTTCGCAGAAGCATTGAAAGACACCTTGAATAATGCCGAACAAGAAAACACAATTAAATCAGTGTTTATTGACGGGTATAAAAATTTCATGGGTAAATCTGAAAATTTAGATGTCGCGATATCAGAATTGACAGAATTTATACAAACATTGTATGGTATGGGTGTCAAAAATGCAGTAATAGATTTATCTATTGCACGTGGTTTGGCTTATTATACCGGACTTGTTTTCGAATTTAAATTGCCACAGCATCCTGAATTTGGCACCGCTGCGGGCGGTGGTCGTTATGAAAATTTGGCATCTAAATTTTCCAAAACCAAAATTGTTGGGGTTGGGGCGGCCATTGGTTTTTCAAGAATCTTTGCTTCAATGTTGGAAAACAACCAAATTGATTTATCCAGATTTTCTAACCCAATAGATGTCGCGGTTTTGGTTATGGGCGATAACAATGTTGCATATGCATCAAAGGTTGTTAACGCGTTGCGTGATGCAGAAATTGCGGCGGTTTCTTATTTAGATACCGATAAAAAATTCAAGAATCAAATTGAATATGCTGACAAAGTAGGGGCTAAATTTGCTGCTATTATCGGTGATGATGAAGTGGCCAAGAATGTTGTCGCGTTAAAAAATATGGAATCTGGCGTCCAAGAAACTTTGTCTGTGTCTGATGCAATTAAAAATATAAAGGTAAAATAATATGATTATCGAACAAAAATTATTGGATATTCAAAATCGTGCCAAAGATATTGAAACCAAAATGAATTCTGGTGATATATCTGGTGATGAATTGACCAAATTATCCAAAGAATATTCGCAATTAAATGAAGTTTTGCCTTTGATTGATAAATATTTGCAGACCCAGGCCGGTATTCGTGATGCAAAAGAAATGCTGAATGATGCAGAATTGAAAAGTATTGCCGAAGAACAATTGGAAGAATTAAATCATGCATTACCTGATTTGGAACGTGATTTACAGATTGCGCTTTTGCCACGTGATGCCGCAGATGACAACAGTGCTATTATGGAAATTCGTGCGGGCGTTGGCGGTGAAGAATCTGCATTGTTTGCGGGTGATTTATTTAACCAATATAAATCTTATGCTTTGCGCCATGGTTGGAAAATCGAAATTATCGAAGAAAACGCAACTTCGTTACACGGATATAAAGAAATCATTTTCAAAATAGAAGGTGATGGCGTTTATGCCCGTATGAAATTTGAATCTGGTATTCATCGTGTGCAACGTGTTCCTGAAACAGAAGCGGGTGGCCGTATTCATACATCTGCGGCATCAGTTGCCGTTATGCCAGAAGCAAAAGATATCGACGTGGTCATCGATGACAAAGATATTCGTATTGATATTTTCCGCGCATCAGGGGCAGGTGGCCAGCACGTTAATAAAACTGATTCTGCGATTCGTATTACGCACTTTCCGACAGGTATCGTTGTGACTTGTCAAAATGAACGTTCGCAATTGCAAAACAAAGCAACTGCTATGGCTGTGTTGCGTTCGCGCCTTTATGAAAAACAAAGAAACGAACAAATGAACGCTTCAAATGCATCACGTCGCAGCATGGTGGGAAGTGGGGACAGAAGTGAAAAAATCAGAACCTATAATTTCCCAGAACAACGTGTTACAGATCATCGTATTAAATTAACACTTTATAAATTGGATGATATTTTGGCCGGTGGCGAAGGTCTGGATGAAATGATAGATGCACTTATCAGTGCGGATCAATTGGAAAGATTGGCTGCATTAGATTAATAAAAAAAACGACCCAAAAGGTCGTTTTTTTAAAATGCATATTTGACATTTATATTTGTTGCCCAACCATCTATACCACCAATTTGTTTATGAACTTTTGCGCCAAATACAAATTGTTTATAGTCGTGTTCTACATCAATACCAATATCTGTATGATTATCCAGATAAAGTCCACGAATTTCAGTACCATCGATCTTTATGTCGTTCTTGCCACCAATATGTGCAACATATTTTGCAGATAATGAACCATACCAATTTGGCGAAACTTCTTTGATAAATATTGCGCCCGGGGAGATATTAAAGAAATGAAAGTTGTCTGATGAAATATGTGCACCGTTTACATATAAATTATCAGATGCTACAAATGTATATGACATATATATGTTTGGACGAACAAAGAATGTATCATCTATCTTGAATGTTCCAGATGCATCAGCCGCAACATTAACCCATGAATTGTTAAATCTTGTATTCACAGAACTGTTGTTAATAGAACCAATGTTCAAAAGAGCTTTTGTTCCAAAATTTTTGTATTTGTAATTTGAAAATATACCGACTGTATCACCGTTACCATTAAAGTCAGACATTTTGGTATTTATATAAGATGCAAAACCACCAAAAGAAATTTTTCCGTGTTTTAAATCTGTGGCACGTGTTGTTGCGCCAATTGTGGCCAAATTAAAACGCCCGTGTTCGGATATGTTTTGACCATAATGCATGTCTTCATTAACATGATTTGCGTTAACCCAGACGTGTTGTATAAAAGAATTGTTTTGTGATTTTTGTTTTTGGTCAATTGTTTTTATTGTTGAACCGTCATCGCCATATTCATCCAATCTGTCCATTGATCCATACATTACTTTATGTGCAAATAAATCAGACATCTTTTCGCTATAGTTTGTATATGACATAAAGACATCGGTTAACATATTGATATTAAGTGCCGATATATTATTGTCGTAAATCCCAGCCGCGTTTGCATAATTTACGGTGTAAAGCAGGATGCCAAGCAAAAAAAGCGAAGCGTGTTTTATTTTCATAATTTCTCTCTCTTTGTTATATACAAAATTATATCATATTTTTAGGCTTTTGGAAATTTTTATTGTCTTATTTTTTCTTTTTATATAGAATAAGCAACATGAGAAATAAAAAACAAATAACTTTGACCAAACCAATAGTAATGGTTGGTTTAATGGGGGCGGGCAAAACCAGTGTCGGACGTGCTTTGGCCAGAAATCTGGGTATCCCGTTTGTAGATTCTGATAAAGAAATAGAAAAAGCAGCCGGTTGCAGTGTTGTTGATATCTTTTCAATGTATGGTGAACAAGAATTCAGGCGCGTTGAACAAAAAGTAATTGAACGCATTATTGATACACCGCCTTTGGTAAAGGTTATTTCAACCGGGGAAGGCGCTTTTATAACTCCGGCGGTGCGGCAAACCGTTCTGGAAAAAGCAATTACGATATGGCTTAAAGCCGATTTAGAACTGCTTGTAAAAAGGACTAATTTCCGTCATACCAGACCACAGTTATTAAATACAGATTCACGTCAAATTTTGGCCCAGTTAATAAATGAAAGATATGATACTTATGCCTTGGCAGATATTATGGTGGAAACGCGCGATGAAAATATTCATAAAACCCTTCACAAAGTTTTAACTGCAATTGAAAAACACAACGAACAACAACAAAAGGAGAAATAAAATGAAACTGTTGTCTGAATTTAAATCTTTTATTAACAAAGGCAGTGCAATCGATATGGCTGTCGGTATCATCGTTGGGTCTGTTATGACCAGCGTTGTAAATTCTTTGGTCAAAGATATTATCATGCCACCAGTCGGGATGTTGGTTGGCGGTATCGATTTTTCGCAATGGTTTTTTGTTTTGGGTGGTGGCGAAGCCGGTGCACATTATAACACTATGGCGGAAGCAACTGCTGCTGGGGCTACAACATTGAACCTGGGAACTTTTTTGAATACAATAATCAGTTTCTTGATAACAATGTTTGCAGTATTTATTATTGTAAAGATTGCTAATTCTGCACGTGGTAAAGCGCCAGTCACAACACGCGCATGTCCATATTGTCAGCAATCTATCAGTAAATCTGCAACGAAATGTCCATATTGCTGTTCTGCAGTAAAACCAGAAAAAATTGGCCCAGCAGAAGAAGCTGAATTAGCAAAAAGCCTTAAATCATTGAAAGCAAAAGTTAGCAACGTTGCTAAAAAGGCTAAAAAAGTGGCAAAAATCAAATAGTTATCGATATTATAATATTAAAGCAAAACCGCCCAAGTTCACCAAAAAGGGCGGTTTTCTGCATAACAGGGGATGATTGATGAAAAAATACAAATATGAAAAATAAAAATAATAATAAACGAATAAAAAACATATAAATAGATTGTTTATTGAAAATAATATGTACATATATGTGCATATCGGAATAATTTTTTATAATAATTATCATATTTTTAAACCTTTTATTTTAAAACCGCAGAAAACCGCGGGGGACACCTTAAAAAGACATTATATAAAAGGCGCATAATGTATATTATGTATAGTTTAAGATTGTGCAACAAAGGTATTCTAATAAAGTTGATAATTTATGCGTTTTTTAAATTTGTGTGAATCAAATGATGTTTTTATTAATTATTTTTTATAATTTTTTTTAAAATATTTTTTATGTTGAATTGTTTTATTACAAAAAATTTTTAACTGTTTGTTTTTACTGTAAAATAAATTTTGTTTCTATTTTTATAAAAATTACCTTTTTAATATTTATTATTGTTATTTTTTTATGATATTCGCCCTTCTCACATCGATTAAATTTTTGTAAATCATATATTTATATGGTCACATCGCTCTAAATCGATTGGATGATTTTTTAGTTTTTTATGAATTTTTGCTAAAAAAATCGCTAAAAATGCCGGTTTTCTGCGGTTTTTTACTGGTTTTTTTGGCGATTTTGTGCTTTAAAACGGCATTTTTGGGCATATTTTTATCGAAAATAGCCATTTTTGGTATATGTTTGAACGGGTCTGAACAATAATTGGATATTCCTTTGGGTATTTTTATAAACTATACATAATATTTATACTGAAATATTTTTATTGCTCTGCTTTTATATATAAAAGACTTGAATTTTCTGATGCTTGAATATAAAATTGTTTTCGTAAATTTAATAATAAATGGTGGTAAAAATGGCTGACGATATTAAACATATTTTGGAACGTGAATCTAAATGGCAAAAACGTTGGAAAGAAGCGCGCGCTTTTGTTCCAAAAAATGATGGTTCAAAACCAAAATATTATAATTTGATTGAATTTCCTTTCCCAAGTGGTTCGGGATTGCATGTTGGCCATATGTTGCCTTATACCGGTATGGATGTTATGGCGCGTTATAAACGTATGCGTGGTTTTGATGTTTTGTATCCGATTGGTTACGATTCAATGGGAATTTCGTCTGAAAAATATGCAACAAAAATCGGCAAGCACCCAAGTGAATCTGTGGCAGAATTGATAAAGATTTTTGAAAATGATATTTCGATAATGGGGTTATCTTTTAATCCGGAATCAAAATTGGCAACATCTGACCCGGAATTTGTAAAATGGACCCAATGGATGTTTATTCAATTTTTCAAGGCGGGTTTGGCGTATAAATCTGAATTGCCAATGAATTGGTGTCCAAATTGTAAAACTAATCTGACCAATGAAGAATTGGAAGATGGTAAATGCGAACGTTGTCATGGTCCGGTTGAAAAGAAAATGAAATTGCAATGGAATTTGGCAATTACTAAATACGCAGACCGTTTGATTGATGATTTGGCGTTGGTTGATTATCCAGAACGCGTTAAAACTCAACAAATAAATTGGATTGGTCGTTCGCATGGGGCCGAAGTCGATTTTCGTGTTGATGATGATATTATGACGGTTTATACAACACGTGTTGATACTATATTTGGTGTAACATTCTGTGTTTTGGCACCAGAACATAAATTGGTTCAAAAATGGATTGCGGATGGCAAAATAACAAATGTTGATGAAGTAAATGCTTATATCAACGCGGCACATGCAAAATCTGAATTTGAAAGAACCGATGCAACCAAAGAAAAGACAGGTGTCGAATTAAAAGGTGTAAAGGCAATCAATCCATTTAATGGACACGAAACACCAATATTTATTTCTGATTATGTGTTGGCTGATTATGGTTTTGGTGCAATTATGGCGGTGCCGGCACACGATGGTCGTGATTGGGCGTTTGCAAAGAAATTTGGTTTGCCAATAATTCCTGTTCTGGCCGGTGGCAATATAGAAAACGAAGCGTGGGAACAAGATGGTGAACATATTAATTCTGAATTCTTGAATGGTATGGGCAAAGAAGAAGCTATTGCAACCGCGATTAAATATGGAACCGAACATGGATTCGCGCGTGGCACAACAAAATATAAATTAAAGGATTGGGGTTTTTCGCGTCAAATGTATTGGGGCGAACCTATTCCGTTAGTCTATTGTGAAAAATGTGGGTGGCAACCTGTACCAGAAGATGCCCTGCCCGTATTGCAACCATATATGACAGATTATAAACCAACAGAAGATGGTGAAAGTCCCCTGGCGCGTGCAACAGATTGGGTAAATACAACATGTCCATGCTGTGGTGGTGCGGCAAAACGTGAAACAGATACTATGCCACAATGGGCTGGATCGTCATGGTATTTCTTGCGTTATCTTGATTCAAAGAATGACAATGAATTTTGTGCCGCTGAAAAACTGAAAATGTGGATGCCCGTTGATCATTATAATGGTGGTATGGAACATACAACACGACATTTGCTCTATTCTCGATTCTGGTATAAGGCATTGTATGATTTGGGTTTTGTTCCGGGTGTCGAACCTTATAAGAAAAGAACAAGTAGCGGCTTGTTAATGGGTGCAGATGGTATAAAAATGTCCAAATCGCGTGGTAACACTGTTCCGTCTTCGGATGTTGTGAATCGTGCGGGTGCGGATGCGTGTCGTATGACTATTTTGGCATTGGGACCATGGGAACAAAACATTAATTGGTCCGAAGGTACTTTATCTGGTATTCAACGTTTCCTTAAACGTGTGGAAACATTATCTGATAATTTAACAGATGATGTAATGACCGCTGAACAAGAACGTTTGATGCACCAATTGGTTGCGGATGTGACAGAACGTATCGAAGGTATGAAGTTTAACACTGTAATTTCTGCAATGATGGAATATGTAAATGCATTTAGCGGTAAAATGCCACGCAAGGCTTATGAAGTTTTGATTCAATTGTTGAATCCGTTTGCGCCACATTTAACCGAAGAAATGTGGGAAAAATTGGGACATAAAGATATGTTGGTATTCGAACCATGGCCAACATTTGATGCCTCTAAATTGGTCAAAAACGAAATGACTATCGTTGTTTCTGTAAATGGTAAGCGTGCAAAAGATTTTGTTGTGCCGGTTGATATTACTGAATCTGATTTAATTGAAACCGCAAAGCAAAATGCAACACGACAATTAGAAGGCGCAACAATAATCAAAACAATTGTTGTCCCAAAGAAACTGGTTAATTTCGTGGTAAAGAAATAAAGAAACCGCCAAAACGGCGGTTTTTTTTATTAAGATATTTTTTGAATTCGTCTGATTCTTTTTTCGATATTATCAAACGGACTTTCCAAAAATGTTTGTGCACATAAAAACGCTTGTTCAATATCGATGTCATCTGCGGCCAATGCCAACACATTTATATCGTCATGAAAACGATCATCGCGTGCCTGTTCTGGTCTGTCAACGCGTGATGCACGAATATGACGGTGACGATTGGCGGCTATTTCCATACCTGCCCCGGTGCCACAAATTAATATACCGCGTGATTGAGAATCATCCAACATTGCTTCGGCCACTTTGTTTGCAATATCTGGAAAATCAACAGGTGTATTTAAATCGTCTGTCCCGAGATTGACAACATTATAACCATCGGCCATCAACATTTCATAAAGATATAATTTTAACCCCACCCCACGATGGTCGGACGCGATATAAACATGTGAAATATCATTTTTCATCTTTTTTGTCCTTTCTTTTTTCCAATTTGCATTCCAATCCTGTATTACCGGTAATATTTAATGTTTTATAATACAATGTTCCCGACATTGTCGCATTAGAGAAAATATTTGCGATTTTTACTGTTGCATCACCATCCAGGGAGCCGTGTAAAAATATAGTGTTTGCTGTTATATTGCCGACAACTTTTCCACCGCGACCGATAATGATTGTTTCTGCATTGACGTTGCCATGGATAATACCGTGAATTTGAACGGTATGATCAGTGTCTATGTTGCCTTTTAATTTACAGCCTGCCCCTATAATAGTAGGAGATTTTTTTTCGTCTGCATTTGTGAACGCTAACATGTTTCCCTTCCTTATTCTTTTACAAAATTAATTGGATTAAATGGTGTGCCCTTGTATCTTATTTCATAGTGCAAATGTGGCCCTGTTGAACGCCCTGATGAACCACCAAGGCCTACAACTGTTCCTGGACGGACCCAATCACCACGTGAAACCAAGATTTTTGACAAATGGGCATACAAAGTTGTGAATCCTAAACCATGATCGATTTCAACCGTTGTTCCATATCCAGAACGTTCCCCTGCGGAAACCACGCGCCCTGGTGCAACTGCATACAATTCTGTTCCGATTTTACCTGAAAAATCAATACCTTTGTGGTGTTTGTTCTTTTTTGTAAAAGGATCTTGGCGCATACCGTATGGGGAAGTTATTGTTTTTTGTGCGACTGGTGCCCCAATAGGTAAAATTTGTGTTAATCTGTTCAAACCGTGCCATTTTTCAATATCTGCGGCGATTTTTTTGTATTTTTCATCTGTGTTTTTATTTAAATTTAATGGTGTAAAACGTCCACCAATAATTTGGTTTGAATAATTATTTGCTTGTGATACCAAAGATGTTTCTGTTAAACCAAGTTTTGTGATGCTGGTATTAATTTTTTTCAAATTTTTGTGCAATTCATCAATATTGTCTTTTGTTAATTTAGAAATCTGTTCAACAATTTGATTGTCTGCGTCAGATATTTCTTTGACTGATTCAATCATTTGTTGGTTCTTTTGTTTTAAAATATCATTTTCGTTGCGAACCAATTCAAATTCAATTGATAA
Source organism: uncultured Pseudomonadota bacterium (assembly GCA_902798205.1). GTDB lineage: Bacteria > Pseudomonadota > Alphaproteobacteria > Rs-D84 > Rs-D84 > Enterousia. The sequence goes on along the minus strand of CADBVV010000008.1, from coordinate 17,613 downwards.
TTCGGATATTTTATCAAATTCTGGGATGTAATTTTCATCCCCCATCATTTCGGAAATTCTGGTTTGCAAGAAATCAAGTTCGCCAATAATCTTTGATTTGCTGTTTAATAAATTATCTTTATCTTTGTCGGATAATTTATCTGCCTTTAATATTTTGTCGTCAATAATATTTAATTCGCGTGTTAAATCATTATATTTTTTCAAATAAGTCTTTAAATCTGTCATTTGACGCTGATGCTGGGTGCGTGTTTGTTCCAGTTGTTGGGTGCGTTTTTGTAATAATGGACGGTGATAAACATACACATATGTTGACCATGCAGCCCAAATTGACATCGTTATAATCACACAAAATTTAGTGAAACGCCAAAAACTGCTTTGTTGATATGTGTGTACCTGACCGTCAACGGTGTCCATAACGGTACAATCACGCGGAGGAAATAACTTAGCAATACCGCGCCAGACAAGCCTGAATGGTGCGGTTATCAATTCCCAAAGGGAAGAAAAATATCTTGCTATAAATCCGATCATTTTGTCCCCAGTGTAGACAATAAAGCATCAATAGTCAAGCCATCACGTAAAATAGAATCATTATTCATGGATGTGCCACAATAAATGGTCGTGCCGGTTTTTACACCGTTTCTTGCGCGAATTAATACGCGTTCGGCGGTGTTCTTTGCACCAAATAATGGGAATATTTGTATGTCACCAAATTTTTTATCGTTTAAAACAGATATAACCTGATCGGCACATGTTGCATCAACAATTGTACAAAAATACCCATTAGAAGATACGCGTGCGGCAGATTTTTTGGTCCATTCTTTTATATCTGTATTATGATGTGCGTTATGTTTTGCGGGTGTGCCTTTGAAATAAGGTGGGTTTGTTATAACCAAATCAAAACGGTCAGTGGTTGACCAGCGTAAAATATCGCGGTTAATTAATTCGATGTTTTTATTGTTTAATTCTGTGTTTGTGCGACAGATATCCAACATATCATCAGAAATATCGATTCCTGTGATTTTCAGTTTAGGTAAATGGGTTAAAAGGCAAAGAGAAACCCCACCTGACCCCGTTCCAACGTCTAAAACGGTTTTTATTTTGTTTGTCGTATGAACAAAGGCAGCCAACCAAACTGCATCACTTGTTGGGTTGTATAAACTGCGTTCCATTATGACGCGGCCATTTAATAATGTAAAATTTCCTTGTTTTTCTGACATACCTATATAATAATCTAATAAAACCAAAAGGCAAGTTTATGTTTAATGAGTTTTCAATAGCGACAACAGCAATAAGTTCATTTAATAATGCGGCTTTAATCAATCCTTATTTCTTCGCGATTGCTGTGTTAAGTTTACCATTATTCTATATGATATATATATATGCACATGATATATTGTCGCGTTTAAAATGGGGAAATAATCTGGAAGGTAAAGTTGGCTTTTGGAGTGTGTTATTTCTGGCGTTATGGTTGTTGCTTTTTGGTGGAAATTATGCGGTAATACGTGACGGTATATCGTTACTTCCAATAGCAATAGCAACTGTATTATTTGTGTCAATGATGTATGTAACAAATCGCGCAATTAAATTTAATTATTTAAATGTATTCAAAGATAAAAAAACAGTGTTAATTTCGTTTCTTTTATTGTTGGCTTTGACAGTATTTTCTGCAAAACCAGATTTGTACGGTTTGTTGTTGCAAATCAGTGCTGTTTTTTGTGGCATTATTGTTGGTGCCCGATTGCACAAAAATATATCAGATATAGTTATTTCAACAATTATTTTTGGTATGATGGCTGCATTGATTTTGATGCAACCAGAATATTTCAGATTTGGCCAATTGGGTAATTTAACAATAATTCATCTGGGGGCATTGTTTATCACAGGATTTTTTGCGATAACTACATTAATTACAAAGTATATCAAGACTAAATCAAAAATTTATGAAAGCGCATATATAAAATTAAAATGGCTTTTCAGAATAATTTCTGCTTTAGCAGCAGTTTTATTTGTATCAACAGAATCTGTTCCTGTATTTTTGGGATTGTTAGCTGCTGTATCTTTGACAGAAGCTTTGACAATTTATCATTCAAATAAAATACAGGCCAATATATCAAAATATTCATGGGCTTTAACACTGATATCTTTTGGTGTTTTGATAATGTGTCCAGTTATAAGCGTTTTGGGTTTGCTTTATTTGGTTCAATTAAATAAAAACATAAAAACCAAAGATTTTATTGATTTGTTATAATTGGTTATATTTATTGAATACAATATTTCTGGCATTTATTATAAAATCTGGCTATATGATTAACTTGTTAACAATGGAAAAAAGAAATGGCTACGATTATTGATCCCAGTGCGGTTATTAAACCTGGTGCGGTTATAGGAAACGATTGTAAAATTGGTCCTTTTTGTATTATTGGTCCAAATGTTGTTTTGGGTGATCGCGTTGAATTAGTATCTAATGTTGTAATTGATGGGAAAACATCAATTGGTGATGATTCTATCGTGTATCCTTTCGCTGTTTTGGGCGTTATGAGTCAAGATTTAAAATGGCAAGATGAAGCAGCAATGACTGGTTTGCGTATTGGAAAAAGATGCAAGATTCGTGAATATGTAACAATTCATTCTGGAACACCTGCATCGGACGGAACAGAAATTGGTGATGATTGTCAAATTATGGTTAATGCACACGTTGGACATGATTGCAAGGTTGGAAACAGTGTTGTTATGTCTAATTTGGTTCAGGTTGCCGGTCACGTAGAAATTGAGGATTTTGCTATTTTGTCTGGTGGTTCAATGGTATTACAATTTGCACGTATTGGACGTAATGCCTTTATTGGTGGTATGAGTGGCGTTGGACACGATGTGTTGCCATACGCTATTTACGAAGGACCACGTGCAGTATATCGCACCATCAATCGCGTAGGTTTGATGCGTCATGGCTTTACAAATGAAGATTTACATGCAATTCATTCTGTGTATTCTGCCGTATTTAGCAGTGACGAAGGAACTGTTTCTGACAGAATAAACAAAGTTCGCAAAGATGTAAAAAACAATAAATACGCAATGGACGCAATAGATTTTATTGAAAATCGTTCTAAACGTGGTATTGGAACAGCGAAATGATAAAGAAAAAAGTTAAAATTTTTATAATTGCTGGCGAAGTTTCTGGTGATGTGTTGGGGGCCAAAATAATACAAGAAATGCCAGGTGTCAATTTTGTCGGTATCGGTGGTCAACATATGGAATCTTGCGGGCTAAAATCTCTTTTTCCAATGTCAGATTTATCGGTTATGGGTATTTTCGAAGTTTTGGGGCATGTGAAAGTTTTAACCACACGAATCAAACAAACAATAGATGCGATATTATCTGAAAAACCAGATATTGTTTTAACAATAGATTCACCAGGTTTTGCAAAAGCGGTTGTCAAAGGTGTTCAAAAAACAGGTCTTTTAAAACATACAAAATATTTCCATGTTGTTGCGCCCCAGGTTTGGGCATGGCGTCCAAAACGTGCAAAAAAATACGCAAAAATATTTGATAAATTATATGCGTTTTTTGATTTTGAAATACCTTATTTTACAAAATATGGGTTGGACACAATTGCTGTTGGCCACCCTATTTCTGACGGTCTTGATAAATATAAATCGAATACGTCTGACAAAATAATAACTATTGTCCCGGGCAGTCGTATGAGTGAAGTGAAAAAACTTTTGCCGGTATTTCAAAAAACTGTAGATATGTTGATGAATTCTGGTTATCGTGATTATAAATTTGTTATACCTACCGTTGAAACAACTGCTGAATATGTGCGCAAACATACAGAAAAATGGTCAACGAAGCCGGATTTAATTCCAGGAACCGAACGTTATCAATTGTATGCTAATACGTATATTGCTATTGTTGCCAGTGGAACCGTATCCGCTGAATTGGCGATGATGCATATACCAACGATAGTTGTTTACAAAATGAATCCTTTATCCATTATGTTGGGACATATTTTGTTGCGTGTTAAATGGGCGTCGTTGGTGAACATTTTGATGGATAAAACAATTTATCCTGAATTACTGGGTGGGCATGCAAAACCAGATGCGATTGTAGATTGGGTGCAACAATTAACATTGCCGCATGTGCGCAAAAGAATGTTGCAAGAATTGAAAAATGCAGATAAAAAATGGAAACAATCTAAAGCAAATCCTGCATCTGTCATAGCCAAAGATATATTGGCCCATTTATAAAAAATCACTGTTTTTAACGATTGTGTCTTGGAACATTTTCATTCACTGTTTGAATGTATTGTTCGTTTTCTGATGCACAGTAGAATTTTGTTTCGCCCGTGCTGGCAGTATCTTCGCCTGAAGCATTCTTTGTTGTTAAATTCATGGTAGGACATAATTGTCCATCAGAAGACACGACAGTTTGTTGACACCAATAGAAAGATCTGTTTGCACGTGGTTGTGCACAGGTCTTGTCCACGCTTTCGTTTTCTGCATACGTTTCTTTGCACAAATTGTTTTCAGAACACAGATCTTCGCTGTTTGTGTCAGAATTACTAGATATTGCAGGAATTACCGGTCTGCAAGTTGCGGTTGAACCATTTTTGCTGCGGTATCCACCATTTTCCCAACACGAACAAATTCCCCAAGATTGTGTGTCTACAGATACATCATAATTTGCCGGACACATGTTTTCATTGCGTCCAAAATGGTACCAGTATACCAACGTTCTGGCAGAATTAGCAGTTTCATCAATATAAAATATACTATCTGGGTCTTCAGATGCAATCTTACACAAATCATTTGGTTGGTATCCATATTGCGCAGCATATTTGTATTCAACAAAATAGCCCCCCAAAGCATTGCAATGATTGGAAAGCCCATCAATAATTTTATAGTAAACTTCTGTTGCAATTCCAGATGAACGAATTTGACGTGTTGTGTCGGTCGCATTTTCCGCAGAATATCCTATTAATATATCATCTGTATCAACATATTTATCAAATCCGCCAAATATTTCTTCTATATCTGTACAGCCGGGCGTTTCGGCAAGTTGTTGTGCGCATGGTGATACAATAATTTCCTTGCCCGTTTCATCCAATATATTTTGTCCATTTAAATCTTTTTTATATATTGAAAACCAATCAATGGCATTGCCCTTTGCAAAAAGCCCATTCCGTGTTGAATAGAAATTGCTATATCCTTCACCACCAAATTTATCAAAACATTGTTGTGCAATTGCACGACATGCATTCAAAGAATCTTTACCGTCTTTCGTTTTTATGTAATCTCTGATAATACCACTGAACATGCCATCGCAAGAATCAATGTATTTATCGCACATTTGTGTTGTCAAAGATATTGTGTTCGGCTTTAATAGCAGATTCGAATCACCTGTCAAATTAACCATGGCATTTGTAATAGATACATTTTGGTTGTCATAACATTGTGCAACCAGTGTCAAACAACTTTGTTTTATTTCTTTAACCTTGGATTGTTGTGCATAATAGATATCTAATAATGCCCTGTCCAGATATTGTTGCCATACATAATCTGAATCTTCAACACATTTATCAAGCGCTTCTTTTGCAAATTTTTTTGTTTTGCTTTCAAAGAATTGTACAAACTCTCTGTTGTTTTGTAATGAAGATAATTTTTGATCTTTGATATTAACATTTGTTTTGAACGTTAACAATTCACCCAATTTATAGAAATCAGCAACACCTGTTAAAGGCGCACCTGTTGCGACATCAATGAATTGACCATAATCTAGACATTTGTGATATCTAGCACCGCATACCTCTTCACTTTGAATGGCGGCTTCAACATTTGCCAAACATGTTGCAACATTATCAGAATTATGATTTTTACGATTTTCTACGCGTGCCAAATCCAACATAGCACTGCTTTGATGTGTTGATGCTTTTAATGTTTTTTGTTGGTTTGCCAATGCAGATTCTACGGAATTACAATCTTGTTCGATTGCCATTAAATATGCATTAACTGCACGTTGTAGTGAAGCTTTATTACAGTCTTCTTGGACTGCATTTCTGCATTTTGGATAAACGGCTTTATACAAAGCGGCACCATTATACGAAGCGATGATTTGTCCGGAATCGTCCATGCCAAAAGCATTCGACATATCGGCAGATATTGTAATACTGTTCAAATCTTTGTATTTGCCACCAACAGATGCATCGCCACCTTTGATAGAATTCATGATTGCCTGTAATAACTGTTTCGATGCAGATTTATCTTCTGTCATTGCATCTTCGCCTTCGGATGCTGTTTTCATTGCTAATGCTTGTTCGCGTGTCATACCGACAACGTCCAAGTCTTCTGAAAATTCTGTTAATTTATCATTGGCTTTTTGATAAGTTTCAGCAATGTCTTGAAAATCAAAAACACGATCGTTACAAGAACATCTTCTGTAGCTGTCGTTTTTTAACTGGCAAAATTGGTCCATACATGTAAAAAATGCAGATTTACATTGTTCATATTCTGCACCTGTCCTTGTTTCAACAGATGTGGCCACTTGTGTCGTTGCGGCAGCGCGTGCAGAAACTGTTTTGTTTTGAGGTATTGCATTGCGTGATACAGGCGTGCGTGTAGCGGTGTTTCTTTGTGTGGTGCGTGGTGCCAAAATGGAAACATGTTTTGCATTACGTGCAGAAACAGTCGTTTTGACAGCATTTCTGGATGTGGTTGAACGTGCGCTTTTTTCGCCTGTTATAACATTTGCATTTTTACTGCGAGACACCGGATTTTCGCCACGTGATGCAGCGTCCGCATTAAATATGCAGAACATTGTTGCAAATATAAAATACAGAATTTTCTTCATCTCTTGATTGATTCTAGCAAATTTGTGAAAACCAGAGCAAGCAAAATTACGATTTTTTGTATAAAAAATTGATATTTTTTTTCAATTTTTCTTGTTGCAAAATATTTGAATATAGTTTATTATTCACTGTGCTTTGAACGGGCATATGGCGGAATTGGTAGACGCGCTAGTTTCAGGTACTAGTGGTAGCAATACCTTGGAAGTTCGAGTCTTCTTGTGCCCACCATATGTTTGAAAGAGTTCATGGGGTTGTAGCTCAGTTGGTAGAGCGCTGCGTTCGCAATGCAGAGGTCGTGAGTTCGAATCTCATCAGCTCCACCATGAATATGGCAAAGCGGAGTCCTTGGGGATATGGCGGAATGGTAGACGCTGAGGACTTAAAATCCTTTGATCATTGCGATCGTGTGGGTTCAAGTCCCACTATCCCCACCAAAACTTGTTCATCCGCGTCAGGCGGATTTTTAATTAGATTTGGATGTGTGGCTCAGTTGGTTAGAGCACTACGTTCACATCGTAGGGGTCGGCGGTTCGAGTCCGCCCACATCCACCAAAAATGAAAAGGCCTTGTGGCCTTATTTTTTTGAAAACATATACGTTTCGGACAAGAACCGCGCGGTTCGACTACGTAAGTGAGGTCGAAGACCAGTCCGCCCACATCTACCAAAAATGAAAAAGGGGCCGAAGCCCCTATTTTTATCTGCCTTGTATTCTTTTAGTATTTTCTTGAATCGTATCCAATAACAAAAATGTTTTGCTGAATTCAGGCATCATTTTTTCGATTTTATTTTTTTGAATTAATGCTTCACGAACCAGATTTATTTGTTCCAGTTGCTTTGCTGCATCTGTTTCTTTTGATGCAGATTCCAGCCCATCGTTAATGATATCTGTAATTGCTGGTATTATCTTTTCAATATATGTATGCAAGGCCAAAAGATCAACTTGATTTTTTGGTGTTTGGACTCCCAAGATTTTATCAATATATTGTTCTGCTTCTTTTACTTCTTCTGTCGATAAAGCAATAGCAATAGGTTCTTCTTTTGGTTGTTCATCGACAAGGGTTGGTACAATACCTGCTTCTTCAACCGGTTTTTGTGTTGATTCAACAGGTGTTTTTACTGCTTCTGTTTTTTGCAATACGCTTGGTTTTGCAACATATTTTGAATGAGGTTTGTAATCCACTTTTTCTGTTTTTGTTGCAGGTATTCTTGACCTTTTTCCAGTATGTGTTGCCACTGGTTTTTCTTCGACTTGTTCTTGTTCAACAAATGTTTCTGGTTGTGCTTTGGATAATAATTGTTCAAACAAAATACCAATGCTAATATATCCTTCATCTTTGATTTTTTTCAAAGTTAATTTTTCACCGTTAGCATTTTGACCAATTGCGGCAAGATCACGTATGCGTGAATATTTTTTGTTTTCTCTTATGTTTGCGTTATGGTCAGGACAACATCCTGTGCAAACAAGGACTTTTTCTTCCGGCAAATATGACCAGATTATACGTTTGTTATCTGTGCGCCATGGTGAATCTATGCTTTGTACCAAAGATTGACCATCTTCGTGTTTCATATAAGAAGACATGGTTTGTACGTGTGTTTCTGGGTTTATAATAGGAAGACCGTCTATCTGTGGTGTATCAACAACGTTCACATTTACAGAAGCAATTGTTTTTAAAACAAACATTTGTTTGTCGGTGTTCCCTTTGCCACACGCTTTGCAAATTTCTTTCCATATTTGTTGTGGAATATATTTTCTTATTAAAATAGGTTTCAAAACCGGCTTTTGTGGTGCAACAGTTTTTGCAACCGTAACGGGTTTTTGTGGTTGTGTTGTTTCTGTTGTTGTTTTTTCTGACTTTGTTGCGCGACGTACAGGCTTCTTTTTTCTATAGATTTCTTTTAATTCTTCCAATACTTTTTCAATCAAAGCATCAACTTTTTCTGCTGGAATACAAGATATGTTTCGATTAGAATTTGTGTCCATAAGAAGTCTTCTGTCGCTGCATGCGTTCATGTATTTGCGGATTTTGACTTTAAGTAAGTCTTCATCGCCACCGGATAATTTCATAATAGCCACATTTGCAAGGCATTTTTCCAAAATTTCGTATTTATTGCTATATTCTGGTGTTTGAACTTTGTTGTCCATTGTTTTAGATCCTTTTTCAGATTTTATTTGTACTTTTTTTTGTAAATTTTCTTTCAAAGATTCAATAATTTTTGATATGTCTGCTTTTTTTATACAAACAACCAAAGTATTTGTTTTTGAATCTTTCATTGTTATGCTGTCAAGTTTGTTGATAAAACGTTTAATTTGTCGTTTAAGTGTTGAATGCAGAATCTTGGAAGACTTTATGACAGAATCTTGCAAGCACAAATCAAATATTTCATCTTCATCGTAAAAATCTTCTGTCTTTACCGCATATTCTGGTTCAATTGTTTTTTCTACTTCTGCCTTTTTTACAACTGCAGCCTCTTTTACTTTTTTTGCAACAGGTGTTGGATTTTCTGCCAGTGTTTGTGACAGTGTTTTACCTTTCTTTTCGCCAACAAAAACCACATCAGGATATTGTTGTTGTAAAATGTTTGCAATATTCAGCAAATCTGTATCTTCACAAAGTTTTGCCAAAACGGCATCAGCCACAATAACTTTTTTAACTGTAGATGGTATTTTGTTGTGTAATACAGACAGGTTGGTTATAGAATGTGAACAATCTATTTCTGTGATACCATCTGGAAATACAAAGGCATCATGGAATACGTCAACTTTTTTGCGTGTTGCAATGTCGCGCATTTGTGGGTTGGAACGACAAATAAACGCACCTTCTACGCGCGCAGGCAATATTACAGAATATTTTTGTTTTGATATATCAAGATTTCCAATAATGTGGACATTGGATAAATTGGTTGTTCTTGATTGATCTGCTAACAAGACATCACCCAATATAATTAATGGTTCATCTGCGCCAAATTCATCATACGGTAAATCATAAATATCTACCCGTATATTTCTGTCGCCTATTTTTGCATCATATATATTCTTTGGTGGTATATATCCCATGTTGGCCCCTTTTTGTTATTTTGTTCTCCAAAAACACAATATATTTTTAATAAGTTTGCGACGAGCTGCCTGTTCTTCCCTTTCTGCCTTTGCAAGTTTTTCTTGCATTGTTTGATAATCACCATGTTTAATAAAAACAGGACATTTTGCACATCTTTTGTGATCTATTTCGCAGATTTTTTGAACCGTTGGGCATGTAACGGAGTTCAGACTAAGCAATCCTTCGAAAACATGTGGATCATGGTTTATCAAATCATTTTTAGCAATACATTCTGTTGCAGAATATTGTGCTAATTCATATCTTACTGCGTCCGTGGCTGTAATAGCCTTTTTTAAATCTCTATAATCTTGAACAATTTGTGACATGTTTTACCCTTTTTTTGTTTTACAGGCAAAATATAATACAAAAATATTATTTTGTCAATATGTTTGTGTAAAAAAAATACCGCCCTATTTTCAGGCGGTTTTTATTATCTTAACCCTTTCTTCTTACAACATGCACTGGCGGCAGATTTCCAATCATGATAATTATCTGTTGGGTCGCGTAAATCACGCCATGGTTGCCAAGATGTGCACATGGATTTTTTATCCTTGCTGTTACATTTTACATATCTGCGCAAAGAACATGTTTCTTCGGACATTTTTCCGGTATCTGTTGTGCATTTTACAATCACATTTTGATTTTTTGCATCATCTTTGCCAAATTCTTTTGTGGATAATATTTGGTATGCCGACGCGTTAAAAACACATAAACAAATTCCAATCAAAGAAAATAAAAATTTTTTCATATATTTCCCCTGTTTATACATGTTTATATTATAAAGATTTTTTACAAAAAATACAACAAGGTTTTATTCATTGGTATTTTCAATCGTTTGTTCGGTCGTTTCTTGTGTGGCAATATATTCCGGTGTTTGTTCTGAATTGTCGTTGTTTTGTCTTTTATATTTGTTTTGTGGATCTTGTTGTGCTAATGTTTGTTGTGCCCTTTCCCAATCTTCAATATTTGAAACTTGGTCGCCAAATTGATCGGCGGTTGACCATGGGATATCATTCATAAATAAATAGAATAATTCGCCACTTGGGTTATCTACATTTGTTTCGTCCAGACGAATTATCGGATGTACAACATAAATATCGACATTACAATTTGCGGAATTTTCATCTTGGAATTCGTCCAATTGATAATAAAATTTGGATGCAAAATCCATGGCTTGTAAATATGCTGCATCATCATCTGCAGAATCTGTTGAATTACCAACCCACATTAACCACATACCATAATTGACAACATTTTCTTGTCCTTCCAGGTCGTCAGCTGATAATAAACACAAAGGTTTAAATTCAATGCCGTTTGAAAATTCTTTGGATGTGGTTGATGTTTTATCATACATATCACCAATAAAAGAAAGTGCGCCATATAATATACCGGCGTCTCGTTCAAATCGTGCTAATCTTGCACCGTGTTTTAACGTGGCATCGGCCAACCAATATTTTGCTTTTGCAGAACGTGAAGACATGCCTGCGCGTGCAATTTTTGAAGCCTTTTTCATGGTTTTTGCACCAGAATTTGCGGCTTTTAATGTTTTTCCGAAAGCGCCGACTTTTTTCAGATTTCTTGTAAAGACATTTCCTGTTTGTGGTCTTGTGAATGCTCTTAAATCTTTAAAATATTTATTTAAATCTTTGTAAGTTTCTGCAATTTCTTTGTATTTTGTTACATCTTTGCTGTTTTTTGCCAATGTTTCAGCTTCTTTTTCCAGCCCTTTTATACTTTCTTGTATCTTTTTTATTTGGTTACGTTTAGCGGCAATTTCTTCAGCATTTTTTAATGTTTTTATTTCTTTTTCTATTTTCGCAATATCATCAGTATGTTGTGCTATCTTGCTTGTAGCTTTTATGTATTTTTCTACATCTGGAATTTTGGAAAGTTTCCCAATGGAACGTAAAAGTTCTTTTCCTGCTTTAAAGGCTCGTGCGCTTTTCATGGAAATCATACCTGCTTCGCCCACGCCCATAGTTGCCACAGTGATAATAATATCAGCGGCGATTTCTGCATACATTACCCATTCCAGATTTACATCGCCTGCAACATAATAATCGTTGCTGTCATCTTCAACATTTACAATGTCCCTGACGACTTGGTTTATAGTGTCTTTGTCGTTGGCAAAAGCACTTTTACTGGTACAATAATATCCATGTGGATATATTTCATCAATATGGTTGTTTATGTATTTCATAGACAGTGTATTGTTTTTATCTGGGCCAACGAAATCTTTCAATGAATCATGTTGTACAACCATAATTGCATACCACGATGGTTCGGTATTTAAATATTTTGCCGGATCATTTGGGTCCATTAATCTGGGGTTTGCGTCACCATTTGGCAGGCTGCGTTTGTTCGCCAACATTAGTTTTTGTTTTAATACTTTTGGTTGGGTGCTGTAATTTATTGTAATTGTTCGACCGTGTGGAAATTTATATTCAATGGGACTGAAAATAATTGTTGTGTCATCCGCAACATGTTGTAATTCTGGGCAATTTAAAATCTGTTTTAATATTTCTGAATCCCCGGTCATTGCTTCGCGGGCCCACGCACGAACTTTAAATTCTGGTTCGCTTTCATCAATTTCACTGCTGTGTTTTATTAATGCTTGTGAAAAGAATTGTTCTGTACAATTGGCAAGATGATTTGATTCAGATGTTTGGGCGTTTGCCATAAAACAACAAAATACAAAACAAAGAAAAAATAAAGATTTTTTTAACATACAGTTTCTCTCTCTGCTACATGTATGTTTATTTAAATATCATATGGTCCGTCTAAAATCATAACCTGTTGAATGTCAGTAATAGGATTTGGATATAATGCCATACTTGCTGCAACTGTTCCTGTAACAATAGCAATACCCCATCCAACAAGGGGAACCACTGCTGCGGCACCAGTAGCACCGGCTAATGCTCCAAACGCCGCCGCTGCGCCAGTTGTATGCAGGGCTGCTGCGCCAATACCTATTGTAGCGGCGCCGACAGCTGCGCCAGTACCCGCTGTCCACCCAGATGCCAAATCATCATTTGCAGATGTTGTTACGGGACCCGTTTGGACATTTAATGCAACCAGATACACGGCCAAATTATTATCTATAGAACAAGGTGTATTTTTTAATTTTTCTGCGAATTGATAAGTCTTTTCAACAGCAGTTTTAAGATTAAAATATGTAACAATTTTTTCTTCTGTGCTGCCTGTCTTGTCCATCAAAAGCAGACCAGGAAATGCACGACGGTTATCCCCGTCAGCAAAATCAAGGAAAAATTCGTTCTTTGATCCGCCATAATCAGTGAATACAGATTGGCCTGCAACATTAACTGCTGCATCATCATCCAGATTATCTGCGATTGTCCAATCAGAACATTCGTCCGAAAAGAATTTCTGTTTTTTTGGAATATCTGATAATTTCAATACTTGTGTAGGATATAAATTGCGTTTATTTATAACCAGTATACCTGTTTGGATTCCAACATTGTCTAATATCTTAGATAAATCAAAATCAAAACCGTATTCTTTATCTTTGTGTTTAAAACCAATTATTGCACGTTCTTGATTTGTTTTGGCCATGGTGACAAGTGCAGATGCACAATTTGTGGCTATTCTTTTAGATAACAAATCATAAATACGGGCTTTTTCTTGTTCAACAATGGCATCATTTAAATCAGCGTTACCAAAAATATTTGTTACACCAGACTGCCATACAGGATCACTTTTATAAATTTTATCAAGACATGTTATCAATGCCTGGTCCGGCGCTGACGCGTGTGCAACATCAGATATAAACAGAATACTAAAAATTAAACCAAATATCTTTTTCATATTCTAAATATCGTCTTTCCGTCGAATGTATAACTTGTTGCGGTTGTTGGTCCAGACGAACCAGAAGTTTTCTTTGCAACCTGTTGTTCATAATTTTTACATTCCGGTGTTCCGGCGCCATTACCGCTGCACCATTCTTTTGCGCTTAAAAAATTTGGGACCTCATATGCGTGCATATCTTTGTATGGTGCATATCCTTCGGTTTTTACCGCCATACGTTCTGAAAAAGAAAGATCTTCAAATGTTGTTGGAAACGCAGTTGCGGACAGATGTTCACTGCCCGCACCATTTTGTTGTTGTAATTGTTTTAATTCGTCGCTTCGTTCAATAATTTCTTGTTGCCATGTTGGTACAACCTGTTTGTACGGATTTTGTATTGGAATTGTATTATTATTATTTAAATTTTGATTTGGCACTGTTGCATTTGGAAAATTCACAGCACGATTTGGAACATTATTGCCATATTTTGCAACATAAGATTCAAATATATAATCCAAATATCCCGAACATGCAGAAACATAATTATTTCCCGGTAAATTAGATAATTGAACCATAATTGCCGGACGAATTTCAGCCAAAGTTGTATTTTTACAGTTGTCTCGTGCCATACATTGCACAGAAACCAATGATTGAACAACGTTTATACAATCTTCGTCATTTAAATCAGCGCCCTGAACGTATACAGGTTGAGGCAACCTTTGATTATATGGTGAATTTGGTGTCCAAAATGGATTGGAAGAATAATTTTGAACGTTTTGTATTTGCCCATAATCAGAAAACAACGAAGTGGCCGCGGATGCGCAAAACGCATAAAAACCGCAGATTACAGCAAATAATAAAGATTTTAATTTGCTATTTTTCATCCTTCCTGTTTCTTAATTATAACAAAAATTGAATTATAATCAAAGATAAAAATCCACCAATTAAAAAGAATGGTGCGAACGGAATATATTTATCTTTGCGTTTCCAATTCCAAATGTAAGCCAATATGCATGATATAATCATCGCAATTGATAAACCCAATGTGCCGAACCAGATACCGCCGGCCCCTAATAATTTTATATCGCCCATACCAATTGGTGGATATTTTTGGTTTGGTTTTATCTTGTCAAATATGAATCCGACAATCAGGCCCAAACAGTACCCCATTGCACCCCCAATAACAGAATCAGAGATAGTGACGGGCCATGGGAAAAAAGTTGTGGTCAAAAGTCCGGCAAATAAAAACGGGAACAAATACACATCTGGGATAATTCTGCGTTTAAAATCGGCGCTTGCCATACGGATGGCGCAAAAAATAGCACCAACTAAAACCAACGAAAAAAATATATAATAAATCATATTTCCCCCTTGCCTTTCGATTCGTTTTTATGATACAATTATATCAGATATAAACACAAGGGATTTTTTATTATGAGTACTGGTTGGGACAGCAATATGCTGAAAAAATTAAAAGCGTTGGTGGGCAAAGGTTTATCAACTGCTGAAATGGGTAAAAAATTGGGTATGTCCAAAAACGCTGTTGTTGGTAAATTAAACCGTTTGGGTTGGAATGCAAAGGCAACAGAATCTGCACCAAAAAAATCTGCCAAGGCTGAACCAGCTAAAAAAACAGCTGCCAAAAAGCCTGCAACAAAAGTTGTTGCTAAAAAGGCGGTAAAGAAAGCTGCGCCAGTTAAACCAGCAAAAAAAGTTGTTGAAAAGAAACCTGTTAAATCGGCAAAGGTCGCTGAAAAGAAAGTACCTGTTAAAAATACTAAAACAGCACCAAAGACAGAAAAAACTGTAAAAAAAGAAAAGGCAGTAAAAGAAGTTAAACCGGTTGTAAAAACTAAACCTGCTTCTAAGAAAACAAACAAAGATTTGGCTTTGCATGAATTGTTGATTCAGCATGCGTTGCAAATGGCAAATTTAAAATCTAATCAATGTCGTTGGCCAATTGGTGATCCTGATTCTGATAATTTCCATTTCTGTGGCGAAACAGTTTTTGCTGGGAAACCATATTGTTATGAACATTGTCGTCAGGCGTATCAATTCACACCACCAAAGAAAAAATAAAACCGGGGGAATAATCAATGATGGGCGAGAGAGAAAATACAAATTACGGAACTTTGGTTATGCGTGCTTTCAGCATAGATGGCAACGATATAAACGCGTTTTATGATTCGGCAAACAATCTGATATTTGTGTTGGATAACACGATTAATGCGCAAAAACCCAATGTGTTGTTGGTGATAAATCCTGATGGTGATAAAAAGTGGGATGAAATATTGTCCATAGGTTACGGTGTTGATTTGGAAACAATTCGTCCAAAGGTTGATAATAAATACCAAAAATTAGATATCGAATATTCCGGTTTGTCTGTTTATGAAAATCTTATCAACGCATATGAAGCGGGCGAAGATTTGGAAGAACATTTGGTTCAATTGTCAATTTTGCGTGATTCTGCCGCGCGTCACAGTGCAATGATGCGTTTAAATATCGCAAATGAAATAATTTCAAAAACCAATGCCACAATTGTAAGAACAAAAGATACAATTGTTCGTTTGCAGGCACGTATAAAATCTTTGCGTGCAAAATTAAGCGCCACTAAAAAAGAAATTGGACGTGTTAATACAAAACAATCTGCGGCCAAGATTTTAAAATTGGAATCCCAAATAGAAGCATCAAATGAAAAATTAAAACGGGCCCAGAAACGTTTGGAATCTGCACAAAAAAGATTGGATGTTGCGACCGCAGATGCCGAATTGGCCAGCAATTTATTGAATCAGCCAACAACAGAAATAAAACAAACTGTTAAAAGCAAACCTGTAATGGTTGCACCAGAATATCCTGTGCAAACATTGGGTGCCGATGATGAAGAAATTGATGATATCGAAGAATCAGACGAAGAAGAAGTTGAAGAATCAGATATAAAACCTTTGTTTAATGAAGATCCACAAATTCTGAATGATGACATCGCCTTTAAACCAATTGCTTTTGATGCACCAGTATTTAATGAATCAGAAGATATCAAGGAAGAACCGATTGTAGCAATCGAAGAACCAAAACCAGTATTGGAATCTATGACACCAATTCGCGAACCCGAACCAGTGTTGGAATCCTTGACGCCTGTTAGCGAACCAGAACCAGTGTTTACGCCACAGCCAATTGTTGAAGAAGAAATTGTCGAAGAAGAAAAACCTGTGATTGAAACAATCAAACCGGTTGAACCTGTGATTCAAGAATCAGAAACCGTTGTTGAACCTGTGCGTCCAATTACACCGGTTGTAAATAATTTCCAGGCACCAATTGAAAATAAAGAACATTCAAAACCTGGCTTTATATATTATGTATTGCTGTTGGTTTTGATATTGTTGTCAGTATTTACATTGTGGTTATATCAAAAGAATATATCTGGTGATACAACGCCTGTGTTAACGGCAAAAACAACAGAAACAGTGGTCGCAGAACCAAAGGTTGCGGAAAAAGTTGAACAACCTGCCCCTGTTGTTGTTAACGAACAACAAAATAACGATGTGTTTTTGAATGAAGAACCGGTGGTTGCGGAACCTGTGTCTGTTGAAACAGAAGAACAAGAACCAATTGAAGAAGAACAAGACGAAGAACCTATCGAAGAGCCAATGCCAATGGTTGAAGAGGCACCTGTTGTCTTGGATGTCGTTCCCAGTCGTTTGAATACTTCAGTTGATACAGATGTGGAAGAAGAAAATGTGATATCAGAAGAAGATATTCTTGCAAACAAGCCTGTGTATGAACCTGGGGCAAAATATGATGATATGTTTGTAAGCGAAGAAGATTATGAATCTGGTTTTATAAGTCCTGATTCTGAATCTGATTATCTTTATGATGCC
>CADBVV010000007.1 GCA_902798205.1 uncultured Pseudomonadota bacterium | reverse complement strand
TTTTCGTATTAACCCTCAGTTATTTTGTCAGGGAAATGTTGTAAAATTAAGGTGGTTATTCCGCACATCTCTCTGTCATTCCGAACCATACCTGTCATCCTGAGCGAAGCGAAGGATCTTTTTAATAAATCAGTTTCGTGTAAAAGATTCTTTGTCGCTACGCTCCTCAGAATGACAGTTTTTTTACGTCAATCAAGTCTGAACTAACAATACTTGCACATTACTGATTGCCGATTTCTTTATAGTTGCCGAGGAAGGAGAACTCTGTCAGTTCATCAGAAAGAGCTGAAAGAAGGCTTATGGTACTTTGATTTTTTGTACTTCCCGTAAAATCAAGATAGAACATATATTCAAAAGATTTTCCATAGATAGGTCTTGATTCAATTTTGGTAAGGTTAAGACCGTGAGCAGCAAATCTGCAAAGCACATTATAAAGTGATCCTGTAACATGGGGAAGCGAAAAACAAAGGCTTATCTTATCAGCATCAGGCTCAATATACATATCTTTTGAAAATACGATAAATCTTGTTGTATTATTAGGATTATTCTGAAAACCTGTCAGTATGACCTCAAGACCGTATTTTTCGGCGGCATCCCTTGAACAAATTGCGGCAACAGCAGGATCGTTTGTTTCTGCAACAAACTGAGAAGCCTGTGCAGTGCTTATATGTTCTTTAGCTGTGATATTATCTCTGGAATTGATAAAATCGGAGCATTGGGACAAAGCCTGTTCATGTGAATAAACTGTTCGTATATTCTCAAGTAATGCTCCCTTTGGTGCGGCAAGACAATGGTCAACCGGTATATCGGCTGCGGCATCAATATGAAATCTGTATTTGAGCATAAGGTCATAAACCGCTGTCACAGAGCCTGCTGAACTGTTTTCAATCGGAACAACACCGAAATCTGCCTGACCGTTGAGTATAGCTCCGAAAACTTCTCTGAAAGGTGAATAAAACTCCGGCTTGCAATTCGGGAATACTTTCATAGCCGCTTTATGTGCATATGTACCCGGTACACCAAAACACGCTACACGCACATCCTTTGAATCAAAAGGCATTGAATCGGATGCATTTCTTATGCGGTTTTTAAGCTCTGCACCGCTGCCGAGCATATCATGCTGCATAGCACGGCTCAGCTCCATTATAGTAGCATACAGTAGTCTTGCACTTCCGCCGTATTCGCCTGCCTTTTGTTCTATATTGGCAAGAACAGCTTTTTCACGTTCAGGATTGTTATGATTAATTCTTTCTTGCGATAAATTATCATTGTGGTTGCGATATAAACAGGTATTGCGGCATATACCAACATTCCAAATACAAAGCCACCAAAACCATGTAATGTTGCATGAAAAAATTTCCACCAATAATGCGCACTAAACATGTCAAAATTAAAAACAAAACGCAATATTAGCCAAAGGGCAAAAAAATACCACGCTGTCCATTTGACAATCAAAATGTTAGATTTGATAAAATCAATAATCTTTTTCATATTGTAATTATAGACAATAATAAAGATTTGTCAATTATTTATAAAAAATAATATTTTGATATAAAAAAACTTTTTTTGGGTGTCAATGTATGATATAATATGTTCATAAGAATTTGGGGGAAATATTATGAAAATATTAAATTTATGTGTAAATTCGATGGTAAGTGTCGCGGTTTTGGCGACTTTCTGTGGTGCCGAAGCGGCAACTGGTCGTTCCAGTATGATGCCGACAGAAACGGCGCGTATGCCATCAATGCCGGTGGTTTCTTTGAACACAATCGGTAATCCTGCGGTCACGACAATCAGCATGCCAACCGAAGTTGTTAATGCCGGACACAGTATTACACCAACCCCAACACCAACCCCAGAACCAACACCTGTTGTTGAATGTCCGGATGGTGGTATAAAAAATTCTAAATACACAATCACAATGTGTATGAACGATGTTTTGCAATGTATTAATACTGGCGCATTACAGGGCGGTTTGAACGACATGTTTAACGAAGATGTTCGTAATGCTGTTATGGGCGGTATGAAATTATGTCAGGCTTCCGTTGATAAATGTATTTCCGAAGTTCGTGTAGATTGCCGTAATGTCTATAACGAAAGCAACGATGTTTGGTTGGATTTCAATTCCAGAATTATTCAACCTGAATATTATAACTTTGTTTTGCGTAAAACAGGTTTGACCCCAAATCAGGCTGAAAATACTTGTTTGTTATTGGACAGAAATACATACGGTTCTTCGTTTGCTGCGGTTTCTGATACCAATAAAGTTAACACAGAATATAACAACAAAGTTGGTGCATATAATGAATCAATGAATGGAACTTTGTCCAAAGATAACCCACAAGGTGTTGCGGTTAATACTGTTGGATACGATGGAAATCGTGGTCATTATGCACGTTGGGATGCTGCAAAAGCGGAATGTTTGATTCGTGTTGCGGCATACAACAAAGATAAATTAATTACAAACAGTTGGTTGTTTGGTGCGGTTGGTAATGATAACCCTGCAGAAGTTTGGGAAAAGGCAGGTTCTACATTTACTTGCAACAAAGAATTGTTTGATTTCAATTCGTTGTTGAATGATACAAAAACTGCTGCTGTTATCGCTGTGCCGGGTGGTGCGGTTTTAGGAACAGCAATTGGTGCAGCCGCCGGGGCAGGTGCTTATAACAAAAAACAAGAAGCTTGCGATGATCCAAAATATGCAGAAAAAATGGGTGATTATATTAGACGTGTAATGCATCAAGATCAGCTCGTATCAAATTATATTGGTGAAAATATTAATTTTGATAATTTTGGTTCTGTTGAATGCGAAAAAGTTCTTGATTTGTATTCAAAAGTCAAAATGTATGAACATGCAATTGATTATTGTGAAAATCGTTTGACTGCACAGGAAAGAGAACAAATTGTTAGCGAACTTAAAATCGGTGGTAAATTTATATGCAATGAACAAGAAATTGCAAGTCGTAATTTGCAGTTAACGAATAAAGAGAAAACTATAGTATATATCAATAATTGTTCTTTTAAAGCTTTGGATAAAGTTCTTGTAAAAGGCGGGGAAGACAGTCCTTTGTGTGAAGGTACAGGTGCGTGTGTAGATGATAAAACAATCAAAGGTGATTTAAGAGATATTCAATCTTTCTTAAGTCAATTAGACAAAGGCGTTGGCATCAATGTTAAGTTAGACAAAGGCAAAGAAATTGGTAAAGGTGCCGCTATCGGTTTAGCAACTGGTGCTGCGGCTGGTGGTATTGCAACTGCAATTACAGCCTTTGTTGAAAAAAGCAACATTACATGCAAGGTTGGTGATGGTTTGAATTCTGTTGCACTGGGCAAAGCGCATACCATAGATTCTTTGAAAGATTTCTATGTAAAATGGAATTTGCATTTGCCAGATGCAGTATCCCCAACATCTGCTGTTGTTGACAAGGCTTCTTGGGAACAGGCATGCAGCCAATTCAATAGCAAATTGATGGATTGTCCAAAGGTTCAAATCAACCTGAAAGACAAAAGCGGTAAATATACATTGGTGCCATCTGCATGTAAAGTTTCAGGAACTATTTGTATAGTTAATGATTCTGTGATGACATCAAATGGAATCAAATAATCAAAATCATATAATAAAAAGAACACCGATTAATTCGGTGTTTTTTTATTTTATATTTAATAAAAAACAGCATATTTTTTACGCTGCTTTTTTGATGTTTTGTTTTATATCACGAACATATTTGCGCAATTCGTCAATTGGAACCAATGTGCCATCTTGTTTTTGTGCAGACCAATAATCCCAACCATTAAAACTGACACTGTGTTGAATACGTGCCGCCATAACATGAATGGATGCTTTTCCATACAATGTATGCATTAATTGTCCATCATGTGTAATCATAACGCGATCACCCTTTGGTCCAACCAAAGTTTGTCCAACATAAAGCAATCCTGCATCAACCAATTCACGGAATCCAACCTTGATTGCATCGCGTTTTGGTGCGGATACTTCGATGTCCGATAAATCGATTGGAACGATATTATTAACACGTTCGCGTGCAGCATTTACATAAGATTCTTCGCGATCAATACCAATGAATTGACGCCCCAATTCTTTTGCAACCGCAGCAGTTGTTCCAGAACCCACAAATGGATCCAAAATAACATCACCGGCCTTGGTAGATGCCAAAATAACGCGGCGCAGTAAATCCATAGGTTTTTGTGTGTTATGTAAACTTTTGCCGTTTGCATCTTTTACACGTTCTTCACCTAAACAAATATTAATATCCCAATCGGAACGCATTTGTTTGCCGCCGTTTAATTTCTTCATTGTTTCATAATTAAACGTGTATTTCCCGGTCTTGGTTGGTGTGGCCCAAATCAAAGTTTCATGCGCATTTGTAAAACGTGTTCCACGAAAATTAGGCATAGGATTTGTTTTAACCCAAACAATATCATTCAAAATCCAAAATCCCATATCTTGTAAAATAGACCCCACGCGGAATATATTGTGATAAGAACCAATAACCCACATTGCGCCATCTGGTTTTAATATACGTTTGCATTCACGCATCCATGCACGTGTAAATTCATCATATTGTTCATTAGATTCAAACGCATCCCAATTGTCACGTACAGCACGTGCGGCGGTTTGATCTTCGGGACGATAAAGTGTTTTTTCACCCAATTGTAAATTATACGGGGAATCCGCAAAAACAGCATCCACAGATGCATCTGGAATCTTGCGCATGATTTCAATACAATCACCGCACAAAATTTTGTTAAGGTATTTTTGCATTTTTTCTCTCGTCTCTGGACTTTGTGGGCCCTTATCTTTAAACATATTTTATCATATTTTTGACCCTTAAAAAAGCATCAAGCGAATCGGTTTGTAAAAAAAACACTTGATTTTTATAAAAAAGCAATTTTTTTTAATATAAATTATGCTTTACTTATCAATGAATTTTTTCTAACCTTAAAGAACTATGAGATGTCCATATTGTAATTCTACAGACAGCCGTGTGGCAGATTCGCGTCCAGATATCGAAGACGCGATAATTCGTCGTCGTCGTGTTTGTAATCAATGTGGTGCAAAATTTACAACTGTTGAACGTATTCAAATGCGTGATTTGGTTGTTCGCAAGAATAACGGAAAGACAGAACCTTTTGATCGTGATAAATTATATCGCAGTATAAAATTGGCTTGCCGTAATCGCGATGTTCGTGATGAACAAATTGAACGTTTGGTTGCATCTATTCAGCGTCGTCTTGAAACAGAATCAGAAGATGATATGGTAACCAGTGCTATGGTTGGACAAATGGTAAGTGATTCTTTGTTGAATCTGGATCCAATTGCATTTATAAGATTTGTTTCTGTGTACAGAAAGTTTTCCAAGGTTTCAGACTTCAAAAAAATAATTAATCAAATTCCAGAAGCAGATGATGATGCAATCGTATGTGAATTGCCAAAACCAAAGACTTCGTTATTCTAAATTATGAAAAAAATATTAAGCATTTTTATGGCGATATTTTTCTTGTGTCCATCTTTTGCGTTGGAATCTGTAGATGTTTTATCGGAAGATAATGCCGCGATTTATGCCCAGATATTTATGTTGCAAGATAAAGAAAAAATAGAAACCGCGAAAAAACTGGAAAACAAATTAACAGATAAATCGCTTATGAACGAAGTTTTGTATCAAAGATATGTTTCAAAAACTTATCATACACGTGGTACCGAATTACAATCTTGGATGGAAAAATATTATGATATGCCTGGTGCAGAAAGGTTGTATAAAGTTGCTAATGTTAAAAAAGCTTCTGTTCGTAAACCTATTGTTCCGCATATTGTTACTGGCAAAGAATATATTGAAACTGCACAATCTGAAACATGGACTGTAAAAACATATAAAGAAAAAACAACAAAAACGATAGATAAATTTAAGCGTGCAATAAGAACTGGTTCTTCGAAAACTGCACGCAATATTTTGGAAGACAGATTTTTCAAAGCAAGAATTTCAGAATCTGATTACGGACGTCTTGCCGGACGTTTGGCGTTTTTATATTACACAAATGGCGAATATGAATTGGCAAAAAAATGGGGTTTTGTTTCATCAGATGCAAAATCTGAATACGGTTTGTGGACAATGGGGTTGCTTTATTTCAAAGAACAAAAATATGGTGAAGCGCAAAAATATTTTTCACAAATTCTGGATTTAACACAAATAAATAACGCACGTAAAACAGAGGCTGCTTTTTGGGCAGGGCGCAGTGCTGATATAAATGGTGATAAAACAAATGCAGAAAAATATTGGAAAATAGCAGCCGCATATCCAATGTCTTTTTATGGTGCGCTGGCGTCGACAATGTTGGGTGATGAACCAGAATACGAATTTTTTGATCAGGAATGTTCAGACGAAGATATTGTCACTTTGCGTGAAAATAAATATGGCAAAAAAGCATTGGCATTATTACAAGTTGGTCGCAAGGCACGTGCAGAACAATATTTAAAATTTTTGGTGACATCAAAATCATCAGATAAATTATTACATGCTGTTAATGCGGTTGCGTCACTTTATGGTTTGCCAAGTGTTGCTATTTTGGTGTCTGGTGTTATGCGTGATCGTGGCGTGTTGGAAATTAACGATGATATTATTTATTCTGCACAATATCCGTTGCCTAATTGGGAACCGTTGGGCGGCTGGTCTATTGACAGGGCTTTGTTGTTGGCAATCACAAAACAAGAAAGTGGTTTTAAACAAAATGCTAAATCTGGTGCCGGGGCAAACGGGGTTATGCAAATTATGCCAAATACGGCAAAACGTGTTGCGCGCAAAAACGATGTTAAATTATCTGATATTGATATGTCTAATCCTGAACACAATATGTTTCTGGGACAACAATATATTGTTGATTTATTGCAACATCAATTAATTCAAAACAATATTATAAAAATGTTGGTTGCTTATAATGCAGGTATGGGGAATTTGGTAAAATTTGAAAAAAGTTTTTCTACATCTGATCCTTTGTTGTATATAGAAAGTTTCCCAGCATATGAAACACGTAATTATATTAAACGCGTTATGTCTAATTTATGGCTTTATCGTGCGCGTTTGAATCAACCGCTTACATCGTTGAAAGATTTGTCAGATGGACATTGGCCTTATTACAACAGTGAAGATGAATATGTTATAAATAACAAATTAAATAAAATGTCTTTATAAAAAATTATGCGCAGCATCCCTGATTTTTCAATTGAACAAAATTGCGGAAAAAAGATAATAGCCGGTCTTGATGAAGCAGGGCGGGGACCTTTGTGTGGGCCTGTGGTTGCTGGCGCAGTTGTTTTTAAAAAATATAATTTTGATGATATGCCAATTATAAGTGATTCTAAACAGATGAGCGAAAAGCAACGCAATATCGCATATGATTGGATAACAAATAATCCTGATATTGTTTGGGCCGTCGCACAATGCAGTGCCGCCGAAATCGATGAAATGAATATTTTACGGGCATCTCTTACTGCGATGAAACGTGCAATTTGTGCGCTGGGGATAAATGTCGAATATTGTTTGGTTGACGGAAACAAAATGCCAAAAGATTTAATTGGCGAACCTGTTGTCAAAGGTGATGCCAGATCTTTATCCATAGCGGCCGCTTCTGTTTTGGCAAAAGTGACGCGTGACAGAATTATGACAGAACTTTCTAAAAAATATCCGCAATATGAATGGGAAAAGAATGCTGGATATCCAACACAACAACATTTGCAAGCAATCGATAAATATGGTATAAATGAACATTATAGAAAGACTTATCGTCCGGTGAAAGAAAGGATTGAAAAAAATGCAAATTCGAAATGTTCGTGATATTGATGTTCGTTCAAAATATGTTTTGCTGCGCACGGATTTTAATGTGCAAATTGTTGATGGTGATATAACAGATTCTTTCAGAATAGATGCATCAATGCCAACAATAAAATATTTGATTGATAATGGTGCGCGTGTGGTTATTTGTTCACATTTGGGTCGTCCAAAGGGTGAAAAAAATTCAGAATTATCTTTGCGACAAATTGCAGAATATATGGATATACCATTTGTTGAAGATTGTTTGGATAAAGATTTTTTACCAAATATGCATGATGGCGATGTTGTTTTATTGGAAAATTTGCGTTTCCATATTGGTGAAGAAAAAAATGATGATTCTTTTGCAAAAAAACTAGCAGAAGGTTTTGATTTATATGTGAATGATGCTTTTGCTGTTTCGCATCGCGCGGCTGCCAGCACTGTTGGTGTAACAAAATATTTACCATCTTTTGCGGGATTGTTATTGGAAAAAGAAATAACAAATTTAACAAAATTTTTACAATCATCACAAAAACCATTGATAGCGTTTGTTGGTGGCAGCAAGGTTTCAACCAAAATAGGTGTATTGAAAAAATTGGTTTCCATCGCAGATAAAATTGTTATAGGTGGTGCAATGGGAACGACATTTAATTATGCACTGGGGTTGCCGGTTGGCGATTCGTTATATGAAGAATCTATGGCTGATACTGCATTGGAAATAATAAATATTGCAAAAGAAAATAATTGTGATGTTTTGTTGCCTTTGGACAAAGGGGTTGGAAAAGAATTTGATAAAAATGCAAAACGTGAAAATCGCGATGCAGATAAAATCAAAGACGATGATATTATTATGGACGATGGTGAAAAAACTATCGCCCGTAATAAAGAATTATTAAAAGATGCAAAAACTGTAATTTGGAACGGAACGTTTGGTATGGCGGAATGGGGCGAACCATGGGCGCGTGCTTCATTTGAACTGGCACAAGATATGGCACATTTCACAAAAACCGGTAAAATAGAAAGCATTGTTGGTGGTGGCGATACAGTTGCCGCATTAAATGCATGTGGTGTTTTTAATGATATGACATACGTTTCAACTGGCGGTGGTGCATTTCTTGAATTTATCGAAGGTAAAGAATTGCCGGGTATAAAAGTTTTGGAAAAATAACAAGGTATCTTGAAAATCTGGAAGAAATCCCTATTTATTTACTCTAAAATTAGCGAATCGGGTTATTTTGTGATATAATCCATTGTAAAAAAGAGGATTTATTATGTCGTTAGTTCCTATTGTTATCGAAGAATCTCCAAAGGGTGAACGTTCTTTTGATATTTATTCACGTCTTTTGCGTGACCGAATTGTTATGATTTCTGGGCCAATTGATATGGCAATGGCAAATACAGTTGTTGCACAATTGTTGTTTTTGGAATCTGAAAATCCAAATGCAGATATTTCATTGTATTTGAATACCCCGGGTGGTGAAGTAAATGCCGGTTGGGCAATTATGGATACCATGCAATATATCAAACCAGATGTATCAACAATTGGTATGGGCTTGGTTGCATCTATGGGGTCTGTATTATTGGCGGCTGGAAAAAAAGGTAAACGTTTTGTTTTGCCAAATACTGAAATTATGATTCATCAACCATTGGCTGGAACCCAGGGTCAGGTTACAGATATGGAAATCCATGTTGCTAATTTCAAACGCACCAAAGAACGTTTGATAAAACAAATGGCTGGATTTACAGGTCGCAAAGAAAAAGAATTGTTTGATGCGATGGAACGTGACAATTATATGGATGCGGAAGCAGCCAAGAAATTTGGTTTGATTGATGAAATCTTAATCAGAAAATAAATTTTATATCAAGGTTTATAAAGATGAGCGACGATAAAAAAACAAATACACCAGAAAAAGCACAGCAATTTTGCAGTTTCTGTGGCAAATCTGTGTATGAAGTAAAAAAATTAGTCAGCGGTAAAGATGTATGCATTTGTGATGAATGTATCAATTTGTGCAATGATATTATGGCCGATGATAAAAAAGCACAAATAAAACATGATTCTGCATCGTTGCCAACACCGTCAGAAATTTATAAATTCTTGAATGAATATGTTATTGGTCAAGATAATGCCAAAAGAACATTGGCTGTTGCGGTTTATAATCATTATAAACGTAATGGTGCAGCGGCTGCTTCGGATGTTGAAATACAAAAATCTAATATTTTAATGATTGGTTCTACTGGAACCGGTAAAACATTGTTTGCACAAACATTGGCACGTGTTTTGGATGTTCCTTTTGCAATTGCAGATGCAACAACTTTAACAGAAGCGGGCTATGTTGGTGATGACGTTGAATCAGTGTTAACACGTTTGTTACAAAATGCCAATTTTGATGTTGAACGCGCACAACGTGGAATAATTTATATTGATGAAATTGATAAAATTTCACGTAAATCTGAAAACCCATCTTTGACACGTGACGTTTCAGGCGAAGGTGTTCAACAAGCATTGTTAAAATTGATTGAAGGAACTGTTGCGAATGTTCCTGCCGGTGGTGGTGGTCGCAAACATCCGGGTGAATCAACAGTTCAATTGGATACCAGCAAGATTTTATTCATTTGTGGCGGTGCCTTTGATGGTTTAAATAAAATTATCGCATCTCGCAGTGCGGGTCGTTCTGGACTTGGTTTTGGTGCAACAATCACAGATAAAAAAGAACGCGAAGAAAAAGATTATCTTGAAGATGTTCAATCTGCTGATTTGGTCCGTTTTGGGATTATTCCAGAATTAATTGGACGTTTGCCAATTGTTACAACTTTGCAACCATTGGATGAAAAAGCTTTGGTTAAAATTTTGACTGAACCAAAGAATGCTATTGTGAAACAGTATGCTGCGATGTTGGAAATGGATGGCATCAAATTAAATATTACAAAAGATGGTTTGACTGCAATTGCAAAAATGGCAATTGAAAGAAAAACTGGTGCGCGTGGTTTGCGTTCAATCTTGGAAAAGATTTTATTAAAACCAATGTTTGATGCGCCGGATAAAAAAGATTTGCAAGAAATTGTGATTGACAGTGATGTTGTAAACGGGAAAAAAGAAGCTGTAGAAATTTATGCGGAAACTAAAAAAGCTGCGTAAGAAAATGAAATAAAAAAAACGATAATTTTATTTATCGTTTTTTTTATTGTTTGCAATAACCCCATAAAGCATTTGTTCCTGTTGTTGTATAAAAGTTGTTAAGTAACGAATCGTTAGTAGTATCATGTAATCCATTATTGTCATCATCTTCCCATGGAATATCAACCCATGTCCCAGATTGATTTTCACATTCTTTTGCAAGTTCTGTTGTCATTTGTGCACGTATTTGTCCCATAATATTATTAACATCAGTCAACAATGTTTCTGATAATGTGTAAGATGTGTCTGATGGACGTCTGCAATTTTGAATTGCGTATCTTGTTAATTGTTGATAAAGACTGCCCACATAATATTGGCCACATGAATTATATAAATCCGAATCTTTATTTACAGGTTTTGATTTCCCGCCAGGACATATTGCGGTATATGGGCAAGTTGCACATTTTGTTGCATTGTTTTCTGAATAACAAGTAATAGGATTCGATGGATCACAATTTTCTTTTTGTGCGAACAAATATTTTCCATATCTACAACTGGTGTAAATTTTTGCATATCCTTTGGCTTCGCAAATTTTGATATAGTCAGATATAGACGCTTGGACTTTTACATTAGTAAGAAGAATATTTGTTTTAGAGAAAGGGTTTACCAGCGTTTCATTACATTTTTCTATGCGTGCATAACGTGCTTCGCCTGGTGCATATTTTCTGCAACCGTAAGGATAAGAATGCATATTATCTTTGCCAGCTGTTACAGAACAAATGTTTTTAACAAATGTTGCCAACATATCTGGACAAGATTGTTCAATAGTTGAATCTGTAACAGATGCAAGTAACATTTCCAATCCAGAATCACCACCGCCATAAAGGTTACTGCATGTGTTTAATTTATCAGCACACATCTCTTCGGATAATTCTAGTATTTGCCCTAAACTGACCTTGCTACCATTATCTGAAAAACTTTTTAATTGATCAGATTGATTTAAATAACAATCATTAACAACCTGCAAGCATTCTTTTTTTACTGTTTTTACACGTTCTTGTTGTCCTTGATATATTTCCACCAATGCTTGTCTTAAAAATTCATCCCATACATCATCTGCGTTATCCCGACACAAATCAAGACTTTTTGATGCAAAATTACGTTTTTTATTAAGCATATTTATAAAAGCTGTGTTATTAGAATTTTTTAATACATCACCGGATAAAGATATTTGATTTTCCAATTGATAAAATTCAGGTGAATATATTGGGGTGCCTGTTGTTGCATTTAAATATTTTCCTGAAAAGTCCAAACAACGAATATAATTGGTTCCGCATGCAGAATCTGCGGTAACATCTTTACGAACATTCGCAATACAATCATTCATATTAACAGAATTGTGGGCATTATAATTTTCAAGACGTGCATCTTGCATGTTGTGGCGTGTTCCCCGTATTGCAGCATTTGCACTGGTTGTTTTGTTTTTTAGATTTGTTTCAAGCAAAGAACAATCGTTTTCTATGTACATACCATATGCAGATGCGACCATTTTAAAATCTGATTCACCACAACTTGGTGCAACCATTTCCGCGCATTGTGCATGTACAGCATTAAACAATGCTTCACCAGTAAGGTTTGCAATGTCCGCACCACCAATCAAATTTGTTGTGGACCATATTGATTTTATATCGCCGGCAATATCCAATTGTCCTTGGTTTGAAATAGATTTTGATTTTGTATCACTAAGTACACCGGATATATTTTTTAAAGTATTTGCACTGTCTGATTTATCTTTTTTTATTGCTGCTTCACCTTCGGATGCAGATAGCATCGCTTTGACTTCTTTTGATGTCTTGGAAATCATATTGATGTTTAAATCTTGAAAATCTTTCAAACTGTCCGCAGTTTGTGACAAGTTTTTTTCTTGTTTTTGAATATCTTTTAATTTTGAAGAACAAACGCATCTGCGATAATCTTCATTTTGTGTTGCACAAAATTGGTCCATGCATGTAAAATACGCATCACGACATGTGTTATAATTTGTTCCAAAAGTTCTTGTTTTCACTGTTGTTGCCGCACGCGCGACACGGGATGCCTTTGTTGAAACAGGTATAACAGTTTGTTTTGTGCCTGTGCGTCCGCTAACAATTTTTTTTGGTGTTGCAGCGCGTGATGTTGCTTTGCGTGTTGTGTCTTGTATTGTCGCACTGCGTGCAGATGTGGATCGATTTTGTATAATTTCAGTTTTGTTGCGTGATTGTCGTGATACAGAAGGTATTGTTGTATTTTGAGTGCGCACAGCAGCATTGACGCCGTCAATGCATAAAAACAAACCAAATAAAACAAGACAAAACTTTCTCATCCTATACTTTTTGATAATAATAACAAAAATAGGATATTTTAAGCAAGGGTATTTTGCATAAATTTATAATAAAAAAATCCACGAAAGTGGATTCTTTAATTTTTCCTAGTGATTTTGTTGTGAACCTTCTGGTGTTGAATGAGAACGTTCAACAAATGTAATTCTGCCTTTGTCCAAATCATAAGGTGTCATTTCAACATGTACTTTTTCTCCAACATTGACCCAAATGCGTGCTTTGCGCATTTTTCCACAGACAGTAGCCAAAATCATATGACCGTTTTCAAGTTTTACACGAAACATCGTATTCGGTAATCTTTCTTCAACAGTCCCAGAAAAAACAATTACATCATCTTTTGCCATAAATAAACACCTTAGTTTTGTAATACGATAATGATATTAATAGCAAAATAAAATTGCAAGAAATTTTTATATCTGCTTGCAAGGAAATGTATTTTTTGATAGAATAATATAAAAATGTAGGATGAGCTCAACATGAAAATAATGAAATTTTTGCCAATTTTATTGGTTTTGCCTTCGGTTGTGTTTGCTGCTTCGCGTGGTGATACAACGGCCCGTGTAGGAATGGGGCGTGGTTCACAGGCTGGTGCAAGAATGTCTGTTACGGCTGCCGATGTTCAAGAAGCAAGAGAACAAGCCTCTCAATCAGGAATTATATCAGAATCTGCGGGGGATGAAAAAACAAGTGGTAATCCTGCCAGAAAAATGCCAAGTATAACTGGAGATGTTGCAACGGGGACTGGTGATTGTCGTGATGCATATCGTGAATGTATGGATAGTTTTTGCTTGTTGGATGAAAGTCAGGGTGAACGTTGTGCGTGTTCTGATAACATAGAATATGCAAAGAGTAAAATTAAAGCGGTGTTAGATATTCAAGCAGAGGCAGATAAGTTGTACACAGAAGGTGTAGAACGTGAACAATTGGGTGCAAAAGCAAGATTGGTATTTGCCGATAATAACACAAGTACCAAAGTATCCAGTGCGAACTTTTTATCGTGGCTTGGTGGCGAAGAAGATGAAGAAGAGGAAGAAGATGTTGGCGAAGATGTAACGATGGGTGATGCCCTGTATAAAATGGCGCAAAAATATTGTTCTGCTGAATTAGATGCGTGTGGCAGTAAATCCGAAATGGAAGAGATGCTTTATTCACGTATGATAATACAAGATTGTAAGAATTATGATGCGTATTTGGCGGACCAAAAGGCCAATGCAGAATCGAATAAACGTACGGCAGAATCTGCTGTGCGCAAGGCGCGTCTTGAAATGTTGGATACAACAAACAAATATAATCGTGGTGAATGTTTGTTGGCGTATCGTTCTTGTATAGCAGACAAGGGCGGTTGTGGTGCTAATTTTGAAAATTGTTTGGATGCAAAATTGTTGCAACGTCGTTCGAATGCCTGCGAAAATATTTTGGATCAATGTATGGCTGTTCGTGATTATGTTGTAAAAGATTGGGCAGCGGAATCAAAAAGTGTTTTGGCCGAAGCGGCAAAATATGCAGATAAAAATGAACGTGCGACATGTTTGGCTAAAGCGCAATTGTGTTTGGAAGAGGGGTGCTCTACATCGACAAATGCAGAATGTTTAACAAATGTTAATGTTGCGGCGGGCATTTGTCCAATCATTACAGAATGTGATGCAAAGATTCCTGGTTTCCAAGCTGTTGTTAATGATAAATTGGGGTATTTAAGAACAAAATTCTGTGAAAATGACATTGATAAATGTTTGCAAGATAAATGTGGTGTTGATTTTACAAAGCCTGAATGTATTGGTAAAAAACCGTATGAAATAGCGGCGCTTTGTCCACAGGATATGTTCCCATCATGCAATGGTGCAACGCAATATGATATAATTGTTCAATCAGCCATTTTGCAAATGGATTATCAGATGATGCAAGGGTGTGTGAATTATTTCGGTGAACAATTGGGCAAGGTTTGTGGAACAGATATGGCGTGTTTGCCAATAGATACAACTGTTGAATCTTTGATTGATTTACCGGATACAGAAGAAGGTTTGGCCAATTTGCGTAAGACTGTTGTTGCAAATTCTGATGCTGCGGTTGAAGAATTCTTTGTGCAATTTGAACAGGATAAAACGGTGGCGGCTTGTTCAGATTCTCAGACAGGAGATGCTTCAAAGAAAGTGAAAGGTAAAAATACTTTGGGTGTAAGCGTGTTTAATACTGCAAAATTGTTGGCAAAGATGTCTGCTGAAAATCGTAATTTGCGTGAATTAGATACCAAGATTGCAGAATTGGCGCGTAAAAAAGAATTGAAGGAAGCAGAACAAATTTGCTTGAAAACGTATAAACCAGAAAAACCAGATGATTCTAAGACAAATTATAGTTATATAAAGAGTGTTTCGTTCGAACCGCAGCTTCGTAATTGCCATGTTTGCAGATTGCAACAGGTTTGCGAAGAAGGCGGTGAATCCAAGGCTACAGCTGCTTTAAAGGCTGCTGCTGGTGGTTTATCTGGTGGCGCTGCTGCTGGAACAATGGTAAATGCAGGATGGGGAACTGCGATTGGTGGTTTGGTTGGCGCTGTTGGTGCCGGTGTATTGGGTGCCGCATCTGGTGGTAAAAAAGAATTCTGTCAAGAAATTGAATCTTGCGAAGATATAAATATGTAAAATAGCGGAGAGAAAAAATGAAAAAAATATTACACTTTGGGTTGCTTTTTGGATTGGTGGCTGCTTTTGTTGGTGCAACGGATTCGTTTGCTGCTGCTAAAAAGACAAGTGCGAAAAAACAATCTGCAATTCAGGTTGGAACAAAAGTTCGTGCCAAAGTAGAAGCCAGTGGTATTTATAACGAAGAATGTTATAACCAATACTTTGGCTGTATGGATCAATTTTGTATCGCGGATAATGAAAACGGTGGTACATGTATGTGCAGTGATGATGCCGCCAAATATGATGAACAATTGGAATCTATTAAAAAGACATTAGCAGAAGCAGAACGTATCGGAACAGAAGAAGTAGAAAGAATTCAGGCTGGTGCAAATGCAGATATTATCTTTAATGGTGGTGAACGTATTTATAAAGAAGATGGCAGTGTAGTAAAAGCTGGTGAAAAACCAAAAAAAGATACTATTGCTTGGGCTTCTATATATGATGCAGAAGAAGAGGAAGAAGAATTTGATGATGAATGGGCAGAAATAGATTTGTCTGATAAAGTTGGTAAAGAATTATATACTTCTGCACACAAATTATGTAAAGAACAGATGCCAGATTCTTGTTCAAAAGATATGACCATTTTAACACAGATGTATTCGCGTCAAATAGTTTCAGATTGCAAAGGTTTGGCTAATTCTATCGCACAAAAGAAACAAGAAGCAGATTCTATGCTGGCCAAGGCCAAGGCTGCTGTGCGTGGCGCACTGAAAGAAAGTCTTGAAGAATCTAACAAGTATGACCGTGGTACTTGTATGGTTGAATATAAAAAATGTATGATGAGTTCAGATGCTTGTGGTTCAGATTGGGGACAATGTGTGTTTACTATTGCATCTGAAAATATGCAAAATAACGAGGCTTCAAGTGTTGCTGGAACAAAGGTTGAAACAATCAATACTTATGATATCACCGCATCAACAATGGGGATTTTGGAATCAAAACGTTTTATTTGTGAAAAGGTGTTAGACAATTGTGTAGCTGTTCGTAATTATGTTTGGAACGATTTCTTGCGTGAAGCCGCCCCAACAATTCGTTTGGCAGAACAAAATATTGAATCACAGAAACGTCAATCGTGCTTGTCAGATATTTCAAATTGTATTCAAAAAGCATGTAAAGATGATATTGTTGGCAAAGGAACTGCAACAATGGATGCGTGCCTTGCACGTCCAGATATGGCACGTTCTTTCTGTAAGATTCAAATTGAGCCATGCGAAAGAATGGAACCACAAATCTGGGATTATGTGGTAAGCAAATTGGCCGCAATGCGTGTTGATGCTTGTACCCAGGAAGTAAAAGATTGCTTTACCGCCGAAGACAGATGTGGAAAAGATTTTGTGAATTGTATTGGTATGGATTTTAAATATATTCATGATATTTGTCCAATTGATAAATTGGTCGTATGTAAACAGGCGAAACCAGATTTCAAGATGGAAGATTTGGATTCAATGTTGATGGGATTGTACCTTAATATTGATAACAAAGCACTTGAAAATTGTCAAAATCTTGCCGAACAAAAAATGACTGAATTATGCGGTTCAACAACAGATTGTAATTCGTTTGCCACTGATGAATTTATTGGAACCAGTTCGGTTAAATCTCAAAAAGATGGAACAACATATCGTGTAACAGGTATGATATCATTTGGATCAATCAAAATGGGTGATGCCACGGGTTCTGTAACAGATGGTGGAAAGGTATTGAAACCTGGTGAAATCGGTGTTCAAGATTATATAAGAGAAGTCAAAAAGAAAAACACAAACGTTCCTAATGCAGAAGCAATTATTACTTCTATCGAAGAAGAATTGAATAATATTGCCGGCACAATTAACAGAACAGTGTCTTTCTTGGAATCTGATCAACAGATATCTTATTGTATCAATGGTCGTGATTTGTCACAGATAAATGGCAAGGGTTCAAAAGATAATTCAACGGTTGCGCGTTTCCCTAATTTGTTAAATCAATATCGCGTTATGATTGGTATGGCAGCATTGCGTAAAGCCCAAGATAATTATAACAAGAAAGTTAATGCTGCGATTACTGACGCAACAAAAGATGCATCTGCTGATGTTGCACAATATATGTGTCAAAAAATTGCAGATTCCAGAACTTCCAGAAGTTTAGGAAATGAAATAATAGAACAAACACCATTAACAACACCATTCTCGATTTCTTACGAAGTTGGGGCTGGTTTGAATACTGCAACATTGTTAAAGGGTGGCGCGGGAACATCTAATAATACAATGGGTGGCAAATTTGAAAACAGTGGTTATCTTGGTGGAAATTCTACATCTGGTTTGGGTGGTGTTATGAAAGATGTGACGGCATCATTTGATCGTGAATCAAGAAATTGTCATGTTTGCACAACAATAACAACGCAATCGTGTAAAACAACAGGAAGTACTTCTTGGTTCCACAACAGCAGAAATCAATCTTGTGAAACAGCAACGAAAGATCCTGTGTGTGAAGATATCAAAATGTAAAACGAGCCGCCCAAACGGGCGGTTTGTTTATTGGTAAATCGTTCCTAGATATTTTTATATATCTGTTTGTTATAATATTGATATGGAAAACAAAATAACAAATGGAGAAAAATCATGAAGAAAATATCTGTTTTGGCGTTAATCGCGATAATGCCAATTTGTGGTGCCTTTGCAGGTCCTGGCAAAAATATGAACAACATGAATAATCAACCGGCCGTTTGGACTGTGACCGAAGTTGTGTCTTTGCCAGATGATACACCGGTTGTAATGCGTGGTCGTATAACAAAAAATATGGGTAATAATATTTTTGTTTTTGAAGATGGTTCCGGTACAATTATGTTGGAAATAGATGAAGCAGATTGGAATGGAAATACTGTTCGTGTTGATGATATTGTAACTGTTTATGGCAGCGTAGACAAGGGGACAAATTATACCGAAGTAGATGTTGAATCAATCGTGAAATAAAAAATGCCCGAATGGGCATTTTTTATTGCTTTGTTCTTTTTTTGATGTTGTTTTTGTGATATAATTATATCCATAATGAAATTGCATAAAATTTTATTTTTGTTTGCCTGTGGCATTGTGTCAGTACCTGCTTTTGCGGGATGGCAATATAATGGTTATTATATTGATGATGGTCGTTATAACGATGATGGTTCACGATTTGTTATTGGTTTTCGTGGCGGTTTATCATTAGCAAATGCAAAAATGAAAAACGATATTGGTACTTTGGATGGCTATTATTATATAAATCCAACAACAGGTATGGCGGTATCGCAACGTTATTTTGCCGATGAAACAGAAGCGGCCAATGCAGGTTTTACATATGCTGCTGTTGGAAATATAGGCTCTTTACCTGTTAAAGAAAAGTTTAATAAGACAGCTTTTGCAGCGGGTGCCAGTGTTGGTTTTACAATTCCTTATCATCCACAATGGCGATTAGAAGCAGGGTATGATTATATTTCTGAAACAGAATATAATCAGGTTCCTTTATTGGAAGGGGAAATTAGTGTTTCTGGCGGATATAATGGAAATATTCATGTGTCCAGTACTGGTGCAACATCAACAATTTCGACAGATGTTATATCGGCAGTGGCATATTATGATTTTTTCGATGGCAATAAAAAGCAACTTAATCAATTGATACCATATATTGGTTTTGGGGTTGGGTACGCCAGTTCTCGTACTACTTTAAAATTATCTGATATATATGGGGATTTGTCGACAAATACAGATTTAATGAATTATGGAACCCCTGATTCTGATGGTATTATACAATTTGAACCACCAGCCAATAAATCTGAATATCCATCTTCTACGAATTTTGCGGCCATTGGTGTGATTGGTGCTTCATATGGTATAAGCGAATACACGTTTTTAGATTTTAGTGCGCGTATCATGTATATTCCAACGATTAAATGGAATTTAGTGAATAGTGATGGTACACAACATCGTGAATGGTTCAGTGCTGAAAATATGATTTATACCAATATAAATGTTGGTTTGCGTTTTGAATTTTAATTAATTATTTTTTTATGGTTCGTTAAATAAACGACCAGGGTCAACAGATTTATCACCACGACGAACTTCCAAATACATTTCTGGTCTGTTTTCGTTCATTCTGCCGATTGGTTCGCCAGCCAGAACTTCTTGACCGACAATCGCATCGATTGATCCCATGTTTGTCATAACAGTGTTATATCCGTTTTTATGGGACATAATAACCACTTTGCCAAATCCGCGGAAACTGTCTGCAAATTTTACTGTCCCATCTGCGGGTGCCATAACCAAAGCATTACCACGTGTATGTATTCGCCATCCGTCAGATTTTAAACCCAATGCAGTTTTTTCGCCATAACGCACAACAAGTTTACCACGTACAGGAACGTTTAATTTGCGTTTTGAAAATTTAGCATCGCTGGACATCGCCGAAGATCCAACACCGGCAGACAATTCGGAAATATTTTTAGCGCGTGCGGA
The DNA here is from genome assembly GCA_902798205.1 of uncultured Pseudomonadota bacterium. Classification (GTDB taxonomy): domain Bacteria; phylum Pseudomonadota; class Alphaproteobacteria; order Rs-D84; family Rs-D84; genus Enterousia. Next base: position 75,569 of record CADBVV010000007.1, on the reverse strand, counting down.
TAATTGTTTTAATTTATCTTGCAAAGCGATTTGTTGACTTTTTAATTTTTCGTTTTGTGCAGAACGTGTTTTTAACAATTTATCCAATTCTTTTTTTTCATTTGAATACTTTTTTGCACTGCGATCCAGTTTTTCTTTTTCAATAGTTCGTGTTTCGTGAATTTTATCCAATTCTTTTAATTTTTGTGTTGCGTCCATAATTTGATTATCAAATTTTTCTGAAACTGCAGATAACATAACCGAAGTCAAAACATAATCGTGCATTGTTTGTGAATCAAAATTTGGATTAGATGCGATAAATAACATGCCAGCCGTGGCATTGGTTATATTGTCATGGTTTTGTGCCAATTCAATATTTATTTTATCGCGCTGCTTATCCAATTCTGTGATACGTTTAAGTAAAGCACCACGTTGTTCTTCCAAATTGCTGACTTTGTCTGCAGCCTTGACCAATTGTTTTTTTGTTTTTTCGACATCTTTATTAGATGTTTGTAATTGTTGTTCTATCTTTTTATTTTGAAGTTCGGTTTGTTTTATTTGATTTTGTATTTTTGTTAATTCTGTGTTTGCACCAAAAGCGGGCAGGGACATACCGCACAAAAAAACACCGTATAAAGCAAATTTATTTTTTAACATTGTTTGTATTTTATCAAAACTATAAAAAAATGTAAATCTTGGATTTTTATAAAATTATTTAACAAAAAAATGCAAATATGCTATAATACATAGCACAAGATTAAGGTTGATAATAATGGACAAAAAAACGACAACAATGAAAAATTCAACATCTAAAATAAAACAGAGGGTTGTTTTATATCATATAATAAGTCCTATTGATTCAAAACAATTTACAGAAATTCAAACAAGCGGCTATTTCAAGCCTTCTGAAAACGCACTGGGTGGACAAAGTGACGGATACTATTTTTTTACTACACATCAAGGCGCCCAATATCATATTGATTCTAATAAAGATATGTGGAAATCTGGCGTGGATAAAAATGCATATATCGTCGAATGTGAAATTGATATGGATGATGTTAAATATCCAATATGGAAACTTGATTACGAAGCCATGCAAGATTTCTTGTTTGATATGATTTATAATGCTGCGCTTGAACAAGATATAATTTGTGAAGATATTAAAATTACAGCATTAGATTCAAAGAAATTAGCATTGTCTTATAAGAAAAAGTTTTCGCGTATAAGCGGATTTTCAGCCGATATTCATTCTGGTTTAGTTGAGAAAATTGCAGATTATTTGTATAAAAATAATTTAAATTTCAGAAATGCGTACGATAAATTATTGAAAGATGTTTTGTCAGGTAATGGTGATGATAAAGAATTATATGCGATAAAAACAACACAAAAACAAAAAATTTCAAAAATGACAAAAATAGAAAAAGAACAGCAGAATATTCAAACTGTTACACAATCCCCAATAGATAAATTTTTGTCTCGATACGGGCGTGGCAGGAGATAAAAAATTAAAATAAAATAAAAAATGCCCATCTGGGCATTTTTTTTATAAAACTTTGGATGTTTTTAATTGTTTAATAATATTGTTTTGTGATACGAACATAGAATTCATCATATATCTGTAATAAGATTTTGTATCGCCATTGGCCATACTTAAAAGAGATGCCGGATATAATTCTTTATCTGTCTTTTTTGTAAATGCAATTGGTCGATATCCATTTTCCAATAATATCCAATTCATAACTATTCTGGCGGTTCTTTTGTTATAATCATCAAATGGTTGCAATAATATCAGTTTATAATGAACATCAAATGCACGCAATAATACGTGCTTTTTGTCATTTTTGTAACGATAAATAATATCTTCAATTGCAGATTCTATTTCCATTGGGATGTTTGTTTTTCTTACAACCCCGGCATGAATAAAAGTATCATTTATTTGTATATCGCGTTCGTTACAAATAAAATAGTGAATGTTGCAAATTTCGTTAAATGTTAATTCCGCTTTGTTATGTGTTTGTTCCAAAATATAATCGTATGCTTTGCCCAGTCCACGTGTGCAACTGTGATCGAAATAGGGTGCTTGTTCTTTTGTGTTTCTGAAAAACAAAGTTTTTGGTTCTGAAAAAGATATTTCTTGGCGCAACCAATCGAAATTATTTAATCTTTTTGTGCAAGACCCAGATAACATTTGGGTTATTAAATCTTTATTATATTCTATGCGTGCAATCAAACTGGCAGAAATGTCAGGTTCTTTTTTTTTATTTTGCGACTTTTTATATTTGGTCATATTTGCACCTTGGTTGTGGTTATTAAAGCACAAATAAACAATTTGTCAATGCCGTATTTGATGAAATTTTATGTAAAAATCGTGTTGCACAAATTTTCAATTTTTATTATTCTTGTGCATAAGAAAGAGAAAGGGTGAATTTCATGAAAAAATTTTTATTGTTATTGGCACTGGTTACTCCATTTGTTTGTGATGCAGCACCAAAGAAAGAAAAAAAAGAAGAACCAGTAGAACATTTGACAGATGAACAAATTTACAGTGAATTGAAAAAATTGGCACTGGTGTTTGAAACTGCGCGTGATAAGTTTGTCGAAGAAGCCGATGAACGAAAAATGTTAGAAGGTGCGATGAACGGTATGTTGTCGGCACTTGATCCACACTCTTCGTATTTGTCCGCGGATGATTTCAAAGAATTTAACGATAAATCACATGGTGAATTTGGCGGACTTGGAATTCAAATAACCAGTGACAAGGGTGCCATTCGTGTAATTTCCCCAATTGATGATACACCTGCAGCCAAGGCCGGTATTGAAGCGGGTGATTATATAACCCATATTGATGGCGAACAAGTTTTTGATATGAATTTGAATCAGGCTGTTAAAAAGATGAAGGGCAAACCAGGAACATCGGTCAAATTAACAGTTGTACATGATGGCGAAGAACCAAAAGTAATGACATTAAAACGTGCAATTATCAAGGTAAAATCTATAAAGTTCAGTGAAAAATCTGATGCGGCTGCGTTGGATGATGATAAATTGCCAAAGATTGGTTATTTGCGTGTTTCTGATTTTGGTGCAACAACAACTAAAGAATTAAATGATGCATTGAAAGATTTGGAAAAGAAAAATGTTGCCGGATATGTCCTTGATTTGCGTAATAATCCTGGTGGTTATTTGACTGCGGCAATTGAAATGTCTGATGCGTTTTTGAATGATGGTGAAATTGTATCAACGCGTGGAAAAGAAAAAGCGGATATTGAAAGGGTATTTGCAAAACCTGGCGATTTAGTAAATGGTAAACCTGTTGTTGTTTTGATTAACCATGGTTCTGCATCGGCTTCTGAAATTGTTGCGGGTGCCTTGCAAGATAATGGTCGTGCCATTGTTATGGGGTCGCAAAGTTTTGGAAAGGGTTCTGTACAACAACAAAAACCATTGGGTGATGGGTCTGCAATTCATATAACGATTGCGCGTTATTATACACCAAGTGGTCGTTCGATTCAAAACGAAGGTATCACACCAGATATCGAAGTTTTACAGAGCAAAATTGAAACATTAGAAAAGAAAGAATCTTTATTCACAGAAGCGACTTTCAATAATTCTTTGAAAAACGATGCGTCAAGCAAGAAAGATAAATCAAAGAAAAAAGATTCCAAGAAATCTAAAAAGTCAGATGACGATGATGAAGACGAAGAAGATTATTTAAGTTTGACTGATGAAGAAAAAGATGCGCGTGATTATCAATTGCAACGTGCAATGGATATGGTTCGTGCACTTTCCAAGATTGGTAAAAAGAATCTTGAAAAAATAGAAGAAGCGGAAACAAAAGACGAAGTTAAAAACGAAAAATCAGAAAAGAAAGATTCTGATAAAAAATCAAAGAAATAAAAAACGGGGCGTTTGCCCCGATTTTTTATTTTAATTTTCCTTGGCGGCGTGCGATTTCTAATTGTTTGATTGCTTCGCAATACTGATTATATGTTGTGGCAAATGCGGAATCATTCATTGCTTTATTTATATTAAATTTTGGAGATACTCCGCTTATTGTTTTATGACGAGACCATACAACACGAACTGTATCATGGCTAACAGAATCAACGTACGTATTTATTGTTTTGGTGTATTCTGATTTTATTGGAATAGAATCTTGGACATAATCAAAAAAGTGTTTGTTTGCTATTCTATTTTTGTGTATTTTATTCACGATATCATACATCTTTGTTGTTGCACGTACAGAATCTTTACGGGAACGTTTTTCATTGACTACAGTACTGTTGATTTTTGTCGTATCAACGGCCGCAACCGCTCGATTGCGAGACCTAAAACAATTAACACCGCAATAATCCATAACATAATTGTTCCAAATTTTTCTTCGCTATCAAGATTTGCAAAATAATCAAAAATACTTCTCATGTTTTTTTATTCTTTTTTATTTTAACTTGCCCTGGCGGCGTGCGATTTCAAGCTGCTGTATTGATTTGTAATATTTGTTGTAAGATTCTGCGAAAACAGAATCAGTCATCGCTTTGTCTATATTTAAATGCCACTCTGTCCAACTGTAATGTGGATTTGTTTTTGCTGTATCTGTCGGATCATATGAAACGATGAGCTTAGGATAGTCATTGAAATAGTCAAAACAGCTGTCGTGATGAAAACGACGTGTGGCTTTGCGCATTTGTTTAATGGCAATCGCAGAATCTTTACGTGCGGCCTTTACATCAATTGGTGTGCCATCAAAATTGATTGTATCAACAGAATTTACCGCGTTATAGTGCGCAAAATTCGATGCGATTTCAGTTTGTTTTTTTGCATATTTTTTACTATCGACGATAGGGGATATGCTAATATATAAAAGAGGTATTCCTATCACCATCATTCCCAACAAAAAATCACCTAAACCATCGCTAGACATTCTAGACATTTTTTATCCTTTTATTGCACTATGTGTATATATTTAATACAAAATCTACAATTTGTCCAATGTTTTTTATAAAATAACTTTATCTTAATTTTATAAAGTTGTCGATGTTTTGATACAAAGTAATATGATAAACAAACAAAAAAACGGGGCGTTTGCCCCGATTTTTATTTATATATTTTTAAACTTAAAATGTTGTATTAAATCCAACACGGGCACCGTCTGGTTGAACAGTTATCGTTGCACCGTCTGGTAAGTAATCATCAACCAAAAGCCATGTAAATAATGCAGAAACCGCAGCACCTGCTGCAACGTCATGCCAATAGTGTGCCTGGGCACGAACACGAGAATAGCCAGTAAATAAACTTAATGCATATGGTGCAATGGCATATCTCCATCCGTATCTTTTATGGACAAACATTGCGGCCGAAAAAGCGCCGGCGGCATGACCACTTGGCAGGGATTTTTTATCTTTGCCGTTTGGACGTTCTTCTAATTTTAATGCTTTTATTCCTTCGCTTGCAATCTGAGCGGCTGCGACAGATTCAACCAATTGTAATGTTCCTTTGTAATCATGTGCCATGATTGAAAGACCTAATGCATATGCTGGCGCCATAACTAATGTCATGTCACCGGCCTTGTCCCATGATGAAAATGGTCCGCCAAATGCATCGGCTTTATTTGTTTGCATGGTGACCACAGAGAACAAAATCCCAATACACAGTATTTTTCTTAACATGTGAAAATAATCTCCATTTTTTGTGTTCGTGATAGATATTAAACGATGAATAGGAATATTGTCAAATATTTTCAATTTTTTTAATAATAATCTTGCCTTAATTTTTTAAAAACAGTAATATTTCTGTGGATATTTATTTAGTAAGGAACAGGATTAAAAATGTCAAAATTTATTGTTGATGGAAATTGGGCTGCGGCGGATGTTGCGTATCGTTGTGTTGATTGTGCGGCGATTTATCCAATCACACCAAGCAGCACCATGGGTGAATTATCTGATGAATGGTCGTTTCAGCATAAAAAAAATATTTGGGGCGTTGTTCCTGAAATAATCGAAATGCAATCTGAAGCTGGTGCGGCGGGGGCTTTGCACGGTGCATTGCAAATGGGGGCTTTGGCGACAACTTTTACTGCGTCCCAGGGTTTATTATTAATGATTCCAAATATGTACAAAATAGCCGGCGAACAGACACCGTTCGTTATGCATGTTGCGGCACGTGCATTGGCAACACATGCATTGTCTATTTTTGGTGATCATGGTGATGTTATGGCTGTGCGTAATACGGGCTTTGCATTATTGTCATCACATAATGTTCAATCGGCACATGATATGGCGGCAATCGCACATGCATCAACATTAAAAAGCCGTGTTCCATTTTTGCATTTCTTTGATGGTTTCAGAACCAGTCATGAAGAATCTGCGCTGGAAAGAATAGATGATGATGTCTTGCATGAAATGTTGCCAGATGATTTGGTTTCTGCAAACAGAAAACGTGGTATGTCGCCAGATAATCCAACGATTCGCGGAACTGCGCAAAATCCAGATGTTTATTTCCAGGGACGCGAAGCCGCTAATCCACTTTATGATGCGTTGCCAGAAATCGTGCAAAATGAAATGGATAAATTTGCACGTTTGACAGGACGCAAATATAATGTTGTCGATTACATTGGTGATAAAAATGCCAAATATGTAATTGTTTCGATGGGATCAAGTTGTGAAACAATAGAAGAAACTTTGCCGTATTTACCACGCGGTATTGGTTTAATTCGTGTTCATTTGTTCAATCCTTTCCCTGTTGATGCCTTCTTGAAAGCTTTGCCAGAAAGTGTTGAACAGATTGCTGTATTGGACAGAACGAAAGAGGCGGGCTCTATTGGTGAACCGCTTTATCAAAATGTGCGCAGTATTGTTGATTCAAAAATAAAAGTCTTTGGTGGTCGCTATGGTTTGGGATCAAAAGAATTTAAACCACGTGATGTAAAGGCGATTGTTGAATACATGATGCAGGGTAATTTACATCATAATTTCACTGTTGGAATCGAAGATGATTTAACCCATTTATCATTAAATACAGATAAAACTTTTACTATTGAAAACCCAGATGTAAAAACAGCGATACTTTACGGAATCGGCAGTGACGGAACAGTTGGCGCGGTTAAAAATATTGTAAAAATTGTTGGTGAAAATTCAGAACTTTACCCACAATCTTATGCTGTTTATGATTCGAAAAAATCTGGTGGTATAACACAATCTCATATTCGTTTTTCACCAAACCCAATTAAAAGTGAATATTTGGTTGAAAGTGCTGATTTCATTTGTGTTTCTAATTTTATGATTGCGCAAAGATTTGATGTATTCGCATCATTGCGTGCCGGCGGCACTGTTATGATAAACACTTCTTTGGCACCGGATGAAGCCTTTATGAATTTGCCACGCGATGCCCAAGAACATTTGATACGTATGCATGCAAATGTTTATTTCTTGGATGCGAATGCCGCGGCAAATGAATTGGGGTTGGGTAATCGAATCAACACATTTATTATGTTGAATTTCTTTAACTTAACAAAAGTTATAAGCCCTGATACAGCAAAAGATGCGGCCAAGGTTGCGATTGAAAAAACTTATAAAAAGAAAGGTATGGATGTAGTTCATGCAAATTGGGCTGCGGTTGACAAGGCAGAATCTTATTTGAAAAAATATAATTTGCCATCCAGTATTTCTGATTTGGCGCCTGACTTTATACCTGCGATGACAGAAAACACACCATCTGAAATTGCTGGCACTTTGGGTGAAATGGCGGCTGGGCGTGGTGATGATATTCCGGTTTCGCGTTTCAAGATAGATGGTGCATTTGGTGGCGGACAATATCCTGTGGGAACATCAAAATATGAAAAGCGTGCATTGGCAACGCGTGCCGCGGTATGTGATTTAGATAAATGTATTCAATGCGGAAAATGTTCAATGCTTTGTCCACATGGTGCGATTCGCATCCGTGTTATGGGACAAAATGAAATGGAAGCGGCGCGTGCAAACGGTATAACTGTTGTCCCAATGAAAACACCAGAATTGGGTGCGGGGTTATTTTATACATTAAATATTTCACCATCTGATTGTACAGGGTGCGGTTTGTGTATGAAGAATTGTCCGGTTGGGGCTTTGTCTTTGATACCAATGATTGAAGCTGTGAAAAATCAAAAGATATTTGATGCTGCATTAAATATCCCAGATTTTGATAAACAAAAATTGAATTTGAATATTCCAAAACATATTGAATTGTTGCCACATTATTTTGAATTTCCTGGTGCGTGCGCTGGGTGTGGTGAAACACCATATGTTCGTTTAATGGCACATTTGTTTGGCGATAAAATGGTTGTTGCCAATGCAACAGGTTGTTCGTCTATTTATGGTGGAAATTTGCCAACTACACCATGGTGCAACGATAAAAATGGTCGTGGTCCGGCATGGTCAAATTCATTGTTTGAAGATAATGCGGAATACGGACTGGGGATGCGTGTTGCATTAAATCAAAGAAAATCTGCATTGCGATCTGTTCTTTTTGAATTGGGCTTTGAAAATGTCGAACAAATAATGAATACAAATGGCACCGAAAATCAACGCGAATTACAAAACAGTTTGCGTGTTCAATTGTCAAATATGGATAATCCACGTGCAAAATATGCAATGGGATTATTAGATGCAATTGTTGATAAATCTGTATGGATTGTTGGTGGTGATGGTTGGGCATATGATATTGGATACGGTGGTGTTGATCATATTTTACACAGCGGTGAAAATGTAAATATATTGGTTTTGGATACCGAAGGATATTCAAACACTGGTGGTCAACAATCTAAATCTACGCCATTTGGCGCATCTATGAAATTTGCGATTGGGGGCAAAGAACACGCGAAAAAAGATTTGGGATTAATCGCTATGATGTCGGGCGCATATGTTGCACAAATTGCAATCGGTGCAAATCAAGCACAGGCTGTGCGTGCGTTCCGTGAAGCGGAAGCGTTCAATGGTCCGTCAATTATTTTGGCGTATGCACCATGTATTGCGCATGGATTTGCCCTGCAAAATGGTGTCGAACATCAAATCAATTTGGTGAATACAGGCGCATGGCCGTTATACAGATTTAATCCTGCGAATATTGAAAATGGTTTGAATCCTTTGACTTTGGATTCAAAAGTCACAACACCGTTCCCGCTGGAAGAATTTATGAAATCTGAAACACGATTTGCATTGGCGCGTTCTGTAAATCCTAATTTTGATAAATTGGTCGAAGAAGCCAAAGCGAACAATTTATATAAAACAGAATTGAAAGAACATATTGCAAATTTCACTGTTCAAAAAAATAAAGACAACGGGGAAGGGTAATCGTATGAAACCGCATGACGCATTACGCGAATATATTAATAAATCTGAATTACGAATAATCAGTAATAGTTTTCGTGTGCGTATGTCTAAAACCATAGTCAAAAATTTTGATGCAGGTTTGTATGATTCTGTGTTGAAAGAACATAAAAAGTGTATTCGTGAATTAAAATCGTTAAATATAAAATATCCTGCAAATGCAGTACCTGTGTTTTATATGTATATTGTCCCTGATGATAAGTTTGTTGAATTATTGGATTATCCATATAAAAACACAAAAGGCGGTGGACGACCAGTCGCTTCTTATGATATGGACGGTTTTAACAGTGCATATGGAACCAGTCAGAATTTATTATTGGATAATGGTAAAACAAGTGTCGCAAAACATGTAAATCGAATACACGAATACGCGCACTTGATACAACATCAATTTAGATTCTGTCCGCAAATATTCAGCGAAGGTTTCGCAGAATTGATTCCTTGGTATGCGCTGGAATATGAAAGAAAAGTTCCAGAACATTGTATCGCGATGTCTGAATTGGGTAAGATATATACTGCAAATGAATTATTGGAATCGGTTGTGTTTTCTGACAAAGTTTCTGGTAAAACCTGTTCGTTCCAGGCATCGTATATATCATCTTATTTATGGTCGCGTGCAGTCGCAGAACATATTCGTGTAAAATATAAATTATCAAGGAAACAAGCTGTTCAAAAATTATTAGAATTGTATGCTTTTACAAAATATGGTAAACAATGGTTTATATCTGAATTGGCTGAAATTTTGGGTATGAATGCTGAAAAATTATTAAATTCTACAGAATATCAAATTAAAATGTTGAAACAGATAGAAAAGGAAATAAAAGGTTAATCTGATGAAAAAATTATTTATTTTATTAATGTTTGGGTTGGCTGCGTGCACTTTTCAGACCAAACATCGTGGGTATGTTTTTCCCGAAGATTTGGAAACGCGTGTTGCAAATATAAAAACAACCGCCCAATTACAAGACGAAATTGGGGATCCACAAACACGCACTATCTACGGTGATGAAGTTTGGGTTTATTACAGTGCCGAAGAAAATATGCGTGGTCCTTTCCCAAAGACTTATGACAATAAAACAGTGCTTTTGGCATGGGTAAAGGGTGGTCGTGTATTGAAAACCCGGGTTTTACATGATGACGATTTAAAAGATGTTAAAATGGCAGATGGCGAAACAACAATTCCTGCGGCAATCGAATTGAATGCATTGGAAGAAATGTTTAATAATATTGGGCGTTTTTCACCTGCGGGGCTGGGACAATAATTTTTTGTCCAAATAATTGTTTTTTCACAATTTTGTGTTATAATAACCTTGTCAGAGGGAATGGTAACCGCAAAAGGTGTGTATAAATGCCAACTAAAAAATTAGATTTTAAATCGGGACAATATGTTGTTTACCCAACCCAGGGTGTTGGTAAATTATTGCGTGTCGAAGAACAAACAATCGGTGATCAAAAAATCAAAATGATGGTTATTGATTTCGAAAGAAATCATATGACTTTGCGTGTTCCGGTTGATCGTGCTGAATTATCTGGTTTGCGTCCATTAAGCAGTGCCAAGAAAATGGATGAAGCAATTGCTTCTGCCAAGGGTAAAGCCGGCGCAAAACGTATGATTTGGGCGCGTCGTGCGGCACAATACGAAGAAAATATTAATTCTGGCGATCCAATGAAATTGGCAGAAGTTGTCCGTGATTTGCAACGCAGAAGTGCGGCCGATACAATGACTTTTTCTGCACGTCAATTATATTTGCGTGCGCTGGAAAGAATGGCACAAGAATTTGCAGTTTTACACAAGATGGATTTAGATGCTGCATCCGATAAAATCGAAGATATTTTGGGTGTGCCAAAAGAAATCGATTTGAATGCTGTTGATGAAGAAGATGAAATTGAATCAGACGAATCGGATGAAGAATAATTTTGACGCGCCATTTTCTGTGGCGCGTTTTTTTCTTGTATTTATGATTTTTTTTCGCAATCATTAAATTACAGATTAAACAAAGGAAATGAATATGGCAGGAAGTATAAACAAAGTAATATTGGTTGGTAATATTGGTCAAGAACCTCAGGTTCGCACTATGCAATCTGGACAAAAGGTTGTATCTTTTTCATTGGCGACTTCGGACAGATGGCGTGATCGTCAAACCGGTGAACAAAAAGAACAAACCGAATGGCATCGTGTTGTGATTTTCAATCCATCTTTGGTTGATGTTGCAGAACGTATGTTGCAAAAGGGAACAAAACTTTATTTGGAAGGTGCGCTTCGTACACGTAAATGGCAAAACCAACAGGGTGTTGATACTTTCACAACCGAAGTTGTTTTGAATCCATATTCTGGTCAAATGGTTATTTTGTCTGGGGCCAAGGCTGTTGATGGTTCGTCTGAATCTGCACCAATGGCATCTGCACCACGTGAAGAAGTTAATATCGAAGATATCGCAGACGATATTCCATTTTAATTGTATGATTTATATTTAAAAAAACCGCTTTTATGGCGGTTTTTTTACATAAAATACACTAATGAGAATGTTGTATGATCATTTGATGAAAATATTCTTTTTTTGGAGATATTGTTTTGTCATAATCGTTTTGAAAAACGTCGTTAACAGCGTTTGTTATTTGATTAATTTTACAAGGTTCTATCAGCAAAAATAATTTGCCATTTTGTGTTAAATGTCGCTTAGTTTTTTCTAAAATAGGTCTGAGAGTTATTTCGTCTTTAAAACTCAAAATATTAGAATAATAGATGATATCAAATTTTTCTTTATTTATCCCTTTGTATAATCTGGTAATGTTTGTCCAAATAAAAGGGATATCTGTTTCAATCGATTTTTTTAATTTATCGAATTGTTCTTGGTTTAAAGAATAAAAATTACAAGAATTATTAAGATACAGCAATCTGGATATAAGTTGATATCTAACGATTTTACTTATATAAGATTGGTTTTCTTTGCTCATGTTCTGTATGGCTTGTGATAAATATGGTTTATCAAATAAATCATTTGATGTTTTTATTGTGTATAAATCGTTTAAAAATATATTGTATTCAGTGCTTGTTGTAAAAATTTGTGCAGCAGATATTTTTAACGATGTTAATAAATATGATGTGAACGAAATATCAAAGGTAACAATATCTTTTGCACCATATATCTTAAAAAATAATGGTTGTTCACCAGATCCTGAGACGGTAAGAACTTTTGTGTCTTTGCTAAGATGTCTTTTTAATGTGGCAATATGGAACATTTCATTGGTTACAACAAGGCTTCCAGAATAGGCATAATAATAAGAGGTGTTTTCTTCAAAAAGTAATTTTTTGATATCTGGTCTTTTCTTGGTATTGTAAAATGTAAGCATTTGATTGCCTTTGTATTTTTCGTTATAGTAATACAATATTATAATATGTCAAGTTTATGGCGGTTGTATATGGGCTAAAAATAATGCATCTGTTTGGTATGTTGTAAAACAATTAAACCGCCATAAAGGCGGTTTTTTATTTTTATGACAATTTGTGAATTACCAAACCACTGCGCAACTTTGGTTCAAACCATGTTGTCTTTGGTGGCATGATATTGCCAGTATCTGCAATGTCAATAATTTGACGCATTGTGACTGGATACAGGGCGAAAGCAACCGCCATTTCACCAGAATCTACGCGTTTTTGCAATTCACCAAGGCCACGAATTCCACCAACAAAATCTATACGTTTTGATGTGCGTAAATCGCCCAGGTTTAATATTTTATCAAATACCAAATTTGATAACACTGTCACATCCAATACACCAATTGGATCGTTGTCGTTATATGTGCCTGGTTTGGCGGTTAATGAATACCATTTGCCACCCAGATACATTGCAAAGTTATGTAATTTATTTGGATGATATATATTGGCACCCATTTCAACAACATCAAAAGATTCAGACAATTTGTTCAAAAATTCAGATTCAGACAAACTGTTCAAATCTTTGACCACGCGGTTGTAATCGATAACGTGTAATTGTGATTCTGGGAATATCACAGCCAAGAAATAATTGTATTCTTCATTTCCGGTGTGATTTGGATTTTGTTCTTTCTTTTCCAATCCGACACGTGCAGCCGCTGCTGTTCTGTGGTGTCCGTCTGCAACATAGAACGCAGGAACGTTTGCAAAGATTTCTGTGATATGTGCATTAACAGAATCATCATCGATTTTCCAGAAAGTGTGGCCAAAACCGTCTTCGGCGACATAATCATATTCTGGTTCGTGATTTGCAATCCAATCAGAAACCAATTTATTCATTTCATCAACGTCTGGGTAAGCAAAAAACACAGGTTCCAAATTTGCATTTTGAATACGAACATGAATCATGCGATCGTCTTCTTTGTCTTTGCGGGTCAATTCATGTTTTTTGATTTTGTTTGTCATATAATCATCAACATTTGCAGCGGCAACCAAACCATATTGTGTGCGACCATCCATAGTTTGTGCATAGATATAATACATTTCTTTTTCGTCTTGTTTTAACCAGCCGCGTTCTTGCCACAATTTGAAATTTTCAACCGCTTTATCATAAGTTTTTTGTTCGTGTTCATCAGCAATCGGATCAAAATCAATTTCTGGTTTAATAATATGTAGAAGCGATTTTTCACCGGCCTCGGCTTTTGCTTCCACTGAATTCAAAACGTCATATGGACGTGAAGCAACTTCGCTGGCGATTTCTTTTGGTGGGCGAACACCTGCAAATGGTTTAATTTTCATAACTTTTCCTTTTGTTTGTTTTTGACGCTGTCGATTATATCACAAAAAAATTTCTTTTCCAGAAAACCATAGAATAAAATATAACTATCTTTTACGAATTTTTTTACGTGGATTGTGTCTTTGATAATATATTGTTAATACATAAACGGTTATTACAAAAAACAGACTTAAACACGCGGTAAATATCACGCCAAATTCAGGACTTTCCATTAATACATAAGTTAAATAACACACATCAGAAATAACCCATGATGCCCACGAAGCCAAACTTAAATCGTCTGCTGATTTTGTTTTTATAATTTTTATTATCTGTGGCATATATGAAACAATTTCTAACACAGTATATATGGATAAAAGAATTAATGCGATTACGGCCTTTGTCATTATAAAATCCTTTGTTTGTGAATTATATCATAAAAAAAATTCTTTCCCAAGACCCATTGACCAAAATTTATAAAAATGTAAAAATATAAATATGAAAAAGTTTTTGTCTGTTTTAATCGTTTTATTTTTATGCGCGTGTGGCGGAACAAATTGGAAAACCCCAGACGATTTTGTTTATGTGCCGATTAAATCTGGTGAATATGAAATTGCAACATGGCAAAAAATAAATAACCCAAAAAATAACAATATACATATATATATCGAAGGTGACGGTAATGCTTTTAATGCATATGGTCAACCAAACAGCAACCCAACACCACATGGAACTTTTGTTCGTGATTTAGCAACCAAAGACAATTTTGACAATGTTGTTTATATGGCACGCCCATGTCAGTTTATAATGTCTAATAATTGCAATGAATCAGATTGGACAACGGGGCGGTTTTCGCAAAAGATTATAACGGCACAGGGTGGGGCGATAAAACAAATTGCTGGAAATAGAAAAATAACACTGATTGGATATTCTGGTGGTGCAATGATTTCTGGATTGATAATCGAACAGAATCCAAAATTAAAGGTTGATAAATGGATAACTGTTGCTGGTGTTTTAAATCATACAAAATGGACACAATATTTTGGTGATAAAGATTTAAACGAATCATTGAATATGGAAAAATTACCAAATGTGAATCAGGTTCATTTTATTGGTGAACACGATGACATTGTTCCGTATGAATTGGCAAAAACATGGTTGGCAGAATCAGATATGAAATTGATAAAAAATGCCACACATGATGATTTTGATGAATTGAAGTTGTTTGAATAGGGCAGCAGTGTTTCCTTGATAGACAATAATAAAAATTAAGAACAACATAGAACTAAAATTAAACTCGGCTGCAAATATTTTAACTTTTACAGGTACTGACAGACATTTCTAATAACTTGACTTGTTGATTCTTTTTGATACAGTGAAAGCCACGCATTTGATAGAGAGAATGGTGATTAAGACAAAGAAAAAGGTTATTTTGTGTCTCTCTTTCGTGATATATTTAGTAGATGTGTTATAAAACCTTGCGTGACAATCGCAAAAATTTGTTTGCCATTTAATCTATATAAATCAGTTAGATATGCTGTAATTCAAGCTTGTTATTTTAAAAAAGTATCTAACAAAGATTTTGTTATAAAAAAACAAAAAGATGGTATTTATGTTAGTGGTAACGGAATAAATATTTTTGGGTTGAATACAAACATCATAATGCACGTTAATAATATAATAATTGATAATTGTTATCATTTTGATAATTTGCATAATGCAAAATGGTCTGTTTTGGATATTGGTATGAATATGGGGGTTGCGAGTTTATATTTTGCACAGAGCCCAAATGTCACTACAGTTTATTCTTATGAACCTTTTGCGCCAACATATAATTTAGGAACGCAAAATCTAAAATTAAATCAAGAACTTGCAAAAAAAATTATACCGTATAATTATGGTTTGTCAGATAAATATGCCGTTCTGGAATTGCCTTATGATATCGAGATATCCGGATGCTGTTCCAGTATACCGGAAAAACAAAATAAATTTATCGGTAAAAATAAAGGCAGCATGGAAAGGATATGTACGTTTTCTGCGGCTGATGAATTGAAACGAATTTTGAACACAGATAAAAATAATATTATGCTTAAAATAGATTGCGAAGGTGCAGAACGTGAAATAATCAGTGATTTATATAAAAATACATTATTATCATCAGTACAAGCAATTGCTATGGAATATCACGATGGAATATATAAACCATTAATAGAGATGATAAAAGAATCTGGTTTTTCTGTTTCGCATAAAGCAAGTAAAATAAACAATTCTACCGGTATGATTTATGCATACAACATAAAGCACCATATTCGAGATGTTTGAATTCTTGGTTGGGGCAGCTGCGTCCTCAATACATAATAATAAAAATCAAAAAAATTTCATGAATTTCAATTTTTTAAGATTTTTCTAATTGTGTATCTTCGTATACGCCATGCGCTGCGCTCTGGCGTATCCAGCTGCCCCTTGGATAAAAATAAAAACACCAAAAGGTGTTTTGATTTTTATTCTGGTTGGGGCAGCTGGATTCGAACCAACACTAGCGGAGTCAGAGTCCGATGTTCTACCATTAAACTATGCCCCAATGCGAAAGTAATTATATACATATTATTTGTATTTTCAAATAAATATTTTGCATATTATGATTTCATTCGTGTATAAAAAACTTGCAAGATCAAAATTTGTGTTCTAGGCTATAATTAAACAAGAAAGGGAGAGCCTTATGAAACAATCCAAAACCACATTAAAAGAATTAACTGCGGCGTATCGCGCTGTTCTGCGTCATGGTATTTTATGCAATGCAATTGCATTTGGTTTAATGGTTGCAACACCTGCAATGGCCGCTGCACCAAATACAGATGGTAATGCATGGGTTTTTGGTGATGTTTCTTTCGCTGGTCAACATGTTGCGGCTAGCGAGGCCGCATTTGGGGGGCGTCGTTTGGCCGACAGTACGGTCTCTAGTAAATATCATAATGTCTTTCCAAATTATAATATGGTTGGCCAATCATTTGCGTTGTCCAACAGTGATGCTTATTTTGGTCCAATCACTTTAACATTAGATAGTTTGGACGAAGGTGATAAATTCGCATTTAATTGGCAAGCTCCAGATGAAGACGTTAATGCCGATATGGATATTGCAAAAGCCGCAAATATAGGTTGGGGTGAAAAAGATGATTTTTCGGACTATCAGACTATCAATCAAAATTTAGTTGCAGCTATGACAACAGTTTTTTCTGATTTGGGGTATACAGGTGATGCATTGACAGCAAAGGTGACAGAGGCTGTTAACGGTGCGGCTGGTGCAGTTTATGTGATGTCACGTAAAGATACAGATGCTTCTAATGATGGTGTTCTTGCTCTTGATGATGTTGATGCCGTGGTTGATGGTTCGACAATTAATGCTGATAAAATTTCAGTGACAAATGGTTCAAAATTGACATTTGTTAAACAGGATACTGCATTGTTGAATACTGCAAATAGATTTTATACAAATGCAGAAGATATTGATTCAGATGGTGTAACAACATTAAACGCAGATGAAATTAATATTGATGGTTCTAAATTAGATATAAAGCCAGGTGCCACATTGGTGTTGAACCCAGAAGGCACAGGAAGCACAGTTGTCAAAAACGTTGTATCAGATTATGGGGCCATCACAATGAATAAAGGTGGTTCTTTACTGGCAGGTGGCGAATCATTATTGTTTGATAATAATACTTCTACGTCACATGGTGCGGCTTTATATTTCAAAGATCAAACAGCAGGAGATAATGCCGCACGCCTTATTGCAAATAATATAACATTCAGCAATAATACATCGGATTACAGTGCCAGCAGTGGTGGTGCTGTATTCGGCACTGGTGGAAATATGTCCATATTGGGCGCAACCAATACGTTTACAGGCAATAAAATATTAGGAACAGATATTGCTGCTAAATTGCACAAACGTGGTGGTGGTGCGGTTGCAAACCAGTCTTACGAGGTTGAAGGCGTTCATACACCAATCGATGCAGATATGGTTATTGGCAAAGAAGATGGCACCAGCACAAATATATTTACAGAAAACACTTCTTCGATGAACGGTGGTGCAATTATGAACCGTGCTGTTGATACAGATGGTAATGCATATTTAACAATCAATGGTACAACGACATTTGAAAATAATACCGCAACATTGAATGGTGGTGCGATTTACAATTTTGCTGATGCTGGCAAGGTTGCAGAAGTGAATTTGACCAATGGTACATATACATTTACTGAAAATACGGCAACCAGAGGTGGTGCGATTTATAATTCTGGTATAATGAATATAGCCAATGGTGAATTTGTTGATAATAACGCCACTGTAACAGGGGGGGCTGTTTTCTCAACCGGAAAATTAACAGTGACAGATTCTTTGTTTGATGGTAATACTGCTGATTATGGTGCAGCAATAAGAACTGTTGTGAATGCGCCAAGTACTTTGACAATTTCAGGAACAACTTTCAGAAACAATCATGCAAACGAAAACGGTGCAGTTGGTATTTTTGATAAATCTGCAGAATCTTCTATAACAAATTCTCACTTTATCAATAATTATACTACATTCAATGATGCGGATGCTTTTGCTGCAATGTCTGTGTCAAATCAAAACCAAATGGAAGGTGCTGGTGCGTTGTCTTTGGGATCTGAATCGTTAGTTACAATTTCTGGAACAGAATTCAAGAACAATTACACAACATTAGGAGGCGGTGCAATTTCAACGCGTACAACCGCCCAAAACAATGTTGGTGAAAAACTTGATATTACAAACAGCACATTTATTGGTAACAAAGCTGGTGTTATCTATGACGCGACATCTGATTCTGTTTCTGCAAGTAACTTTGCAAATATACGTGGGTTTGGTGGAGCTATTTATGCGAATGTTTGGAATAACAAGAAAGGTGAAGGTTTTGCAACGATTTCTGATTCAACATTTACAAAAAATGAAGCATACAATGGTGGGGCAATATATAACGATGCCGCAGATGGCAAGGTTGGTAATATCAAATTAACCAATTCATCATTTACGTCTAATATTGCATCTGAAAATGGTGGCGCTATTTATAACGAAGGTGTCTTGACTTTGGCCGGTATAAACAAGTTTACTGGAAATAAGGCCGGCGACAATGCTAATGATATCCACAATGTTGGTGATTTGACGATTGCATCTGGAACAACAACAATTAATGGTGGTATCACTGGTAATGGTGATTTGACGATTGCCAATGGCGCAACATTGAATATTGGCACCGCATCTATTACCCAAGATACAATCATATTAAATGGTAATATGACTGCAACATTGACCAAGGGTGCAGAAGATGCACAAATCAATGCACAAGAATTTGATGGTGATGGTAAATTGGCGTTAACAATGACCGAAACCGGTACATATCATGTCTTTGGTGGAAAAGCAGACTTTGATATCGAAGATTTGACATGGAACGTTGCAAGTGGTGAAACAGGTGTTTCGTTTACTGATAAAGTTGTAAGTTCTGTTTACAATTTGTCTTGGGATGGTGGTGATGTAACCGCATCAAGCAAAACAGCAGACGAAATTGTTGCTGGTTCTGAAATCTCGAAAGATTCAGCGACAGCAGTTGCGGCGGTTGTAGAATCTGCTTCCAATTCTTCATCAAAACAGATGAAAGAGTTGTCTGTGAAATTGCAAGAAAAATTGGCCTCAGGCGATACCGCATCTGTTGAATATGCAACCAAGGCAATTCACCCAGAAACCGAATCTGTTGCACAATCTGTATCAACATCTGTTCAAAACACAATTGTTAACCTGGCGGCATCTCGTATGGCTGCCCCAATTGTGGGTCGTAACGGTGGTGATGCAAAATTGACTTCTGGTGGTGTTTGGGCCCAAGGTTTATACAACAGATCTAAACAAGCAGATGCATTTAACGGTTATACACGTGGAATCGCACTTGGTTTAGATGGAACTATAAACAAACGTTGGACAATCGGTGCAGGGTATTCGTTCGCACATTCTGATATCAGTGGATCCGCACGTGATACAGCAATCAATTCAAACACTGTATTTGTGTATGGTCAATATAAACCATCACAATGGTATTTGAATGCAATTGCGAATTATACTTCATCGGATTATTCTGAAAAAGGAACTGTTATTGACAACACACCAATATTTGCAGATTATTCTGTTAAATCATATGGTGGTAATGTCGCGACTGGTTATAACTTTAATACAGGTATAACCCCAGAATTGGGATTGCGTTATATCCATGTTACTGCCGATGATTATACGAATTCATTTGGTGTAAAAACACATATGGATAATGCAAATTTCTTGACAGGTATATTGGGTGCAAAATATGCGTTTAATGTAGTTGCAGGGAAATATACAACATTTATGCCACAATTGAATGCCGGATTTAAATATGATTTGTTGTCTGATAAAAATATCGCAACCGTCACAATGCCAGGTATTAATTCTTATACAATGGATGGTGAACGTTTAAGTCGTATTGGTGGTGAATTCGGTATCGGTTTGGGTATGAAATATCGTAACTTGGATATAGCATTAAATTACGATATTGATGTTCGTAAAGATTACACATCTCAAACTGGTATGTTGAAATTAAGATGTAACTTCTAAGCTGAAAAAAAGCGAAAAGAAAAAGGGTCAAATTAATCGACCCTTTTTTTATCTGTCGTGCGAATGTATAATTTGTAATGTGGGGGCTGGGTCTATAACGTTTGAAAAATCTTTCTTTAATCGCATTACCATGTTATTAAAATTAGGGTGTTTACGTAATTTTTGAAATGTTTCTTGGAAATTATTTATGCGCCATGCACAATGTTTGCGAAGTACGGTATCAAGATTTTTATCAAAACTGTTGATGTTTTCTTTGTCTGTAAAACCACTGGATTTAAAGTCTTCAAATTCAGACACAAATTCATTATATATGATTTCTTGTGAAATTGGTTTGTTGTAAACGATGTTGTTTAATATTGCACGACCAAATTCAAAATGAGTTTTGCTTGATAATATATAAGATATTTCTTGCGATAAATAATCCAAATCATTAATGTCTTTTACGAAAAGATCATGTGTGTTTTCCAAAAATTGCCAAACGTCTTCTGTTCTGCCGTATAAAGAATTTGAATGTCCAGATTGACCACTGTTGGTGCTTTGTATGCCGTTTGCAATTGCGGTATCTTGAACGATGTTGGCAACATAGGGTTTCGTTTTTTTGTATCCCATGTTTTCCATGGTTGCATGTGTCGCAATATTACGGACAAATTGTGTTAATATTTCATATCTTGATTCTTCTAACAGACCAATTATGAATGCTTTTTTATCTTTTGTCTTGTCGTATATTTTTTTCAATCTGCCTGTAGAATCTTCTGCGATTATATGTTGTGCAAATGTTTCAGGGGAGATTCCCTTAATTTCTTGGTGTTTTTCGCCACCAGAAAGCCAGTATTCATATTGAATTCTGTCTTCTTTTGGCAACAGTGACAATATTTCTTCGATTTCTTCGTTGGTGTAATCATCGGCTTTATAAACAGTTTCTTTGCCGTTTATTTGAAAAAGTCTGCCTTCTGGGACAGAACCTGGTCGAACAATTCTGGCCGATGCAGGTAATTGTAAATCTTTTTCTGGATCTGGGACAAAAAATGTGTCGTCCCAAGATACTTCCACCGGATTCATATTGTTTATTTTTGTTGTATCATCATAAGGTGTTAAAACAACATATGGTCTGGTATCCCAACTGCCGCCACTGTTTGGTTTGACGGTATGATTCAATGTAAAATGAATTGTTGCACGTGAAAACGCGTAATCCGTCGCATGACCAGTTGTTTGTAATTTATTATCTTTCGGAGCGTATTTGGTAAGATGAACCAACAGCCAATTTTTTGTATCTGCCATATAATTGGTTTGTGCGTTTAAATCAAAAGAATTGTCAATCTGTTGAAGTTGCTCTTGTTTTTGTCTTAATAAAGTAACGGCTTGTAAAAATGAATCTTTTTTTGACAGCATATTTTTATATCCTTTTGTGTGAATTATATCACAAAAAAGAGTGAATAAAAACATTATTCGCCACGGGCGCGTTTTTTATAATCAGTGGCGTTAAGGTCAATTTCTATTTCTGGTAAATTAAAATCTTTATCCAATTTGCGTAATTGTTTTATCATCAAATCTTCAATTTCTTTGCGTTTTTGTTCGAATTCTTCACCGCGTAATTTTGAATCTATATATATTGGGTCGCCAATCCAACAAGATATTGTTCCAAATAATTTTGGAATCATAAATTTATCCCATCTGTCCATATAAATAGGGCGCGAACATGAAAAACATACCGGTACAATTGGTGCGCCTGTCATGCGTGCAAAATAAAGTGCGCCATCTTGTAAACGCAATGATGGACCAGATGGCCCGTCAACCGGAACGCACATTGAAACATTTTTGTCTTTCATAACACGAACGCCTTGCTTTAACACTGCAACTGCACCATCGGATGTCGAACCATAAATTGCGCGTAATCCAAATAATCTTTGTAAACGAGCCATCATTCGACCATCTTTGTGACGTGATGCAACACAATAAGATTTTATTCGTGCCGATGCAATAACAGGGGATAACATTGCACAACGTCCGTGAAAGAACACAAAAACCACAGGATTTTTGCGATAATTTCTTAATGATTTTGTGTTTGTAAATTTATGTCGTGATGTAAAAAATATAAACCATGTCAACCCAGCCAGTAATCCAACGACAATCCATTGAATAATGTCGTTATGTAAAACTGGTTCCCAAAAACCTTTCCAAATTTTTCTAAAAAACTTGTACATAATCTTTAATTTTATCAATAAAAAGGGCGTTTTGCAAATTTTAAGCATGTGTATTGACAAAATTATTTTTTATACTATATTTAAAGTGTTGGGGGTGTAAGTATGCAAACAAACCAAGATATCAGAGTTGTACCAATCTTTGACCAGATGGCGAATCCAAAAATCTGGTCTGATTTTACACGTCTGGAAATGTTGTGTGATACGGTAAAATATGGATATCCTGTTGATGATTCTGACAGAAATCGCATATTCAAGGGGCATATGGATGATTGGAAACATGAACGAAATAATTTTGCGTTTGCTGCATATGATGACAAGATAATGGTTGGTTTTGTGACCGGATACCGCGAAGATAAATCAACAATGTATTTGCGTAATTTATATGTGAATCCGCAATATAACGGTATGGGAATTGGTAAAAAATTACTTGCCCAAAGTGAACGTGCTTCAAATTTGATTGTGCCAAATATGTCTGTTGTTTCGTTGAATGGTGCGGTAAGTTTTTATGAAAATTGCGGATATCAAACCACAGATAATCGTCGTTTGGCAAAAAAAATATCACAAAATATGGTTGGGGTTGTACCAGTATTCAAAACGCTTTTGGGCGGAATGCGTGCAAAGATGCGCGTGGATTATGATAAAACATTGGTAAGACAATGTGTCCATCAGCCAATATTTGTTTATGTGACATACGAAGGTGAAATTGATGCTGTTGCAATCCGAACACCAGATAAAGAAATAAAAATTTGGACAAATGAAAAAAAACGTGGAATGGCTGATTTTTACAAAAAGCAATTATTACGTGCGTTTGAAAAAGTAAAATAAAAAAACCACCCAAAAGGGTGGTTTTTATTTATTTACATCATTCCAGGCATACCCGGTGTCACAGGGGTGCTGGATTTTTCTTCTGGGATTTCAGACATTACTGCGCCAGTTGTAAGCAATACCCCCGCGGTTGATGCAGCCGCTTGGATTGCTGTTTTTACAACCTTGGCAGGGTCAATAATACCAGATTTCATCATATCTACATATTCACCAGTCTGGGCGTTGTATCCGAAATTGTAATCGCTGTTTTCCATAATTTTTCCAACAACAATTTCACCAGATACACCAGCATTTTCAGCAATCTGCATACAAGGTGCAACGATTGCGCGACGAACAATATCTATACCAACATTTTGATCCGCGTTTGCACCGGTCAGGTTTTTCAAAGATTCAACTGCGCGAACCAATGCAACACCGCCACCGGCAACAATGCCTTCGGCAACGGCAGCACGTGTAGCAGCCAATGCGTCGTCAACGCGGTCTTTCTTTTCTTTAACTTCGACTTCGGTCATTCCGCCAACATGGATAACCGCAACACCGCCAACCAATTTAGCCAATCTTTCAGCCAATTTTTCGCGGTCATAATCGCTGGTTGTGTCTTTCAATGCTTTGCGGATTTCATCAGCGCGTGCTTTTATCATTTCGCTGTCGCCACCGCCGTTGACCAACAATGTTTTATCTTTGGAAACAACAACGCGTTTCGCAGAACCCAAAACTGATTGATTGATGTTTTCAAATGTCATACCCATATCGTCAGATATAACAGTTGCACCAGTTACAATCGCGATATCTTTTAACATTTCTTTGCGACGATCACCAAACCCAGGTGCCTTTACCGCGCAAACTTTCAAACCACCACGCAAACGGTTTAAAACCAATGTCGCCAATGCTTCGGATTCTACATCTTCGGCAATAATCAACAAAGGACGACCAGATTGAGCGATTGGTTCCAAAATAGGTAACAAAGCTTGCAGACCTGTGATTTTCTTTTCGGAAACCAAGATTGCCGCGTTTTCCAATTCTGCCAACATTTTTTCGCTGTTCGTTACAAAATAGGGCGACATGAAACCTTGGTCAAATTGCATACCTTCGACCACATCGATTTCTGTATCAAGGCCTTTTGCTTCTTGGACTGTGATAACACCTTCTTTGCCAACTTTTTCCATAGCGTCAGCAATTTTTTGACCGATATCAGAATCACTGTTTGCAGAAATTGTTGCAACCTGGGCGATTTCAGATGAATCTTTCACAGGGCGTGCATGTTTTTCAATGTCGTTCACAACGGCTTCAACTGCGATATCAATACCGCGTTTAACATCCATTGGGTTCATTCCGGCAGCGATAACACGACGACCTTCGCGGAACAAATTTTGTGCCAATACTGTTGCAGTTGTTGTTCCGTCACCGGCAGAATCACCAGCGCGTTTCGCAACTTCTTGAATCATTTTTGCACCGATGTTTTCGGCATTGTCTTTTAATGAAACTTCTTTTGCAACGGTTACACCGTCTTTTGTTGCAACTGGTGCGCCATATGCACGTTCAATCACAACTGTGCGACCCTTTGGCCCCATTGTGATTTTGACAGTATTTGCCAATTTATCAACACCAGCGGCTAATTTATCAGTATTAAAAACAATATCTTTTGCCATGATTTATTCCTTTTATAAAATTCCGAGAATATCAGATTCTTTGATTAAAACATAATCTTTGCCGTCAATTTTGACTTCGTTTGCAGACGATGCCCATTTAGCAAACAATACAACATCATCTTTTTTGACAGACACAGGTATTTTTTGTCCGTTTTCATAAATACCATCGCCAGTCGCAATCACGCGGCCGCGGGAAGGTTTTTCTTTCGCATTATCCGGTATAATAATTCCGCCGGCGGTTTTGTTTTCTTCTTCAAGTCTTTCCAGTAAAATATAATTGTGCAATGGTTTAAACATTAAAAACTCCTTTGCTATGCGTGAAATATAGTGCAAAAAATTAGTATTTCAAGCCCTTGATTTTATATATATTTGATGTACAGTTTATGAATATAAAGAAAGGGTAGTGTTTATGAGTAAAGTAAGTAGTAATAACCACAATAACCAAAATGAATATGTCGAAAGAAAAACAGAAGTCAAAGTATCCCCGTTAAATGGTTGTTTGATAACATTTCTTTTGATTATGTTATGTGCGATTGCGGGCGAAGAATTAAAACGTTCTAAAATTAGATTGGAAATGGATGCTATCAAATTAGAACAAATGAAAAAAGATACTATGTTTTCACATGTTAAAGACGGGACGACGGTTATAACGCCAGATACTTTAAAATTTGATACTCTTAAAATTGGAAAATATCAAAAAACGTATGTCCCGTTAATGAGACAATTACAAAGACAAAAAGGAAACTAATATGTATAACAAAGATAATGTATTTGCAAAAATATTGCGCGGGGAAATTCCTAATAAAACTGTTTACAGTGATGATAATGTGCTGGCTTTCTATGACGTGGCGCCAAGGGCAAAAGTTCATGTTCTGGTTATTCCACGTGGCGAATATACTGATATTTTCGATTTTACACAAAATGCACCGGCAGATTTTCAAATGGCGTTTTGGGCTGGGGTTCGCAATACGGTTGAAAAACTGGGATTGCGTGAAAATTTCAGAACTGTTGCAAATACCGGTCGCGGTGCGGGGCAATCTGTGATGCATTTCCATATTCATATTATGAGCGATGAAAGATTTGTCGAAGAATTTTAATATTCGTGTAACACCACACGCAAAACAAAATAAAGTCGTTGAAAACGATGGGGTTTTGCGTGTTTATACCACAACAGCCCCAGAAAACGGCAAAGCAAACGAGGCGGTTATTGAATTACTGTCAAAATACTTTGATGTTCCAAAATCCAGAATCAAAATATTAAAAGGTTTAACAGGACGTGACAAGATCGTTGCCGTTGAGTAATCTTTCTGTCAAATCGTCAACATCGTTTATAACGTGTAAATTATATGCGTCTGCGTTTGGCATGAATCCTTCGTCTTGCATATGGGTCATAACCTGACCGAAAATTTCCCAATATTTAGCGATATTCATCATATATATAGGTTTGCAAGATTCACCAACCTGTTGTTTGGTCATAATATCTGTCATTTCGTCCAATGTGCCAATTCCACCAGGCAAAATGACAAAAGCATCCGATAAATCGAACATTTCTTCTTTGCGTTCAGAAAGTCCTTCTACAACCTTGACATTTATGCCAGTGTGTACGGGTTCTTGGACCGATACAACATGTGTTGTTGATATTCCTATGACTTCACCACCGTTTTCAATTGCAGCATCAGCCACGGTTCCCATTAATCCAACATCACCACCCCCAAAAACAAGAGTTATTTTATTACGTGCCAATATTTCACCAACACGACGGGCGGCGCGTGCGAATTCCGGGTTGTTGCCCAATTGATGTCCACAGTAAACTGCTACAGATTTTATTTTTCCAGCCATTTTTCGTTTTTCCTTTATTTTTCGAAATTATACCATAAAATAAGCTTGTTATGAATCAAAAGTTTTCGGATTTTATTGCTAAATACAAAAATACTAAAATGGCTGTCGCGGTCAGTGGCGGTGTTGATTCTATGTGTTTGTTGTATTGGTTGCATGATATTGGTGCAGATATAGTTTGTTTGCATGTTAATCATAAATTGCGTGCCGAAGCAGACATTGAAACAGAATATGTTGCGGATACTTGCAAGAAATTAAATATCCCTTGTAAAATTTTTTATTGGGACGGTGAAAAACCTGAAAAGGGATTGGAAGCAGCCGCACGTGAGGCGCGTTATAAAATGATGACAGATTATTGTCATGAAAATAATATTGAATACCTTGTAACCGCGCATCAAAGTGATGATCAGATTGAAACATTTTTAATGAATCTTTCACGTGGCAGTGGTTTGTATGGATTGGCTGCTATGTTGCCAGAATCAACACGAAATGGTTTAAAGATTTTGCGTCCGCTTTTAAATGTATCACGCGAAGAAATAAAAAAGTATTGTGAAGATAACAATATCAAATATTTTGTTGATTCTATGAACAGTGACGAACACTATACACGTGTAAAAATTCGTAAAAACAGACATATTTTAAATGATGAATTGGGAATAAGTGATGCGCGAATTTTATTGGCAATTCAAAATTTATCCCGAACACGCGAATGGATGGATAAATATATAGAATCCCGTGTGGA
This sequence comes from uncultured Pseudomonadota bacterium, assembly GCA_902798205.1. Taxonomy (GTDB): domain Bacteria; phylum Pseudomonadota; class Alphaproteobacteria; order Rs-D84; family Rs-D84; genus Enterousia. Next base: position 47,626 of record CADBVV010000007.1, on the reverse strand, counting down.
AATTGTTATTCGTTCGTGGGGCGCATTGTTTATTTCTTCTTTTTTGTTTGACGAAGCAGAAGAAATTAGACTAAAGTTTCTTGGAACGTTGATTCAAAAAATAGGTGGGGATATTTATCCGGTACGCTTGAATTCTTTACAAATGGCACTATCTAAATTAGGTGCTGATTGTAAATTTACATTGGGACATTGCACAATTCGAAGATTAAACGACAGAATTCTGATTGTCCCAGAAGGAAAACGAACAAGTTTTAGGAAAAGACATGAAAAAAGACATATTTAAAAAGAAAGATGGTTCTAAATTTTATTTAATCGCATTCGCGGTATTATTCGTTGCATTGATTGCGCGTATAATTTTTGTTGGCAATGTTGGCAATCCTTTAATCAAAGATAATAATGCCCAGGTAAAAGCGCCAATCGAATTGTCTTTTTCTGATGTGTTGCGTCGTGCAAACGATATCAAAACAATGGACATCAACAAAGATGATATCGCAACAGGTGTTTTGAAAGACGGAACACCATATCGTGCAACGATTACTTATAATCCAGAATTATTGGAAAAAATATCTAAAAATGGGGCTGTTGTTTCCATTAATAATCGTGATTCAATGTGGGACGGTGTCGCAAAATGGTTACCAATTTTGGTCAGTGCGCTGTTCTTGATTTGGTTGTTGCGTATTATGCGCGGTGGAAACGGGGGTGGCGGAATAACACGCAGTTTAATCGGTCAAAACCCAACTAAAATCACAACAGGCAAAACCAAAACAACATTTAAAGATGTGGCCGGTATTGATTCTGAAAAACAAGAATTAATGGAAGTGGTCGAATTTTTGAAAAACAAAGATAAATTCAAAGCTTTGGGTGCGCGTGTTCCACGTGGAATATTATTGTCTGGTGAACCAGGAACAGGTAAAACATTACTGGCACGTGCGGTTGCAGGTGAAGCAAATGTTCCATTCTTTGCTACATCGGGCAGTGATTTTTCTGGAATTATTGTTGGTTTGGGTGTTGCGAAGATAAAAGAAATTTTTGAATTGGCAAAGCGCAATGCGCCATGTATTTTGTTTATTGATGAAATTGATGCTATTGGTCAAAGCCGCAGCAAACATTCGCTTAATGATAATGACCGTGAACAAACTTTGAATCAATTGTTGATTGAAATGGACGGATTTTCAAACGATACAGGAATTATTGTTATCGCTGCAACGAATCGTCCTGATATGTTGGACAAGGCGTTGCTTCGTCCGGGCCGTTTCGACAGACAAATAAACATTGAATTACCAAATCTGGAAGGGCGCCATGATATATTAGATTTGCATGCTAAAAAATTCAAAATTGGTGAACACGTATCAATGATGGAAGTTGCACGTGGCACAACAGGATTCAGTGGTGCAGATTTGGAAAACCTGTTAAACGAAGCCGCACTTCATGCTGTGCGTGTTGGACACAAGGTTGTTGAACAAAACGATATCGAAGAAGCACGCGATAAAATCTTAATGGGACCAAAAAAGAATCGCAAGATTCGCCCAGAAGATACAAAATTAACCGCGTATCACGAAGCAGGGCATGCCTTTGTCAGTGTGCATTACAGTGATATAACCGACCCAATACACAAGGCCACAATCATACCACGCGGTCAGGCTTTGGGTATGGTGCAACATTTGCCAATTGATGACAAAGTATCAATGACATTGGAAGAAGTTCGTGCAAATTTAGCGATTGATTTGGCTGGCCGTGCCGCAGAAGAAATCTTTTTTGGTAAAAATAAAATTACTACTGGTGCGGCATCAGACATTGAAATGGCAACACGTTTGGCGCGTCGTTCTATTACTATGGCCGGATTATCAGAAAAAATTGGTATGGTTGCAATTAATCAGGCGGATACTTTCGGACAAAGAATTGCGCTGGAAAATGCGTCTGAAAAAACAGCCGAAGCAGTTGATGCTGAAATTCGTGTTTGGATAGAAAGCGCATACAAAGATGCCAAAAATTTGGTTTCCAAGAATAAAACAACTGTTGAAAAAATTGCAAAGGCTTTGTTGGATAAAGAAACGTTATCTGGCGAAGAAATTCGTGAAATTGTATCCGGTAAAAAAGTTTCTGTAAAAAAGAAAACAACAAAAACAGTTAAAAAATCAAATGCAAAAAAATAACGAAGTGAGATTTGAAGTTATTCATATGCCACCAACAAACACCAATTCATTATTGGTTAGTGTGGGGACAGATGCTGTTGTTTTTGATGCATGGGGACGCGCAAAAGATTGGGAAAAGGTTTTATTGGACCGTGGTTTAAATTTACGTGCGATATATGCAACACATGGGCATCCGGACCATATATCTGCCGCGCCCAGTTTGGCACGTGCATTTAATATAGATTGGTTTTTAAATGCCAATGATAATTATTTAATCGGGTGGGGCAATGAATTGTTGGATATGTTTGGCATACCGCATATTCATGATAATTATAAAAAACCATTAAATTTATCGGCCGGTACAATTGAGATATTACCAGATATTCAAATGGAAATTATGGAAAGTCCGGGACATACCCCTGGGGGTTTAATGTTTTATTTTCCAAAATATAAAATTTTGTTAACAGGTGACACTTTATTTGCAGACAGTCATGGTCGTTATGATTTTCCTGGTGGTGATCATGAACAATTGCACCAATCAATTCATAATTTGTATGATATGGATTTAGAAGATGAAACATATGTTGTTCATGGACATGGTATGGATACAACAATAGAATGGCTTAAAAAACATAATCCATATTTTAAAGGCTAAAAACCAATACACGATTGATACCAGATAAATCTGGTTCAACACGTTCAAAATTCCATCCATAAAATTTGAATATTTTTATAATTTGGTTTGATTGTCCAACGCCAATTTCAAGATAGATTTTTCCGTCTTTTTTTAATAATTTTTTTGTGTTTTTAGCAATTTGTTCATATGCATATAATCCGTCGTTTTTTGCATACAATGCGATTTTTGGGTCGAACATTGCACCCATATTAACACGGTTGTCACCATATTTTATATATGGGGGATTTGAAACAATAATATCAAACTTTTTATCAGATTTAAAATTTGCAAAATCGGCATGTTTGATTTTGATTTGTTTATCCATTTGAAATTTTTTGATGTTTCTTTTGGCTACGCGTAAAGCCTTTCTTGATTTATCAATCGCAACGCCTGTTGTGTTTGGAATATTTTTACACAGTGCGCATATTATGCATCCTGTTCCGGTCCCCATATCCAAAATAGAGCGTTTTTCATTTGTTATACAATCTTTTATAACCGCTTCAACCAATGTTTCAGTATCCGGACGCGGATCAAGGGTGTGTTTGTTTGTGTAAAATTCCAATCCGTAAAACCATTTTGAATGAATAATTTTTGCCACTGGCATACCACGGCGCAATAAATGTGCGTAATACATAACGCGTAACCAAGAGATTTTTGGATGTTTATTTGTAATAATTCGTGCCGCGCGCGTGTCACCAGATTTTTCTAAAATTGTGAATGCTTGATTTATATTCATATTTTTATTATAATGCACCCTATGGAAAAAGCAAAATTTATTATCAAAAAGATGAATGCCGGTGTGGTAAAATCTTGTAAAAAGTTGGGCAATGTTAATGTTTTGTCCCGTGTTATTTTATATGTTGCAATATGTATGATTGTGGTGGCAGTAGGGGTTGTTTGTTTCTACAGACCTGCACGTGAAGCCGTATTTTCACATGAAAACCACACGATTGTAGAGGTTAAATCTGGGGATACACTTTCCAAGATTTTGGGCAGCAATGGTTTTTCAATGCGTGATATTGATACAATATCAAAGAATCTGAAAAAAGATGCAGATTTCACAACACTGCGTGCCGGACGCGATAAAATTGATTTTGTTCGTGCCGATGAAAATGCGCCGATATCAAAAATTATAATTGAAAATGGCCCATGGAACAGAATAGAAATTGATTGTGGAACACCGGACACATGGCAATGCCAGAAAATAGAAATTGAACGTGATACCCGTATTTCTTATAAACAGGGCGAAATTGCCCAGGGCAGCAGTTTTTATCTTTCCGCCAAAGAAGCCGGTATCCCAGAAGGTATTATATTAGATGTATATGATTTATTGGCATTTGAAATGGACTTTGAACGTGATATTCGTGCGGGACAAAAATTCTATGTTTTATACGAAGAAAATTTTGCTTCGGATAAAAAGGTTGATAATGGACATATATTGGCTGTTTCATTTGATGCATTGCGTGGAAATGTTCAAATGTATCGTTATGTAAAACCAAATGGCCATTCTGGATATTATGATGCAAATGGTAATGGTGCAATTAAATCTTTGAAAAGAACCCCAATAAATAATGCAAAGATTACATCAAAGTTTTCTGGGGCACGTAAACATCCGGTATTAGGATTTACACGTGCGCACAAAGGGGTTGATTTCCGTGCACCAACAGGAACACCAATTCCGGCGGCTGGTTCTGGTCGTGTTATTGCGCGCAGTTATAATCGCGGACATGGTAATTTTGTAAAGATAAGACATAATGGAACATTTGAAACTTTGTATGCGCATATGTCCAAATTTGCCAAGGGCGTAAATGTTGGCACCGTTGTTCGTCAGGGACAAATTATCGGATATGCCGGATCTACCGGTGTATCAACAGGCCCACATTTGCATTATGAAGTTATTAAAAACGGCGTGCATGTGAATCCTATGACTGTTAAATTACCGGCAATTGATAATTTGGATGCAGCAAACAAGAAAACATTTATGGAACGTAAAGCACTGATAGATTCAACAATAAAATCATTGCAAGATAACCCACAACAAATTATTCGTTTAAATGGTGATGAAACAATAAATAAAAAATAAAAAACGCCAATTTGGCGTTTTTTATTTTTTTGATGCGACAAACAGTGCAAAAAACCATCCGATAAAAGACCATCCAAACATCCACGAACCCATACGTGTTCGCATTACATCATATTTTGAACGGCCATTTGCAACCGCAAGATATGCGGGTGTTAATAAAATACCCACAAAAATCATTGCGACGATGATGTATTTTAAAACTAATAAAATTCCATTCAAAGATATCATTTATATCCCATATTTTGCGTTAACACCCAATTCTTCTTCGATTCGGATTAATTGGTTGTATTTTGCCATACGATCTGTACGTGACATGGAACCTGTTTTAATTTGTCCGGCATTTGTTGCCACAGCCAAATCAGCAATTGTGGTATCTTCTGTTTCGCCACTGCGGTGTGAAACGATAACACCGTAATTTGCATCTTGGGCCATTTTGATTGCTGTCAAAGTTTCTGTCAACGAACCAATCTGGTTTACTTTGATAAGTATTGCATTTGCACAATTATTTTCAATACCTTTTTTCAAACGAATCGGATTTGTGACAAACAAATCATCACCAACCAATTGACATTTGTTTCCGATTGTTAAGGTCAATTTTTTCCAATTGTCCCAATCTTCTTCTGCCAAACCATCTTCGATAGATATTACAGGATATTTAGAAATTAATTCACGGTAAAATTCAATCATTTGGTCTGCTGTTTTTTCTGAACCTTCGAAATGATATATGCCGTCTTTGTAAAATTCAGACGAAGCCACATCTAAACCAATAGATACATCAGAACCTGGTTCGTAACCTGCTGCTTTGATTGCAGCGACAATTGTATCCAGTGCTTGTTCGCAAGTGTCAAAATTTGGCGCAAAGCCACCTTCGTCCCCAACGTTTGTGGAATGATGAGATTTTTTCAAAATAGATTTCAAATTATGAAAAATTTCAGAACCCATACGAATCGCTTCGACTTCGTTTTTTGCGCCGTTTGGGATAATCATAAATTCTTGGGCATCTAATCCATTATCTGCGTGTGCGCCACCATTTACAATATTCATCATTGGACGGGGCAGGGTATTTGGATTTGAATTACCAAAAATGTTTGCGATGTGTTTATAAAGTGGTATTTGTTGTGCATTCGCAGCCGCATGTGCAACCGCCAAAGATACAGACAAAATTGCATTTGCACCCAATTTTTCTTTGTTTGGTGTGCCATCAATTTCTAACATTTTATTATCAATGTCTGATTGTTTTGTTGCATCCATACCAATCAATGCAGGTGCGATAATTTCGTTTACATTTTTAACAGCTTTGAAAACAGATTTTCCCATGTATGATTTATCACCATCGCGTAATTCCAATGCTTCAAAAGAACCAGTAGATGCGCCAGATGGAACCGATGCACGACCAAATGCACCACCATTTAACCAAACATCGCATTCAACCGTTGGATTACCACGTGAATCCATAATTTGACGTGCAAAAACTTTTTCAATAGCAAACATGTCTATTTTCTCCTTTCGTGTTATTTAATGAAATTTTTTTACATAGTGAAATTTTCGCCCAAGTAAACTTTTTTAACCATTTCATCTTGGACAATTTCGTCTGTTGTTCCGTGTTTTAAAATCTTGCCATCATGTAAAACATAACTGCGATCTGTAATTCCCAATGTTTCACGAACATTGTGGTCTGTAATAATAACGCCAAGTCCGCGATGTTTTAATTGGGATACCAATTCACGAATTTCGTTTACTGCGATTGGGTCAATTCCTGCAAAAGGTTCGTCTAACAAAATAAATTTAGGATCATTTGCCAACGCACGTGCAATTTCAACACGACGACGTTCGCCACCAGATAATGCGGTTGCGGGACTTTTGCGCAAGAAAGCAATAGAAAATTCATCCAATAATGCATTCAATTTTTCTTCGCGTTTTTGACGATTCGGTTCAACAATTTCCAGAACCGCCATAATATTATCTTCAACCGACAAACCGCGGAAAACACTGTTTTCTTGGGGCAGGTATCCAATATGTAAACGTGAACGTTGATAAAATGGTAAATGTGTGATGTCTTGTGAATTTAAAAATATTTGTCCGCTGGATGCAGCCAATTGACCAGTGATGCAATAAAACGCTGTTGTTTTTCCGGCACCGTTTGGTCCCAGTAATCCAACGGATTCACCCTGGTTGGCAATCAAAGATATGTCGCGCAAAACAACACGTTTGCCATAATTTTTTGATAAATGTTCGACCCTTAATACTGATTTTTTTATCATAATTGTATCACCATTTCGTCTGTTAATATTTTATCGCCATTGCTGGAATCAACACGCACATGTCCATTTAAATCCAACTGTTTTGTTTTAAGATTGAATTGGCCAGTGTTCGCAGAAATTTTATCCGTTATTTTTTTGTTATCTGTCATGCGAACAATGCTGCCTGATGGTTTTTCAAGGAAAATAATATCTGGTTTATTATATTCCTTGCGGCCATTTTTAGCATAAATTTTAAATGGGTTGCCGTCTTTGTCAGTGCCAACAAATGATGCATTTGTCATTTTAAATTGGTTTGTGACAATATCTTGCATATTAATTGCGCTTATCGGTGTCCACAATATTTGTTTCGTTAAAAGCGATGCCGCAACCAACACAGCAACCATAACCAATCCCCATCCTGTAAAGAAAAATTGCCACAGACGGGTAAGCCTTTTGTGTTTTGATATAATTATAAAGTTGCGTTGACTTTGTTGCATGCTATCAGTGTAGCGATTAATAAATAAAAATGCAATTTTTATATTTATATAATGTTTTTTTTATGATATAATATCACCGAGAGAGATGAAAAGAATATTGTCTATCTTAGTAATAGCTATGTTTGCTGCGACTTCTGTTTCGCAGGCTGCTGTTAATATAAAAAAGGCTGCACCTGTGGCAACAAAAAAGGTGGACAAGATGGAATCAGCGACCAGTTTATTGCCAACGGTTCTTGGTTTGGTCAGCAGTGTTCAGGCATTGAGCGCACAACAACAACAATTAAGTGCGGATTGTGCACCGACTTCTGATGAATTAAATACAGTCAATGATTTGGTCAAAGAATGGGCAAAATTGGGCGAAGTAACCGCATCGTCAGCGGCAAGTGGTTTGGGCAAGATAAGAGAAGATGGTTACGGTGAGTGTATAAATAATGCTGACGATAATCAGTCGTGTTATGATACTTTTCACAGTGATGCGGATAAAGATACAGTGTGGTTCGGATTTCCAAAGGCCAGTTCTGCATCAAAATGTGAAGATGATAATCTGAAAAAATGTGAAACAGTATCTAATATATATGATGTATTCGGCAGACTTCCTTTTACCGATGAAGATTACACAAAATCAGAGGCAAAAAAGGTTGCAAAGTTAAAAGAAAAAGCACAACGTTGTGCGCCAGCAAGAATTGCGGCAGCCAAACGTGAATTGTATGGCGGTTTCTTAACACAAACATTGGGCAGTGTTGGTCAATCAACTGGTGCGGCCGGAACGTCGTCTGTGTTGCAAGCGGTGTCTTCAATGGGGGGCAGTGGTGATATAAAATCTATGTTGCCGTCACTTGGTACAATGGCCACATCCATGTTTGATAAATAATATGTATGTTTTTTATGTAAAAAAGCACACTTTTGTGTGCTTTTTCTCTTTACTAGATTTTCAAAAAAATGTATAATTAATGTGATAATAAACAAGGAAAGGGAATTATTATGAAAAATAAATACTATGTATCAACATTATCTTTGGTTGCGTGTATCGCTGTTGCTGGTTGCGTTGGAAGCGCAAATGAAGAAGTCGCAGAATATGAAATGCCTGCGGTTGAATATGTTGAACAGTTAAATGTTAACGATGCGCCACACCAAGATTCTTTTCTGAATCAATTGGCTATGAATTATCGTTCGTTTGCAATTTATAATGCCAGAACCAGTGGCTATCCAGAAATTGCAGAATTGTTTGCCCAAAAATCAATAGGGGCTTTTTCTGGTGAAACACCTTTCCCTGAAACATTGGATAATTGGAAAATCAGAAACGAAAGTGAAAGATTTGAAATTTATACCGCATATAACGATTTGATGGCTGAATTGAAAGATGATGCTGCACAGATGCAGCCACAACTTGCTGCCGAAGCCCAGGCTAAATTTGATTGTTGGATATCTGCTGCGGCCAGTGGTCAAAATGCAACAGCCAATGAATGTAAATCAAGATTCATGACATCTTTAAAAACATTGAAAGATTGTGCGATGGGCAAAGTTATTGCACCAACACATGTAAATTCTGAAAATTTGACACCAAAGAACGAAGAAGAAAAATATTATCCAGAAACACGTCGTTTGAATGCGATGGCTGGTGTTTCTCGTTCTCGTGAAGGTGTTGTAATTGTTAACAATGTGAATATACCTGGTAATCTGGTTCAACCTGTGCCAGTAACACCAATGGTATTTAACCAAAATATTTATGGTGGTGAAGAAAACGCAACCGCTGGCGATGACGTTATCAATGCCACAGGCGCCGAAGGTGATTTTGTAACCAGGGATGAATTCGTTGAAATGATGATGGCTATGCGTGCTGAATTGGCTGCTATCAATGCACGTTTGGATGAAATGGGCAAAGCGCCAGCCGCAGATAAGACTGTTATCAAGGTTCAACAGATCCCATTGGAACCAAAACAGCATGTTATGGAAGAAATCTTTGAAGTAAGATTTGATTTCGATAAATCAAAGATTAAACCTGAATATGAAGATATTATCAGAAAATTGGCAGCAACAACCCAGGCTAATAAAAACGTAAAGGTTTCTGTTGTTGGTCATACTGATACAGCCGGATCCAGTTCCTATAATTATGCATTGGGTGGTCGCAGAGCGGAAGCTGTTCAAAAGATGTTGATTGAATATGGAATACCTTCTTCACAAATAATCGCAGTATCTGCTGGCGAAGAAGATTTGAAGGTCCCAACACCTGATAATACACCAAATGCAGAAAATCGTCGCGTTCGCGTTGTAAAGGAAGTTCATTATACAGAACCACAACAACCAGCACCAATCGTTGTTGAAGAATATTCTGAAACAGACGAATGTGAAGAATGTGAACAATAAAAAATAGGGTAAAAAATATTGACAAATATACTTGACAAAAAAGATTGTTTGGTATATTATGTCAATAAATGATAGAGAGATAAAAGCGCAAAAGGTATAAAAATGGCGAATGGAAACTCTTTAAAAAAGGCAACAGGAAGCGTAAAATCTGCGGGTATCAAGGCTGCTACAGAAAAATTGAAACCTGTTAATTTTATGCAAGAATTCAATGCACGTGACATGTTTGCGAATACTGAAAACGAAAAAAGATAGTGCATTTGTTGCAAAGATTTTAGTGGCCCGTTAGGGCCGCTTGCTTTAGGCCCCCTTGACATTTTTTCTCTTTTATTCTATAATATAACTATCAAAGCAACGAAATTCTTCGTTTGCGATTTCCACAAAAAGGCTTTTTTATGCATGTAAATGAATTAAAGACAAAGTCTCCTCAACAATTGTTGAAGATGGCTGAAGATATGGGGATTGAAAATCCTTCACAATTAAATGTTCAACAATTGCGTTTCGCGGTCATGCGTGTTTATGCTGCTGATAAATCAATTGTTTTGATTGGTGATGGTGTATTGGAACGTATGCCGGATGGTTTTGGTTTCTTGCGTGCACCAGAAAGTAATTATTTGGCGGGACCAGATGATTTATATGTATCACCAAATTTAATAAAGAAATATGGGTTAAAAACTGGTGATTATGTCGAAGGTCAAATTCAGGCACCACAAAATGAATCAGAACGTTATTTTGCATTGGAAACGATTGAACGTGTTAATGGTGAAGACCCTGAAAAATTGCGTCATCGTATTTCTTTTGATGATATGACACCTTTATATCCAGATGAAAAATTGAAAATGGAAGTCGAAAACGATACAGACAAGGGGCGCAATTTATCTGCGCGTGTAATCGATTTGATTTCACCAACTGGAAAAGGGCAACGTTCCTTGATTGTTGCGCCACCAAGAACCGGTAAAACAGTTATGTTGCAAAACATTGCGCATTCAATTGCAACAAATTATCCAGATGTAAAATTAATAGTGCTTTTGATTGACGAACGTCCAGAAGAAGTTACAGATATGCAACGCAGTGTTCGTGGTGAAGTTATTTCATCAACATTTGATGAACCAGCAACACGTCATATCCAGGTTGCAGAAATGGTTATTGAAAAGGCCAAACGTTTGGTCGAAGCAGGCCAAGATGTTGTTATCTTGTTGGATTCTATTACCAGATTGGGTCGTGCATATAATACGGTTGTCCCATCCAGTGGAAAAGTTTTAACTGGTGGTGTTGATGCTTATGCTTTACAAAGACCAAAGCGTTTCTTTGGTGCAGCACGTAATATAGAAGGTGGTGGTTCTTTGACAATTATTGCTACTGCTTTGATAGATACTGGTTCAAAAATGGATGAAGTTGTTTTCGAAGAATTTAAAGGGACGGGAAACAGCGAAATTATTTTAGATCGTAAATTATCAGATAAACGTGTGTATCCTGCGATTGATATTACAAAATCTGGTACACGTAAAGAAGATTTGTTGGTTTCAAAAGATACATTGTCAAAAATGTATGTTTTGCGTCGTATAATTAATCCGATGGGAACATTGGAAGCAATGGAATTCTTGTTGGATAAATTAAGATTGACCAAAACCAATGAAGATTTCTTTAATTCAATGAATCAATAAAAAGAACCGCCAATATGGCGGTTTCTTTGTGGGGAAAATAATGACAAGAAAATAATGACAAAAATATATTTAATTGTTTTGATGTGCGCCACAATTGTTGGCGCATATTTTTATGGAAAAAGTCTTGGTGTTGCGCAATGTGAAAAACAATATTTGCAAAACCAAATAAATACAACACAACAACAGAAAATAAATGAAAGGGTAATAAATGAAACTGTTTATAAAACTGGTGTTCGCGACATTCGTCGCATCTTGCGCGATAAATACACAATCACAGAATAGGGCGTGTAATTGTGATATTTTATACGGACATGCATCAGATTGGGAAAATATCAGTGATGATTTAGCACGTAACATTTATAAACATAATTTGAAATGTGAAAATTAAAAATTGACAATATCATTCATTTGTCTATAATATTGGTATGACAAAGAAATTTTTATCTTCGTGTGAGAACAGAAAACAACGTATCAAACATACACATCTTACAAAAAGTGTAAAAAGATACGGGGTTGAACTTTTGAACTTTTATGATTTGTCCGATACTTTTTTTAAAAGCGATATTTCAAATTTTATTGGTTGTTTGCCACCTGAATTATGCAAAATTGTAGAAAAAGATAAAAGATCTGAAACAACGAAACAAATGTTTGAATTGTTGGATTTTTTTGTTGTGGACAAAGGCGAAGAATTATCAGAACGTAATGAAATTGAATACGAACTAAAAGATTTGGAAAAATTATTTCATACTAAATGTATCTTGGAAACGGCCATATTATTACCAATGCATGACATGGCTTATCGTGAACTAGGTGGGCTTTCTGGAAATGTTTATAGAATATCTTTCCCAGAATTGAAAGTAAGTTATGCATTAAAAGTGTTCAGAAATTTATCGCCGTATGCATTATATGATTATGGGCATGGGGCTATGTTTGAGATTATGACGGCTTTTTGTGCTAATAAAAGCGAACCGAAAAGAAATAACCCTGTATATATGGCCAATTTATTTAGTGGAAATTTCATGTTGTCAAAATGGCAAGAAGAAAAATTGCATCAACCTGTAGATACTATGAATGTTTTGTTTATGGGTGCAGAAGATTGCACTATTTATCAAACTTCACACACAGAAATACGTGAAGATAATTACATAAATGGCAAACGCATAGATTTTGGTGAAACATATAAAACCGAATATGGAAACCTGTCTTACAATGGAAGAAAGATTTTTAGAAAAATCAGAAATATGGAAATACCAGAAATTAAAGAATATTATTGCAAGATGAAAACAAATGTGGATAAGACTGATTTTGAAAATGCTTGTGGTGTCTTATCTATATTTTGGGATATGAATATAAAAACGCTTATCAGATAAAATTGGATTTTTATTGTTTTTCTGCAACCATACCGATTAATTCATTGGCGACTTTTTCAGATTCTTTGTCGCCTGAAACAGCCCATTCTACAAATTCAAAGTTTATTGCATCGATAAATTCGTTTATAAAGGCACGTGCGAATTCCATTGAAAGTCCGTTTGATTCTGGAACCCAAACATCTTTGAAATATTTTTCATCGATTCCATCAAAATCGAAAGAAATAACAAATTTTTTGTTTCCTATGCGATGGCGAACCTCTGCAAAAGCTTGATTCCAATCTTCTTTTGTTTGTAATTGTGCAGGTGTGCGATAAAATATATTATTTTCTTTCACATATTTTATTTCAGATGGTTCAAAAGAACGCGATCCAAAATAAAATAAATTTTCAGGTTTTAAGACAGGGGTTCTTTTGGGTAATGCTAACCAACGTGCATCTCCTTCGCCCAAAAGATGACGAACATTTGTTCCATGTGGAGCACCAGATGCTTCTGCTTTGGAAGATTCGGGTGTGTGAATATCCAGGTGAGCATCAAAATAAACCAAACATAAATCTTCGTCCGGATATTGATCTGCGATTGCTGCAAAGTGTGAAAAATTCACACTGTGATCGCCACCAATAAAAATATGTTTTGCATGCGGGGTGTTCGGATATATTTTTTTATGCATATTGAAAGCATCACCAAATCGATCTGCCATACAATCATCATCACTGATCGGATCAGGAGATATAATTTTCCAATCTGCATCTGGAAACATTTTTTGAACAGCCTTTGGCGCCAATGCTGGACCGCCATGAATAATATTTGCTGTTGCGCCACGACTATATTCAACACCAAAAAACTTAATCATGATAACTCTCTATAACACTTTCAGCCGCGTCTTGTATTTTTCGCAGACTTTTTTCATACGCTTCGCAATCACGTGCAATTTCTGATTTATATGCATCACGTAAATTTGAAGCCATATAATAACAAGCACGTAAATGTTGTGTGCAATATTGATGACCGGTATTAAATGCATTTTGTCCACGAATACGACTTTGTGTGTCTGCACATTCTATGTTCAAAGCATTATCTATGTTAACCCATGGATTGTCATGAGTATAAACGCCGACAGTTTGATCCCAATATTCTTTAATTTCGTCACTGGTTGCGGTGGAAGTATTATAGCGCAAACGAACAATCTGTTGAATTAATTCATCGATTTTATTTTGATATTTTGCATCAATTTGTGCTAATTTTGCACTGCAATAGCAACGATTGTATGCGGTGTCTTCTCGTTTGCAATATCCTTCCATGCATTCTTTGTAATCGGCCATGCAGCGCTGTGAAGAAACTCTTTCATTTGAAGAAGTATTTGTTGTTGCAACATTTACAACATTTGCACGAACAGGGGACGCAGCACGTGCATTGACATTTCGATTAACGTTCACATTATTACGTATTGGTGCGGTGTTTGTTGCAACACGTGCATTATTAGAACGTTGAACAACGCGTCGTGGTTGTGATGATGTATTCGTTGATGCAGCGCGCACAATCTTTTTGGAACGTGGAACAACCGCGCGTCGTGCAGATACAGAACCTGTATTTGAAATATTATTTGCGGTTGTGCCAGATTGGGCATAATTCAATACATATGGATAAACGTCAGAATGTGAAGTTATAGTATTAAACTTTTGTGGTTTAAAATTATTCACTGCAAAAGAATCAGCGCATGCACAAAACGACAAAAGAAAAATGAAAATTCCTTTCTTCATGTTACTTATTGTAGTTTTTTTAGCAAATTTATACAAGCATATTTTTTTATAATGTTTTTTGTTTTATAAAATTCGCTGCTGATAAAAACAAAGGTTTTGGCAATGTTACAAAATCAAACCATTTCCATGTTTCGCATTTGTCTTTTTCTTTGACTTCTATCTTTCCACCATCATAAGAAACGCGACAATGCACAGTTATATAATGTTTATTTTCTTCTTTGAAAAAATCATTTGTAACACCACAGATTTTGAATTTATGTGCAGGTATTTGTAATCCGGTTTCTTCAAATAATTCGCGTGATGCGCATTGTTCTGGTGTTTCTCCAAATTCCAAATGTCCACCCGGGGGTGCCCATGTGCCATTGCCGTGTTTGGAAAGTCGTTTGCCCAATAAAAACCACCCTTTTGAATTAAAAAGCCAAACACCAACCCCAACTTTAACTGTTTTGTCGTTAGTCATTTTTTATCTTAATCTTTGTTTTAAATCTTGCAGTGTGTTTGCAATTTTATCTTTTTCAGAAGTTATGATTTTATCAGCGGCAATACCTGTCAGGGCCCGCCAATTTATCCCGATTTGTTTATCGTCATAAGACACACCAAATTCAGATTGTTTATTGTATGGTGCATCAACTTTGTAAAGAAAACGTGCTTTCGGGCTTAATACCGCAAACCCATGCAAGAAATAGTGTGGGACATATAATTGTCTTTTATTACTGTCTGATAATTCCACCGCTACATATTCACCAAAAGTTTTTGACCAAGGTCTGGCATCAACGATAACATCCAAAACTGTGCCGTTAACAACGCGAACAAGTTTGGCCTGGTTATATGGTGGCAATTGCATATGCATACCACGAATAACACCATATGAAGATTCAGATTCATTATCTTGGATAAATTCACAATCTGTATTAATAATACCGTTGTTTACAAGATCTTGTTTGTTAAAACTTTCCATAAAATAACCGCGGTCATCTTTGAAAGCCTTTGGTTCAATGATATAAACGTCCTTGATTGTGTTTGCGGACATAAAAACACCGTGTGTATGTTTGCTTGGGGTAATAACTTTTATAGGCATTTTAATAATCCTTTTATCGTGTTTGTGTTTTTGCCATTGAAGATTTTATTATTTCTAATGCTTCTTTTAATGTATCCAATGGGATATTCAGGGCAGGTAACAATCTTACCTTGTCTTTCGCAGTAAGGCAAAGAACACCTTTTTCCATACATTGTTTTACAACTTCTGCGGCTGGTTTATTTGCAGGTTTGATACCGACCATTAAACCCATACCAGATATTTGTTCAACATCAGGATTGTTTTGAAAGAAATCTTTTATAAACTTTCCTTTTTGTTTTACATCACCCAGTAATTTTGAATCAATTCTGTTCACAATTGAAACGGCTGCTGCTGCTGCAACAGGGTTGCCACCAAAAGTTGACCCATGATCACCAAAAGCAAAAACATCTTTCACTTTTTCACCCAGCATTGTTGCACCCATAGGCAATCCACCGGCAAGTCCTTTTGCTGTACTTACAATATCTGGTTTAATACCGTAATTCATATATGAATAAAATTCACCTGTTCTTCCGTTACCGGTTTGCACTTCATCGACAATCAACAAAATATTATTTTGTTTGCAATAATTTTCGATTGCTTTTACATATTCTTTTGGCAGAACGTTTACACCACCTTCGCCTTGGATGCATTCAATCATAATCGCGGCTGTTGTTTTTGGATCAACAGATTTTAATTCGTTGATATCGCCAACATGGATATGTTTAAACCCTTGGGTCAAAGGTTGGAAAAGTTCATGATAATGTTCTTGACCTGTCGCGGCCAGGGTTGTCAATGTGCGTCCATGGAAACCGTTCCAAAGTGTTACGATATTATAGCAATCTTTACCTTTTGTTTCAGATGCATATTTTCTGGCTGCTTTGATTGCACATTCGTTTGCTTCCGCCCCAGAATTAGAAAAGAACACTTTTGACATACCTGTCTTTTTTGCCAAAATTTCAGCCAATTTTGCACATGGTTCTGTATAATATAAATTAGAAGTATGTTGCACCAGATGAATTTGTTCACTTATTGCGTTTTGCCAAATTTCATCGCAGTAACCAAAACTGGTCACACCGATTCCAGAACCCATATCAATATATTTTTTACCGTTTACATCAACAGCAATTGAACCTTTGCCTGAAACAATAGTCACAGGAAATCTGTTATAAGTTGATGCAATATATTTTTTATCCATTTCTTGAATATTCATTTTTTTATCCTTGGTAATTATTGTTCCTGTTCCTTTATCTGATGCCAATTCTTTAAGAATTGAATGAGGAATACGTCCATCTATGATGGCGACATTATTAACGCCTGCATTAACGGCTTTAACCGCACATTCAACCTTTGGTATCATGCCACCAGAAATTATTCCGTCAGTTTTTAATTTCGCAGATTCAGAAACAGAGATTTCAGAAATAAGTGTAGATGGATCATCTTTGTCGCGTAATATTCCAGCAATGTCGGTCATCATGATTAATCTTTCTGCATTTAATGCACCCGCAATATAGGAAGTAGCGGTATCGCCATTAATGTTGTAAACATTGCCTTTTGCATCTGCCCCGACAGTTGAAATAACAGGTATATAACCTTTTTCAATCAAATCAAGAATAGGTTGTGGGTTGACTTTTTCTACATCGCCAACAAAACCCAATCTTTCATCTTTTTGTTTGCACATCAGCATTCCGCCATCCATACCAGACAAACCGATTGCTTTGCTGCCGTTTTTGCCCAACAGATTTACCAGACCTTTGTTGACTTTGCCGGCCAAAACCATTTGAACAATATCAACTGTTTCTTTATCAGTGACTCTTAACCCATCAATGAATTGCGGAACATGTCCCAATCTTTCCATCAAAGAATTTATTTCAGGACCACCACCATGAACCAAAACAACTTTGACCCCCATGGACCACAATAATGAAATGTCTTCCATAACCTGTTGTTTTAATTCTTCATTAATCATGGCATTACCGCCATATTTCACAACCACTATTTTATCTTTATAGCGTTCGAGATATGGCGATACCTGTTTTACAATTTCTGATTTTTCTTTATTCATTTTATATAACCATTGTTAATATCTAGGTTCTGTAATCCCCGTTAATTTTTACATAATCATATGTCAAATCGCATCCATATGCAGTTGCCGAAGCATCTCCGGAATTCAAAGACACCAAAATTTCAATTTCATCTTCTAATAAAATTTCTTTTGCAATTTCTTCCGAGAAAGGAACCCCGGCACCATCTTTGCAAACTTCGATGCTGCCTTTGGCACTTTTGAAAGAAACATCAACTTTTGTGACATCAACATCTGCACCGCTGTATCCAATCGCACAAAGAACACGACCCCAGTTTGCATCAGAACCAAACATGGCGGCCTTGACCAATGATGAACAAATCACACTTTTTGCAACTGTTCTGGCAATATCTTTTGTTGTGGCACCAGAAACTTTGCATTCCAATAATTTTGTTGCACCTTCGCCGTCTTTTGCGATTTTTCTGCAAAGGTAAACCATCAAATCATTCAACGCATTTTGGAAAATGTTATAGTCCGCATTTTCTTCGGTGATTCTGGTGTTGCCGGCCATACCGTTTGACATAATTGCAACGGTATCATTTGTCGAAGTATCCCCATCAACAGAAATCATATTAAAAGTATCTGCGACTGTATCGCTTAATGCTTTTTGCAAAAGTTTAGAATCAATATTCACATCAGATGTGATATAAACCAACATGGTTGCCATATTTGGATGAATCATACCACTGCCTTTGGCAATACCACCAATATGGCAAGGTTTTCCATCTATTTCAAATTCAAAAGCAATTTCTTTTAATTTAGTATCTGTTGTCATGATACCCAGTGCGGCATCTTGGCTGCCTTCGGTGGTTAATCCGGCAACTAATTCTGGAATACCACTTTTAAATGGTTCAATGCTCATTGGTTGACCAATAACGCCGGTGGAACCAACAATAACATTTTCTGCAGGGATATGAAGTTCATTGGCAATAAGTTTGCATGTTTCTTCGGCAATTTCGATACCGTTTGCATTGCAAGTATTTGCATTACCACTGTTGCAAATAATCGCTTGTGCTTTGCCGTCTTTAAGGTGTTCTTTGGTGACCAACAAAGGTGCGCCTTTGACCAAATTAGTTGTGAATACAGCGGCAGCATCAGCAGGTACATCAGAATAAATCAAAGATAAATCTTTTTTTGTTTTGTTTTTTCTTATTCCACAATGTACACCATATGCCTTGAATCCAGTGGCGGCGCATACGCCCCAATCAACTCTTTTCATATTATCTTTCTCCTTTAGATGTTACCAATCCGGTATATTTTTTTAATCCCATAACAATGTTCATATTTTCAATTGCAGAACCAGATGCCCCTTTGCCAAGGTTGTCGAATCTTGAAACCAGGGTGATTCTGTCTTTATTTCCAAATACGGATACTTCCATGTCATCGCGACCCGCGAATGCAGATGCAGACATAAAACCATTTTCATCATTGTTTTCAGCAAAATGAACCAAACCATTTACATATAATGATTTATATGTTTGTTTGATATCTTCGATATTACCACGCAATGCTTTTGCTGGTAAAAACACAACTGTTGTCATTCCTTTGTAAAAAGAAGAAACAATTGGTGAAAACAGTGGGGCGTTTTCCAAACCGCAAATTTTTGTCATTTCTGGCAAATGTTTGTGATTTTGTGAAAGTCCATAAATTCTTGGTGCTTCAAACAGGTCTGGTCTGTCATCAGATTCATATTCTGCAATCATTTTCTTGCCACCACCAGAATATCCGGTCAAAGAATATGCGGATAATATTGTATCCGCAGATATCAATCTTTGATATACCAATGGTGCGACCAGGGCGATAAAACCACTGGCATGGCAACCAGGGTTTGCAATTCTTTTAGAATTTCTGATTTTGTATTCTTGATTTGGTAATTCTGCAAAACCATATGTCCAATTGTCATTTGTTCTGTGTGCGGTTGATGCATCTATGATAACAGTGTTTTTATTTTCAACCATTTTAACGGCTTCGATACTTTCTGCATCAGGCAAACACAAAAAAGCAATATCCGATTGATTCAATGCTTCTTTTCTGGCATCTGGTGATTTTCTAAGTTCTTCGGGCAGGGTGATAAGTTCAATATCGCGTCTTTGGGAAAGTCTTTCAAATATTTGAAGACCTGTTGTTCCTTTGCTGCCATCTATAAAAATTTTTTTCATATATATCTCCGCTTGGTATATTTGCAAAGCGATTTTAAACCTATTTTTACTATAAAATATACCAATGGTCAAGAAAATAGCATAAAACAGAACCACCAAATATGGCGGTTTTGAATTTCGTGGTCGGGGCGTTTCCTCCTCGATACACAATAAATAAAATTAAAAAATCCCTCGCTCATATATAAATATGTGGCTGTGGGTCATTCGTAATGTGTTCACTGCATTTCATTTGTGAACACAAACTCATAGTCTCGTGAACTTCGATTTTTTAAAATTTTCTTAATTGTGTATTCTCGTATACGCCATGCGCTGCGCTCTGGCGCATCCTTTCGCCCCGACGAACCAAAGGTTAAACAAAAAAACACCGCATAAAGCGGTCTTTTTTTGTTTAATCTGGTCGGGGCGAAAGGATTCGAACCTTCGACACCTTGGTCCCAAACCAAGTACTCTACCAGACTGAGCTACACCCCGAAAACGAAAGTTATTATATACTTATTTTTATAAAAAGCAAATACTATTTTGAATTTTTTGTAAATACTTGATTTTTGTTCAATATTGTTAATAATATCCGCCAAATAATATACTGGGAATTTGAATATGAAATACACTTTGCATACGCATACTGTTGGATTTGATGGGCGTGATTCTGTTCAATCAATGGTTAATCGTGCGCGCGATTTGGGGTTCAAGACTATCGGTATTTCTAATCATTTTATTGTTAACCCGGTAATCAAGAATACCAAAATGTATCCATATTCTGTGCGTGGCGGATACAGCAATATTTATTCTTCGTCTTTCGAAGAAGCCTTGTTGCGTTTTATTCCGCATTATCACGAAGTGCGCAGTATCCAAGAATTAAATCCGGATATGAAAATATTATGTGGTATGGAAGTGGACTTTTTCCAAGACGTAAAATGGCTGCATGGTTTTGAAAACGCAATAAAATTATTAAAGCCTGATTATACAATCGGTTCTGCACATTTTATTGAATACGGTGGAACACTTTTGAATTCGCACGATTGGAAAAATGCAGATGAAAAAACCAGGGAACAATTATTAAAAAGATATTGGACAAATGTTGCATTGGCGGCAGATTCTGGTTTGTTCACATGGTTGGCGCATCTTGATTTGCCAAAGAAAACAGGACTTGGTCGCGAAGAAAAATGGATGGGGTATGAAAATATGGCGGTAGAATCTGCAGCAAAAACAAATACTGCGATTGAAATAAACACTTCTTTTTATCGTGATTATTGTTACGAACCATATCCATCAAATCGTATATTACAAATGATGAAAGAACATAATGTTGCGACAATAATCAGTGATGATGCTCACGAAACAAAAAATATTGGCCGTCACTTTGATGAAGCTTGTAAAATTATTCAAGATTTTAAATTAAATACTTTGGTTCGTTAAAAAAAAACGCCCGTTTGGGCGTTTCTTTATTTGTTTGTTAATTGTAATTCTATGCGACGGTTCTTTTGTAATGATGCTTTGTCACGACCCAATTCTGTTGGGTGCAATTCACCAAATCCAGATGGAACCAATCTGCGTTTTGATACACCGTCTTTGACCAATTCATTAACGACGGCTGTGGCACGAAGCAGGGACAATTGCATATTGTTTGAATAAGCATATGTACCCGGCAACACAGGTTTGTTATCTGTATGACCATCAACACGGATAATCCAATCAATGTCAGATGGAATCTTGTTTTCAAAATCTTTGATGATTTTTGCCAACAATTTCAACTGTGATTTACCTTTTTGTGATATTTTATAAGAACCACTGTCGAAAAAGATATCAGAAGATACGATAAATCTGTCGCCGTCTTGTCTGATTGTTGTGCGGTCACCCAATGCTTTTTTGACTTGTTTATAAAATTCAGATTGATATTGTTCAATTGAATTTAATTCTGCAATTTTTTCATTTAATTCCGCAACTTTTTCAGCCAAAGCCTTGTTCAAACGATTTGACATTTGGGTGTATTCGGCTTCTTTTTCTTGTGCACGTTTTTCTGCTGCATCCAATTGTGCTTCCAATTCGGCAATACGTGCATTTAATTCAGATTGTTTTTCGGCCATTTCATCTTGCATTTCATGACGTTCAGATTCCATACGTGCCATTTCTTCTTTTGCGTTGGTTGCCAATTGTAATTGGTCATTTAATTCTGCAATTTGTGCGGCCAATTGTTCTTGTTGTGCGGTCAAGTCTGCAATTTTATCTTCGTATGCATTGGCCAAGTTTTCTTGATTGCCAATCAAAGTTTCTTGGTTTATCAACGCATCACGTGCAGCCAACAACAACTGTTCGGCTTCTTGTTTATCGGCAGTCATCTGTTCGATTTGTTCTGCCTGGGCCTGTTGAGTTTGTTCCAATTCTGCAACTTTCTTTGCACCAGTATTTTTGTTAAACACACTGGTTGTTGTCCACAAGAACACAAACACGATAAGCAAGAATATCAAAATGATAACCAGGTTCGAAAACAAATCTACGAACCCAGGCCATGCGTTTGTTTTTTCGCGGTATCTTATATTCAGCATTGTTTTTCCCTCTCTCTTTTAATTTTTGTTAATTAGATTTAAACAAATAATCGACTGCGGTGTCAATGTATTTCGCATAGGCATCGAAAGTTTCCCGATCTTGTTTTGTTGTTGGTTTTGTATTTCTGTGTGCAATCAGATATTTACGCAACGCATCAGTCGTGGCAAAACGCAAAATGTTGCTGCCCAAATCTGCTGTTTTTCCAGATATATATAATATGCGGACATCTATGCTGACACCTTCCAGTGTGTCGGCAAAACAAAGTTGTATGCGTTTCATAACATTTTGCAAAATATCTGCATCGCTGTTAAGTGTTGCGATAAACAATTTTTCATCACTGCCAATTGCGACCAACGCAGGATATTTTCCATCAATTCTTATTAAATCATGAACGACATAATCGGCATCGACAAACGCATCATGAATTTCTGCAATCTTGGTGAAAGTGTTCGCACTGACCGGGGCACTTTCCGCGATTTTTGTAACATTTGTATTTGTTGTTGGATTTTGTAATACATATTGTGACATAAAATCAGACAATTCTTCGTAAATGGTATTTTGTGCGAATTGTAATTGCAGACCCAAAAAGCCCACAGTCAAACTGCCCGCCAAACCGAGCAGGGAACTGGTAAACGCGGTTGCCATACCGGACAATGGGCCCGCCATACCAATTTGCATATTTTGTAAAACATAAGGATCTTCGAAATCGATACCCATTAACAATTCTGCGAATCCGCCAACTGTCAAAATCAATCCCCAAAAAGTTCCCAACAATCCCAAGAATATCAATGTGTTTGTGATATAACGCACAGAATCACGTTTTTCTTCGATACGACCTGCAACCATATCCAACAATTCAGTCATAGTATTCGTTGTGACATGAATGTGGCGATTATGCAGTGCCATCGATACCGGACGCAATAAATTCGGGGTATAACCATAATCAGCGCGACCAGCAAAATAGGCGTGCAACCAATTATATTCTGGAACCAATTTGAAAATATTCACAAAACAAAGCCCGATACCGAACAAAGTTGTTCCGATAATAACACCGTTCAAGAACACATTTGTTATCGCGATATTAAAAATTGTGCGCCAAAAAACCAGTCCGCACACCAACAAAACCGCGGTAAACAGGGACATTATATTAAGATTTCTGTGAAATCGTTTCATGTTTTTCCATCTCTCGTTATACAAATCTTAGTAAAATTTTTGTAGCCATGTCAACACCATATATTATATATAGGTATAAAAATACTTGCTTTTTTGTAAAAAATCTTCATAATGGGTGTGTTCCTGCTGGCAAGATGGGCTTGTCGGCTGTATAAACCAAAGGAAATAAAATGGCTTATTATGAAAGCGTCCTGGTCTTTCGTCAGGACTTGACCGAACCGCAGGTTAAAGAAAAAGCGGCTAAATTCACTGAAATAATCAAAGAATTGGGTGGGGATGTTAAATCCACTGAATTTTGGGGTTTGAAAAATTTGGCATACATCATTCGTAAAAACCGCAAGGCTCACTACGTTATGTTGAATATCAAATTGGACGGTTCTAAAATTACAGAATTGGAACGTCGTTCACGTATTGATGAAGATGTTATCCGTTTCCTTAACGTTCGCGTTGAAGAATTGTCAAAAACACCTTCTATCATGATGAAAAAATCTACAGACGAAGAGGTGGCATAATGGCAGTACGCGCAGCAATTTATCGTAAAAAATCAAACCCATTAAAGGGCAAGGTTATCGATTATAAAGATGTGAAATTATTATCACATTATATCACAGAACGTGGAAAAATTGTTCCATCTCGTATTTCTGGTGTTTCACAAAAAGACCAACGTGCATTGGCAACAGCTATCAAACGTGCACGTCATTTGGGATTGATGCCTTTCGTTCGTAATAACTTGGGCTAAAATCAAATTCTATGGGTGCTTGTCGCGTTTTGCGTTTCTCGTGTAACTAAATGTACATTTTGAAACTTCAAACGCTTCCAATACCCACATATAATTTGATTTAAAATCTCTAACTTTATTAAATAAAGGACAGATAAAATGAAAGTAATCTTAACAGAAAAAATTACAAAATTGGGCAACATCGGCGACACAGTCGAAGTTAAAACAGGTTATGCACGTAATTACCTTTTGCCAAATAACAAAGCAATGCGTTGCACAAAAGAAAACGTCGCTTTGTTCGAAGCACAAAAGGCTGAATTGGTTGCACGCCACGAAAATGCAAAGAAAGCCGCTGAATCAAAAGTTGAAGCAGTTAAAAATGCTAAATTACACATGATTCGCCAGGCCGGTGATACAGGTCAATTATATGGTTCTGTATCTTCACGTGATATCGCACGCGCATTGAAAGAAATCGCTGGCGTATCTGTTGAATCTGCTCAGGTTATGTTGGGTTCCCCAATTAAATCTGTTGGTGCATTTGATACAAAAATCGCATTACATCCAGACGTTATCGTTGATGTAAAGATTTATGTTGCACAAACACAAGACGAAATCGATGCATTGGTTGCAGGTAAAACATTGACTTTCGGAACAAAGAAAGTTGAAGAAGAAGCCGAACCAGCAAAAGAAGAAGTTAAAGAAGCAGCAGCATCTGAAGAAAAATCAGAAGAAGTTGCAGAATAATTTCTGTTATCGTAAATTAAAACACCCGCAATTGCGGGTGTTTTTTTATTTGTTCAACTTAAACAGTAAATTAGCTGGCGCTCTTTGCATCAATAATGCCTGTTTTTATTCCGTCAAGGAAACTTGAATTACATCCACTTTTTTCATCTTTGTCCAATGCATCTTTATATTCAGATGCGCGTTTTTCAATCTTGGTTCTTAATGCATCTTGTAAATCTGGGTCACCGGTGGTTTTTGCGCCCAACATAGTTTTAGTATTGTTGTCACCAAAAGAGTCTTTCAGTTTCTCTACTATCTCATTGACATCTTCTAAACTGTTAGAATCTTTGAATAAACTTTTTGCATCTTTACCGTCGAGGTTTAAATCTTTGCATTTTATACCAGATAAAGACAACCAATCAGCCTGGAAATAATCAAAAGATAATTCATCTGTATTGCTTGCGCCACCGTCTTTTAAACAAGATTTCAACTTTTCCGAAGAATCAGTTGTTGTTTTATAAAGTTTTTCAATAGATTTACAGTTTTTATCTTTTTTGATTAATTCACCCAATTTACCGTTGATAAGGGAATTACCGACCATGCTGCCAACCACACCGACACCACCAACAACTGCACCGGCGATAACACGATTTTTGGCTTCTTTGGCCTGGGCATCAATTTTTGCCTGGTCGGCTTCTGAACCCAACATTTGTGCACGATATAATGATTCATATGCGCCGGATGTTATACCAACCATTTCATCGTCATAAAGTCCGGTTGCGGCCTTGTCCAAAATTTCTTCGCTTTCGATACCCGGTTTCATATTCAATGCGGTTTTGCGTTCTTTCAAATCATTTGCCAATGCAAAATATTCCGCGCGCAGATTCATCAATTGTTGATTATTACCACCTGGTAATTCGATTTCTTCTGGTCCGGCCTTGACCTGTTTGCCATCGCCATATGTACAACGCATGGTTGCGATATATGCCGCCATTGATTGTGCCGCATCTTTATCCGCCTTTTGTTCGGATAAACCCATTGCCAATTCCATACCGCCAATACCAGTTGCCGCAGTAGATAATGCCGTCAATGTTTTATTAGCAGTCGATTGTTCGTTGGCTTTTGCGTCTTCGTAAGCCTTTTGTTTTTCGGCTAAATCTGTTTCTTTTTGTTCCTTGGTACGTGTATCGGTTGGTTTTACTTCGTCATACGCTTTGATTGCATCGGTAATTTTTGTTGTAAGCGATGTTTTTAATTCGGTGTTACTTTCCGTGTTGTTGTCATTATGAACTGTGGTTGCCGCGTTGTTTAAAGCCTCTGTTGCGGCAGTCGCATTTTTCGCAGATAAAATAGTCTGTTTTAATTCACCAATATTATATCCATCACCAAAAACGATGTTTGGTGCAACAATCAAAGCAACCAATAAAAAGGCACGTTTCATAATCATCCTTCGCACCCCGTCTTTTTAAATGTTTTTCCATCAGATGTGCATTCAGATACGAATTTTTTCATAACCGTATTATATGCATCAATCAATTCATTAATATCAGATTCATACTTTTTTTCCGCCGCAGATTGCGCCTTGGCTTCTTTTCTAGCTTCTGATTTTTCACGAATATTAGCAGTTGTTTTTAATTCACATTTATTCTTTGTTGTATTCAATGTATAATTTTTTTCATCACTACATTTTTCAATTTTACATTTCCCATTTTCATCATATTTTCCAACACCAAAATAAGAATCTTTGCATTCGCCGGTTTTTGCGTTTTCTATATTTTGGTTTTTTTCAGGACATTTATAATCTTTTGGCTGAGAACCGTCCAAACATATCTTTGGGTCACAGTAATAAATATCTGCTTGGTCTGATGCATTAAGCCCGCGTTTTCCATCTTTTACCCATATCATTTCTTTTGCATGTTTGCATGAAGCAAGATTCTTGCAAGCATTTTGCCATTGGGTAAAATATTTATCTTGTTCTTTTAAAAGCTCACCCGATAAACTGGTATAATATGAAAAAGAATAAACGAAGCAATTATTGGTTGATGAACTAATAGGTTGTTTTTCATATATACATTTTTGTTTTTTTGTATCGTATTTCGTACCGTTTGGACAGTTTGTGCCTTGTGCGGACTTTTGAGTCGTTTTTGTCGTTGGTCCCCCGGAAACTGTAAGTCCGCGATTTGCAGAAGAAATGCTTGATTGGTTATTGCTTTCTTGTGCCTGTTTTTCCACATCAGATGCGACAATTGAATTAATGTTTGCACGTGGTGAACCAGAAGCGACAGCATTTCCACGACTACTGTTGGTTTCGTATTCTTTTGGTAAAGTCATTACTTCGCCTTGGACAATTTCAGGTTCTTCTTCTGCGTAAACAGGTGCAGAGTTTGTTGCTGTGGTTAAAGTGTTTTTCTGTGCAGTTGCAACCATACCAGATGTTTGAAATGTTTTTTCAGATTCAGCCGCTTTTGTACCTGCTGTTACCAGTTCTTGACAATATTCTTTCACTTTAGATAGAACATATGTTTTCTTGTCTTTTTGTGCTTTTTGAATTTTTTCACGATTTTTTGATTGCAAAATATCTTTATCTATTATCTGTCTGAATTGTATATCTGCTTGTTGTTTAAGGCGTCCAAAATATAAATTATCACCACTGCATTTTCCTGTTTCGTTATTTATAGAACAATTAACAGCTTTTTCTGATATACCATCACAATCATACGCTTTTGCATCAAAGCAGGGCATTGTGGTCAATGCTAACATTAAAACTGTAAAGATTTTCATATTCATTTTCATTTCTGTTTTCAACTTTTTTACTTTCCACCCAACGATGGTTTTGGCAAACTAGGTGTTGATGCTTTAAATCCTACACCAGATGTCAAACTTGGAGTTGATAATTTTGTAGGTGTTGCTGAGCTTGTTGTTATAGATGTTGATCCTGTACCGGTGGATGAGCCCTTTGAACTTGAAAAATCAAGAGGCTTTGGCGCAGAACCTTTTAAAGAATGGTCGCCAACTGCTTTGTCCGCAGCTTTTTGTTGATATGTTCTTGTATCCCCAGTAACAGCTTGTTCTCCTTTTTTTCTTGCTGCGCTAAGATCATTATGAACATTTTCTTTTTTTACATCATTTATATCTTTGGATTTTACGTTGTCTGCAAGTTTTTGTGCATCATTTTTGCCGTCACCAGAACCATTAGATTTACTGGATTGTGGTATTTCTTCAGCCCCCGGGATACTTTGGTTTGCAGCTTCCTGTGCTTCTTTTTCTGCTTTCTTTTGTGCTTTTTCTTCTTTCTTTAATTCCTTCTTTGCTTTTTGGGTTTGAACTGCGCGGTCAATTGCACCGGATGTTATCATACCAACCGCGGAACCAACACCGGAACCCAACATTGCGGATGATGCCGCCGTTTGTGCACGTGTTTCGCGGAATGCATTTTCTTTGAATGTTGTTGCGTTTATACCAAACCATTCCTGCATACATATAAATGTATCACCGGCATAACGTTTGCGTGATGCGGTTGGGGTGTCTTGTTTTTCGCCCGCAAAGAAATTCACAGTATAAACACAATCAAATGTGCGTTCGTCAAACATTGCACCCAATTTTTTACATTCTGATGACATTAAATCGCGCAATTTATACATACGTTCTTCGTCACGTTTAACTTCTTTTTCCGCACTTTCGCGCAATTTTCCAATTGCCGTTCCAAAACGATTTGCCAACCCGGAATCTGATTCAGTGCATTCTTTGGCAATCATTGCGCATTTTTGAATTGCTGCATCGGCATTTGGTTTGCCAAGGCATTTATTGTATGTTGTTCCACATTCATTTACAATACATGCATTGTAATTGTTTCCGCATGCAATTACACGTTCGTATGATGCCAATCGAACATTTATATCACGATCCGCACGAATTTCTGGAACAAATAAATTGAATTCTTCACCGGTGCATGTTGTATCACGACGGCAAGCATTTAATTTATCACCAAATATTGTGTCGCCATCCAATGCACATTCTGTGAAATCATTACCACATTTTTTCTGCATACATTTACGCAGGTCGCGATCACAAGTATTGCTGTTGTTTGCCAATGCATTCTTTTGCGCGCTTTGTGCGGAATTTGTTGCATCTGCCGCCGCCAATGATGCGCGTTGTTTCCGAATTTGTTCTGCGAATGAATTGTCTTCCGTTGCAGATTCCAAAACATTCGACATCGCAATTTCAAATTCAGATGATTTATTTAAAACAACAACTTCTTCTTTTTCTTCAACAACTGGTTCCGACTTTTCTTCCACCACAGGTGCCGGTGTTTCAACCTTTTGTGTTGTGGTCACAGCAGATTTACGTGCCCCAGCCGCCGCAGGTGTCCCACGCACAGCCGTTCTTGGTGCCGCGTTTGCGTTATCAAACGATACATAACATGTCGCCATTATTATGGATAAAGTTGCGATAAAAAATTTCTTGTTCATCGTCATTTTATTTCAACCTTTCGCATGCTGTGTCATAGAATTTACATAATTGTTCTGCGACTGTTTTTTCGTAATCAAATCCAATTTCACATTTGTTGCGCATGTTGCTGGCACAAACGCGGGAAACGCAATCTAATCTGGCCTTGTTATTCTTGCAAGATGTTTGTGCGCTGTTCAATTTTTGTTCGCGTGCAGATTTATATGCGGCAACAATATTCTTTAATAATTGGTCTGCGTTTGCAATTGCGGTCTTGCGTGCAGATGCCAAATCTGTGCGGATTGCGGTCAAGAATTCTTCACATCCGGTGGACAACACACCGCATTCTGCAAAATATTTATCAAAGTCCGCATCCGATTCGCAATTTCTGTAATCTGCAGTGCAACGTTTTGCATCAATCACACATGCATTGATTTCGGTTGAACATGAACTTTGTGTCTTTTTTGTATTTGCTTTCTTTGCCAAACTGGCCATATCAGATGAAATGCCAGCCGCCGTACAAGATTGTTCAATTAATTTATCGTAATTATCTGTCACATCATCTGGGGTGCAACCAGAAACTTTTTCCAAACATAATTTGGTTCCCCAAACATATCTTTCACCCGGATCAGATGGTGCCTTTTTTAATTCCTTGTCAGAAATATTGTATTTTGCAGATGCACCCGCAGAAATACTTTTCATTGCGGTTGATTTTGTCGGTTCACCCGCAGATGCAGAACCACAATATTGACAACGTGCCGCCGGATTTGCGCCAATGTTTATTGCACATACGAAATCAAGACAACGTGTTAAATTAGCAACAGAACATGCCCCATATGCAAAAGCAGGGCACATTAATACAGAACTGAAAAGAAATAATTCGCGAATTTTCATTTTCTCTCTTCTGGAATAGTATACCAAAAATCAAGAATCAAATCAAAGAAAAAATACTGTATATATATAAGTAAAAATTCTGGACATAGTGTTAGATTTTATGATAGACTTTTCAAGAAGAGAGAATTGTATCAATGAAATTTATTAGATTATTGGGCTTTGTAGCATTTTTATTCCCGTGCATGTCGTTCGGGGCATCGCCTGATTTTCAAAACGCATCACAATTATTGGCGGCTGCACGTCGTGGCGATACACAAACTGTCCAGGTTTTAATTAATCGTGGTGCCGATATAAATTATACTGATTCAACTGGATTATCTTTGGTTTGTACTGCGGTTATGAACAATGATAAACGCGCGATACAGGTCTTGCAGATGTATGGTGCGGACGCTTCAAATTGTGAACGACAAATTAAAAACTACAGACAAAAAAGTCGTGTTGCAACGCGTGGCGAAGAATACGGATTTTTCAGTGGATTATCTTCTTCGCATGTTTTGTTATTGTCTGCGGTTGGTGTGGCCGCGGTGATTGGTGGGGTCGCATTATTGACCGACGCTTTCAAGGCAAAGAATAATAATGATTCTGGTTCGTCTGGTGGATCGCACGGCGGTGGCGGTGGCGGTGGTGGTGGTACCACATCTTTTACACCATTGTTTACACAAAATCTTCCATATGGTCCGGCGTGTTCTGGAACTTCTTGCCCGACAGATTTTACCGTGTGGGAAAGTACTGATCCAAACAGTGATTTCGTTTATATGTCAGACATTACAGCACGGAATAGTTTCAACTATTTGATGGTGGCACGTGCATATAATTCTTTTGTTCGTGGGTATTTGGGTATGGCTACTGTAAGAAATGATACCACAAAAGAAATTTTAGATTTGTCAAAATATCCTTTTGTTGGTGATACACCAGAAGGTGGCAGGCCTGTAAATGTTACGATGGTGACGGGTTCTGGTGTTAATGCCACAGGTAGCGCGATTGATGGTATAATGCAATGGTTTGATGAATCTTATAAAAGTGAAATTGTAGCGAAGTGCGTGGCTGTTGATGGTGTTTTTTCACCAGAATGTCAAAGTCTTGTTAATGCATCTGTGACAAGTTCTCATAAATATTTTAATATAACCGGGTTAAAGAGTGAACCAGGTGTTGAAAATACTGCGTTTGATTTGACTGGTATTGGAACTGCTGTGTTTAGTGATGAAGCAACAGAAGAAGATACAAAACTTGCAAAAATAATTGCAGGTTGGAATTATGGTGGACGTACCTCTGGTGATTTTTATGGATTTATTCCGAATGGTCAATTGACTGTTTACAGAACTGGTGCTGGTCAAGCTTGGGATACATCAAGTTCTTCGTGGGTCGTTGCTGATTATAAAAATTATGCTGCGATAAAAGATTCTCTTAAGTTGAAAAATTCAAATGGCGAATATATCACAAGTGTTGTTGCAAATTTATCGTTGCCATCAGGATCTTCTTCTTTAAATTATTCAGATGTTTCAGATGCCAGTTTTTTTGTTAATAACTATACAGAAGCAGCACAAAGAAGAACCATGTTCGGAAATATGATAAATAATTATTACAATTTAAATACCGCAGATGATGGCGATGTGAATACCCCCGCGCAAGATGCTGCTGATGTTTTTGTTAATGTGGGGTCTGGGAATTTGCAACAGGTTTATGGTAATGCATTGTTGATAAATTCTGCAGGGCGTAATGTAATAAACTTGTCTGCTTACAAGGTTAATCCAGAAGTCGCAACTTTTGAAAATTTTGCACCAGTTGTTTATGATAATTTACAAAACTTTTTTGCCACAGTTGTAGCTGTTAAACCAAACAGTACAACAGGGACTGCAGGTGTAACCATTGATGAATATAATACTTCTGGGGCTGGAAAATTAGAATTGGCGACATGGACAGATACAAATGATTCCAGTACAACATATACTTCACGTATGTGTGGGTTGACGGGAACGGGTAATGGTGGTGCAATGAACCCATGGTGTTTTGCAGCACCTGGAACAACAGATATGGAAGCAACTGCGGCAATGGCTGGTTCTGTTGCGCTTGTTAAAAGTGCATTTAATTATATGACACCTGATCAGATATTCTTGTTATTGGCTTTATCTGCAGACGGTCCATATTTAAATGCGGCTGCTTTGAAAGAGGCCGGTTATGATAATATAACTTCTTTCTTGCAAGCAAAATATAGTTTGCCAAGTAATCTTGAAACTTCTGACGATCAATATTTGCAAAATTTCAAGATGGCATTTGGTTATGGTATGATAAATTTGGAACGCGCAACAAGGCCAGGGACAAATATTTATTTTTATTCTGTGGCAGATAAAAACAACAAAAAAATCGTTTCATCAGATGGTAAAACAGCTTTTTGGGGAACGGTTGCAACATCGTCTACAACAAATCAGCGTGCTTCCACGGTGTTAAATGGAAATGGTATAATAAGAACGTCTTTCTTTGATGTTATTGAAAGTGCGGATGGTTCAATATCTTTGCCGCGTGTTTGGAATATGGAATTGTCTTTGAATAATGATTATAAACATGGACTTTATATGGGCGATGTTTTGGGTGAATTTGCGGTTGATTCTACAAATAAGCGTTCTAATAAAATTGGTAATATGACATTTGATATGGCTATGTCCCCACGTGCATATCATGATAATATGAACGGTTTGGATAATTTGAAAATATCATTTAACAGTGAACGTTATGATTTGAATGCCGAATATCAACATCATTTGACTGATGGCGAATCCAGATTTGATGGTCGTGCAAATGGATTGTTGTCTTTGGTTTCAAATGGTGTGTCCAGTGGGGCAAAATATAAATCTGGTGAT
This sequence comes from uncultured Pseudomonadota bacterium, assembly GCA_902798205.1. Classification (GTDB taxonomy): domain Bacteria; phylum Pseudomonadota; class Alphaproteobacteria; order Rs-D84; family Rs-D84; genus Enterousia. Next base: position 14,197 of record CADBVV010000007.1, on the reverse strand, counting down.
TTCGCGTTTGGTGCGCATGCGTTTTCTGGAACAATAACAGATGAAAATTTGTTGGAAAATGATCCTGTTGTAACGTCTCAATTTGAACCAGGACATCTTGGGTTTGCAAATGGTGGGGCTATAGATGTTGCATATAACAAAGATAAATTTAATTTAAATGTATCTTTGGGAAATATGAATGAAACAAACACTGTGTTGGGTTCGATAAGTGATGGTCTGTTGTCTTTGAATGGTGCAAAGACACAATATGTTGACGTGGTTGCAGATTATAAACCTTTTGACAAGGCAAAATTGTCAGCACGTGCAACTTTCGCAAATACCCGTGCAAATATTGGAAATGGTATAATTTCTGAAATGTCTGATATTAAATCAAATGCGTTTGCAATTGGTGCCGATGTTTATGGGTTCAGTTTTACTGCCGCGATGCCTTTGGCTGTGGTTGATGGTAAAATGGGTTATGATTATGCAGATTTATCTGTTGTAGAAAATAATGGAAAATATGAAGTTGCAGTGAATAACCCACACACAGAATATATTGATTTGGTGGCACAAAAACGTGAATTAAGATTTTCCGGTTCATACAAACAGCCATTGGGTGAATTTACTGATGCTGGTATTGGATTTATATATCGTGTAAATCCTGGTAATACAGATATGTTCGGCAATGAATCAATATTGATGTTCAAAATTCATCACAGATTAGGTATATAGTATTTGACATTTGATTGTTTTTGTCTATAATCTGTCACAGATTATAACAAAGGTTCTAATGATGCGTTTTTTTAAGATGTTAAATGACAAATTGAAATCTGGTTTTCAAATGCCTGTTTTTTCAAAAGTTAAAACAATACCAGAAGGCGATATTGCTTTATTGGCGATAATGTGCAAAATGTGTGCACCAGAAGTAAAAAAAGCAAATATTTTGGGTAAACGTTTTTATGCATATTATGCCACACAACAAGAATCTGATATACAAATAGCGCAAGAAATTTTTGTGCGAAACGGTATTAATATGTCTGTCCATAATTCGTATATTTTTGGGCAGTACAAGGAACCTGTATTACGGGTTAATTATGCTTTATGTGATGATGATTATAAGTTAAAGCAAGAAATGCGAAAGATAGAACAAAAATATTATTCTTTGTATACACCAGATTTTAAATCAGAAAAAGCGAAATTATACCAACAGCTTTTAGAATTAAGACAACACCAAAAATAATAAAAACCGCCAAAATTGGCGGTTTTTTAATGGAATAGGTTCCTGTGGTTTTCATGTAGTTTTTATGAAAAAATAAAAAACATGAAAACGAAAAAATTAAACTCTTTATTTATTATGATGCTGGCGATTGTTGGCATTGTAAACCGTGCCGATTCCTGTACAGGAATTTCGTTAACCGCTGCCGATGGTGCAAACATTGTTGCGCGCACAGTTGAATGGTCAAATGGCGAAAGCCCAAGTGATTATTTAATTGTTCCCCAGGGATATGAAAAACAATCTGTGTTGCCAGACGGAACAAGGAACGGTATGAAATATACCGCATTTTACGGCTATGTTGGTTTGGCTTCTGAAGATTATGTAATTGAAGGTTTAAACGAAGCAGGGCTGTCTGCAGGGTTATTCTATTTCCCAAAATATGGATCTTATCCAAAATATGATGCATCTGAAAAAGATATGACAATTTCTGACACAGAATTTGTTGCATGGGTGTTGGGTAATTTTGAAACTGTCGAAGATGTAATTGCAGCATTAAGCACCGTCAATGTTGTCGCCACAGATGCACGTGCAGAAAATCTGCATTGGCGTGTTGCAGATAAATATGGTCGTCAAATTGTTATTGAATATGTTGATGGTTTGCCAATGGTTTATGAAAATAAATTGGGTGTTCTTACCAATGCGCCGGGTTATCCATGGCATATTACAAATTTGAATAATTATATAAACTTGCGCCCAGGAACAACAGAATCACACAAATTTGGTGATATCACATTGGAACCCATAGAACACGGATCTAACCTGTTGGGGTTGCCAGGTGATTTTACACCACCGTCCAGATTTGTTCGTGTTGCATTTTATCAAACATCTGCACCAATATTGGAAAATGCGGCCCAGGCAGTAAATCAAGCTTTTACAATATTGGAAGCGATGACTATACCAATTGGTGTGCAGTTTGCAGATAAAACAAAGATTCCAAATATACCAACTGCGACCCAATGGACATCTGTGACAGATATGACAAACAACAAATTGTATTATACGACAATGTATAACCCAATAATTCGAAAATTCGATTTGAATAATATTGATTTTTCGTCTGTCGCATATCAAAAACATCCATTGGATACTGTCAAAACCAGACCAATGGTTGACGCGGCGATAAATTAAATGGTTCTTGACAAAAAATACAAATGTGTTAACTTTTGGGGACAAAGGTTAACACTTTTAATATGGACGATAAACAATTATCATTATTCTTAGATTTGATAAATGCGGGATATAAAAACGCATTGGTGTCTGTTGTTGATTTTGATTTTGGCGAAACACAAATAGAAATAATATTGCAAAACGTTGGAACGTTGCGCGTCAATCAAAGTTTTAATGAAATAAATGATGAACAAAGACCAAATTTTGAAGTGTTTTATATAATCGCATCGCGCCCAAAGATTTTACAGAAAATAGAAAATCATGATTTAAAACATCGTGCTGTTCGTATTGCATATGATTGTAAGAAATATTTTGAATCACATCCCGAACACATTGTTGACCAAGAAAGCAGTTTGATAAAAAGAATCAGAAAAAATAAAGATAAAATTCTACAAATATATAAAGAACATCAAAGAACACGTAATCGTTGGTTGTTACCATTGGATAAACAGAAATAAAATAAAAAACCGCCCGTTTGGGCGGTTTTTATTTTGATACAACAACCATTGCGGTACGCAGAACTGTGTCGCCGAACATATATCCCGGTTGTAATTCGCTTATGATTGTATTTGTTGGTGTTTTTTCGTCTGGTTTATCAACCATTTGAATTGCGTTATGAAATTGTGGGTTTAACATTTCACCAACAGATTCTATTTTTACAATTCCAATTTGTGCAAATGCATTTTCCATTGCACGTTGCATTGTTTTTATTCCTTCATCATCTGGGTTGTGTGTTAATGCGGCATTGATTGCATCCATAACTGGTAATATTTTTTCAGCCACACTCATTGCACGATTACGGGATACAGATTCAATATCCAATGATGCACGACGACGTGTGTTTTCTAATTCGGCCGCAACACGCAAATATTTGTCGTTTAATTCGGCAATCTTGTTATTTAATTGTTCGATAATTTCGGTTTGTTTATCCGATGATATTTCTGGTGCTTCGTCTACAGATACTGTTTCGATTTCTACCTGTTTTTTATTTTCGTTTTCCATAATTTACCTGCTTTTTTCACATTATATATTTATTCAACTGACTTTATTATAGGTAAAAATGTATCACTTTTCAAGGATGCACCACCAACCAATAATCCATCAACATTTTTTATTGATGCGATTTGTGCTGCGTTCTTTGCGTTGACACTGCCACCGTAAAGCAGGGCGATATCAGAACGTTTGATACTGTGTAAAGCCTTGCTGATTGTTTCAAAAGCCATGGCAATTTCATCAGATGTTGGGATTTTTCCAGAACCAATTGCCCAACGTGGTTCGTATGCAACGATATATTCGCCTTTGGCTGGAACACTTTCCAATAACATTTTTTTGATAACAGTCATTGTGCGACCAGAATTTTTTTCTTCTGTCGTTTCGCCAATGCAAATAATAGGAATAATTCCGTTTTTGATGGCTGCGGTGGCTTTTGCTTTTACAATCGCGTTGGTTTCGTTATGATTTGCGCGTCTTTCACTGTGGCCAACAACAACATATTTAACATCTGCATCTTTTAACATTTGACCGGATATGTCGCCAGTAAAAGCCCCGTTATCGTGTTCGCTGACATCTTGGGCACCCAATGTGATTCCATAATCGTTTCCGCCCAGCAATATAAAAGGCAAACAAACAACGACTTTATTATCGGTGTGCAGATTCTTTAATGATTTGAATAAAGCCTCTTTGTCCGACAGTGTGCCGTTCATTTTCCAATTGCCAACGATAAATTTCATTTTTCTTCCTTTTTTATTGATTTTTTATCATCTTTTTTGCTATGGTATCGCAAAAGGTGGAAAAATGCTAGAATATTTACGTAATGCTGCTGACAAACCGTTGGCAAAAGTTTTAATGTTTATTTTGATTTTCAGTTTCGTTGGTTGGGGCGCAGCCGAATGGATATTTGGTGGTGCATCACGCGATACGACTTTGATTCACGTTGGTAATGCTGATGTTTCATTACAACAATTTAATAATGAAAGATCACAACAATTGGCATCTATGTCCAAAGAAGAACAACGTGCGTCATATACTGATCCGGCCAAGGCTGCAGCTTTGACAAGTTCTGTTATATCTAAATTAACAACAAATCAATTGGCGATGAATCGTGCAAAAGATTTGGGTTTTGTTGTATCTGATAAACGAATCGCCGAAGAAATCAAAACACATCCACAATTTCAGGTTAATGGTCAATTCCAACCTTGGTTGTTTGATATGGTTTTACAAAATTCTGGTTTGACAGAACAAGATATCGCAAATTCTTTGCGTGGCGATATTTTGCGTAATATGGCATTGGGTGCGGTAAATGTTCCGTTATCTGTACCACAATTTGCGGTTGATGCGGCATACAATGCACGTTATGCAAAACGCGCAATTAAATATTCAACTGTAAAATTTGCAGATTACAAGGCAAAAGATCCAACAGACGAACAATTGAAAACTTATTATGCTTCACATCCTGTGATTGTTCCAGAAACACGTTCCGTATCTTATGTCTTTGTTGCATCCGACAACAGCAAACCTGATGCGTATGATGCAGGTTATAAAAAGATGCAAGAAATTGAAGATATGATAATTTCTGGCGATTCTGTGAAAACTGCAGCAGATAAACACAAAGCGAAATATGTTAAAATTGCAAAAATCGCACGTGGTGAAAAATCTTCTGACAAGGTTTTAAATGCTGATTTAATTGCTAAATTGTTTGCAATGGAATCCGGCAGCGAAAGCGAAGTTATCGAATTAAAAGACGGCTTTGTAATATTGCGCGTGGATGAAGTTATTGCCGAACATAATGCAGAATTCAAAGATGTTAAAAAATCTTTGATTGCAGGTTGGAAAAAAGGCGAACAACGCAAACAGGCTTATGAAAAGGCAAACGAAAAATTGATTGCTTTGAATAAGGGTGATACAGTAAGAAATCTTAAAGATGCGAATGTATCCAGAACCGAAGGTGCACCATTGGTTGTATTAAATGCGGCGTTTGCAGGAAAGCAGGGCGATAATTCTATTGTTGAAGATGGTGATGCTTTCTATGTGGTAAGTGTTGGTAAAAATACACTGCCTGCATCGGACAAAGCAAAGAAAGATTCTTTGCGCAAAGAATTGGAAAAAATGTCGACACATTTCATCCAGGAAGATTACACCAGATTCTTGAAACAAGAATATCCGGTTAAAATCAATGAAAGAAATTACGACAAATTCATTGCAAAATAAAAGTCGCCCATCGGGCGATTTTTATATATAATAAAGATATGCAAATTGAAACATCTGGTATTTTGATAAATATGCGTCCGTTTTCTGAACGGGATGCGGTTGCCCATATTTTTACACGCGATAATGGTGTGTTGGTCGGTATGTTGCGTGGTGCTTTTTCTGCAAAGAAAAATAAATTTTTGATTGGACAATATGGTGCGCTTTCTTGGAATGCGCGTATTGATTCCCAATTGGGTGTGTTCCATTTTGAAAGTGAAAAAAATATGGCGGCACCTTTAATGATGAATACTGATTTATTAAAAATAATGAACGCAGTGTTTGCTTTAATTTATACTCTTATCCCAGAACGCGAATCGTACGAACACCTTTATTCTAAAACAATTGATTTGCTGTCCGAATTACCAAATTCTGAATCACCATATGATGCATATTTAAAATGGGAAATTGATTTGTTAAAAGATTTGGGGTATGCGCTGGATTTAACAAAATGTTCGGGATGTGGACGAACGGACAATTTAATATATCTTTCACCAAAAACAGGGCGGGCGGTATGTGCTGATTGTGGGGCGCCATACGATGACAGGTTATATAAATTACCATTAAATTTAAACATAACAAAACGTTTCATTTCTGGTATTTGTAATGCCCAGGGCGTTGATGTTCCAAGTGCCAGAAAAATGTTTTAATTGTTGTGTTTTTTCCCTTGCACAGTTGTGTTTTTTTTTCTAACATCTAATTGTTCAACAACAAAGGAGAAATACTATGATTTGGACACTGTTAATCCTAGTTTTGGCAATCGCGTTGTACATGTTTGGTGGTAAATTCATCAAATCTGGCAGCAAGAAAGCTTCCACTTTGGATATCGTAATGCACAAAGGTATCAAAGTTATCGCAATCGTATTGATTGCTGGTTCTGTATGCCGTTTGTGGACACCTGTATACTTGGTACACACAAATCCTGCAATCTTGCAAGAAATGGTTCAAAACATGCAGGCACAACAAGAAAAAGAAAAAAATAAAGAAGTTCGTAAATATGTCAAAAACCATATGGACGATATGATTGGTAATGCACCAATCGCAGGTAATGTAGACGCAACAAAAACTATTTTCTTGTGGTCTGATTATTCTTGCCCATATTGCCGTCGTGTTCACAGCGAATTGGCACGTGTTTTGTCAGAACGTAACGACGTTCGCGTAGTATTGAAAAACTTCTCTATCCATGGCGCATTATCTGATGCCCCAGCAAAAGCAGTTATCGCTGCTAAAATCCAAGACAATGCAAAAGCAGCTGCTTTGGATAAATTGTTGATGGATAAAGAATACTTCACACAAGAAGATATGAAAAATCAAGCAAAATTGCCTGAAACTATCCATGCTAATGTTATGAAATTGGCTAAAGAAGCTGGTTTGGATACAAAACAATTAGAAGCAGATATGGAAGGTGATGTTGTTCGTAAAGAATTGCAAAATGTTCGTGAATTGGCACAACGTTTTGAAATCACAGGAACACCATACTTGATTATCAATGATCAAGCATATCCAGGTTATATCCCATATGCAAGAATCATCGAAGCATTGAAATAATTTGATGCGATTCAAAATAAAAACACCCACGATTGTGGGTGTTTTTTTATTTATCCCAAATTGGTGAAATTATGGATTCGGCCAATAATGGAACCGACAGTTTTGTTACATTTTCCATTTCGTTTTTGATTTGGTCCGCGAAATGTTGTGCATGTGCTTCATCGCATTCAAATATGATTTCATCGTGAACCTGTAAAATCATTTTGATTTTATCTGTATTTGGAACAACGATATTGTTATAAACGTTTATCATTGCGCGACGAACGATGTCTGCTTCGAATCCCTGGATGGGCGCGTTAATTGCGGCGCGTGTTGCATATCCGCGCATGCGGGGGTTGGCGGCTTCTGGAATTTCAATTCTGCGATGCCATGGGGTATAAACACAATGGTTCTTTAATACAAAGTCGGTTATATAATCAATGTAATCTTTGATTTCTGGCAGGCCCGCCATATAAGATTCTATAATCTTTTTCGCTTCTTCGCGTGAAATGTTTAATTGATTTGCCAAACCAAATGCAGATATTCCATAAATAATAGAAAAGTTTATTGTTTTTGCTGCACGTCTTAAATCTTTTGGTACGGGTTTATCCTGTGGAATATTAAATATTTTACGTGCTGTTTGTTCGTGGATGTCCAAACCATGATTGAAAGTTTCTTTGAACATACCAACATTTGCAACATCTGCCAGCAACCTTAATTGAATCTGAGAATAATCGACAGAAATCAAAGTTTTGCCAGGTTCGGCAACAAAACATTTTCTTATCTCTTCACCCAATTCGGTTTTAATGGGAATGTTTTGCAGATTTGGATTACGACTGGAAAGGCGTCCTGTATTTGTACTGGTTTGTAAAAATGTGGTATGAATACGTCCGTCACCGGCAATCTGATGAGGCAGGGCATCTGCGTATGTGCTGGCCAATTTTGCAACGGAACGCCAATTCAAAATTTTTTCAATTATAGGATGCGATTCTATTAAATCGTTCAATGTTGCCGCATCGGTTGATTGCTTTTTCCCACTTGGTAAATTTAATTCGTCAAACAAAACAGATGCCAATTGTTTCGGGCTGCCCACATTGAATTCGTGTCCGGCCAATTGGTATATTTCTGATTCTAATTGTTCCAATTGTTTGTGAAATACAGACGACAATTGATTCAATCTGTCGCGATTAACCGCAACACCATATTTTTCCATTAAACACAAAATAGGGCAAAGTGGCAAATCACACGTTTCATATAATTCGCGCAATTGTTTATTTGCATTTAATTGTGGGCGGAACAAATTATATAACGCCATACAAACAACGGAATCTTCGCCAGAATATTTTGTCGCGATTTCGATGGATAATGTTTCAAAATGTTTGTCTGCATCTTTTGTTTTTGCATCAAATAAATCATCAAACTTTATATCAGAATGTCCCAAATATTTTTCAGCCAATTCGTCCAAACCATGTCCATGCAAAGAACCATATAATGCATATGATAATAACATTGTATCATCAATCGGATTGATTTTTGTTATATCCCATCCTTCGTTATCCAAGATATGTAAATCGTATTTAAGATTGTGCGCAACCTTTACAATTTTTGGATTGGTAAATATCGGCCATAATTTTTTATACACTATATCTATTGATAACTGATTCGCAGCCAATGTATCAACACCGAATAAATCCATAGATTTTGTTATATGTCTGATTGGAATATATGCACCATGTTTATCATCGTATGCCAATGATATACCAACAACTTTATCACTGATTTGATTAAGGCCAGTTGTTTCTGTATCAAAAGCAACCGCATCGGTAATATGCGACAAGAATTCATCCAATTGCGATTCAGTTGAAATTGTGATTATATCCATTTCTCCAAAACTGGTTGATGTTTTTGGTGTATCAGGAATTTCAACCACTGGGCAAATAGATTTTTCATATTCCGTTATATGTGGTGTGCATGTTTGTGTATCGCCCGGAAAAAGTTTTTCAATTTTGGCAATCAAACTTTTGCTTTCAATTTTTGTTTGAATAAAATTCAGTGCTGATTGTTTATCAAAACAAAAAGGGCTGATTTTTAAACCGTCCAAATCGACATCGCGTTTCAGTGTGACTAATTTTTTTGAAATATATGCTTTGTCTTTGTTGTCTTGTAATAATCCACGAATTCTTTCATTTTTTACAGAATCAAGATTTGCATATAAATTATCCAAAGATCCAAATTCGTTTATTAATTCTGCAGCTTTCTTTGGGCCAATGCCAGGAACGCCCGGAACATTATCAGACGAATCGCCCATCAAAGATTGCACATCAATAACCTGATTCGGTTTAACAGCAAATTTTTCAAAAACTTCGTTTTCGTGAATTTCTTTTTCCTTCATACCATCGTAAAGGAATACGCAGTCGGACACCAATTGCATTAAATCTTTGTCGCTGGTGATAATACGTGTCGCATTTGTCGGGTCGCAATGTTGTGTTGCAATTGTTGCAATTACATCGTCTGCTTCAACACCGGGAATACAAAGCACGGGAACCCCCATAGCGTGCAAACCGATTCGTATCAATTCACTTTGAGTGATTAAATCGGCGGGTGTTTCACTGCGGTTTGCTTTGTAATCTTTATAGATGTCTTGACGGAAACTGATACGCGAAGCATCAAAAACACAAACAAACGAATCGTCTGGTTTGGCATTCGCAAATATCGGCAAAACCATATTAAAAAAACCATACACTGCACCCACTGGCATTCCGTCACCACGCGTTAAATTGGCGTGTACACCATAATACGCACGAAATACCAGTGAATTTCCATCAATCAGTGTGATCATTTATAACCTTTAGAATATATAACGCATTTTTACACGGGCACCATATTCCAACAAATCAGGTGCTGTGTTTTCGAATTTGTAAATATCTGGTGCATACAATACGCGACCTTCGATATCAAATTTTAATGGCAGCTTCAAAACATCAACTGTTGCGCCCAACATTGCTTGATAGGCAGCGGTAGAATTGATGTTGTGTTTTGTTTCTGTGTTATCGGCATTAACAGTGTGATTGCCACCAAACACAGCACCGATACCCGCACCAAAGTAAGGCAAAATAACGGTAGATGGCATTTTTGCATACAAATTAACCATTGCTGCATTTGTTTTTATATCAGAAGATGTAAGATAATTATATTCACCTTCGACACGGAATATTGGTAAATCCATACCTGCAACACCGCCAAACATTTGAGAAACACTGGTTTCGTTTTTATTACCTGTAAATAATGCCTGACCGCCAACGCCAACCATACCGCCGACATAGAAATCTGCCATTACACCAGCATTTGCATTTGCAATACAAGACAGCACGGATGCAACAGAAATTAAATATAATGAATTTATTTTCATATTTTTCTCCTTTATATGATATTATAGTATAAAACAAAGGGACAAACATGCAAGAAAATAAACCTGTTTTAATCGTTGGATTGGGCAATCCAGGTGAAGAATACAAATTAACACGTCATAATGTTGGTTTTATGGCGATTGATGCGATTGCGCCATCTGATTCCACATGGAAAAAAGAAAAGAATGCATTAACAACGCGTGCGGAAATTGACGGATTAAAGATTATATTTGTAAAACCACAAACATATATGAACAACAGTGGCGAAGCGGTTCAGGCATTAATGACTTTTTACAAAGTCCCATTGGAAAACCTGATTGTTATTCATGATGATATGGATTTAAAGGTTGGCGATGTTCGTGAAAAAACAGGTGGGGGCAGTGCGGGCCACAACGGAATTAAATCTATAGATGCACATGTCGGCAATGAATATCGTCGTATTCGAATTGGTATTGGGCATCCGCGTGATTTTAACAGTCCAATAGATCCATCTGATTGGGTGTTGGGAAAATTTGACAGTGAACAAATGAAACAAATTGAATCCGTTATAAAAACACTAGCGATTATCTAAATTTTATATCGAACAATTGCTTGCAGCTTCGTCAGAAGTATATTCAATCAGAAATTCTTCGGTGGTTGGGTGTGTTGCAACATCGCTGCTGCAATTTTCGTCTCCGTCCCAATACCAACCTGTGGTTGAATTATATCTGTAGTAACAACATGCAGGCCTATTATTTGTTGTATCAAGTGTACGATAGAACATTCTTGGAACTTTTCTGTTAAAATCTGGGTTAATATAATTCCCGTTTGTATCAACCAGAATCCATAACGCGTTTTCATCAAAAGCATTATTGCCCATAAAACCACATGAATATTCAGAAAAGTTTTCATAATACACGATAGGTTGTGGATTATTAGATTTTGTTACGCAATATAATGTCAAAGTTCCTTTGACAGGACATAAATAATTGTCTTCTTCTGTACAGGTGATAGTTCTGAAACGTACAGCCTGCCATTTAATAGTGGTTTGGTTGTTGCCAATTTCATCGGCTGGGACGCATATACCATTGCTTTTTGCACCTGTACAGCAATTTCCATAAACGTCCAATATACCGTTTTTACAATAATTTGTTATTTCGTTTGTAACATTGATAATCTGGTTCAGGCTTGTTGCATAAATATTTGTGTTTTCTGTATCCGTTGTTTGTTGTTTTATGGTTTTTATGCAACCACGTGTTGTCATGGTATAACCAGGTTCACATCCGGTGGTGTTACAACTGTTTGAACCGGTGTTAGTTGCAAACCAAGATAACAAAGAATCATCACCGCTAACGATTGTGTTGTTGGCAGAAGCATTGGTTAAAGGGTCTTCTGTGCAATTGCCCCATATTTGTGCCAAAATTGTTTCTGCTTTATCACTTAATTCGTTTTCTTCGTTTGTCATACCGTCTGCACTGGCAATGCAATTTCTGATTTGATCATAACAAGCCACCTGTTTTAAGATTTTAGTTCTTATATCAGATGTTTCGTTTTGACACAATGCGAAGTTTCCACCTGTCGCATTACATTGTTGAACAATACAATCACGACCTGTTTGTGTGCAAGTATCAACGATCTTTTTATAAGAAACGTCAGATGTGATACCTTCCATTCCTGCACTCCAATCCGAAGAAACACCATTGTTTGCCATGATGCCATCGCAAGAATTTTGCACATCTGCACACATTTGGTTTGCTGTTATGTCTGCCGTTACACTAAATGCAGATAAAGCACGCGCATCAAAATCAGACAAACTTTGCATTGCTTTTGTTTTGCATTCGGCAACCAATGTTGTGCAACTGCGTCTGATTTCTTCCAATTTTGCGTTTTGTGCTAATTTTATCTGTGCCAATGCATCATCCAAAAATTCTTTCCAAACCATATCGGAAATATCCTGGCATTGTTCTGTTGCAGGTTCTAAAAACTTTCTTTTTGAATTCAAGAAACTAACAAAGCTTTCATTTTGTGCAACCTTGGACCAGTGTTCACCTGATTCTGGTTCTTGAAGCAGGGTTGTCAAATTATATAAATTTTCCGATAAAAATGCCGTCCCGGTAGAAGGATCTATATATTGACCAGTCGTATCCAAACATTTGTACAAATTTTCACCACACACCGCAGTATCAGATAATTGGTTTAATATTTTCTTTTTGCATGTCAAAGTATCATCGCTGTTGCGTTGTTGGTAAACATTCAAACGTGACATATCCAACAAGGCAGCGCTTTCGTGTATTTTTTCCATCGCAGAGTTATATTTTGTTTTGTAAGATTTTGCGACAGTATCACAATCTTGTTGAATACTTAATTTGTATCCGCTTTGTGCGATACTTAATTCTTCGTCATTACAAACTTCGCGGGCCATCGCCACACATACAGGGCCGGCCGCATTATATAAATCAACACCGTTTTTCGCAGATGTTGCAACCCCAGATAAAGAATCAACATCGTCCCATGCGGTATCCATATCCAAAGACAAAGAAATAGCGGATAAATTATTATTGATTTTTGAATCACCAGAATTATTCAGCGCCTTTGTTATCTTTTGTAAAAGTTTTTCTGATTCGGATGTATCTTTCTTTTGGAATGCCAATTCGCCTTCACTTGCAACATTGATTGCGGCGGCATCTTCTTTTTCCAGACTGACAGTCAACAAACGTTGATTGAAATCTAACATTTTGTCTTCTGCGTTGCTTAATTGTTTTTTGATGTTGTCAAATTCATGGATACGCGCAGAACATGCGCATCTGCGTAAATTAGTATCCTTGTTCGCGCAAAATTCATCCATGCATTCGTAATAAACAGTTTTGCATTTTGAATAATTTAACGATTTTATGTTTGATATTTTTTCGCTGTTTAATTCTGTCGCACGTGAAACACGTTTTGCTTTTTGTGCCGATACAGCAGTGCGTGAAGTTGTTGATACAGATTTTGATTCTGGTTGTCGCGTGCTGGCGGTACGAGAAACGGCTGTGCGTGTCGAAGGTACAGAAACGCGTTCGTTTCGTTCAGCTGGTAATTTTATAATTGCGCCACCACGTGGTTTAACACTGGTTTGATTGGTGGTTGTACGCGATGCCACTTTTTGTTGTGGCTTTGCTGCAGTTCGTGTGTTTTTAGGGGCGTTCGAAGAATTATCATTTCTTTTTGCGCTGGTGCTTACCGCACGTCCAGAAGATTGGTTTGCAGATACTGTTGTTGTGCCACGTTTTGAAGCCGCACGAACGGTGTCAGACGTGTCAGCAAATGTTGTCTGAAATACAGACAAACCAAGGCATACGGCAAAAAACAGTATAATCCTTTTCATTCCTTAGGGAAATGTTAGCAAATTTATGATTTTGTGGGCAAGAAGAAAATTAACTTTTTTAACAAGATTTTTTGGTGCGACCGGGGGGACTTGAACCCCCAAGGATTGCTCCACAGCATCCTTAGTGCTGCGCGTATACCAATTCCGCCACGATCGCATTTTCATAAAACATATTATAAAACTATTTTTTTTTCAACCATTTTATGATATAATTCGAAAGATAAAGGAAAGGAATATTCAAATGAAAAGATTTTA
>CADBVV010000006.1 GCA_902798205.1 uncultured Pseudomonadota bacterium | reverse complement strand
AGAAATACTTTCATCGTGAACATTATATGTTCGGCCTTTATAATACATTTTCATTTTTACACCTGTGGAATCTTCATTAACAGGTAAATAATCAGCCCCCGGTGTAGCACTTAAATAATAAACATTGCTACCAACCTGAACTTTCAGAACGACAGGTGATTCATGGGATGCAGGTTTTGTTTCTGATAAACATAATTTTGCATTATCGCCCAAATGCAACCATTTCCCAGAAGTGCATTCGAACGCAACCCGTTCGCAAGATTCGCCATTCCACACATAACCGGTACCATAATGGTTTTCACAATATTCGTCATGGGTAATACATGTGTTTGTATCCCATACTTTGTCACTATCTGTGCAAGCGACTTCTTCATTATAAACACATGTGTTATTTACGCTGTCCCAAGAATAATATTGTCCCTGATTTATACATTTTGTTTCCTGGTTTGTGTCCCATTTTGCATATAATGTTGTGTTGCCAGCAAACACTGTTTCGTTCGTCACAGGTTGTCCATCAAATTCAGGTGTGTTATACCAACCGTCAAATTCGTATCCGTCGCGTGTTAAGGTTGGTAAAGTGGTTTGATAGCCATTTGTTGCGGAATCTGAATAATAATGTTTATCAATAACATCTTCGGTATCATCGTTAAATACATATGTTATTTGGGAATAACAGTGTGCCTTTTGCCAAGATCCTGCCGCAGATTCTGGATATTCACTTGGGCATTGTTTATATATTTCGTTTGATTGTTGGGTTCCCCCATAGTATACATCCACCATGTTTCCAAAGACACTGATAACGCCAATATCTGATGCCAAACGTTGTGTTTCTGTATCTGTGTCATCTTTGTGTAAATCATAAAAGGCGGTATAATATCCTGGTTCTGCCAAAACGCAAGGCGGTACCAAATTTCCCAAATTATTCAATTGTTCATTCCATACAGAAAGCATTATTTCATGATCAACGTCCGACCAATTATCACCCAAATCTGGAACATTTGTCAATAATTCCGGATTAATTGTATAACCATTTCTGCAAGCTGTTGGGTAATTAACACCAGGCAATGTGAAACATCTGTCATACAATTGTGTTTCTTCATTATAAAAACAATATGTTGTATGCAAGACTACATTTTGATTAATTGGCGAATTTGCATTATATGCATTATCATGATCAGTACCAGCAGATCCACGGGTAATAGCGTAATCTTCAAACCAGAACAGTGCTGCACAAGCTTCTATGTTATCATCTAAACTGTCACTAATATATGGTAATATCGATTCTTTTCTTGTCCAATATGCACCGGGATAATTAACAACATCTGGACATTTGGACAATCCCTGGTCTGAATCAGATGGTGTAAATGTGCCACCACGACAATATGTGCCATTTATGTTGCATTTTTTACATTCGTTGGCACCACCCGGTAAATAATATCCCGGATCACATGTGATTTGTTCAACATATTCTGCAGGACATTGACCGTTAAATAATGCCGTACGGAATGCATAATCATTGGCAACCGCATTCGCACACGCGGCAGGGCAATTTGCACGGCAATATTCGTTCTTTTCATCCCATGTTAACCCATTTTGTGTCAAAAGATTTCTTTTGACAATCCATCTTTCTTTATCAATTGAACATCCGCATCCAGCGTTTGTGTATGTTAATGTTTGGGATGAATAATTTGGTTTATCGGTGTTCCATGTGTTTGCACTGCAACCAGCCCATCCGCGAATGGTTGTGTTGCCCCATGTAACGTAAAATTCTTCACCAGTCAAATATCTGTCCAGATTTGTTTGATAATCTTGTTGGTCTTGATAATTTAATATATAAGAACCATCATTTCCTGCGCGGGTTACAATACCAGTTGCGGAACGTAATGATTCTGCAGATGGTATATCTGTTCCAACTTCTTTTATGTCTTCTGACCAAGAATCTGCATCTGCAGTGACTTTTCCAACACGACATCCCCATTCGGTTGTTAATATTTCGTCCCATTTACCGTACAAGATTAAATTGCCAGATAATGTTGATCCATTAATAATTTCGTCACCATTATATTCATCATTTAAATACCAGCCACCAAATGTGTAATCATCAGTATTTGATGGTGTGAATAAATTTTTTACAATATATGCATCTGGATTTTCAGATGAATAATAGTATCGCTTTGAACTGGGGACAGAATAACATGATGCCCCAGGTGCACAATAATTTGTGTAGTCGACAATTGCATAACATCTTGTTATGTCGTTATTATCGGTATTATCAGAATTAGGATATGCCACCGGACATGTATCGCATATAAAACCATCGCCATAGTAATTATTGTTGCATGGCAATTTTATCCATTTTGCATAATATTCTTTATCGCCATATGAACCATATGTGATTTCGGTTATTGGAGACCCATAAAAATCTGCATTATCATACCAACCATCAAATTCATATTCATCGCGAACTGGTACGGGCAGGGTAATTGTATCAGATTCGATCGTGTATGAACCATCCGCATATTCCGTTCCGCCATTTGAATTATACACGATTGTGTATGTGTCAATTTCACACATCGCCGGCGAGGCACCAACAGAACTAAGCAACGCGGCACGGAAAGACAAGAATTCTGCATCTGATTCAGGGTCGCCAACAGTGGTCATTCCATAGCCACAATAAAATGCGCAAAAGTCAGAGCAAGTTGACGGCTGAGAGTATTTGCCATAAAACATCCAAGGGGTAGAAAAACTTTGTAAATCATTGTTGCTCGGTTTGTGTCCATCCAACGAGCAATAACAATAAGTACCTGTTCCGGATTCATCGGCTAATGTATCAACAAATTTAGCATTCACTATCGGAAACACATTGTCTTCTTGTGCAATGGTGCTGCATCGACCGTGACCGTAAACTATACCTTTGTCTGCGTAATCAACGGCAAACGCAGAAGAGCCTGTTAAACCATAGACGCTTAAATCAATATCAGAAACGCCTGTTAATTCGCCAGAGCTATTTGTTGCAGCAAATAAACCCGTGTTTGTGTTTCCGATTGTGGATGCTAAATTCAAACCCTGTTTT
Organism: uncultured Pseudomonadota bacterium; assembly: GCA_902798205.1. GTDB lineage: Bacteria > Pseudomonadota > Alphaproteobacteria > Rs-D84 > Rs-D84 > Enterousia. Next base: position 56,516 of record CADBVV010000006.1, on the reverse strand, counting down.
ACATGCCATCCGTTTACACAATCTGTTGGTTCGCATTGGTTATTGCCACCGTAATAATATTTGCCATTTACGGTTCCACGGGAATAATCAACATCGTCTGTTGTGCATGAACGATAACAATCGTTTTGGGATGTTGCGGTTGCACCATCGGATGTATATCCAGATACGCATGTATTACATGTATTGTTTTCAAAATATTGACCGTTTGCACATCCAACAAATGTCCATTGTGCCGTCAATATTAAATCGATATCCGAAACAGTGGTCCCGCCATTATAAATGTTTTGTGTATCGGCATCCACCCAACCATCAAAATGATAAGCCTCGCGACTCGGGGTACAAAGTGTCGTAGAAATCACGTATTCTGTGTCAGCGCATCCTGAACCACCATTTGTATCATATAAAATTGTATACCTTGTCCCCGGTATTTCTGTCCAAAATGCAACCAAATCCAAATCTACGTTATAAACAACATCACCACCACTATATGTTTCAGATGTATTATTATCCATCCAGCCGTCAAATGTATATCCTTCGCGTGTTGGTTCGCAAATTGTTGCAGACTGATCTATATTATATGTATCACTTGCATTACAGCCTGTACCACCCTGTAAATCATATGTGATAGTATATGTTGTTACAGGTGTTCCGCCTTGATCAATTTGACAATCACCACCACAAAGTGTTGATTGATAGGAAGATGTGTCATTGTCAAATATTTCTTGGCATTTTTCTGCACATCCCTGTAAACACAAATCTGCACTGCCGAAATTGGTACCCGAACCATACCAATGCGATGTTGCGCCAAGCGAAGTAGCATCATTATAATTATTTGGAATATCATCCCAATCAGAAACCTCGGCTATATCACGCGCACGACAATAACAAGCAGCATTTTGTAAACCCCAGTTGCTTGTTCCCCAATTATCTTTTAGTGCACCCAAAGAGTTACCGCTTTTAGGACCACATCTTGATACACCGACAACTGTTCCTTCACTGGTGGTACCAGTCCAGTGCCCAATTGTCAAATTATCTGCAAATGCATCAAAAGAAAATACGGACAACAGCATCGCAAAACACGATGTTCGTAATATGCGCCAAAACCGCACAAAACTAAGCATTTTGTCCTTTCTCTTCCTGTACATGATATTATCATAGAAAAAATTGATAGGATAGCGCAAGTGTTTTTTATTTAAAAAAAATCGGTTACGAGGACCGCTCCTTATTTATGGCGGAGATAGGGGGATTGTAATTCCCTCTCATTATATTCGTGGGTCCCTTTCGGCTTCGCCACGAACCCAACAACTTTGTTGTAGCGCCTAATCCCAAGGTCATATTCACGATAAAAATAAAATTGCCCAAATGGCAATTTAATTTTTATGGCGGAGATAGGGGGATTCGAACCCTCGATAGTGTTGCCACTATACGCGATTTCGAGTCGCGCGCATTCAACCAGCTCTGCCATATCTCCGTAGGCTGTATCGGTATTATATGTTTTTTGAAGAAAAAATCAAATGCTTTTATCTGGTGTGCGATTTCTTTTTGCTTTGCAATACAGATTTTAACATATCTTGTTGTTGAATTGTTTCAAAGAATTGTCCCAATTGTCCGTTGTTATTGAATCGCATCAATATCGTTATCCATTCCAAATGGTTCAATTTATCGGCCAGATTCATTATTTGTATTAATTCTAATTTTTGCATCTTTTGTCCTTTTTTGTATGTTATACTGTATTTTGTGTTTTGCAAATATTCTTTTTGCATATTTAAAATATCTGTCTATAATCAAAAACATGAAAGGTTTTAATCAACAGGTTTATGATATTGTTGAAAAGATCCCAGTTGGGACAGTTGTTACCTATGGTGATATTGCAAAAATGTTGGGGCGACCACGTATGGCACGTTTTGTTGGTTTTGCAATGTCTGCATCCTGTGAAACAGATAATTTGCCGTGGCATCGTGTTACTTTCAGTGATGGCAGATTATGGGACGGGCAATGGGCCAAAGTACAACATGATATGTTAAAGGCCGAAGGTGTTGGTTTTACAAAAGATGGAAATATAGATGTCGAAAAATATCGTTGGCATCCGGAAAGCATGGCTGCACCACAAGATTTACGTGATATGCCGTTAAAGTTTTAAGATTTTTTCTTTTTTATTCTGTTAAATATTTTATTTTCTGGCAAATTCCTAAATGCCAAATACCACGATTGAACATCTATGTTTTTGTTAGTGTTGTTTATGCGTTTTTTTAAATCATTTGTGTTTTGTGGTGATGGTTCTATAACTGGTGCGCCTGGAATCCAATCGGCAGGTGTCGATACTTTAAAAGCATCAGTTGTTTGCAGTGCTATTAATATTCTTTTTATTTCTTTTATATTACGTCCTGTGGTTTGTGGGTAATATAAAATGGTTCGTATAATACTGTTTGGATCAATAATAAAAACTGTTCGAACAGTTTTTGTTTCGGATGTATTAGGGTGTATCATGCCATACAGTTTTGAAACATGTAAATCAATGTCCGCAATAACTGGAAATGTTATATCCACATTTTTCCAATCTTTAAAGTTTATTTCATCGTGTATCGAACGAAACCATGCCAAATGTGAAGATATTGCACCCACAGAAAGCCCGATTATTGCTGTATCTAATTCTTGAAAATCATTAATCATTGATTGAAATGATAAAAATTCTGTTGTGCAAACAGGTGTAAAATCCATCGGATGTGAAAATAAAATCACCCAACGACCACGAAAATCTTCGGGAAATTTTATTGGTCCATTTGTTGTATTTGCTGTAAATGTTGGCGCAATATCACCAATTAATGCCATTGTTGAACATTTGTTATCATTTTCTTCGTGCATTTTTGCCCCCGTGTTTTATTTGAATTTTACTTGTATTCGGGGCTTTTTGGTATAAGAGCCTTTTCTTAAAATGTATATGTATAATAATTTACTTTATTTTTTGTAAAATATGGTATCATAATAAGTGGTATAAGAATAAAAGGATGATTTATTATGAAACGTTCAGATGTTATCAGAACATTGCAAGTGCAATTTAAACATATGCGTGCTTCTGATGCGACCGCAATATTGGATACAGTGATAGATGAAATGAAATCTGCGGTGGCAAATGACGACAGAATTGAAATCCGTGGTTTTGGAACTTTTCAACCACGCAAACGCGCAACAAAAACAGGCTATAACCCAAGCACGGGTCAATTGATGCATTTGGACGCTAACAAGACTATTTTGTTTAAACCAAGTCGTGAATTAACTAAAAAAATGAATGGATAAGTTATGTCAGCTGGAATTACAAATCGCAATCGTGATAAATATGAACGCGTTCGCAAATTAATGTGGATAAAATGCGAAGCGTGTGGTCGTTTGGTTTTCTATAAAGATTATAAAAACAATCAATATGTTTGTCCAAAATGTGGTCGTGCATTTATAATGACACCAAAACAAAGATTTGATTTGTTGTTTGACGATATTAATTGGAAGAAATTTGATTTGCCAATTGTAAGTGATGATCCGCTTAATTTTGTGGACAGAATATCATATAAAGAAAGATTAAAAGAAGCACGCGAAGATGCTGGCAGTCAGGATTCTATATCAACGGCAGATGGCAAGATAGGTGGCATAGATTCAACAGTTTGTGTAATGAACGGCGATTTTATGATGGGATCTATGGGACGTGCCGCCGGTGATGCTATAATTGCAAGCATTGAACACGCTATTGAATTGAAACAACCATTTATTATTGTTACATGCAGTGGTGGTGCACGTATGCAAGAAAATATTTTGTCTTTGATGCAAATGGCGCGCACAACGGTTGCTGTTAATAAATTACATGAAAACAAATTGCCATATATTGTTGTTTTGACCGACCCTACATTTGGTGGTGTTACGGCTTCGTTTGCAATGTTGGGCGATATACACATTGCAGAAAAGGGTGCACGAATTGGTTTTGCTGGTCGTCGTGTTATTGAACAAAATATACACGAAAAATTACCATCTAATTTCCAAACGGCTGATTATTTGTATGATCATGGTATGGTTGATATAGTTGTTGAACGTTCTAAATTAAAAGAAACCCTGGAACGTGTGTTAACAGTGTTAACAAAACAACCGGCCGAACCAAAGGTCATCGATGTTAAGACACCTAAATTTGATGCGCCAAAAAAATCTCGTGATATGGGAAAAACACCAGAATACGACAAGGTTTTGTTGGCACGTAATGAAAACAGACCACACTTTTTAGACTATGTAAACGGCATTGTTGATAAATGGACATATCTTGCCGGGGACAGATGCTTTGGTGAAGACGCCGCCATGTGTGGTGGTATTGGTTATTGGTATGGAATACCTGCGGTTGTATTGGGACAAGAAAAAGGCCGTACAATTGAAACACGCCAACAACATAGATTTGGTATGTCCAACCCAGAAGGTTACAGAAAGGCGCAACGCCTTATGAAATTGGCTGAAAAATTTGGTTTGCCAATAGTGTCTTTGTTTGATACTGCCGGTGCTTTTGCTGGTGGTGCAGCCGAAGAACGTGGCCAATCACAGGCCGTTGCGGCAACAATAGCCATGGGGTTAAGTGTTAAAACACCATATGTGGCTGTCAATGTTGGCGAAGGTGGGTCTGGTGGAGCAATCGCAATTGGAACAGCAGACCGTGTTATGATGTTGGAAAACGCGATTTATTCAGTGATTGCACCTGAATCTTGTGCAAGTATTTTATGGAAAGATAATAAATTTAAGGCACAAGCCGCAACCGCATTGAAATTAACGGCTCGTGATATGGCTTCATTAAACGTGATTGATAAAATCATTGATGAACCAGCGGGTGGGGCACACAAAGATTGGCAAACAACAATGGAAATGTTGGCAAAATCAGTTGCTGATGCTTTAACTGAATTGAAAGATATACCAGTTGAAGAATTAATTTCTTTACGTGCAAAAAAATTCTTGTCTATGACGCGCGATGTTGAAATATTTCAACCAGCTCATACCCCAGAAGAAAAAGCAATATAAAAACTGGATATTACCAATACCACCAGGTAAGACCTTGGTCCCAACGTTGTGATAAAGAATTCCAATCTATGTCAGGATAGGTTGCGTATATTGTTTCTTTGTTGGTCATCAGTTCTTCTTTTGCCAGTTTAAATAGTGTCTTTTTATCTATTTTTCTTCCGAATTCTATTTTGTTAGCGCCAGATTGGTATATTTTTGGGGATTCACATTGTTGTTTTGTCACTTCTGTTATTGGGGTTATTTCATATATGTATACAGATTCTGAACCACGAAAAGATAATACATCATACCACAATAAAGTTTCACAGGCACTGTCTGTAAAATGAATCATGGGTTCATTGGCTTTTATTTGCACGTCCATTATAGATTTGAATTTTTGGGCAACAAACACTTCGCCAGTTGGGATGTCTTCTGGCTTGTAAGATTTTGCCAAGGTGCGCATAAAAACGCCATTTTCTTTAACGATTTTATAATACATATTGAACACCACTTTTGGTTTATATTATAGCATAAAAAACATATTTGGACAATATAAAAACCCCATAAATATGGGGTTTAAATCTGGCGGAGCGTATAGGACTCGAACCTATGGACCGCATTACTACGGTCACGGATTAGCAATCCGCTGCATTACCACTCTGCCAACGCTCCGGATGGGTGTTATTATATATAAACACTTTTTTAAATGCAAGTGTGAATTTACAGTTTTTTTGATTAAAATATTGACAAAGGGGTAAACGCCCTATAAAATGCCTTGTCTTTGGTAAAATGTTATGGATAGCAAGAAAAAATTGATATTTTTTTTGGTGTTTTTGATGCCTTTGTTCGCAAAGGAGGGACCTGCCATATTAAAAAAAAGCAAGAAACAATATGTTTGTGAAGCAGCAAAACCCGACTTGCCAGATAAAAATTATATAGAACCTTTGTTAACAGACAATAAAACCACATCAAATACACTGGCTTTATTTTATGTAAAATCAAAATTAAACCAAGATTTGGGCTATGATTTTATTGATACGGCATTTGTTATAAAGTCTTATGAAGACAGCAGTGTTCGTTATACACGTCCGGATGGATCTGGCTTTGTGCGTATGTCTGGGTCTCGTACATGGCGCAATCAAAATCCTGGTGCAATACGAACCAGCCCGTTTACTCGTAAAATGGGGGCGGTTGGTGATGCCGGTGGATTTGCGGTTTTTCCGTCCGAAGAACATGGTATGATTGCTTTGAAAGCATTGCTAAGAACAGATGCGTATTCAAATTTATCAATATATGATGCAATTCATAAATATGCACCTTTTTGTGACAACAACGATCCAGTAAGATATCAACGACATTTATATGCAAAAACAGGCATAGATGTAAATCGCAAACTGAAAGATTTGTCTGATGCAGAATTAGATAAAATTGCAGACACTATCAAAATACTTGAAGGTTGGAAAATTGGCAATTTATCGTCTTTTGGTGTTTTATCTGATTTATTACAAGAGATTAACAGCGAACAAAATCAACGTACTTTATAAAAGTATTGTTTTTTTTACATAATATTTGCTATATTTTTATCAATTGATTATTATTTGTCGAAAACAAAAGGAAAAAAGATGTCGCTTAAGGTTTATAATGTTTTAACCAGAACCAAAGAAGATTTTGTCACTTTGACACCAGGTGTTGTCAAAATGTATGCATGTGGCATAACTGTTTCTGGTGATGCACATATTGGACATGCGTATCAATCGGTGGTTTTTGATGTTATAACACGTTATTTGCGATATTTGGGATACGAAGTTAAATATGTCCGCAATTATACTGATGTGGATGATAAAATTATAAACAATGCGGCAAAAACAGGCGAAAATCCGATAGAATTTGCTGAAAAATATATGGCGCAGACTGATGCAGAAATGGATATGTTGGGAAATTCACGTCCGACAATTATGGCGCGCGCCACACAATGCATTGATGATATAATTGCATTTGTTCAAAGATTGATAGATTCTGGCCATGCATATGTTTCAGAATTTGGTGATGTTTATTTCCGTTTAAACAGTTTTTCAGAATATGGTAAATTGTCGCATATTCAAATTGATAAAAATGATACTGGTGTCCGTAAAGATGTGGAACCTGGCAAACAAAACGATTTAGATTTTGCGCTTTGGAAATCTGCAAAACCTGGTGAAATTGCTTGGAAATCACCATGGGGTATGGGACGTCCGGGTTGGCATATTGAATGCAGTGCAATGAATATGAAATATCTGGGTGAACAGATAGATATTCATGGTGGCGGACGCGATTTGGTGTTTCCACACCACGAAAACGAAATTGCCCAAACAGAATCTTTAACCGGCAAACAATTTGCAAAATATTGGATACATTGCGGTTTGGTAAAGGTCAATGGTCAAAAGATGAGTAAATCTTTGAATAATGGCATATTGTTGAAAGATGTTTTGGCCAAATATGATGCAGACACCATAAGATTCGCGTTATTGCGTAATACTTATTCTGCCGATATAGATATTACAGACGCATTATTACCAGAATCATTTAAGCATGTTTACAAGATGTATTCTGTATCCGAATCTTTGAAAAACCATGATTTTGCTGGTGCGGATGAAGCAAAAACAGATGAAAAAATCAAAGAAATCGTGTCTGAATTTGAAAGAGCGATGAACGACAACTTTAACACATTGGAAGTTATCGCTGCGGCATTTGGATGGTTTAATTTTATAAACGCAGAATTGACAAAGAAAACAACAGAATATGATTTGCAAAAAATCGCAGATAAAATCAAAGAATTATTCGCTGTTTTCAATATATTGCAACATAATCCAGATGAATATATTGCCAAGGCTAAAAAGGCTGTATTACAAGAACACAATTTGACCGAAAGCGATATTGAAAAATCTATAAATGAACGTGCTGTTGCCAAACAAAATAAAGATTGGGCAGTGGCAGACAAAATCCGTGCAGACCTGTTGGAAAAGGGCATTGTTTTGAAAGATAATCCTTCTGGTACTGTATGGGATATAAATTTATAAAAAATATTAAAAAAACTGCTTGAATATAGCGCGTTTTGTGCTATATTAAAACGCGTCTTAATAAAAGGAAAAATCCATGAATTATCCATATATGCCTAAATCTACTGCACTTTGGTTGATTGAAAACACTGCATTAACATTTGAACAAATCGGTGAATTCTGCGGTTTGCACGAATTAGAAGTCAAAAATATTGCCGATGCAGAATCAAATAAAATGCAAGGTCTTAACCCAATTATTAACGGTCAGGTTACACGTGAAGATATCGAAAGATGTGAAGCTGATCCTGAAGCAAGATTGACTTTGCGCGAAGAAATTGTCGAAGCACAAAAGAAACAAAACAAAAAAGGCGTTGGATATACACCAAAATTACATCGTCAAAACCGTTTGGGTGGTATTTTGTGGATTTTAAAGAATTATCCTGCTTTGACAGATGGGCAAATTGCACGCCTTATGCGCAGCACAAATCCAACTGTAAAATCTATTCGTGAAAAAACACATAAATCTTATTCGACAATCCAAATTCAAAGTCCGATTGTGTTGGGCTTGGTTTCTGAATCCGCATTACACGAAGCTATTGCAAAGGCAGAACGCAAAGCATCTAAATAAGTTTTTTTATGTTTCACACCAAATAAATCAAAGGTTTTTTTATGGCCAAAAAACTAGATGAAGCAACAAGATTATTAATCGATTCATTGCCAGAAAGCTTGAAAGAATTGGCATTGTCTGCAAATGAAATTGGTTATTTGTCCCAAATGGATTTTGATGCCGCTATCCAGGCTGACGAAGTTCCAGACGAAGAAAAAGACGAAGTTCTTGAATTCTTTAAACAAGATTTGGAATTGGAAATCTTGGAAACAGACGGTGATAGATTTGCTCGTGATATGGAAAAGTATTACGAAGAAGACGATGAAAATTATAATCGTGATAAAACCCGTGATTTATTGAACGCTGATGCGGAACAGGTTGATGTTAATGACGACGATTATGAACATTATGCGAAACAGTTGGAACGCAGTTCTACTGGTAATCTGGTTTTGGGTATCCAAGATTCAGTTCAATCATACCTTAAACAAATTGGTACTGTTCAATTATTGACAGCTGCCGGTGAAATTGCAATTGCACAACGTATTGAAGCCGCATCCAGATTGATGGTTTATGGTCTTTGCGAAAGCCCTATGACAATTCAAGCAATGTTGGATTGGTATCAACAGTTGTTAAATGGCGATATAAGATTGCGCCATATTGTTAATTTGGAAGTTATGTATTCCAGTGAATCCGAACAAAAATCATTGGCTGCCTTGGCTGATACACTTAAATCAAAGGGTGTTGACCAGGTTGATGATTTAAATGACGAAGATTTGGATGCTTTGGAAGATTCTGTATCTTCGGATGAAGATGATGACGAAGAATTAGACGAAGATGAAGATGGCAAAAAAGAAGACGGGCAACGCAGTTCTTCTGGTGTGCCAATTCCTGTTATGGAAGATGCACTTATGCCAATGATAACCGATTTGTTCGCTAAAATTAAACGCGTCTTTTCTGGTATGCAGAAATTGCAGGCCAAACGTTTGGAAAACTTGCTTACATCTGCAAAACCTGACGAAGCATTGGAAAAGAAATATAACAAATCACGTGTTGAATTGTTTGAATATGTTGGCAAAATCCGCCTTAACGATGACAGAATTGCCGAAATTATGGAAAAATTGACACAACGCGACCAATTGTTGATGGGATTGGAAGGGAAGATGTTGCGTCTTGCATTGGCTTGCAAAATCAAACGTGAAGATTTCTTGGCAGAATATGCTGGCAATGAATTAAATCGTAATTGGGTTAAAAAATTGGCCAGAAATAAAAGCGCTGCATGGCAAAATTTTGCTACCAAACATCAGGCTGATGTTTTGAAAATCCAAGAAGATATCACAGCAATAGCAAAAGAAACGGGTCAACCAACATCTGAATACAAGAAAGTTGTAGAATTAGTTCGTCGTGGCCAGGCAGAAGCCGCCCGTGCAAAACGCGAAATGATTGAAGCTAACTTGCGTTTGGTTATTAAATTTGCTAAAAAATCCAGCAATCGTGGTTTGGGTCTTGATTTTTCTGACCTGGTTCAAGATGGAAACATTGGTTTGATGAAGGCTGTTGATAAATTTGATTATCGTTTGGGTAATAAATTTTCTACATATGCAACAAACTGGATTCAACAAGGTATTTCGCGCAGTATTGCTGACCAAGCACGCACAATTCGTATACCAGTGCATATGATTGACAATATACACAAGATTCAACGTGCATCACGTCAATTTATGCATAAATATGGCCGTCAACCAACTGCCGAAGAATTATCAAAGATTATTTATTTGCCAGTAGACAAGATTCACAAGGCAATGAAAGTAAATCTTAAACCAATGTCTTTGGAAGCACCAGTTGGCAGCGAAGACGACAGTTCGCGTATCGAAATTATCGCAGACGAAACAGCCAAGAATCCATTTACATCTGCGGCACAAAAGAATTTGCGTAAAATCGTTACACAAATCCTTTCTGAATTGGATCCAAAAGAAGAAACTGTTTTGCGTCAACGTTTTGGTATGTCCACTAATAAAACAAGCACTTTGGAAGAAGTTGGTGAATATATCGGCGTAACCCGTGAACGTATCCGTCAGATTGAACAAAAAGCATTGAACAAACTGAAACATCCGACACGTGCACGTAAATTGCGCAGTTTCTTGGAAGATTAATTAACCGCCCGCATTTTTGCGGGCTTTTTTGTAAGGTATAAACATGAAAAAGACAGTTTTATTTTGCACGGGTTTATCAGGCAGTGGCAAATCTTATTTTATACAAAATGTATTGCCAAAGGGCGCCTTTTATAATCTGCGTTCCGCAACGACGCGTCCAATGCGTGATTATGAAAAAGATGGTCGTGAATACTATTTTCGTGATGAAAAATATTTTGATAAAGAAAAATTTGCGACCAAACTTTTTGTGAACGAACAGTTTTGGAAGCCAGGTGTGCCCAAATGGCTTTATGGTGTGCCAGAATTTGAAATAAAAGACAACTGGGGCGCAAATTTTACTTATGATGTTATACAACCACGTTATGTCCGCGAAATGATGAATTGGTTCTATAAAAATGATATACGACACACATATAATTTTCGTGTGTTGTGGTTTATGCCACCATGGGATGGTTTAGCAACAGCGGCAAAGCGACAAAATATGCCTAATGATATTGATGTTCGTAAACAAAACACGTGTGATTTTGAAGATTTTAAAAATGCACATGTTTATATTGATCATATTGTAACATGCAATCCATATGTGCTGGCATATGATGACCGTCTGCGTGCGTTTTTAAATTCTGTGGCACAACATACCAAATAAAAACAAACCGCCGTTCTGGGCGGTTTATTTTACATGTTTTTAGCCAGTGCAGTATATATTATTCCCAAATCGGTTTTAAGCAACGCTGTTTTTACTTTCGCTGCATCATTGGTTTGGTCTGCGCCATTTAATATCTTTTCAAAATTGCGCACAAATTGTGTTGCCTGGGAATTAAATATTTTGTCAGAACGCAACAAATCATGAATTTGTTTTTTATCTGTTGCATTAAACATTTTTACCAACCATTTTGCAAATATCTTGTTATCGCCACCATTATATTTGTTCCATACGATTTCTGGAATTTCTGCATTTGATGCGCGGGTTAAATCAACCGCTTGTTCATACAGTTTTTCAAACAGTTTTTCGGTTTGATTCATAAAATCTTTTGTGTTGATTGGTTTAAATGTTGCACCTGGGGCAACTTTGATTGCGTCCATTGGCGCCGAAGCACGTGCAACCATCATTTGTTTGTTCAAACTTTGCATTGCATCAACAGCCTTGGCATAATCAGACATTAAATCTATCATTTGTTGACGTGATTCACCCGCCAAATTACCCAATTGAGATGATGAAGAATTAATGTTTTCCAAAGATTCAGCAATGGTTGTTTTCATAGTGTTAATTTTTTCAACCAATGTATTTACTATGTTATTCAAATTTTCACTCATATCACGCGAACCAGCGGCCAAATCGGGCAGGGCCGCATAATATTTTTCTATCAATTCAGACAAAGGCTTTAATTGTTCTGTGGTTTCTGTGGACATCTTTATAAGGTTTTCAGATTGACCTGATAATTGAGTGTGTGCTTTGTTCATTTCAATCAATGTTTCACGAACACCAATACCCATACTTTTTACGGAATCAGCAAATTCTGTTGCGGCAGATTTTGTGTTTTCCAATGTTGTGTTTGCGACACCAGATACATCTTTGATTTCTTTTACCACACTGGTTGAAAAGTCTTTGATTTCACTGTTAAAGCGGTTTGTTAAACCGGACAATTCGGTTGTTAAGCCGCGAACAGATTCTGTTGTGTTGGTGGTAGAATTGCTTAAAGCATCTATTGCTGTCCCCAGTTTGCGCAATTGTTTATCAATGGATGTTTCTGCCAATCGGACATTTGCACCAACCACATTAGCCGTAGATGTCATTGTATCAACCTGACGTGTTAATTCTTTGCCCGCGCGTTTTGTAAATTCGGACATCTTGGTTAAATAATCACTTAACAATTTATCGTTTTGATGCATTGTTTCGTCATAGTTTTGCGATGCAGTTGTCACATTTTCAAATCCACTTGTTACACTGGCACTTAAATCAGACAATTGTTGTTGCAGATTGCCCGCTGACGCTGTTAATTTATCCATGTTTTCGGTATTAGATGCAAAATGAGATTGCAATTGTTCATTCATCTGTTGTTCGTTTTCTATGCACTGATTAATCTGATCTTGTATCTTTGAAGCATTTTCAGTCGTTGTCATTGATGTGTCGGTTATTTTATTTAACAAAGATTCAACTGTCGCAGAAAAATTATCTGTGCTGTGTTGCACTTCCGCCCAGCCTGTCGAAGAAACAATATTGTTTAAACCATCAATCGTATTATCTAATCTTTGTGACATAAGTGCGATTTTTTTAGTCGCTTCATCTGCGGTTGAAACCAGTTTGTCATTTTGTTCGCCCAAAGCATGATGTATTTCTTCTGTGTGTGCAATTTGGTTTTCCAGCGAAGCCGCCATAGATTTAAAATTATTATCAATCTTGTTGATTTCGTCTTTTAAAATTGTTTGTAATACACGTGTGGCATCTTGCACCTTGGCATGTTCAGGATGCGTCATTATTTCCAATAAAGATTGCATAACCTGTTGAGATTTGCGTGAAATAACAAATATAGCAACCAGGCTTGCCAATAACAAAAATCCCAATATTGACGATATAATTAGCAATGTTTGATTCATAGCTCTTTCTCCTAAAATAACATCCTTGAACTCTAAGGAAATTTATACTAAAATCTTTTTAATAAAGCAAGAGTATAAATGTCACAAAACGAAGTTTTTTCAAATGCGCAAAACATCGCTTCAAACCCATCTGAAAACATTTGGGTTCAGGCTAATGCTGGGACAGGGAAAACAACTGTTCTGGTGCGTCGTTTGTTGCGTATTTTATTTAGAAATGGTGAATTTAACAACGATATTGCCCCCGGAATACTTTGTTTGACATATACCAATGCTGCGGCAGGCGAAATGCGTAATCGTATTTTGGAACAATTGCGTCAGTGGGCTATGGCTGACGATACCGCTTTAACAGAATTGCTTGATGGTATAACAGAAAACAATCCTGCTACGAAACAAGATTTGGCATATGCACGTCGTGTATTTTTTATGTATATTGATAATCCAGAAGTATTAAAAATAAAAACTATACACAGTTTTTGTGAAGAAATTCTTCACAGATTTCCATTGGAAGCAGGCATATCGCCGTCATGGTCTTTGGTGTCCGGAACAGCACAAACAGTTTTATTACAAGATTCTTTTGATTCAATGATAAAACAGTCTTTTTCTGGTGTTTTAAATATGCAAAACACATTAAATGCGTTTTACAGAATTATCGATATTAAATCAGAACACTTTTTGGACGAATTGCGTGAATTATTATTATCGCGATATCGTTCGTTTTTTCAGGTGGAAGATGTTAATCAATATCGTAAATACTTTATTGAAACTACTAAAAAACTTTTGAATATTGATGTCACTGTTGATGCGTCTGTTAAACCAGATTATTTAATTGATATTGTAAAAAAAGCCGAAGATATTCAAAAAACATCAAAAAAGCCGGCACAATATATCCAAAATATTATAGATTTAACAAAACAGTATATTGATAATACTGTGAATTTTGAAAAATACAAATCTGCGTATTTAACAAACGATAACGCCATTATAAAAAATGTGTTAAAAAACGATTTTCTGGTTGAAGAAGCAAATCGTGTGTACAAGGTCCAACAAAATACGTTAAACACAACAATATTCAATGATACAGTTGCTTTGTTTGATTTGGCGATGGATTTTGCGAACACTTATCGTAAAATCAAACAAGAACGTAATTTACTGGATTTTGAAGATTTGATTTTATACACACAAAAACTGTTTTCAAAACCAGATGTTATGGGTTGGGTGTTGTCTCAATTGGATATTTCTTTGTCGCATATATTGGTTGATGAAGCACAAGATACCAGTCCGCAACAATGGAATATTTTACGTAGCCTGGCGGGTGATTTCTTTACAGACGGCGATACAAAAAACAATCGTTCTTTATTTGTTGTTGGCGATACAAAACAATCTATCTATGGATTCCAAAACGCAGATCCTTATGCTTTTGCGGCCAGTCGTGATGCAATTGCAGAACAGATACAACAAAATTACAGAACAATTCACGAAGTGGCGTTGGATCAAAGCTTTCGTTCTGTAAAACCAATATTAGATACCGTAGATTGTTTCTTCGGTTGCCCGGAAATAATTCAAAAAACAGGCTTTTATAATAATACGCATAAGTGTTTCAGAATTAACGACAAAGGTTTTGTTGAAATTCATGATACATTTAAATGCGATAAAACTGGTATTGATAAAAATAAACTTTATGTAAACACTATTGCAGATAAAATTGAAGATTTGGTAAAAGCAGGGCGCAATCCAAAAGACATTATGGTATTGGTTCAAAAGCGTGGTGCATATGTTGATTTGTTATCGAACGCATTAAAGAAACGCGGAATAGATATTGCCGGAAATGACAGAATAAAATTACCAGAATTTTCTGCCATAAAAGACATGTTGTATTTAACGCGTTTTTGTTTGGACAACAACGATGATTACAGTTTGTGTTGTTTGTTAAAAAGTCCAATTTATCAATTGAAAGAACGCGATATTTTTGATTTGTGTAAAATAAAAAATAATACAAAAACACTAACAATATTTGATGTTTTAAAAGATAAAAGAACAGATATTTATGAAGATTTAATTGATACAATAGATAAATCAAAAACATTGGCACCATATTCATTTTTTACATATGTTTTTAATAAAAATGATACGCGTAAAAAATTTATATCCACATTGGGCAAACAAGTTATTGATCCAATCGAAGAATTTTTAACAATGTGTATGGCGTATGAACGCACACAACCAGGAACTTTACATCATTTTATAAAATGGTTTATTACTGGCGACAGTGAAATTAAACGCGACATGGATGCATCACAAGGCGTCCGTATAATGACTGTTCATGGCAGTAAAGGTTTGGCTTCGCCTGTTGTATTTTTAATTGATACATTAACCTTTCCGAAACCTGAAATGATATTAAATGCCAATTATTTGCATAATAATAAAGCCTATGATGTTTGGTTATGGAAAACAACGACCAGCGAAATATTACAGCCGATTATCGATAAAAACAAGGCCGACCAAATTGCTGAATATTATCGTTTGTTGTATGTGGCAATGACGCGTACACGCGACGAATTATACATATATGGTTGCGACATGGATCGTGCACCAGACATGGTGTGGCATAAACAATTATGGGATGTTTTTGGTAACAAAAAAGAATTATTCGTTAACGAAGATACTTTACGGATTACAAATGACACAGAAATTAACAGAATTTTTGAATGGTGCAAAGAATAAACAATTTGCGACAAACACCGGAACACAGATGCACGCGCTTTTGCAACGCGTTATTATTGATACAGATATCGAATCTGGAGATGCAGATATAATAAATAACATTAAAAATCGTCCAGATTTATTGTGTTTTTTTGATAAAAACGCACAAACAGAAGTTTCAATTGCAGGGAATATTCATGGCCGTTTTGTCAGTCGCAGAATAGACAGATTGTTGATAAACAAAAACACTAAAACTATTGATTTTATTGACTACAAGACAGATACAGATAAAAAAGCGTTTGTGGAACAATACAAATATCAATTAAAAGAATATGCAGAATTGCTGCATTCTGCATATCCAGGTTTTAAAATAAACGGTTATATTTTATGGTTGCACGATTGGGTGCTTGATAAAATTATTTAATTGAATTTTTGTTGTATTTTTGGCTATAATTCGGGCATGTTAAACAATCTTTATATTTCTAATATCGTTTTAATTGAAAAACTGAATTTACAATTCGGTAACGGTCTTAATATTATGACCGGTGAAACTGGTGCTGGTAAAAGCATCTTGCTGGACGCATTGTCATTGGCATTGGGTGCACGTTCTGATACGGGTCTGATTCGCAGTGGTTGTGATATGGCAACGGTATCTGCCGAATTCGATTGTGCAAATGACAATATTAAAAACATATTAGATGAAAATGGTATTGATTGCGATGATGGAATTATTTTACGTCGTAATTTATCCACAGACGGCAAAAGCAAAGCCTGGATTAACGATGTGCCGGTTTCTATAAAAACTTTGAAACAGATTGGCGATGAATTGGTTGAAATACATGGACAGTTTGAAAACCATTCTTTATTGGATGCAACAACACATTTGACATCGTTGGACGAATATGCAGGACTTTATAATTCAGAATTCAAAGATGTTTTGAATCATGTTCGTGCATCTTACAATGATTTGCACGCATCACAAAAACGTTTAAAAGAATTAACAGAAATATTAGAAAAGTCAGAATCAGAACGCGAATTCTTGGAACACAATGTTAATGAATTGCGTAAATTAAATCCACAGCCCGGCGAAGAAGAAGAATTGGCTAATACTCGCGCGGCAATGATGGACGCCGAAAAGAACGCCGGCATTCTGAACGATGCAATTGAAGCATTAAAAAACAATGGTAATTCGTTGGACGAACAGATTTGTTCGGTTGCACACATTTTGGAACGTGTTAAAACAGATCCGAATCCTTATGCTGATGCAATAGACAAATTGTATGATGCAGCGAATACAGTTGCAGAAATAGGCGAACAAATTCATCCTGAAAATACCAATATCGAAGACATAGATTCAATTGAAGAAAGATTGTTTGCTATACGTGCTGCCGCACGTAAACACAGATGCAGTGCGGACGAATTGCCAAACAAATTGGCAGATATGGAAAATCAATTAAATGCAATTGATAATAGTGATGCAGAATTAAAGAAAAGTAGGGCGGATGTTGAAAAATATACAAAAGTATTCAATGAACATGCAAATAAATTATCCGAATTACGCCGGAATGCATCTGACAATTTGCGCAAACAAATATTAAAAGAATTGCCAGATTTAAAATTAGGTTCTGCAGACTTTATGGTTGATATACAAAATGCTGAACCATCTGCAAACGGCACAGATAACGTCGTGTTTATGATTAAAACAAATCCGGGAACACCTTTTGCACCATTACACAAAATCGCGTCTGGGGGCGAATTATCACGTTTTATGTTGGCACTGCGTGTTGTGCTTAATAACCCAAACAACAAAAAAGCAATTGTGTTTGATGAATTAGATACAGGAATCAGTGGAGCAACTGCTGCTGCGGTTGGTGCACGTTTGAACAAATTGGCACAAAACGAACAATTATTGGTTATAACACATTCTGCCCAGGTTGCAGGATTTGCCGATAAACATTTCAAGATTTCAAAGCAAAGCGATAATGATACAACAACGACAACAGTTAATGAAATAAGTGGCGATGACCGTATAAATGAAATTGCACGCATAATTAGCGGTGCAACAATAACCGAAGAATCAATCGCCACCGCAAAAACATTAATTAAAAATTAAATTCGGGCTGTTTTTCTGGCAATTCGTATTCAAGGATATCTGCATTTGTGTTTTTGTTTAACCAATCTGCCACCAAGTGTCTATGACAAAACTTTTCAGGCGTTTCATAGCATAATAATATGATGTCTTTGCCAATTTTGTTCAAATCGTTGATAACGTCATCTGGGTTTAATTGTGATAATACTGTTTCGTTATATTTTTCAACAAACCATTCATTTGACATATTTTCATCATGCCACTGTTTCCACCAACTGTATTTAGGTGCTAATTGTTGATAGCATGCACCATTAAAGCCATCTGGAATTTTACCAGATATTCCAACTGGGGTTAAACCATGTTGTTCGTATTCCTTTAATTTGGACCAATATCCAGTATATATCATAACTTTAATATTCCGTCACTAAATTCAATTGTGGCAGGGGCCGATGCAGAAGTGCTGATTATATTATTGTTTGCATCACGCACAATCGCGTATCCACGTTGTAATACATTTTTGTACGACAAAGAATTCAACATTTGCCCCATATGATTTACAGATTGATTCAAAACAGACAATCTGGTTGATAAAATCATCGGAAAACGCGACATTAATTCAATTCGTTGGTGCACATATTGTAATTTTTTATCAATAACAATATTCATAGTACGCGCCAAATCATCCAATCTTTGTGATTGTTCCATAAGAACTTGTTTAGGATTTTTGATATTAATTGCAGATAAATTACGTTTCAAACTGATAATTTTATTGGTTAACGCCGTATTTAAACGATGTGATAAATTATCCAATTCTTGAATCAAAGAAATTTTCGTTGGTACAACCATTTCTGCCGCACCAGTTGGGGTTGGGGCACGAACATCCGCGGCAAAATCAATCAGCATCCAATCTGGTTCGTGTCCAACACCGGATATTAATGGTATACGACTGGCTGCGGCTGCACGAACAACAACCTCTTCACTGAAAGGCAGCAAATCTTCCAGTGCACCGCCACCACGCGCAACGATAATCACATCAACATTATTTTTTGCGTTAAAATATTCAATACCTGCGGCAACTTCGCCAGCGGCTGTTGTGCCTTGGACAGTGGCCGGATACAACAAAACTTTTACCGGAAATCTTTCACGCAATCTGTTTTGAATATCTTGGAACGCAGCACCTGTTGGACTGGTGACGACACCTATTGTTTGTGGAAAACGTGGAAGTGTTTTCTTGCGTGATGCATCAAACAAACCTTCGGCGGCAAGTTTTTGTTTTCTTTCTTCCAACATTTTAAGAATTGCACCAACCCCGGCCATTTCAATTGACGATATAATGATTTGATAATTACTGCGCGCAGGATAGGTTGTAAAGCGACCAGCGACTATTACTTCCATACCTTCTTCCAGTTTAAAATTAACCGGTGTGCCACGCCAAATAATTGCGTTTATTGCTGCATTTGTATCTTTGATTGTCATGTACAAATGTCCAGACGACGCATGTGTGATTTGTGATAATTCACCACGAATACGTATTTCAGGAAAAGCTGTTTCAACCACATTTTTCAATAATGCAGATGCATCAGAAACACTGAATATCATATCCGGTTTAACAAATGGTTCTGGTTTTGGTAACATAATTTTTATCTTTTTATTTTCGTTGTTGTCCAATTCTATCAAAATGTTAAAAAAATTGCAATTTTATTGTAAAAACGATAAAATATAAAACATGTTAAACAACAATCAAATTAACACAAACAAACCACGGGACAGCCTTGTTTTTGGCGATGGTAATTATGTTATCAAACATCCAATGGCAACAAATCCATCACATATAAACGAATAGATAAAACGCCAACAGCACAACAAACATTATCACATTCAACAATAAACGATAGATGATTATTTTCTGTTTTGTTCGAGTTCTTTAATAAGAATATCCCTTAATTCTTCCTTGTTTGGAGTGCGCAATTTTCCAGCATCCAATGGAACACCAATATTATAAGGAACAATTAACGGATAAAAATGTTCACCAGTTGTTCCAAAATTGATACCTGTTGTTTTGTCTTGTAAAAACACAACCGAACTTACCGGATTGCCGTTAACGACCCAATCATTATAACGTATTGCCATCAAATTCCAAACATCTGCACCGCCATACATTTCGTATATCAACAAACTGGCCATCGCGCAAAACCCAGAAGACCATTTATTGTCTTCCATTTTACTACCGACAAAACGTGTATGATATACCGGATTTTTATAAATATTACGCAACGCAACAGTTATTTCCGGCAATGTATATTTGGCATTAATTGTTTTAGAATAATTTGCGGCATGAATTTTTTCAGCCAATTTTACGGTTGCTTTTGTAAAATCTTCGTATCTTTGCGCATAAGATTTTTTACTTTGTTGTCTTTTATTTCCAATTAATTTCATCAAATTAAAACCTAGTTTCTTTGCAAACACATGCGCTTCGTCTTGTAATGATAATTCTGGTGCCACAGGTTTACCCAATTCATAAGGCACAGGCGAAATAAATTGATCGTATGTCAAATCAAGTATTTTACCACTTGGTTTATGAACCAGCCAATGATGTTCATATTCCCATGCACCATTGTCCAGTGCCATCAATTGCCAATCTTCTGAATCCGGCATTGCATACATAAACAGTATGCTGGCTACACGACAAAAACCACCAGATTCATAACCCAAATTCCAAACATTGTCCGTTGAGTTTGCCAAAAATGTTGCCTTTTTTATCTCTGTATTAGTAAAAGATTTGCGAAGCAATTGCACCAGACGAATTGCGCATTCGTGTTTTTCTGGTGTTAAATGCAAGGCATCGATTTGTGCCAAAATCTTTTTGGTGGCTTCTTTGTATAAAACAGGATCGTTTTTTAATCTCATAATGTATAATTATATCATTAAAAACCCCACAAATCAATGTGGGGAACAACATTTTATAATTCGGTCAGTGGCCAACGGGGGCGGGGTGCAATTGGTTCGCGAACGACATTGCCAATTTTATAATTTTCCAATCCTGCCCATGCAATCATTGCACCATTATCAGTGCACAAACTCATTGGTGGGGCGGCGAATACCATATTTGATTTATTGGCCAAATTTTCCATTGCTGCACGAATTGCACTGTTTTTAGCAACACCACCGGCAACAACCAATGTTTTTGGTTGTGCATTTAAAACACGTTCATCGTGCAATGCATTTGTTAAACGATTAATAATACAATCAACCACAGATGTTTGAAAAGACGCACAAAAATCGTTTATAAATTCTTCATTTATATCAGATTCTGGTGTTTTATCCAACAACATACGTGCGGCTGTTTTGATGCCTGAAAACGAAAAATCACATCCTGGTTTATCACATAACGGTCTTGGAAAATGGAAACGTTTTGGATTGCCCAATTGTGCGCGTTTATCAACAATTGGACCGCCAGGATAACCAAGTCCCAACATTTTTGAAATCTTATCAAATGCTTCACCGGCGCTGTCGTCCAATGTTTGACCTATTAATTCATATTTACCGACACCGTACACCAATAAAATCTGACAGTGTCCACCAGATGCCAGCATTAACAAATACGGAAATTCAACATTGATATTTGTTGCAGAATCGGTTGCAGAAGTCGCTTTCAGACGTGGAACCAATGCGTGTCCTTCCAAATGATTAACCGCAACCAAAGGTTTATTTGTTGCATTTGCAATACCTGTTGCTGCCATCCACCCAACTAAAACACCACCAATTAACCCCGGACCAGCCGTTGCCGCAACGACATCAATATCATTAATTGTTTTATTTGCGCGTTCTAAAGTTAATTTTATAACTTCATCTATTGCCAATATATGCGCACGTGCAGCAAGTTCAGGAACAACACCACCATATTTTTGATGTTCTGGAATTTGTGAATATATAATATGTGATAGAATATTTCTGTCGCTGTCCACGATTGCGGCACTGGTTTCATCACAAGAAGATTCTATCCCTAAACACAAAATCGATTTATCAGAAGATTTGTGTTCATTGCTTGCGCCCATATCTGTTATAATCAATTTTTCTTCGTTCATTTTATCTTTACCAATGTTATTCCCAGGTTGTGTTTGTTTTTCTTTCGTTTGTTTATATATTCTTCAAAATTGACATCCTCAACACGACCATGCATTCTTGATGCATGACGTAATACATTCCCAGGCAATAAAAAGCCCATATGAATAATCGCCAAATCGGTTCCGATTTTTTTATAAAAACCATTACCGTCATGTATAAATAACACAATTAAAGGCGTTTGTATATCTATTTTTGATAAATTTTCGTATGGTATATATTCTATATCTGCACTTTGCTTATCAAAATTTATATCTGTGTTATACACGTGTTTGACCCAAGATTTTTTATCAATCACAATATGCCTGATATTTGTTTTGCCGTATAAATGGCTGACATTTTCAAATTTGTTGTTTGGTATCCAATCGGTTTCCATGAAATGATTACGATTTATAAAATCAACTTCGCCGTCTTTGTATCTGATTTTAGTTAATTTTTCTTTATCGCCATTTGCAAGAACAGTTTCAACAAAAGTCGTACAATCAAACGCATCAAAACGAATCAAAGGATCTGTGTCTGGGGATTTTTCTTCGCCCAAAGGATTAATTTGATATTTAACATTTAAATATTGATACCCTAAATCAACGGGTTTGGTCGTTGAACAACCAGACAACAAAAACAACAGCACAAATAATCTAGTCTTCGTCTTTGGAAGCATTCATTTGTATCCCACTGTAACAAATCACAGTTGCATCTTTTATTAACATTTCGTTTGAATTTGGTAATTCTGCAATTTTATCAAGACATTTAATCAATAATTCTTTGTCTTGGACATCTTTTATAATATGTTCTATTGTCAATGCGCGCTGTTCAGATGTTAAATTTAACCATTTTTTCATGTTGACATTTTCGAATGTACGATTTGGGCGAACAAACAATCCCAAGACAATAAAAACGAACAACACACCAATGATTATAGATGCTTTTATTAACAGTTTTATTTGTTGTAATCTTTTTTTCTTTGTCATTGTTTACTCACATTTTTCCAGCCATACATCATAAGTATCATCTTGTAATGGGTTTTGGCCTGGTTCATTATGATTCATCCAACCACTGAAAATACGTTCGTCTGTTTTTGTATATATTTCAAGAAATGCAAAAAAGTTTTCTGGATCAAAAGGGTCGGTTTGTTTGCAATTTCTGATTTTAATTATTAATCCATCATGTTGTATTGAATTACCAACCTTTCCAGAAACGGTTTGTGTTTTCCCGGCTGCCTTGTTCATTACGCGCAAAACAGCGGTTTCTTTTTCAATATATGCAAAAGCAGATGTGTTCAAAAATAAAAACAGGGGAGCAAAAACAAAACACAAATATTTTATGAATCGCATTTTGACACCCCTTGTTTTATATTCTTTACAAAGAAGATTAATCTTCGCTGCCGTTTTTAGCATTTGCAGACAAATCTTCAACAATACGAGCTTTCTTGCCAGACAAACCACGCAAGAAGAACAATTTCGAACGACGGACTTTACCGACGCGAACTTTTTCAATCTTTTCGATTGCTGGGCTGTATAATGGGAATTTACGTTCTACACCAACGCCATAAGATTCACGGCGTACAGTGAAAGAAGCATTATTTCCGTTTCCGCCATCACGTGCAACAACAACACCTTCAAACATTTGGATACGGAATTTATCACCGTCTTTAATTTTAACATGAACTTTTACTGTATCACCCGCTTTGAATTCAGGGATAACTTTGTTGCCTTTTAATTTAGCAACTTGTTCTTGTTCAATTTTTTTAATAATGCTCATTTTAGTTTTCCTTTATTAAATCCGGACGACGTTCTTTTGTTATTTCGTCCGATTGTTGTTTCCGCCACCGTTCGATATTGCCATGGTGACCGGACAGCAGGACTTCTGGGACTTTATGTCCACGCCATACTGACGGACGGGTGTATAATGGCCATTCAAGCCCGCCGATTTCGAAACTTTCGTTTTGGACGGCTTCATCGCCGCCACCCAATACATTATCTAACACGCGAACGCAACTGTCAACTAAAACTTGCGCTGCAATTTCACCACCAGATAACACATAATCGCCAATAGATAATTCTTCAATATCATATTCGTCGATAACCCGTTGATCAATACCTTCATATCGACCACAGAGCATGGTTATTGTATCACATTTTGCATATTCATGCACTAATTTTTGTGTCAAAGTTTTACCGCGCGGTGAAAAAAATATGATTTTTCCCGGTTTTTCAATGGAATCTATTGCGTTTCCCAGCACATCTGGACGCATAACCATACCAGCACCACCGCCAAATTGTTCATCATCCACACTGCCGTAATTATTTATGGCAAAATCACGGATGTTGATTGCTTTATATGACCAGATTCCTTTGTCTAACGCACGACCAACAACCCCTTTATCAAGGGTTCCCGGGAACATTTCTGGAAAAACAGTTAATATATTAAAATGCATTTAGATTTATCTCTTTTTTTGATTGTGTTCTTTGATACAAAAACTACAAACATCACCAAGAATATTGTCCAAATGGTAAGTTGATTCATATGATAATTCAACACCATGCAGTGCCTGATATACCAATGTTTTACGGCATTCCAAATTTGGATTTTCTTTTTGCGGGCATGTTTGTGTTATTGGTTTATCTGTAAACATTTTATCAAGTCCTTGTATTATCTTTCATTATATTTTTATCTAGAAAGTCCTGATTCATATCTTTCTTTTCTGACCATTTCAACTTCTTCCAATAAATCTACGATATTGGTTGATTTATATGGATAACCCGCGATTGCATTTGTGTATGGACGTTCACTTAAACTGTATGCATTGATTTGCATATTAAAATAATCTTTGACTTTTTTTCTAATCATTGGTGCCTTGATAGGAAATCGATATGTTAAATCCATTAAATCACATACCAAAGTGCGTTTTGATAGTGCATAATATGCTTTGTTTAAATGTTGTTCCAAATATTCGTGGATTTCATGATATCTTTTATATTTTTTGTCATCTATAAGGTGATCATATTTCAATAACTGTTTATCGGCAAAATCCATTACAGATTTTACTGTATTATTGAATTTTCTATCCGTCAAAGTTCCATTCACTTCAAAATTCATATTTTATTTTTCCTGCAAATTATTATTATCTTGGATTTTTCCCAAAACCAAATTTTTGTTTTATTTTATCCAGAAAACTGATTGTTGTGTTCATACGCGCAATTGGTCTAGAAAGCATATTTAAATAATTTTCTAACTCTTGATATGGTATGTAATTTCTTGATATTCTTGGGACACTTTGAATTAATTTATGCAAAGCTTTGCTTATACTTTCTAATTCCCACGTTGGTCCATATCCCTGAAAAACAAAAATTGTTTTATTCAAATCTAATGTAGCCTTTTGAACATTTGCGTATGTTGAATGATCTTTGTTAGCATTTATAACACACAATAACTTTTCAACTGCAGCAAATACGGGCAGGGCAAGTTCTTTTATGTGTTCTTGATGTTCTTTATTTGATACAATAAATGTCATCTGTTTGCCCCTTTGTGTTGATTATTGCAATTGTCACATATCTTGCGTATTTTTTCCATTTCATTAACAGCAGTTTGAAAATCAGTTGTATCTGGCAACAATCTGTTATCTTGTGGCCAAGCAACATATATTGCTTCATCAGAATCTAAAAACTGTTTTAATGGACAATTTGAACGCAATCCATCTTTAAGTGTTTGTTTGCATTCAATATTTACCAAAGGCAAACTTATTATAAAATTTTGGCTCATCGTTTCTTTCCTTGTTTATAACACAATTATTGTTTTATTTTTTATATCAACATCTGCGTTTTTAAAAGAAACCATCTCTCCATTATCCAATTCAATAATATCGCCACCACCAAAGTTTTGAAAACAATCGACGACGCCTATCTTTGTTCCCCCACGAATAACATCAAACCCTATTAAATCTGATTGATAATATTCGTTTTCTTTTAATTTTGGTAAATCATCACGTGAAATAAATAATTCGGTTCCACGTAATATTTCAACAGTATTACGGTCATTTATACCGTCAATTTTTGCAATTATAATATTTTGCTTTAATACGCGAACAAATTGAAACTGTTCAGGTTCGCATTTGTCGCAAATAATATGAAATTTTTTAAAATCATTTGGTGTTTCTGCAAAAGATTGCACACGAAATTCACCACGAATTCCCTGAGGCGCAACAATTTTACCGACCAAGATTTTATTTGCTGTATTCATATCTAAAACCATACTTGGCGGTTGCCCGCCAAGTATTCAAGCAAAATATTATTCGGCAACAGCTTCTGTTGCAGCTGTTTCTTCCGCAGGTGTTTCAGCAGGTGTTTCTTCTGCAACTGGTGCAGATTCTTCTGCTGGTGCTTCTGCGGCTGCTTTAGCAGCAGCTTCTGCTGCGGCTTTTTCTTCAGCGATTTTAGCCAATTTATCGGCTTTATCTTTAGCCTTCATTTGAGTTTTTTCAGAAGGTTGATTTTTCTTTGTTTGTGTTGGAATTGGTTTTGCAGCAACCAAACCTGCATTTACCAAGAATTTGTAAACACGGTCAGATGGTTTTGCACCCTTGGCCATCCAAGATTTAACTTTTTCAATATCCAAAACAACGCGTTTTGCATCGTCTTTTGCCAACATTGGGTTGTATTTACCAACTGTTTCCAAAATTGCCCCTGAATTACGTGCGTTACGAGAATCTGTAACTACTACGTGATAGTAAGGACGTTTTTTTGCACCATAACGTGCCAATCTGATAACTGTTGCCATTTTATTTTGCTCCTTAGTTTTTTGTTATCTGTTTTTCCCATAAATACCACAAACAAAACCGCCATCAAGAGCGAAAACTCGCCGGTTGATGTTCCTTGTACATACCGTACACAGGGTTGTTAATAATGGCAATCTTTGGGATTTGCAGGCTTATTATGTATTAAATTTTATCAAAAGTCAAATATTTGTTGGCCTTTAACGGGCATTTTGACAACATTGATTTTGACAATACTGTATTTGTGGAATCACAGTCAAATGTATTGGGCGATGTTTTATCGTTTGCGCACCATCAAATTCCAATGATATCTTTATGTTAATATGCAATCTTTGATTATATGCCGGCTGAATTCCGCGTCTGTTATTACAAATTTTATGTGTTGGTTGCATATTATTCAATTCATAACCACCACCCAAAGATTTCGGTTGCATATGATCCCATGAAAAAGCCATTTTGTCAGCCTGATTGGTACGATACTGTTGAATACTGCCAGAATCTATCTTTATTGGTTGACCACATAATTTACAAACGGGGTAAACATGGTAATCACCCAGAATTTCATAAATCTGTTTAATTTGTTTGCGATTAAAAATATTGTTAATATGACTGGTTTTTATTAAATCGGTTAACATCTTCTTTACTGTTTTTCGAACATCCAAAGCAAGAAAAAACGCACAGCCTTTTGTAGTCTGTGCGTCTATAAGAATCTTTAGTATTCTGTTTAAATGGGATTCATCCATCTTGTCCGTTATTTGCTTAATCTCTTTTAGAGTTCCTTTGACTTCGCTGTTGGTCATAAATTTCCCCCTTTGATAATCAAAAACCTTTAACATACACATTATTACACAAAAACAGTATTAATTTTATACATAAAATCGATTTTTGACATTAAATCGTCTGGACTTTTTTGGCTGAATATTGTATAATTAATGTCACTTACCCAGCGGGCATGGTATAATGGCAGAACGAAAGCTTCCCAAGCTTTAGACGAGGGTTCGATTCCCTTTGCCCGCACCAGAAATTCAACCGGTTTTATACCGGTTTAATTTATGGCAAGCGACGACGGAAGAGAACCCGATAGAGTTGCGAAAGCAACGAAGGGTTCGTAAACGAAGTTGAAAGGGGCCCACGAGTTTAAACGAGTGGGAAATTACATTCCCTTTGCCCGCACCAAAAATTAAACCGACATTATGTCGGTTTTTTAATTTATCTTATCGGGAAAGATCTTCTTGATATTTTTTAGCAATATTTCTTATCATTACATATATATCATTACGTATCTTTGCATCCAACACCTTGTTAGCGCGATCTATTTGTTGAACACACATAAGTATTCGTCTTTTGTCTTCTAAGGAAAGATATGTTTCGTATTTAAAATAAAAATTTTTTATTCTGTGTATCAATGTGTCGCAGTTGCTGGTCACACGAAACATTTTGTTGTTTTTACGGGGTGTATGTTGAAAGTTAATCTTTGGCATATTGGTGTTTACCTTTAATATTGTCTTTTTATGTCGTTAAATTTATTTACAATACTGCGCAAAACTTTTCTTGGCAAATTAGTACGAGCACCTTTTAATTGTTTTAACAATTTATCTAACGCAATCCAATCACCCGGTTTTAAAGTAGTATGTTTAATATACGAGTATATAGACGCATATAATTCTTGTGCGCTTTGCTCTTTATTAGATGCGGACGGATTAAAATAATCATATTTAGATTTTTTATCTTCGTTCATAACGCATCTCCTTTCTTTATTTAGTCGGTATTTGTAATAATTGTTCAGGATATATCAAATCAGGATTTTCAATTGTATTACGTTCTGCTATCATTGTGAATAATATGCCACGACGCAAGAAATTACGCGCAATAATCCACAAACAATCACCGCGGCGAACTGTATAGAAAGTATTATCATCCCCGGTCATTTCTGGCATAACAAATTGATGTTCAACATTGGCTATTGTTGTTCCTTCGCCATCGTGCAAACGGATATTTAATTTATATTCTTTGCCACTTTCTAATTTACCAATATCTGCACCCAGACCAAAATTTTTATAATCTGACACGCGTGCAAAACCAATGTATTTGTCGTTAAGAGATAAAGACACACGCAATCTTGGTAATGCTTTACCGGTCACAACCATACGACCGTTATCAAGATAATCTATTTTAGAAACGACCAAATCGCCATCCATTAATTCTGGGGCTTGCATAATTTTGCTGCCGTTTTTGGTCATTAACAAAGAAATAGAATTTTTATATCCGTGTTCTGAAACATACACAAACACAGAATCAGCAGATTTAATATTTTTATCAGTATCAATTAAAGATATTACATAATTACCAGGTTTTAATACTTCATTTGGCGCATATACAAATTCACCGTCTTTGTTTGTGTGTTCTGTGGCAACGATTTTTTTATTAATAACAATTGATATGTTTGATTCACGAACATTGCGACCTGCGATAATGATATTGCCAGATTTTTCAATACGTACCAAATCGAAAGACGGAGTAGTGTGTTTTTCTGTATTCTTTACATTTCTTACAATTGGTTCAGGGACAGATGGCGCAATAACTTTTACTGGTGCATTTATTCTGAACAACATAACAAAAACCGCAATTAAAACAACCAATAATGCACAAACGATAGGAAACCAGAAATTATGCAAAATAGTGCGGTTTCTAGATTCTTCTTTGACTGATGTTTTTTTAGTTTTTACAACAGGTTCTTGTTCTGGCTTTTTAAAAACATTAAATCTTTGCAAGAATTTGCGAGTAAAAGCACGACGGTTTTCCAACCAGTCTTGTTGACGATTAACTGCATCGTTTATCAATTCATCAGTGCTGCGTTTTGTTTTTCCGATATTTGTTGCTGCCATAATTCATACCCCTGGGTTTATTGTCTTTGACAAAATTATTCCAAAAATTATTTATTTGTCAATGTTTTTATGATATAATCATAAAGACAAAAAACAGGAGATATATTGATGCGCAAAAAGATAGGTATTATGACCACAGGTGGAGATTGTTCGGGATTAAACACCGTAATTCAACGCCTGATTGACGGTTGCAGATTACGTAAATGGGATATTATTGGTATTCAAGACGGCACAGATGGGCTTTATGCAAACCCTGCGAAAACGATAGATTTAACAAACGATGTTTTTCAATTTGCGTCATCACACCTGGCCGGCAGTATTTTATCAAATGGACACGATGGTGTTATGAATTTTGAAGCAGCCGCACATGCCGGAAAATTATCTGCTTTTAACAAAAGATTACAAAAATCATTAAAAGATTTAAACCTGGATGCAATGGTTTTAATTGGTGGCAATGGTTCATTGTCTTTGGCACATACATACAACGAAATTTACAGTGGTTTACAATTGGTTTGTATTCCAAAAACAATGGATTTGGATATACCATTAACCGATAAAACAATTGGTTTTGATACCGCGGTACAACAATTGTCTTATTATGCAGAACAACTGTCATTGATTGCACGCAGTCATCACAGATGGTTTGTTATTCAGGCGATGGGGCGCGCATGCGGAAGCCTGGCATTACACGCCGGTGTTGCAGTTGGCGCAGACGCAATTTTAATACCAGAAGTTAAATTTGATGTTGATAATCTGGTTAAACACATTAAACAATCAAAACGCGATTATGGAATAATAATGGTATCCGAAGCCATTTCAATTCGCGGGCATTCTGGGAAACCTGCTGATATGATTTCACGTGCATTAAGTGCCGCAAACATACCAAACAGAACATCCTTTTCTGAACATCTTCAACGGACAGGTGATACAACCGCAAGTGACAGAATATTAGCCATGGGTTTTGCGGATACTGCATTAAAAGCAATCGAAAACAACGAAACAAATGTTATGACGGCATTACAGAACGGCGAATACAAAACCGTATCTTTAAGTGATTTCTTTAATGCCGGACGCAAAGTAAAAGATCCAAATATCGTTGGTGTAATGACATCTAATCGTTATGTAGAACCAGACGATGTATTATTACAAATCGCAACAGATATGGGAATTTATATCGGTGAAAAAAGAAAATAAAAAAACCGCCCGTTTGGGCGGTTTGTTTTTATTAAGGGGATAACCATGTTATTATTTTTCAGAAAAATCTGCGTCTGTGGCACCTTTGTCACCAGATTCAGAAGATTCTGATTGGCCGTTTTGTTGGGCTGCTTGTTCAGCCTGGGCGGCTTTATAGACCGCTTCGCCCAATTTCATTGCTTTTTCAGTCAATGCATCTGTTTTTGCCTTTAAAGATTCAGCCGTTGCATCAGCTTTTGCCAATTCATCGCTTAATTCTTTCTTGGCATCTTCAATTGCCTGACGTTCTTCGGCAGAGATTTTATCACCGTGTTCTTTCAAAGATTTTTCAATGCTGAACACCGCTGTTTCTGCTGTATTTTTGGCTTCGGCCAATTCTTTTTTCTTTTTATCTGCTTCGGCATTAGCGGCAGCTTCATCAACCATACGTTTGATTTCTTCTTCGCTTAATCCACCGTCAGATTTAATAGAAATCGCTTGTTCTTTACCGGTGCCTTTATCTTTCGCAGATACGTGAACTATACCGTTCGCATCAATATCAAAAGATACTTCGATTTGTGGCATACCACGTGGGGCAGGTGCGATACCTTCCAAATTAAATTGACCAAGCAATTTATTGTCTGCAGCCATATCACGTTCGCCCTGGAATACGCGAATTGTTACAGCAGATTGATTATCTTCGGCGGTAGAGAAGATTTGTGATTTCTTTGTTGGAATTGTTGTGTTTCTGTCAATCAATCTTGTGAACACACCACCCAATGTTTCAATACCCAAAGACAATGGGGTAACATCCAACAATAAAACGTCTTTGACTTCGCCTTTCAAAACGCCACCCTGGATAGCGGCACCAAGTGCAACAACTTCGTCTGGATTAACGCCTTTGTGTGGTTCTTTACCAAAGAATTCTTTCACTGTTTCAACGACCTTTGGCATACGTGTTTGACCACCAACCAAAATAACTTCGTTGATTTGGGACGTTGTTAAACCTGCATCCTTCAAAGCCTTTTTGCATGGTTCAATTGTCTTTTCAATCAAATCAGCAACCAAAGATTCCAATTTTGCACGTGTAAGTGTTGTATTGAAATGTTTTGGACCTGTGGCATCTGCTGTCAAATAAGGCAAATTAATATCTGTTGATGTCTTTGAAGACAATTCAATTTTTGCCTTTTCTGCGGCTTCTTTCAAACGTTGCAATGCCAATTTATCATTTGACAAATCAATACCTGATTGCGCTTTGAATTCATCCATTAAATATTTCAAAACGCGTGCATCAAAGTCTGAACCACCCAATGCCGTATCACCGTTTGTAGATTTAACTTCGAATACGCCGTCAACGATTTCCAAAATAGACACATCGAATGTACCACCACCCAAGTCATACACAGCAATTGTGCCATCTTTGTTTTTATCCAAACCATATGCCAAAGCAGCAGCAGTTGGTTCGTTAACAATACGCAAAACATTTAAACCTGCAATACGACCAGCATCTTTTGTTGCCTGACGTTGAGAATCATTAAAATATGCAGGAACTGTAATAACTGCATCTGTGATTGTTTCACCCAGATAGCTTTCAGCATCTTTTTTCAATTTAGACAAAATCATAGCTGAAATTTGTGATGGGGCATATTTTTTACCTTCGATTTCAACCCATGCATCACCATTATCACCGGCAACAATTTTATAAGGAACGCGTTTTTGAATATCTTTAACGGCTTCGCTGTCAAAACGCAATCCCATTAAACGTTTGATTTCATAAATAGTATTTTCAGGATTTGTGACAGCCTGGTTTTTTGCGGTAATACCAACCAATTGGTCACCATTATTTGTAATTGCAACAACAGATGGGGTAGTACGTTGACCTTCGCTGTTTTCGATAATTTTTGGATCTGAACCGTCCATGAAAGCCATGGCGGAATTTGTTGTACCCAAATCAATACCTAATACTTTTGCCATAATTTTTACTCCTTATGATAAGTTTTTTTCGCTTAATCGAAATATAGTTATAAAAAATATGGTTTCAAGGGGTTAAAAATAAAATAATTATAAGTTTTTATTCCAAAGAAAAACCACCCAAAAGGGCGGTTTAATCTTTGATATCTTTGATTGATATTATTTCTTTGCTGGTGCAGCAGCAGGTGCTGCAGCGGCAGCTTGTTGTTTAGCATCCGCTTCTTCTGGCATTTTACCACCAATTGTTGCGAAAGCCAAATCAGCCATATGCAATCCCAATGTAATACCTTTTGGCAATACCAAATCAGATCCGTGAATTGTGTCGCCAATTGTAACATCTGTTAAATCAATTGTGATTTTTTCTGGCATATCATCTACCAAACCAACCAAAGCAACTTTACGAACAGCAAAGTTCAAAACACCGCCCAATTTGATACCTTTGGATGTTTCAGCATTGATAACTTCCACAGGAACAACAACGTGGACAGGTTCTTTAACATTGATACGTTTGAAATCAACGTGAACAACTTTATCAGATACAGGGTGATATTGAATATCCATCAACATAGCATCTTCTTTGCCATTTGCAGTTGTAATTTCAAATAATTTTGTTCGCAATGATGGTTGTACCAACAACATATTGAATTCGCGTCCGTTCAATTCAATGGACACAGGTTCTTTCTTTTCGCCATAGATAACAGCAGGGATGTTTTGGTTCTTGCGAACTGCACGTGCGGCCCCCTTGCCAGCAACTTTGCGAATTTCAGCGTTTAATTTAATAGCCATTTTATAATCCTTTTTAATGGTTGTTTCTTTGTTTTGCATGACCTCCAAGGGTGTCATGCGGGGTATATTATTTATTAAAAGTCGTGAAAAATCAAGTTTTTTCTGATTATTTTTTCTTTAAAATCAAAAATCTGGCGCGTCCATAGGTTTTATCACGCAAAACATCCCAATATTCACTTAAATCTGGTGCTTTTTGTGTGTTTTCAAATTCCCAGATTAAAATTGCGCCGGATTTTGCGATTTTGCTTAATTTTTTTACAAACAATACGCCAAAATTAAAGTCTGGATAGGGTGGATCGACAAAGAATAAATCTGATATGCCACCAAATCTTGATATTGCGCCAATTGCATCACACATTTCAATCGTTGCGTTTTCGTTCACAGACACCAGATTCTTTTTTATTGTATCTATTGAATTTTTTGCATTGTCTGTAAACACAACCATTGGGTTGTTAAAGCGCGATAAACATTCCAAACCAAATGCACCAGATCCGGCAAAAACATCCCAGACAGATATCGGTTTTGTTGTATCAATTATTCCGTTCAACATATTAAACAACGCACCACGCGCCATATTTTGTGTAGGACGCGCATCAATAGGCAAATTTAATTTCTTGCCACGGTATTTTCCGGAAATAATTTGCAAATTCGATTTCATGGTGTAAAGTTTACATTATGAATTTTATGAATCAAGCATTTTTATTAGCAAAAAAAGCCAAACAACATGGTGATGTTCCAATTGGTGCAGTCATTGTTCGTGATGGTAAAATCATTGCACGTGGCGAAAACAGGGTTCAAAAATCTAAAAATCCAACATTGCATGCCGAAATTGTTGCCATAAACAAAGCCTGTAAGAAATTAAACGCTAAATTCTTGGACGGATGCGATTTATATGTGACATTGGAACCTTGTTCTATGTGTGCAACCGCGATTTCTTTTGCCCGCATTCAAAATATTTATTTCGCTGCAACCGATGAAAAGGGCGGTGGCATAACCAGTAATGCAAAGATATTTGAAAATGACAAACACCTGTGGAAACCAAATGTGATTCAAATGGGTGAATACGCAGAAGAATCTGCGCAAATGTTAAAAGAATTTTTCGCTGATTTGCGCAAAAAAGCCTAAACCAAACTTTCACCAGTCATTTCAGCCGGTTTTTTAATACCAATCAACTTTAATATTGTTGGGGCAACATCACTTAAACCACCGTCGTGTGCAACAAATTCATGATTTGAAACAATTATAAATGGCACAGGGTTTGTTGTGTGTGATGTTAAAGGAACGTTATGTTCGTTATCCCACATTTGTTCTGCATTTCCATGGTCTGCAATAATCAAAACACAACCGTCTAAATCAAGTACTGCCGGAATAATTTTTGACAATTGTTTATCCAATGTTTCCATTGCAACAATCGCCGCTTTTTCATTTCCAGTGTGTCCAACCATATCGCCATTTGCAAAGTTTAATAACACAACATCAAATTTTGCAAGACGTGGCAAAAGAGCATCAGTAATTTCATTAGCCGACATTTCTGGTTTCATATCAAATGTTGCAACGTCTGGGGATGGTATTAAAACTTTTTCTTCGTTTGTGTAATCTATATTGCGTTCTGCATCCATAAAGTAGGTCACATGATTATATTTTTCTGTTTCAGCAATACGTAATTGCGATTTACCATTTGCCGCCAAAATATCACCCAATGTATTTTCTGTTTTTATATCTGGCAAAAGTGCGGGGCAAACATCGTCTAAACCTTCGCCATATTGGGAAAAGCATAATATATGACAACCGTTTTCAACCACTTTGCGCATAATTTGACGGGCACGATCAGAACGATAATTACAGAATAAAAAGCCATCACGCGTTGTTAATTTTGTTGGCGTTATTACGGTTGGTTTTATAAATTCATCCGTTTCACCGCGTGCATAAGCGTCCGCCAGGGCAGAATCTATGTCTGTTGCGTGATATTCAGATTCAGCATTGGCAATTGCATCAAAAGCCAATTGTGTTCTGTCAAGATTGTTATTTCTGTCCATTGTATAATAACGTCCCGACAAAGTCCCAAAAAATACAGAATTATTTTCAATTTCACCAGACAATTCGTTTTTAATTAAATCTATATATTTTTGGGCCGATTGTGGTGGTGTATCGCGACCATCAGCAATAAAATGAACACATACGCGTAATCCATTTTTTACAATATATTTAATTGCTTTCAATGTATCTGCTAAATTCGCATGGACACGACCATCAGACATTAACCCAGCAACATGAACAATTCCGCCATCTTTTTTTACAGATTTAACAAAGTCATTTAAAGGTTTGTTTTTTGATAAATCTTCAATTTCAAATCTGCGTAAAAATTGGTTTACTATGCGTCCGGAACCGATGGTTATATGTCCAACCTCTGAATTTCCCATAATACCATCCGGCAATCCAACCGCATTACCAGATGCTTTTAATTTTGAATTTGGATATTTTTTTAATAATTTATTAAAGAATGGCATATTTGCCAATGCCACAGCGTTATGGTTTTTATCATTGTTAATACCAACACCATCCAAGATACATAAAACAATCGGTTTCATACTTCAATTTCTCCATATGTATCCAGGGTATCATATATGTTTTTTCATTGCAAAATAAAAAGAAACAGTGTATAAATAAAACATTAAGAACTTTTTCTTACCAAAGGAAAATATTATGGCACGCAAAGCAGGGCTTATTAATTCAGTAGATCAACATATCGCACAACGTTTACAATTACGCCGTGTTATGTTGGGATTAACACAAACAGATTTGGCCCGTAAATGCGGTGTAAGTTTTCAACAAATTCAAAAATATGAAACCGCTGGCAATCGTATTCCTGCGGCACGTTTGTTTGATTTAAGTCAGGCATTGGAAACATCTGTTGCATTTTTCTTTTCTGGATTGCCTGGTAATTTTCCACCAGAAACCAAAGCAATTCGTTCAATGCGCGTTTCTGATGTAAAAGAAGACGATCCATTAAGCAAAAACGAATCTTTGCAATTGATAAACCTGTATTGGAATTTGCCGTCTGACGCACAAAGAAAAACAATAATGGATATGTTAAAATTGTTAAACGGTGAAGACAAATAAAAAAACGCCATATTGGCGTTTTTTTTATTTATAAATGAGTCCTTATATATTCTTTTGCTGCTGGTACTAACATATTTCTCATTGGCAAATCCTGTGGCAAAGAATCGATCAGTTCTTCTGGTTTAATACCATTCTTATAACAATCCAACATAAGTTTATTAAAAACAGATTCCATATTTTTTGCTGTTATGCCACCGCTTTGCACAGTAGACACAAGTTCTTTAACTATATCATTCATTGCAGCTTGCTTTTTCCGTAATTCCTCTTCCATCTTACGTTGTTCTTCTAATTGTTTCTGTCTTGCTTCTTCTGATTTTTTCTGTTTTAAATCCTTGATTGGTTCAAATAAAACATCAAATTTTTTTGTTTGGGGTACAATGCTACTGATACCAGCCGGTGCATTGTCGTTTGTGATATTATCGACCACACAATTACCACCTTCCCATTGTCCATTTAATAAATTTGTACACATATCCATAAACCAGAAGTCTGTCAATTTACATGAACCATTATCATCCAAACCAGTTTGATATTCTTCACCCAAATCAAGGCACTGATTTTGTCTATCCGCAGATATACACCAACCCATGTCTTGTGAATTCATTTCTATATAATCGCCAGCCTTGGTAACCTTGCGACCATAATATTTTGTATAAAATTCTTGGATCAACATATCAACCGCTGGGGCCGCAGACTCTTCCGAACTGACCCATGCGCCACCCAAATCTTCGCAACCTGCGGTAAACGCAATACCCAATGCATCATAAATATCTTTTACAATTGTATTCATAATATTTGTATTAAATGCAGATGTACCAATCGTATTTGAAGTATCGCCATTTATTAAATCACTTGGGCAAAATACTTTCATCCTGTTATCCATTGCCGCACGAATCTTTGCTTTACTCATTCTTGTGGCATCGTCACTAACACATTTTCCATAAGGGATTGTTTCTTCAACAATGTATTCACCGTCTTCATCTGTTACTTTGTTACCTTTTTCATCAAGTTTATATTTGACATCATCAGGGCATAATTCATGCGCATATTTGGTCAATACGGATTCACATCCTTCGGCAACTTTGACACTGTCAACAGTGTCAACAAAAGTTAACAACGATTGTAAACCGCACTTTTTACCATCCGCAGATGTTAATTTCTTTGATGCGTCAATATATACACAACCATCAGGATCACCATACAATGCCGCACAAGCCTGGACACGATCATAACACATGCCACGTGCGGTTGCAGTGGCTATTGCACCTGTTCCTTGAAGTTCCGTGGTATCCATAGATTTCAAAGCACCTGTTTGTGTATCATAACATTCTTTTACAGTTGCAACACAAGTATCTTTAATTTGTTGAATTTTATCATCCTGTGCCTGGGCAATTTGTATAATTGCAGAACGTTTAAATTCTTCCCATACAATACCTGCATTATCGCGGCATGAATCAAGCGCTGTTTCAGCAAACATTTTTCTGTCTTCAAGCCATTTATCAAATTTAGGATTTGCCTTCAAGACATCAGCACTGCCATTCAAAACAATCAAATTATTCAATCCAAACAATGCTTGTGAATAAATAGGTTCACCAGTATTAGGATTAATATATTGTCCGGTATAATCCATACATTTTTCATAATTTGGACCACATGCCAATGGTTGACGCATTGCTTCATCTACCTTGGTTAAACATTCGTTAACATCAGCAGAGTTATGAGAACGATATTCATCAAGACGTGCTTCGCGTAAATATTTTTCAGCAGTTCTGACAGTTTCTTCAACACTGGCCTTTTTTGCATTTATATTTTTTTCATAAGCATTACAATCCTGAGTTATCATAATAGAATAGGCGGAACGTGCCAAATTAAACATTGCATCACCACCACATGCTTCACGGGTAATTTCACTGCACTGTTTCATTGCATTATCATATAATTCTTTGCCTTCCAATGTTGATACATCTGTATAGGAAGAATCACCACCAAACAAAGAAGACGAAGAACCAAATATATCATCATTATTCGAAGAAAAACCCGAAAAATCTAAAACACCCAATGATGTTGTGGTTTTTTGTTGTTTTACCGCCGACTTTTTACCAGACAAAATATCACCGATACTGTTCAATAACTGTTGAGATGCACTTACGTCTGTTTTGATTGCTTTTTCACCAGCAGTTGCTGTATACATAGCATTAACTTCGGCGGCGGTTTTATCGACAGCATCTAAATTATTGTTTTGGAATTCAGCCAACATTTTTAATGCAGTGTCCAGATTATCCGATGTTTCACGAAATTCTGTAAATCTGTCACTGCAAAAACATCTTCTGTATGTGTCATTTGCATTTGCACATAATTGATCCATACATGTGGCATACGCATCACGACAATTTGCATAACCACCACCAATCTTTGTGATATCATTAAAAACAGCGGTGGCACGCGCAACCCCGGCACGTGACAAATTAGCTTTTCCAGATTTTTGTTTCATTCCAGAACGCACAACCGATGATTTAGATGCACTGCGTGCGACACCATTTCCAGGCAGCACAGAACGCACAGAACGAACAGACGCGGTGCGCACAGTAGCAGGGCGTGCAGTAACAACGGCGCGACTTTTACGATTATTTTCAGCAGTAGAACGGGCAATAACAGAAGTAGCAGAACGACGTATTGATGCATTACTTACCGCATCTGCAGATCGTGCAGTAGTTTTTGCAGCAACAGAACCACGCGGATTTTGTTGTTGTGCACCAAACGCAATCGCAGGCACAGCCAATGCGACAACCGATAATTTCAAAATATTTTTGATAAAACCCGCCACGTCTTTTTCTCTCTTTTTTACTATTCTATCATTTTTTGCCATACCGTTGCAAGAATTTATTCTATACAACAATTAACAGCGTTCTTTACCCATTGCCCCAGTCTTTTTACGCCCGATACTTTTTCTTCTTTTTTGGCTGTTTTCTGGACTTTTTTTGTTTCCTTTGTATCTGCACATGCCTGGGTTGCGCCTTCATAAAAAGCAGGAACAGATTCTTGGACACCATTCAAATCTATTAAATGCATATTCAATCCCCAGAATAAAGAATACAAATCATATGCTTTTTCAAACATTTCGTATGCTTCTTTCTTTTTACCTGTACCAATAGCCTTGGTTCCAACTTCATAAATACGCATAGAAGCAGCCAATAAATGTTTTGAAATACACCAAACTTCGCCATCATCACCACTGGACTTTTTAACAATACGTTCCATTAATTCTTTACGCATACTGCGAACAGTGTTTATTAAATCATAAAAGCCGACTTTGCCGGTTTTTGCACCACTAAAGAAAAAATGTTCTTCCAAAGACACCAAATTCATCAATGCAATGGACAAATCTTGATCTGAAGACAAATCAAGAGGGTTAGCCTTTTTAGCGGCATCTAATTTTTCAATCATTTCTTCCATAGATAATTTTTTACTATTTTTTTTCATAATACTGTCCCTTTTTAATTACATTGCGAATTTTGAAACCAACATACTTGTTATCATCAACATTACTATTGCCAACACAACCTTTTCAAAAGGAAAATGCGCATGATTATTGTTGCGACGTTTCATATATTCATATAATTTTTGTGAAATAATATAAACCAAACCACCAATAATGGCCCAGAATAAAAATGCATCAAATATCCAATAACATGGACTGTAAGACAAATGATGGATATACAATCCGGCAATCATCGAAAATGTTAACGCCATTAAAAATATATCACGGCCCCAGAAATGCCAATTTTTCTTGTCGAACCATTTGATTGCCCAATATCCCATAATAACCAAAAATGCGCCCAACCACACAGCAACAGCATTGTCACAAACGCCCAATTTTCTGGATATAGTAAGGGTTGCACCAATGGCCACCGTGCATACTGCACATGCCGGATTTGCAAATGCATTCGACACCCCAAGCGTACCAAATAATCCCAATAATAACTTTTTCATGATATTTCTTTCCTTTTTCCTTTCGTTATTTTATCAAAAAACCAAATATCAGGTCAACAAGTATATTTATACTTTTACAACCCCACGCATATGCGCAGAACGCGCACGCGGATTATTTTCCATTTCTTGTGCTGATGGTGTTTTTGTTTTTAATAATTTGTATTTCGGTGCACTTACAACAGGCAACCTTGGGTCGCCGGCACTTTCTGTCCATTTGCGAAATGTATTTTTAACAACCCTGTCTTCGATAGAATGAAAAGTCACACAAACACATCTGCCACCAGAACCCAACAAATTATCAACACTGTTCAATGCATCTTTGATTTGTCCCATTTCATCATTAACAGCAATACGCAAAGCCTGAAAAACAGGGGCAACATCACCAGGATTCTTTATTAAATCACGCAATTCAAATGTGGTTTTTGGCTGTTTTTCCTTTAACAAGGTTGCAAACATGTGCGATTTTTTTATATCGCCGTATTCATATAAAATATCCGCCAATTCTTCCAATGTGGAATTCACTATTAAATCTGCGGCCGTTGTGTTTGTACGTGTATCCATTCGCATATCAAGTGGCGCATCAAAACGAAACGAAAAGCCGCGTTCGCCGTTATCTATTTGCATGGAAGATATGCCCAAATCAAACACAACATCATCAAAATCGCCAACGTTCAATTGCTTAATTTCAGAAAAGGGTGCACTTATAAAACGAAAATTATCACCATATTCTTGCTGTAATTGTTTGGCATCAACGACTACATTTGTATCACGATCGAAAGCGATAACTTTTGCGCCACGTTGTAAGAACGCACGCGAATAACCGCCTGCACCAAATGTGCAATCAACAATTGTGCGACCACTTATATCACCCAGAGTATCCAAAACATCGTTTAAAAGAACAGGTATATGTTTCATTATTCTATTGTCACCTTGGTTCCAAGTGCAGTTAAATCTTTCGCAGTTGTTGCACCCAATTCTACGGTATTTTTAAGTGCCAATGCCGCCGTTTTACCCACAGAACATAAATTTAAAACAACCCTTGTTTGACCAGCCGGCAATGCCATTAATGCTTTTTTGACGTCAGCCAAAACAGCCTTATCATGCACTTCTATGGTTATTGTTTTTGCTATTTTGGCGACCCATTTATTCAATGGCATTATAGAATCTACAAATATAGATATTCTGTCGTCACGTACAGATGTTTTTCCAGAAATTACCACTTCTGTTTCACTGTTTAATATTTGCGACAAATCGATAGAAGCTTCGCCAAATGCAACACATTCAATATTTCCAAAGCTGTCTGAGGCATTTATAGTCAACATATCTTTGCCTGTTTTTGTCTTGCGACGCGAAAAAGAATTAACATTGGCGGCAATTTGAACATTTTTACGATCACCCAGACCAAGTAAAGTTTGGCTGGTTGTTAAACCGGCACGCGTAATTAAATGTTTATATTGGTCAAGTGGATGTGCAGAAATATAAAAACCAAGTGCAGACAATTCGTTTTCCAATCTTTGTGCAAATGTCCATTGTTTTGTTTTTGGCAAATCTTTTAACAATCTGTCTTCGCTTACATCATCTTGTGTTGTATTAGCAAACAAAGACAAAGAATTTGCGCTTTCACGCGATTTAGACGCATACGCCAATATTGCATCTGCATTCATAAATATCAATGCACGGTTCTTTTCCAAAGAATCTAAAACACCAACCTTGGCAAAAGCTTCCAAAATTCTTTTGTTAACAAAACCAGAACAACGTTTGATAAAGTCTGTTAAATTTTTAAATTTACCGTTGGCTTCGCGTTCAGCAACAATTTGATCTGTGACACCGGTTCCTACACCTTTTATTGCGGCCAGGGCATAAATGATTTTACCACCACGCACAGTGAATAATGATTCACTTTCATTAATATCAGGCGCAACGATTGGAATATTAAAATTAGTTTTTGCATCATCTACAAATATTGCCAATTGGTCTGTATCATTCATATTACTGGACATAGATGCAGCCAAAAATTCGGCTGGGAAATGCGCCTTTAAATATGCACATTGATTTGCAACGATAGAATAGGCGATAGCATGTGATTTATTAAATGCATATTTTGCAAATTCTTTAAATTTTTCCCACAAATCTTTTGCTGTTGCTTCGTCCAAAGTTCCTTCTTTCTTACAACCTTCCAGGAACTTGATTTCCAATTTGGCCAACAATTCGATTTTCTTTTTACCCATTGCCTTTCGCACAGTATCAGATTCACCACGTGTAAATCCCGCCAAGGCACGTGTTAAAAGCATAACTTGTTCCTGGTAAACAATAATACCATAACTTTCTTTCAAAATGGCTTCGGCCTTTGGATGCACATATTCAATTTTTTCTTCACCATGCATACGGGCAATAAATTGTGGAATAAACGCAATAGGTCCCGGACGATTCAAAGCATTCAATGCAGATATTTCCAAGAAACTGGTTGGATGCATTTTTTTCAAAGTTTGTTGAACAAACGGAGCATCGAATTGGAATATGCCTTCGGTTAATCCAGATTGCCACAATTTCATTGTTTCTGCATCATCGGTTGGTATTTGATCCAAATCTATATTTATGCCATGTGTCTTTTGAATAAGTTTTGTCGCATATTTTAATACGACCAATGTTTCAAGCCCCAAAAAGTCGAACTTAATTAAACCGGCGCTTTCCAAATAGTGTCCATCAAATTGACATGATGGCAATTGGTTCGCAGGATCACGATAAACCGGGGCAATTTGTGTAGTAGGTCTGTCGCCAATAACAACACCACACGCATGTTGTCCAAGGTTTCTGATTGATCCTTCCAAATCTTCCGCGACAGAAACAACCTTTGCCATATCTGGATCGTTTTCCAAGACTTCTTGAATTTCACGCGATGAATCAACGGCTTCGCGTAATGTCTTCGCGTCCTGTGGAATCAGTTTTGATAATCTGTCAGATTTAGAATATGGCATACCATAAACACGTCCAATATCACGAACAGCACCACGCGCCTGTAATGAACCAAACGTTATAATTCTGCACACAGAATCACGACCATATTTTTCACCAACATAATCTAATACGCGTTCAATACCAGTTGGTTCAAAATCAACGTCAAAATCAGGCATTGATATACGGTCTGGATTCAAAAATCTTTCAAAAAGCAATCCATATTTCAACGGGTCAACGTGTGTAATACCCAATGCCCACGCAACAATAGAACCCGCACCAGAACCACGTCCCGGGCCCGTTAAGATATCATTATTACGACACCAATTAATATAATCAGCAACGATAAGAAAATATCCCGGGAACCCCATACCGATAATTGTTTTTAATTCAAATTCTGCCTGTTCAAAATAGGGCGCAGTATCCGTTATATTGTGATCTTTTAAACGTTTCGTTAAACCGTTAATTGTATTATCGCGCAACATTTGGCATTCGGTTTCAAAATCATCACCAAATTTTGGCAACAAAGGTTTTTCATGAACATTTACATAAAACGCACATCTTTTTGCAATATGTACAGTATTTTCGATTGCTTCTGGTAAATCAGAAAACAATTCTGTCATTTCTTCACAAGATTTAAAATATTGTTCAGATGATTTACGCGGTCTGTCTGGATCAATTACTTTTGTTTGCCCCAAAACACAACTTAATGCATCCATGGCTTCATAATCATCAGGATGTGCAAAACAAACATCATTGGTTGCAACAATCGGTATATTTAAATCACGTGCAATCTGTAAAAATACAGGTTCTGTTTTTATTTCGCTTTCCAAACCATGTCGTTGAATTTCAATATAAAAATTGTTACCAAATATATCCAAGAATTGTTGTGCCAAATTAAACGCAGTATTATTTT
Organism: uncultured Pseudomonadota bacterium; assembly: GCA_902798205.1. Taxonomy (GTDB): domain Bacteria; phylum Pseudomonadota; class Alphaproteobacteria; order Rs-D84; family Rs-D84; genus Enterousia. Next base: position 11,641 of record CADBVV010000006.1, on the reverse strand, counting down.
GATTGTTTAAAATCGCCATGCCAATTGCGCCAGTATGCGCACCAGACAAACAAATCAAATCATCTTTGTGTGCCTTTAATTCCGACATTGTTATATATGGCCCCAGATGATGATTTTCTTGGCGCATGTACATAATGCGACTTAATTCACAAAGGTTTAAATAACCTGCGTGATGTTTTGCTAATAAAACTATCTTTGATAACGATGATTGACGTAAAATCTTTGGATCGGCATTATGGTGGTTTATTGATAATTCAACACCAATTATTGGTTGTAATTTATTTGATGGCATAACATCGGAAAATTCTGCACACCCAGACATCATATTTGTATCTGTTAATGCGCACGCAAACATATTATTATCGCGACACAATTCAGGTATCCCTTTTAAGATACCCAATTTTTTGTTTGCAGCAACGGACAGGGTACTGGACCCAACAGATATTTTTGAATGAACACGAAGATGTACAAAATCTGCCATGATTTTCCTTCCTTTTATGTCCATCAAAAATTAACTTAATTTACCATGACAATGTTTGTATTTTAATCCAGAACCACATGGGCACAACGCATTACGCGATATATTCATGTTCGCCATATTGTTTGAACCAGTATTTTGATTCAATGCAGAATCATGTTGCGCCTGTTGTTGAGCGGTTGCATCAACATCTTCGCGCGTTAATTCCATACGACAAATATATGCAACAGACATTGTTTTGAAATTTTGAATTGTGTTTTTAAACAATTCCAAAGCTTCGTTTTTATATTCATACAATGGATTCTTTTGTGCATATCCACGCAAACCAATTGCACCCTGTAAATAATCCATTTGTTGCAAATGTCGTTTCCATACTGCATCCAACGCACCCAACATCATTTGTCTTTGTGCTGTCTGCATCAATTCATCACCATACTTTTCATTTTGTTGGTTATAACGATGCATCGCTAAATTAAACAATGTGTTATATGCACCACGTTCGGATATATTTTCATCGGTTTTCCATTTATCAATGTCGGTTATATCCAATGCAAATATACGCATCATATCATCATGCAGGCCTGCAATATTCCATGCAGATGGATGTGTTTTTTCTGGAATATTTTTTTCACAGATAATTTCAACAACATCACCTATTAATTCTGTCGCGAATGGTTTTAAATCATCCAAAGACATTAAATCATTACGTTGTTTATAGATAACTGTTCTTTGATCGTTCATAACATTATCGTATTTAAGCAATTCTTTACGTGCTTCGAAATATCTGGCTTCAACACGTTTTTGTGCTTTTTCTAATGCTTTTGTTATCCAAGGATGTGTAATCGCTTCGCCAGGTTTTAAGCCAAGAGTTGTTAACATATTTTGCAATCTGGCCGCACCAAAGATACGCATTAAATCGTCATCCAATGCCAAAAAGAATTTTGAATCACCTGGGTCGCCTTGACGTCCGGAACGACCACGCAATTGGTTATCGATACGACGTGATTCATGACGTTCTGTACCAATCACATAAAGACCACCAGCCTTTAATACTTTTTCTTTATTGGCTTCGATTGTTTTTATAATTTCTTGTTTTTTCTTTTCAAAATCTGGCGCAGTTTCATCCAAATCAGCAATCAAATCTTCGGCATTACCACCCAATTTAATATCGGTTCCACGACCAGCCATATTTGTTGCAATTGTAACTGCGCCTGGTGCACCAGCCTGGGATACAATTTTAGCTTCTGATTCATGGTGTTTTGCATTCAAAACCGCAGGTTTGATACCCAATTTTTCTTGCACAATTTTTGCCAATTCTTCAGATTTTTCAATAGAAACTGTTCCGACCAACACAGGTTGTTCGCGTTCCATACATTCAGAAATTTGTTTGATAATCGCGTCATACTTTTCAGATTTATTACGATAAATTTCATCATGATGATCAACACGCGCCACAGGTTTATTTGTTGGTATTGAAACAACGCGCAGTTTATAAATTTCTTCGAATTCTGCGGCTTCTGTCATTGCTGTTCCGGTCATACCCGCTAATGTCGGATACATTCTGAACAAATTCTGATATGAAATACTGGAAACAGTTTGGTTTTCTGGTTGAACAGTTACATGTTCTTTTGCTTCAATAGCCTGATGCAATCCCTTGCCAAAACGGCGGCCAGACATCACACGTCCAGTAAATTCATCAACAATTAAAACTTCGCCATCACGCACAACATAATTTACATTTCTTTCATACAAATGATGTGCCAAAAGTGATTGTTGTAAATGCATAACAACAATAGCATTTTCAGAAGAATATAAATTATCCCCAATTAAAATATCTGCTGATTTCAAAAGGTTAGTGGCATGATCTATACCAGATTCTGTTAATGTTACATGTCTGTCTTTTTCATCGATTTTATAATCATCTGCAACCAATTGAACAACAACCGCATCAACCTTGTTATACAATTCACTGGTATCTTCTGCAGGTCCAGAAATAATCAATGGTGTACGCGCTTCATCAATTAAAATACTGTCCACTTCGTCAACAATAGCATAAAAGAACGGGCGCAAAACCTGTTGTTCTTTGGTAAATTTCATATTATCGCGCAAATAATCAAATCCTAATTCGGAATTGGTTACGTATGTAATATCACAATTATATGCTGCGCGTCTGTCTTCGTCAGACATATCATGTTGAACAACACCAATTGTCATACCCAAGAATCTGTAAACCTGACCCATCCAGCCCGCATCACGCGATGCCAAATAATCGTTAACAGTAATCAAATGTGCGCCTTTGCCATGCAAAGCCTTTAAATACAATGCCAATGTGGCAACCAATGTTTTACCTTCACCGGTCTTCATTTCAGAAATTTGACCATTTGATAAAACCATACCACCAATCAATTGAACATCGAAATGGCGCAAACCAATAGAACGTTTAGCGGCTTCACGAACAGCAGCAAAAACGTCTGGTAAAATATCTTTTTCTTTTTCACCATTTGCCAATCTTTCGCGAAAAACAGCGGTTAATCCATGAATTTCATCATCAGACATTGCCGCGTATTTGCTTTCCAAACCATTTATTATGGAAACCGTTTTATCATAAGATTTTACCAATCTTTCGTTTGCCGAACCCAACAGCATTTTTAATACATTTTTCATATTTCATCCCTTACCAATTCTTTCAAAGACAATTATGTCCCAGAAACACCCAAATATTTATATTTTTATAGCAATTTTAGGTGTCTGGGTCAAGATACTTTATCTATATAATAAAGATTTTTTGTAAAACAAGTTTCGAAGCAATATTTTTATCAAATTTAGTCCATATTCACCGATGCATCATAGGCATTATAGACTTTATTGCCAATTGCAACACGCAATTTCTTTGAAGAACCCTTGTGAACAGTAACATCTTCATCTTCTGTTAACATTATATACGTTGGTTTATCCCTTGTCTCAAGAACCATTACTGTGCCCGCTGGCTTTTCTGTATACAAGCAGAGTCTGTCATCACCATCACCCAAACGCAGCCATTTACCAGATTCACATACAAACCCCCATTTTGCCCACAATTCAACAGCTCCATACCTGTTTGTATCAATGCTGGTCACAGGATTACCTTGCTTTTCTGGATTATCATACCAACCATAGAAACCATAACCAGATTTTGCAGGTGTCGCCAAAGGCAAATTCCCAACACCGTGTTCATATGTTTCTGGGTAAACAGTATTAAATTCTCCACCGTCCAAATTATATTCTATTGGATATGTATAATCACAGGTATCTCTGCCATCTGCATATATCGCACCAGATACATTTGGATCGACACAAGAATTATAGCAGGATATGCCATCTGTAGAATAAGGATATTCCACAGGGCAATTTTCTTTGCCGTTTGGCGTATCAGAATAAGTATAATCACCACCAGGACAATAAATGTTTTCTTCGACACATTGTGTGCAAGTTTCACTGTTTCCAGGATAATAATAACCAGGATCACAATGTATCGTCTTTGCTTTCCAATTTGCAGTCAAAGTGATATCTCCAATTGTTCCTTGTGGCAAGATTGTGACCGTTTCCCCATCCTTTGTCCAACCTGTAAATTCATAACCAATACGATCAGAAGGGGCGCTAAATTGTAAATCAGCATCTTCAACCGTATATGTTAATGTGTTTGAATGTGTTGCACCCTCTAATCCAACATATGTAATATTGTAAGTAATAATTTCACATGTTGTTATTTCATAATCTGCACCACCATCTGTATACGCACTGTCAAACAAAGCACTTCTTAACCCACCATTACTCTTGCTTCGTGCACCACAATCGTTTGCACATAATTCTGAACATCTTGAAGAATTATTCATTCCAGAATATATCCATTTTGTTTCAAATGGTGAATCCATACGGCACCAACAATATTTTCCAGGTTCCACAATATCGTTTTCATTCCATACAGCGCCAGGAAGTGGCCCAGACTGGTTATATCTGCATTCTGCAAAGCCATCGGCAGAATCGGACACCCAAGTTCCTGGTTTAACATCCATATGCCAATTCATACCAGATCCAGAATAAGAATTAATGACAACACCGCTTGCAGGATAAATTTCGCTTATTCTGGAAGTGTGTTTTTCGTATCCCGGCTTGCATCCACATTCTGTCACCAAACCACCATCTGAATACAAACCTTCTGGGCACGCAACACATTCTTCACCAACAACATATTGATTTTCATCGCAAGGTTTCGGTGTCCAACGGGCATTCAATGTAATATCTGCACCTAATGAAGTATCTATACCTGTTATTTGCGTTCCATTAGCATCAAACCAACCATCAAAATCTTTATTTGCTTTTTCTGGTATTGGCAATTCTGTTATCACACCCATTTCAACATTGTATTCCGTTGGCGCGACGGTATTTCCGCCGTTTGTATTATAATAAATATAATAAGTAACAGGTGTATAAACACAATCATTAGTACCATTGCTGTATTGATGTCCAACAACCGTATAATGTTCACGTTCATCGCACTGTTTATAACAATCATCCATCGATTGTGCACCGGAATCAGACAATGGATAATTTTCATCACAAGTGTTTATACTGTCTATTGTATCTGAATATACAAAGTCCCCGCCTGGACAATACATACCAGATTCTTCACACAATGCACATTCTGTCGAATTTGCAGGCAAATAATACCCAGGATCACAATGTACAGTCACAGCAGTAAATTTGGCATAGAATGTTTTTGCGCCCCTGATATTAGCATTTGCCGCATAACCAGTTATAGATGACGAGAACACAGAATTATTATACTTTAAATACCAACGTTCAAAATTATATCCTGGTACATTTATCTGATTTTTCGTTGGTAACCTGATACCATTGCTTGCAGTATAAGTTGTTGGCCCCAAGAAACTTAAATCTATTTCATTACCATCGGTATCGTAACCTTTGTAGATAATATTATATTCAACATTTGCATAAGATATTACAGGTGTACATGTTATATTATTGCTTTGTATTATCATTGTATCTGTATATGTTTGACCATTACATGTCCAACCCGTTATATCGCCCGTACTTATTTCACATTCTTCTGTTGTTGGTACAGTTACATTTGAACCAACAAAACCAGCGCGTTCAATTGTTTTATCTGTTTTACAATTATATGTTATCGTTCTGGTATCTGGGTTCTTGGTCCATGTTGCATACAATCTGATGTTCTTATATGCGATCATATCACCAGAAATATTTGTTATAATCGCACCATTTACAGAATTCAAATGCCACCCATTGAAAGTATAATCTGTTTTTTCTGGGGCATATAAAACGGTCTCTGGCATTTCAATATTATATGTTTGCGGATTCGTTAAACCTTCGGCCAAAGTACCACCGTTATAGTAATATGTGATTGTATAAGATTTCGGAACACATGTATTGTTATTCATTACATAATGATTGTCACAATTACATTGTGTGGCCATACCGCCAGCACTTGTTGAATGTGCAGGGCACGCTTCACACATATCACTGTTTGTATCCCAGAATTGATTTTGTTCACACGATTCATGCGTCCATTGGGCTGTTAATTCTTTATTGCCAGATGAACCAGATTGAATTTCTGTGACAATATTATTATTTTCATCAACCCAACCAACAAAGACATAGTTATCACGCACGATATCATCTGATGTTGGTAATGCAATTGTATCACTGTTCATGTTATATGTTGTGATTGGTACATACCCAGATTTAAATTCGCCACCATCATTATTATAAGATATTTCATAATTTATAACATTCCATAATGCCCAAAATTCTTTGTTACCTGTTGAACCATGCGCAACCATATCAACAACAGAACCAGATAAATCTTCGTTTGCATACCAACCACCAAATTCATATCCGTTACGAACAGCATTTTGTGGCAACATTATATCTGCAGAATTAACCGTATATTGTTTTTGTGGATATGTTGTTCCGCCATTTGAATTATATTTAATTGTGTATTTTTGCACATTCCATTGTGCAGCGATAACGTTAGAATCACCACTTGTAACACCAATGTAATTTTCAACACACCCGGCCGCCACAGTTTCTGTTGCATTCTTTATTGTACCATCTGCCAATTTCCAACCAGCAAACACATAACCATCACGAACAGGTGCATCTGGTAAAATCAAATCTGTTCCGTATTCACAAACACCATTATCAATCTGTGAACCACCGTTTTCGTTCCAATCTAATGTTATTGTATTTGATATGCAGTTGTCACCATCTTTATAGTATCCCGTATCACATACGCATTCTGTTGCTAATGCACCATCGCTTGATGAATGGGCAGGGCAATCTTTACATACTCCTTCTTCAATATACTGGTTTACGCCACAAGACAAAGCCGTAACCTTTGCCCACGCCGTCATATTACTTGTCACACTGGCGGCGACACCGTTTACAGAAGCACCTGTAAGATTCGAATTATTATACCATGCTACAAAATTATAGTTTGGAATATGAACATCTGCTTTCTTAGGATATGATACAGATTGGCCGACAGTTCTTTTTGTATAACGATTTTCAAACATATCTGATATATCATGAACAACACCATCAACATCCTTGAATTTATATGTTATGGTGTATTCAATTGGTTCCATGCTTGCAAAGAATGCTAAATTACCAATTGTTGAACCTTGTTCTATGGTCTTTGTTAATTCACAATTTTCGGTCAATTCTGCATTTGTACACCATGCATTAAATTTATATCCAGGTTCTGATGGGTTATTTAATGTAAATGTTGGCGTTTCTTTACTGTATGTTGTTTTATTAGCAACAGTTATACCATATGGTATTGTATAAGATATGGTATATGGAATTGGTTTCCATTGTGCATACAATACAACAGTTGCATCGTTATCTGGTGTTAATTTTGAAACAATTTCTTTATCATCATAAACATGATTAGAGCAGGTGTTATTATCGCACCAGCCGACAAAATCATAACCAGATCTTTCATATGTATTTTCCGACAATTGTTGTTCTGCAATATACGATATATTTTCAATGGTATCCATATTGCCAGAATCTGCGCCATTGCCATTAAATTCTATGTTATAAGTATTAACTGTGGTTTCTGCGGTACATTCAACATCGTGATTTGGCATCTTGTTATTATCAATAAAATTATCACCACAATTCCATTTTGTTAGTGTATATCCTGGATTATCGCAACGTGCATAATCTAACAATTCAACATCATCGTCATATTCCATATCACCAACAACTATATTGTTTCCATTACCACAATCATAAGAAATTATATATTGTTCAATATCCCAATTTGCAGTCATTGTGACAACACCTGATTCAGGAACATTGTCATCAATTTGGCGTTCATTATTGTCCGCGGAAATATCAGTATATTTATTTCCTTTATTATCTGTCCATCCGATAAATGTTCTGCCCAGAACTTCATTTGGCACACACAACGACACAGATGTTCTGTCGGCAAAAAGATATGTTTGTGTATCACAATTTTCAGAACCTTTATATTCTATATCAGCCTTGTACAAACAAACATCGCTTGCTATTTGGCCATAACGAATCTTGTTGTTTTCTGAATCTATTACATAATTACCATATGTTGTATCACATGGGACATAGCAATCCGACAAAGATTTTGCACAACCGCCAATTTCTTCAGAATCTTCACACTTGCTGTCTGTCGTTACTGATGGAATTGTTGAACCAAAATCCACGCGACATGATCTTATTCCTTGGTCTTTTGTTGCATTATAAACATATTCACCAGATTCAAAACCAGGGCAATAAAATCCAACAGGACAATTTGTACATTTATCAAAATCACCAGCCTTCAGATATGTTCCCGCAACACATTGGATATTATCTTGTGGGTTCCATTGTGCATACACTGTTACATCTGATAATTGTTCTTTGATAGTATCTCCAATATTATATATTTCATCTTCATTTGATTTCCAACCATCGAACAAATAACCGTTTCTGACATACAAACTTTCTGGCATTGCACATCCGGTTGAATACGGGCAAGATATTGAAGACATCGCTTCTGGGTTTTCAACATACATAGAATTTGCATTAAACGATACATTAAAGTATGTTTCATCCCATGGACTTGGGACACACGATACATTATATGTCCAATACCATTTTGACACAGGATCTGTTGATATATTATGAGATTCAGAATTTTCATCAACATAAGAACATGTCCAACCTGCAAATATCCAACCTGGTCTTTGACAGATTCTATGATCATCAGTATTTGATACAAATTCATAAGAATCACCATACATTAATGAATCAGCATGAACAACATCACCATTATCAAAACAACGATAAGATATCGTGTATTGTTTTGGTGTCCACGATGCATAGAATGTTTTTTGACCAACAGAATTTTGTGGAATTGTTGTGATTACATTGCCAGTTAATTCAGGATTGTCATACCAGCCTGCAAAATCATAACCGTTTCTGGATGCATCATACAATGTCACATTTTGTGTTGTGTTGTATGTTGTTGGATTACGGTCGTCATTGGATGCATTTGCAACACAATTAGCCGAACCATCTGGGCACAATACGTATTGGATATTGTATTCGATTGGTATCCACACCGCTTTCCATACAGAAGCCAGATTTATTGTGCCTTGGCGTGTTTCGTAAATAGTTTTACCAAGTGCCAAACCATCTGCGGTTATATATCCGCTTGCATCAATCAATCGTGGCCGTGCCAAATCTTCTGGTGTGGCAACATAAAAGTCTTGCGTGCTTCCAGAATTACCAGGTTCTATTGAATGTAACACGTATTGCACATATCCATCAAAAGTAAATCCATTTCTGGTCAATGGGGTTACCGGATTCGCAACAGTCGTCATTTCCAATGTATGATCTGAATCTTTATAAACACCTGTATCAAATATTGTGTAAATGGTTTCAACATCATCTGTACCATCGTTATGTTTCAACTTAATTTCACCAGAACGCGGTGTCCAATGGGCATACAGTGTCGCCCCAGATGTTTTATCCCAAACATGTGCGGAAGTGGCCCTTACTAAAGCACCCCTGTAAACAGGATCATAATATTTTGTTCCATCCGTTGATTCTTGGGTGTCATAATACCCAATAAAATCATATCCATTACGTTCTGGGGCATTAATTGTTGGCATATCTGCACCATAAGTTACCGTCACAGATGTTATGCCTGGCATTGCATCATTCGCATTTTTATCCAATGTAACCGTATATGTATTCACATTCCATTTAGCATACAAATCTTTATTACCGATTGCATCGGTTGATATAGTGGTAATCGCATCACCTGTTAATTCAGAATTATCATACCAACCATCAAATGTGTATCCTTCACGTGTTAATACTGCATCTATTGTTGCGCCAACACCATATGTATAGGTCGATGGCGACAATTCAACAATATCTTCACCATCATGATATGTAATCGTATAAGCATATTTACATGTTGATATATCATCGCCATCAACACCATAGTATGCATGGCCACCCAATTCTGAAACATATGTCCCACCCAAAGAATCATTCAACGGGCAGGTTGTATAACACTGATTAATTGTGGTATTTTCGCCATTTATTGATGTATATCCATTCGGACACGGATCACACCATGGTTTACCGGCATCGTTAAATTGTTCACGCGTTGATTCATACATATTTGCCGGACATGGCGATTTCAAACCGGTACCAGCAAACATATTTGTTGCCTGCGATGATACGGATGTATTTGTATCGATAGTGTTCAGGAATGTCCCCGGAACATAAGTTGTGGTTGTTGTTCCATCCGTAAATCCGGTTAATCCGCTGCATTCCCGGAATGTGCCATAAAACATAGTCTCTGCCGGGGCACCATGTATACCCGCAAACAATGTCGCTGGTATTTGTCCGGAAAGGTTGCTGCAGTCATAGAATGTGTTGACAAACATAGTCTGTGCCGGGGCACCATAAATACAATTATTTGCATTTGGATTGTCAGTGTCCTGACAGAATAATGTTGATGGTATCGAACCAGTCAATCCGCTGCAGCCCCAGAATGTGCTGCTAAACATATTGTTTGCCGGGGCACCATGTATACCCGCAAACAATGTCGCCGGTATTGTGCCAGTCAGTCCGCTGCACCTAAAGAATGTGCCAGCAAACATACTCTGTGCCGGGGCACCAGATATACCCGCAAACAATGTCGCCGGTATTGTGCCAGTCAGTCCGCTGCACGCAGAGAATGTACTAGTAAACATATATTGTGCAGGGGCACCATGAACACCATCAAATAATGTTGGTGGTATTGCGTATTTTTTACCTGGATTATTTGGATCATCTATATCAGTATCATGCATATTTATTGCACCGGCAAGAGTCCACATAAATCGTGGCTGTGTTGCCAATGTATCGCCATTGCCAATTGTTCCAAATATTTCACCCAATGATCCGGATATACCCGCAATCTTGTTTGCCGTAGAATAACCATCAGCTTCCAAAGTTAATGAAATTGCGGCATACCATGACTGATTATTATCTGTCGGATTATATCCGTCTGCAGCACCACTAAATTTTATTTCATGTTTATCGGCGGCATTTGTGTAAACACAGCCATAGATAGTTTGCCCCACACTAGCACGATTGATTGTATTGCCGGTCAACCTTGGACCCATACCATAAATATCAAAGGTATGCAATACACCGTCATCGCCACAATCAACATAAAATTTACCAGACGCAGATATACCAAATCTGTACACATCATTTTCACCCATTTCTGTTGTGGTTAATGTGAATTTAACAGGTTCCCATTTTGCCCAAAATTCTTTATTTCCGGTTGCATCTGTGCCGATTGTTTGGGTATATGCACAATTTTCTAATTCTTCATCCGTGCACCATCCGGTAAAGATATAACCATCACGTGTTGGTATTCCATCAATTGTTGCACCGGTACCGAATGTATATCCGGTTGGGGCGTTGTCATAATTTGTCGCATCGTCCATGTTGTTATATGTAATTGTGTAAGAAATAGGGGTCCATTGGGCATATAATGTTACATTTTCTGGTTCGCCCGGCAAATCAAATACACCAGACAGGTCTACT
>CADBVV010000005.1 GCA_902798205.1 uncultured Pseudomonadota bacterium | reverse complement strand
AAGGAAAATCTATATCAGAAATTGATTCAGATGCAATCTTTTTAATTGATGCTAATAAAAACATAAAAACATGCAAAAAAGATACAAATGATTCAAATAATTTAAATTGCGAACCTTATGCTGGGTCTTTGGTAAATATCACTCTTGAACACACAGGATCTGCAGTATCTTTTGATTCAATATTTACCAAGGGAAATATAAAAGATACAGAATTTTCAAACCTGCAAAGATATTATTCGGAAGAAAATAACGGTGTTATTTTTAAACCATATAGCGACGGACAAAAAGATAACACATATTATAAAATATCAAATGCATATGAAGCAAAAGATGAAAAACATGCATATATAGTATTTAAAAGCGATCTGGGCCATGGTGGCATCAAAGGTTATAAACAATCAGATTTTACCACACTGATTGGTGGCAAAGAATTCGAATATTTTAACCGCAACCACAGTGGATCGGTTGGCGCGGTAATACAACTGGACGAAAAAACAAAACCAAATGTTATCTTCACACCGTTAGCACGCGATGCGTCGTCTGGCGGTTTGGTTGATATAAATAATAAAGCACGTGCGAAAGGAACCGCTGTTGGTGCCGCTGCTGGTGGTGCAATGGGTGGTTTCGCTGGATACCAGGGTGCACAATCTGAAATAACAGACCGTTGGACAAGTGCTGTTCGTGAATACGAAGATTCATTATCTAATTTTGTATGTATGACTGGTGGTCGTTATTTATCTAAATACAACGATTATGTTGAAATCCCAGATTGGAAGAAACCAGAATAAAAAAAACGCCAAACGGCGTTTTTATTTTGTTTTTTGGAACAAAATAATTTTTCTAAGCTTGTCATATATCAAAGTTTTTTCATAAACCAAATGTGGTAATTCCAATTTTTTATAACTGTATCTGTGCTTTTGTGGCAAATGCACAATATGCCCATTTTTATTAAGGTGTTTTGATAATTCGTTTAATATATCCATTTGTGTTTGACCGTTTGAAATATAATCAAAAATATTAGATATATTTATCAAATCGTATTTTCTGGTTAATTGGGTTCCCAAAGCCCCCAAATCAGTCCAAATAAAACTAAATGATTTATCCAACATATTTTTCAATGTTTCGAATTCTGTTTCTGTTGGTATATTTTCAGGATAAAAATCAATATTTAAACCACAATTACACGCGAAATTGTTTTGTTTTATTATATCCGATGATTCTTTCGGCAAAAATTGTAAAATGTAATGCATTTCCGGCACATCAATCATATCACGGGCATTTGCATTATGTAATTTGGTCAACAAATCTTTATATTCCGAAATTTTTAAATGTTTTATTGCGGCACATTTGATATCTTGAATAACACGTGCATTATTATTTATGTCAAAAGTATCAATAATTTTTGCACCAGATAATTTATAAAACAAAGCCTGGTCACCAGAACCCGCAACAGTTAAAACAGATTTTACATTTGGGACCACTTGCGTTGCCCAACGTTGATTTTCATTACTGATAGTATAAGCAGGTGCTGTGTGTAAAATCATTGTTTATTACTTGTGTTTGTATGCTAAAATCAAAGGAACTATTTTATCACGATATTGTTCTGGGATTTTATCCATTGGAACAATCAATGAATTACCCTGACCCGCAGACATCTTTGGCAATTCGCTACCATCTTTGGCATTTATAATCTTGTCCAATGTAATCGAAACCTTGTCTTGAATATACGGCAAAACAAAATTGATTGTGTCGCCCTGCTTTATTTCATTACGCAATTCAAATGCTATTTTATTATCATTAACATTTGTCACAACACCCGCAACACAATAGTCAGAATTAGAATGTGTTTGTTCATAATCATGTGCATCTGGTGGAACCGGTCCATCAAAGAAAGCCGTTGTATATCCACGTGTTTCCAGTAAATTCAAATCATTCATAAATGGTGTTGGATCAAAATGTTCAGGATCTTTTGCATACGCATCCAATGCATTACGATATGCACGTGTCACCATACCAACATAATATTCACTGCGGTTGCGTCCCTCTATTTTCAATGTATCTGGATGTGATTCAATAACCTCTTTCAAACGTGGCATCAAACACAAATCTTTTGAATTCATAATGTATGCACCGCGTTCGTCTTCTTCGATTGGCATTTCAATGCCACTTTCTTTTTCGCGTAAAATCACATCATATTTCCAACGGCACAATTGTGCACACGCACCACGATTAGATGGCCGACCTGTTATATAATTCGATAACAAACAACGCCCCGAATAAGACATACACATTGCGCCATGAATAAATATTTCAAGACCTATATCTGGGCATTGTTTACGTATAGATTCAAATTCTTTATGAGAAACCTCGCGCGCAAGAACACATTGCACTGCACCTGCATTTTGCCAGAATTTAACCGTAGATGCACTGCAAATATTCGCCTGGGTCGATATATGAATTGGAATATCAGGATGATGTTCGCGAACCCACATTAAAACACCCGCGTCTGATATAATTAACGCATCCGGACGCAAATAATTAAGAACTTCGGATACTCTATCCATATTTTCATAATCACGATCATGGGCAAACAAATTAAATGCCAAATAAACCTTTTTTCCATGTTCATGCGCAAAATCGATACCCTGTTTTACTTCATCTACGGTGATTTTTGCACGTGCACGCATAGAAAAACCCGGCAGACCAGCATAAATTGCATCTGCCCCGTATAAAATTGCCGTTTTAAACGCATCCAATGTGCCCGCAGGCGCCAAAAGTTCTGGTACTTTCACCATATCATATATCCTTTTGTGGCGATTTTATCAGATAAAAACCAAAATTCAAGGTATAGTTATCAAAAATATTGACAATCGCATATTTTGTGCAACAATTCGCATTATGAACAAAGAATTTAAAAGAAACATTTTGAATGCTATAAATAACAATACCGTCCGTGTGACATACATGGACGACACACATTATACATATACCCTGTACGGTAAAAACAACCACGAATTAATGGTTGTAGATTGTTATGATGGCATTTTACCACGCATAAGCATTGAAATAAATGGCGAACAAGTGGGCCACATTAACCATTTCGCAAAAACAACACGACAAATAAGAAACAATTATGATATTGCAATGATTGCGAACAAAATGTTTCTGAAAAACGCGGAACAGAACGGTTTAATACAAACAACCATGAATAAAAAACAGTTTTTACTGTCGCAATTTTTACAAACAAACTCTATTAAACGAAGAAGATAAAAATGGACATAGAAACACATTCTAAATTCACAGATTTATTAAGCAAAACATTGTCAACATCAAACATCAAATATGTAAATGGCGACACTGGCGAAGCATACGTCGTATATAATAACGATGGTATAATGTTCACAATTACTTTTCGTAATGATATGAACAAATACGAATTTACATGCACAAATTTGTTTAAATCACAATATGCAAAACACGGCCTGGCATCCGATATAAAACTGAATTATGCTGAAATTTTTGAAACCGTTGCTTTTGCATACAAAATCGAACAGATTGCCATTCGTGCACACAAAGATTTTTCGATAATTTATAACGATATATTGATTGATTCAGATGTAATATATCAAATGCGTGGTGATTTTGAAACATATATGGTTACAAATTCTGGAATTGCAGGTTTTGCAATTGGCCACAATAAAAAGACCGGTCAATACGGTTTTAAACGATATGAATTGGTAAACACACTTTACACGGTATGTAGCATATCCCTAGACAAAAAACCAAACTATGCAAAATTATACCAAAGAGCAAAAGATCAATACATGGCCCAGGTTGCCACGGAAAATATACGGCATTTATATGACTTTTAAATTTTTTAAGCATTTTTTGCTTGCAAAAAGATTTAAATACATATAATATATGCGATGCCTGCCGGTTTAGCTCAGTTGGTAGAGCATCTGATTTGTAATCAGAGGGTCGTTGGTTCAAGTCCGACAACCGGCACCAGAAATTAAAAACGCACCAAACGGTGCGTTTTTTATTTTTGTTTTGCTTGTTGCAGGGCCGCCAGATACTTTTTGTTAAGACTCATCCCCAGCAAAGTTTCGCGCGTTTGCAGGAAAGTTCTGCCGCCAATCACATTTTGAAATTTCAAGACGTCAGATTCTAAATCCGGCCACACTGTTGCTTTCATTTTCAAATTTGCCAGTGATTGTGGCTGTAAATATCTGGTATTATTGGCATTACCTTTTTGAAAGAAAACCCCACCGACACCATTATCAGAATCATAACTGCGTTCTGTTATATATTGCCAAGATGGACTATCATCTTTCGCAGATGCGATTTCATGGTACATCGGCTGATAAAAAGTGACAGATTCAGGATGCGGAACAAAACCTTTGATAACAGGGCTGATAATTCTTTGATTACCCATTTCAATATCCGCGCAAAATCTACCTGTATCTTGATCGAAAATTTCAGGCTTGCGCATAATTGGAAATCCCAGATTTCGCGACACCAGATTATTAGTTGATGCATTCATAAAATAGTAATCGTTAATGACCATGGTAAAGGCGCTTGGACAGTAATTAAACCAAGTATTATCTGTCCCCATAAACAAAATGCCTTTGTTTTCGTCGGCTTCCAGGTTTAATTTGCGAATATTTAACATTCTGTCACAAGTTCCAACACGTGAATTTATAAAAAAGTGTGGCTGGACAGCAGATTTTAATTTTGGATCATAATACATCCACGACAACCACAAACCAATACGGACTTTATCAAACCAGTCCATTAAAACGCTGGCTTCGGTTCCTGTGATTTTGCCACCAGATAAAACTTTTTCCATAACGGCCTTGGCCGCGATTTCCAGTGCCGAATAATCAGAATTACATTTTTCACATGCTGGAAAAGTAAAATTCATAAACGCCATATGTTTGGCATCTTCGGGAAAACGCGTAAAAACATCTTTCTTTTCACGGCCGGTCATACGAATTAACCATTGCGGAATAACGTGTTCGCGATTCTTTTTTTCCGGCTTTTCACCACAAAATATACAAAATTTTTCAGACATTTATATTTCCTGTTTTTTACACACGAAAATATAATACAAAATTATTATTTTGTCAATCTTTTTTTCTTTAACACGGAATTGACATTTTTAAAAAAATCGCGGGCGCGCGGGTGCGACATTATAAACTTTCGTAATCCAATAATTACTGTTGCTGTCAAAAATCGTTTTATATATTGCGGTGGGATTATATCGAAAAGCATATCAAAAAATGTTTGTTTTTGTGTTGCTTCTGCTTTCTTTGGCACCCACCAAAACAACAATCCAAACAATGCCGGCACCATTACACAAAAAAGAAAATATTTATACCCTATTTCACAGAAATTATAATTAAATATACCAAAACAAAATTCTGGTATTTGCAATATTGTTATCGCAACAAATTCATATAACACAAAAAAAGTTATAAATATCTTTATTTTTCGCATATAAAAATTATAAAAAACAAAGGCCCCATTTTTCAATGGGACCCTTTTCCGTTTTATAATGCATTATTTATTTTTCTTCCTGAATCGTGTTTGCAACAGATTCTATCTGTAATAACTGGTTTTCCAGCGCTGCGCGTTCCGAAGATTTATACCCTGTTTCAGATGGTTTGTCCGCATTATCAGAATCTGTTTTCTTTTTTTCAACCATCGGATTTATTAAATTAGTATGCTGTTTTTGATCTTGTTCCAAATCTTTCTTTAACAATTTACTGTTTCCGAAAAAGAACCAATCATCCATTTTAATTGCGGTTAATTGCATAACCGGACGCGTTCTGGCTTCACTGACCCATTTTGGCAAACCGCGTGGCATATCAGAATAATACCACAACACAGCCCAATACACAAACCCCATTAAAACAACACTGCGTATAATACCAAAAACAACCCCCAACGTTCTGTCTGTCACCGATAAAAAGCTGTCTTGGATTCTTTCACGTATTTTTTGATTTATAAAACCGACTATTACCAAAATAACAAAAAACACTATAAAATACGATGCAACCAATGTAACAACAGTTGAATCTGACAAGTTAAACCATTTCTGTAAAAGTCCGTCCAGATATGGTGATGCAAATCTTGCAGATATGGCAGCCACCACCCAAGACAATGTTGCAATTGTTTCGTACACACCACCACGAATTGTTGCCCAAATGGTAGAAGCTAAAATAACCGCTACATAAATATAATCAAGAACAGTTAAATCAAACATTGTGTTTTACCTATTTTTGTTTTTTAAATAAAACCAAACCAAGACCTATCAATAACAATCCTAAAAAGCCGTACAACAAAATATCAGATATATTGTTGTTATTATTTTTTACTTTTTTTTTAGTATTGGTGTCTGTCACTGCATTTTTTCTGTCGCTGTGTGCAGCAACAAATGCATCTTTATTTTTTTCCATTTCTGCCTTGTTTGATGTGGCAGATTTTTTTTGTTCGTCTGTCAAATCAACTTCGACAGCAGCGCGCAAATCAGATTGCATTGAATCAGAATAACCCTGGAAACATTTTTCACCTATAACTAAAACAGGAACCCCACCACTTTCATAACCACATTTTTTAAGTGCATCAACAAACACCTTACGGTTATCATTGTTCATAACATTTACTTCTGATACTTTTAAATCTGCGTATTCATATATCAAAGTATTTTCAACAAAATCACGCGCATGATGACAATGTGGGCATGTTGGTGAATAATAAATTGTGATATCTGCAGCATTTGCACCAAACATAAAAGCCCCGCAAAAAGCCGCGAATAAAATCTTTGATAATTTCATAAAAAACTCCTTTAATTCCTTGATGGCTGAATTATAGAAAAAACACAAGAATAAAAGCAAGCGTTTTTTATTTTTCCCTTGCGAAAAAAAAACAAAGATTATAAAATATTTCTCAAGGCAAGGAATATGAACAATTTCGGTAATTTTTTATGGAAATTATTTAGCGTGACCATGGTATTTTTATGTCACATTGGTTCTGATTGCACATTTGCCGAAGAATCTGAAACATCGTCCCCATTATCCAATACGCCGTCTATTGTCAGAGACAAAAAAATGACAACAAAATATTTCACATCAACAGAAGAAGTTGAAGAACACAACAGGTATGCACGCACCCGGCAATTATGTCGATCTGGTCATTATTTAGCAAGCTGTGGAATGTCAACCATAGGTACAAATTGGTTAAAAGGTTTAAAAAAAGCAGGTAACGTACAAACCCCTGATTATTATTCTTATAACACACAAGATTCCGATACAATAAACATGGAAAATTTACAAAAAATGTTCGCACACCAATATGCACTGGAATATACATCCAGGACAGGAACATCAAGTTCAAACTATGTTTATTCAAATGCTGTTGCTTTACCGTCACAGTATAAAGATCATTTATATCAATTATTGGCTAATTTATGTACAAACGACGATGGTAAAATACCAATTAAAGAAATGGCCGACATAATACATTGCCAACCATGCCCAAACAATGCCTATGTTGAAAGATCAACTGTACAAGAAGACGTATATGAAAGCGGTAAAATTTTATGGGATTCTTGGAATGTTCACACTATTGCAGATTGTTATATGAAAGAATTTGATGATTCAGACGGCACTTATGTGTACATAGATACAGCATCATCTGCTCAAACAAATACATCTAAAAATTGTTATTACACCAAAAACGTTTATGGAACATCACTTTATTATAATTGATAAGATATGGACAAGATAAAAATCAGCATCATTATAACATCAAATTACGATATATCTGCAGTATTTTCATTGCTAAAGCAAAATAATATTAATTGGGAATGTTTTATTATAAATAACTCTGTTAAAAATATCGAAAAATATATCATTAATGATACCAGATTTAAAATCTTAAACGGCAAAGACTATTGCAACGTAATACATGACGCAATTAAAAGTTCGATTGGCCAATATATTATGTTTATTGATTCAAGCGATATATTGCTTAATGATGCGATTAGCAATATTTTACATATGATAGATTTTACAAATGCAGATATTATAAAATATAAATCGCAATTACTATCAGAAAACACACCCAACACAAACGAAAGAAGATGTATATTTGAATACGTTTTTAAGAAAAATATCATCATGGATTATATATTCAATAATCTTTCAGAATTTTGTTTTAAGAAAGATATTGTTGTCGATACATACAAAAATGAACACGAACACGCTTTTCTAACTGATGCTTTGTTAAAATCAAAAGACATGGCATTAACAAAACAAACATACATATTAAAACAAACAAATTCAAATCTATTGGTCAAAGACATCATTGACAATTATGAAAAAAATCATAACAAAATATCCAATCAATTTTGGAAACAATATTTTAAAAAATTAACTCCACAGATTGCATCTTTTTCTGTAAAAAACAATGACAAGAAATCGTTCATAACTTTCTGTCAAAAAATTCCTTTGCGTTTTATACCGTTGCGATACAGAATAATATGTTATATACTTAAGAAAACAAACAAATGAAAATAAAATTACATAAAAATCTTGATCAAAAAATATGGGATAAAAACGATAATTTATATCCAGATGTGTCGGATATGTTGTTATCGATTGCATGGGCATATATTGATTATATTAGAAATGAATACAGTATTAACATCAAGAATTCTGACATTCAAGACATACTTGTTTTTGGTTCTATTACACAACTTTTTTATGATAAAAAATCAGATATAGATGTGTGTATAGTTTTAAATCTTGATAATGCGGAACAACAATTTCCAAATTTACAAATCGAAAAACAATTAAAACTTTATTATTTTGATTGGGCAATGGTACACATTTGCAAAATTTATAATCGAAAAATTGATTTAAATTTTCAAAATATGCGCAATCCTGACTTCGATGGCAGATACAGACGTGGTCCAATTTATTCTTTGTTAAAAAAAGAATGGGTATTAAAACCAGTTAGCCTTTCAAAACAAGAAATTAAAAATCTTGAAACTCAGGCCACTGTTATTTATAAACAAATATTAAACGATTATAAAAAAGTAAAAAGAAACGGTTTTCAATTGAACGAAATAAACGAATTCTACGGTAATATCATTGCATCCAAGAAACACAGTTTGGAAAACGATACTGAACGCATCATAAATCCTGTGTATATGGCCATACGAAAATTCAAACACGATGGATACATAACCAAACTACGAAATAAGGCCGTTCAAAAAGAAACAGAAAAATATGTATTAAAATAAATTAATGTCCGTGTGCAAATACGTGTAAAATAACACTTATCACAAACAAAGTTGTTATTACCGATAAAATAATTTTCTGTGTTTTATGTGATTTTTCTTCGCCACATTCTGCACATGGGCAATCTTGTAAAGTTAAAATCCACGACAACCCCAACATCAAGGCTGAAAACACAAACAACCACGGTTCAATCCATTCTGGAATAAAAGCAGTATGCGCCACTTCTGGTGCAAACAAACCGATTAAAGATAAAACTATTGGTAAAACACAACAAAACAAATGTGGCAAAATTGATGCGACAATTCCTATTTTAACTGCTTTATTCTTCATTTTTTTAACCTTTTTTAGTGGCGTCCCCAGCAGAATTCGAATCTGCATCTAATCCTTAGGAGGGATTTGTTCTATCCAATTGAACTATGGGGACGAACGGCTTTGATTCTACACCAATAAAAAAATAAATCAATATTTAGTAATTGCTTTATTAAAAAGAGCCTGTATAATATTCAATATAGATAAGAAATAGGAATATTATGGCTACAATAACACGTATAGATTTAGCAAATGCTTTAAGAAATCGCTTTGGTTTAACCGCCGCGGATTCTTATCGAATGATAGATATTATTTTTGATGAAATTGAACAATCTTTGATAAATGGTGAAGATGTAAAAATTACAGGCTTTGGTACATTTAAGATATTATCTAAATCTGCGCGCATTGGTCGCAACCCAAGAACAGGTGTACCAGCGGTAATATCTGCCCGTCGTGTTGCGTCTTTCCGTCCAAGTAATGATTTCAGAAAAATTGTTTCTGAAAAATAAAAGGATTTAACCATGACAAAGAAAATCGACAAATTCAGTGGCATGAAAGATATGTTTGAACAAGCACAAGATGACAAAATAGCAAGTTTAGTCGCAGCCAGAGAAAAAGTAGAAGCCGAAATTCGTGCATTGGAATATGGTATTGATAATGAATACGATAATGGCCAAGGAGATATTGAAGATCGAAATGAATTAAATGCGCTTAATAATGAATTACGATCATTAGATATGCAAATCAAAGAATTACAACAAAATCAAAAATAAAAAAACGCCGAAACGGCGTTTTTTTTATTACCACAAATTCACGCGTTTTTCTGGTGATAAATATAAATCGTCATCTGGTTTTATATCAAATACATCATACCAGGCATTTACATGTGGCAAAATACCATTAACACGCCAACGCGACAAAGAATGTTCATTTGTTTTTGTTTGTTGTAACAATGCATCATCTGTTATATTTGATGCTTCGGTCATCGCATAGGCAATAAAAAATCTTTGATTTGCGTTCAAGCCCATCGCATCTTCTGATTTTTTACCATATTTTTGATATGCATCAAAAGCAATTGTTACACCACCATAATCTGCCAAATTTTCACCCAATGTAAATTCACCATTTGCGTGTGTATTTGGTGCAACCAAAATATTATCAAAATGTTCACGCATCTTTTTTGCATGATTTTCAAATAATTTTGCATCGTTTTCTGCCCACCATTCAACCATATTTCCATCTTTGTCAAAATGGCGTCCAGAATCATCAAAACCATGTGTCATTTCATGTCCAATTACCGAACCAATCGCACCATAATTAAATGCATCATCAGCCGCCATATCAAAGAATGGATATTGCAATATACCGGCCGGAAAACAAATTTCATTATTAGACGGATCATAATATGCGTTTACTTCATGTGCATTCATATACCACATTGTCGGATCTTTTTCTTTACCAATTTTATCCAACCAAAACGCATCTTCGAACGCACTTACACGCATCATATTCGCATACAAAGAATCATCTTTTATTTCCAGTTTTGAATAATCGCGCCATTTATCTGGATATCCTATTTTCGCTTTAAACGTATTAAGTTTTGCTAACGCTTGTTTTTTTGTATCATTTCCCATCCAATCCAGATTTTCTATTCTGTTGCCCAATGATTTTTGTAAATTTTTTACCAAATCTTCCATACGTTTCTTTGCAGATTCTGGAAAATATTTTTTAACATACAATTGACCAACCATTTCGCCCAATGTTCCATCAATCATAGCAACCGCCCTTTTCCAACGTGGTTTTTGTTCTTTTTGACCAGACAATACACGATTATAAAAATCAAATGCGATATCGTATGTTTTATCATCCAGGAATGATGTTGAACCATTTATAATATGATATTTCAAATAAGTTTTTATTAATTCCAAATCTGTATCATTAATGATTGCGATTGATTCTTTGATTGGTTCAACCTGTTCAATATTAAGGTATTGTGTATCTATACCACGAACCTTGAAATATGTATCCCAATCAAAGCCAGATATTTCTTGTTTTAATTCATCCATAGATTTTTTATGATAATTTATCAAGGGATCACGCAATTGTTCTTTTTTATAGAAAGATTTTGCCATACGCTCTTCCAGCGCATACAATTTTTCAACATCAACTTTTTCGCCAAAATTATCCATTTGTTTTTTTATATATTCTTTATATTTTTGACGAACCTGTTTTGATTTATCATCTTCATCGAAAAAGTAATCACGTGCCAAACCTATGCCACCTTGGGCAAAAACTAAAATATAATGTTCGCTGTCTTTATCGTCTTGTAAAACACCTGTATCCCAAAACGCAGATGAAAAAGAATGCATTTTACCCAAATATGTTGGTAATTCTTGTTTTGATTTTATCGCATTAATTTCATCAAGATATGGTTTAACAGGATTTATTTTTTCTGCATTTAATTTTTCGGTGTTCATTGCAATTTTATAAAGCAAACCTATCTTTCCATTATCATTTTCAACAATTTCACGAACGCGTTTATTGTTTTCTTCATTTAACATTTCAAAAGAACCATAACGTGTATAATCATTTGGTAATGGATTATTTTTACGCCACCCAGATGTCGCAAAATCATAAAAATCTTTTCCAGGATTAACAGTCAAATCCATGTTTTCAGTTTTTATACCAATTTGCATAACTTTCTCCTTTGTAAAAAAAACAGCAACAACCACCGCAATACATACAGCAATGATTCCCATGATATTTAATATTTTGTTTTTCATTTTATTAAATCCGAAATTATATCGTCCAAGATTAACAATCCGTTGTGGCAAGTATGCAAATATTCGCCATCTATTTCAACCAAATCTTTATGTGAATTTATCCAATCAAAATTTATAACATTTTTTACATCATCGCTTAATTTAACACCACGCATTGTTCGCATACCTGTCAGAATTTTTTCAATACTGCGTGTTTCATTGGTTATCTTTTCAAATAATTCTCCATTTCCGCGTTGTTCATACCACACATTATCATAATACACACGCCCTGCTGCACCACGACCGATACCAATATAAGCATCACCGTTCCAAACATTTAAATTATGACGACATTCTTCACCAAGCTTGGCATAATTAGAAACTTCATATCGTGGCAATAATAAATGTTCAGGGATAGCATCATACATCTGTGCCATTGTATCATTATCCGGCATATTCAAATTCATTTTTCCAAATGGAGTATTTTCTTCTATTGTTAATTCATACATTGACACATGGGACAGTTCCAGTTTGTTTATATCATTACACAAATCAATAACATCTTTAACATTTTGATTTGGCAAACCATAGATAAAATCACCACTTACACGCAACCCCATACCTTTGGCAATATTCAATAAGTTTATTGCCGTTTTGGCATCATGTTTTCGCCCCAAGAATTTTAATTCATCATCTTTTAAAGATTGCACACCAACAGACAAACGATTTACACCATTTGCAATAAACCCTGATAATTTTTCATTGTCCAGTGTACCCGGGTTAGATTCCAATGTTATTTCGCAACTTTCATCAACCAGAAAATTTTGGTTTATACAATTCATTATACATTCAAATACGTCTACAGGCATCAAAGATGGTGTTCCACCACCGAAAAATATCGTAGGAACTTTGACTTTACCGATTTTTTCCGACCAAAATTTTAATTCTTTGCAAATATCATCAGCATATTTTTGCCAATCCGGATTTTTACAGGCAAACGAATAAAAGGCGCAATAGTTGCACTTTGACATACAAAATGGGACATGAATATATAAATTGTGCGCGATGTTCATAACAAAATCATAATAATTCATGAAAAATAAAATTCAATATAAACAAACGCTTTTTTTAAATCGTTTTTTATGATATAATGAAACATACGAAAGGAAGATGAAAAAGAAGTTTTTTGCACTTTTCTGCTCGATTGTGGCTTCGTCGGCGTGTTTTGCGTCAAACGAAGGTGTGCCGTCATATTATTCAAACAACACAAAAGTTAATGCAAATCGTGCCGCTTATAGTAAATATAAAAATTATGGTTATACGAAATATGTCGGCAATTCTGGCAAAAAACAAGTTGTATCTTCTAAAACTTATTCTTATCAGGTTCCACGTGCGCAATTACCAGATTATCCAGGTTCCGTGACAACTAATGGCATTTCACAACCATCTGACAACAAAACTTCCTTTTATGCAGGTTATTCGCGTCGTTTTGCTGATTTTGAATTCAAAACTGGGGTTAATTCCATTTTGGAATGGGACGACATGGTTTTTAACGAAATTAATGTCGGTGCAAAACATGTTTTTGATATCCGCGGTTTTGATTTGGCGATATATGCTGATTATACATATGGCAAATTAGCCCATGGTGGTTTATCAATGGATTACGATTTGGAACCATATGATTATTCCGCACCTTCTGATGGTATCTTTACTATATCTATGGGGACTCAAAGTGGTGAATCACATAAAATAAAATTTGGTCTTGCCGCACATCATATTTGGTCTATTGGCGGATGGAAATTAACACCATACATTGGGTATGAAATTTTTAAACATAATCTTAAAATGAGTGATCATATATATCCGAATCCTGGGGTATATTTGCCGTTAATGACAGATACTGGCGATTATGTATTTGGTGATACTTCTGGACAATACTATGGTGTCTCAATAGATACACCTGTGGCCGACGATACAGGATTATATCAGGTTTGCATGGGCCCAGAAGACATCAAAATTGTATCCGCTGGCGGTTCTGCAACAAGCATTTCAATCTATCCATTAGGTGATTCTTTGACTACTGTTGATTGGACATCAAATCTTGGTACAATTCCATGGGGTGTTGGTGAAGGTGACTGCGTAGTCATAGGTGGCGACGGAATTATCAAAGTTGACGGGACGACACATATTTATAACACAACTTGGTCTGGTTTCTACCTTGGATTAGAATTAGAAAAGCAGATGACTTTAACAGATAAACTGCGTTTTTATGTTCAAGCCAGCATGCCAAAATATTCATCTGAAGGAACATGGCCTAATCGTGATGATTGGCAACAAAACCCAAGTTTCTTAGACGAAGGTACAAACGGTGCTTTTGCATATGAAGCAGAATTAGAATACATATATAACCTTTCTGATCGCATGCAATTGTCATTAAAAGCAGATACAAATTATTTCCATATTGGAAAGATACCTGGGGAATTGTATGTTGCTTCAACCACAGTATATTATGAAGATGAAAACAACCCAGGCAGCTGGATAGTTGAAGAACAACCAGCATACACAGAACATGTATCTGAATCTTTAAAAGAAGCAACATGGCAATCTTTTGGATTACACCTTGGGTTAAAATATTCGTTTTAATTGATAAAAATGGGTAATTATGAAATATAAAACGCCTATATTTTTGGGGATATTTTATATTTGCATGCTTAATTCTGCGTTTGCCAACAAGGGCGTGTTTGATTTGGAAAGATGGGACAATGTCATCACAAACATTCGCAATAAAGCAACCGAACAAAAAATAAGTCAATCTGTCATAGATGAAACCCTTAAATCGCCATCTATTATTCCGGGGATAATAAAATCAGATAAAAACCAATCTGAATTTACATTAACATTGGAAGAGTATTTAAACCGTACGGTCAACACGACAAGGATAACAACTGGTCGTCAAAAAGCGGCAGAATACCCAACACTTTTAGGACGTGTTGAAAACAAATATGGCGTTCCTAAGAATGTTATATTGGCATTTTGGGGCATGGAATCTAATTATGGCGCAATAAAATCCAGACATCAATTAACCAATGCTTTTTTAACATTGATTTATGATGGTCGTCGTGAAGAATTTTTTACCAAGCAATTAATCGCATTGATGAAAATTGCAGATAAAAATAAATTATCAATAAATTCAATCTATGGTTCTTGGGCCGGTGCAATGGGCCATTTTCAGTTTATTCCAACAACATTATCACAATATGGTGTTGACGGAAATAATGATAACAGAATTGATATAATACACAGTGTTGGCGATGCTATGTACAGTGCTGGAAATTATTTAAACAAATTGGGATGGAACAAAAACGAACCAATTATAAAACATGTGATATTGCCCGCAGATTTTGACAGAACTGTTTTGAATGGCGATGTAAAAAAAACTGTTACACAATGGTCTGATATGGGTGCGACAAATGTTAACGGCACACCGCTTAAACAATCTGATGCCTTGGTTGGTTTAATTGCAGACACAAAAGAAATTGCAAAACGTGATTTATATCAGCCACAAAGAAACGATGAAGCACAAATGGCTGACACAGATGTCGCACCAGCACCTGTTATACATGCATACTTAACCTACCCTAATTTTTACAGAATTAAAAAGTGGAATAATTCATCATGGTATGCGATTGCAATTGGCGAATTATCGGGAAAATTGAAATAAAAAAATCCCTTATATATTAAAAAAAACAAAAGTCCAGAAAAAATAAAAAACATTGCGTATTGGGCATTTCTTTGATACTATTAACTCATATACTACAAAGGAAATTATTATGGCTATAAAGGTTCGTGATTTCGAAGTTCGTTTAACCCGCACAAAAGAAGAACGTAAACAGGTTCGCCAATTACGTTATCGTGTTTTCTGTTTGGAAGAAAATGCATCTGCAACAGAAGAACAAAAAACATTGGGCGAAGAATACGATTCTTATGATACATATGCTGATTACATGGCTGTTTTCCACAATGGTAAAATTGTTGGCACATATCGTATTATTGATCGTGATGCAGCCGAAAAAATGGGCGGATTTTATACAGAACACGAATTTAATTTATCAAAAATAAAACGCGTAAATGGCAACATTGCCGAAATGTCACGTGCATGTGTTGATGCAGAATACCGTGATAATGGTTTGGTGATGCGTCTGCTTTGGGCTGGGCTGGGCGAATACATTGTTAAACGCAAAATTGTTATTTTATTTGGTGTTCCATCTTTTGTTGGGACAAAACCTGCACAATCTGCCCAGGCAATATCATATATTTATTACAATTATCTTTCGCCAGCACATTTGCGTGCAACTGTTTTAAAAGAAAACATTGATCCAAGTATCGATCCACGCATGACCCAGATGAATATTTTACCACGTGTTTTTGTTGATGAAAACGAAGCAAAGAAACAAATGACTCCTTTGATCAAAGGTTATTTGCGTCTTGGTGCAACGTTTGGTCGCGGTGTATTTATTGATAAAGCATTTGGAACATATGATTTGTTTGTTATGTTACAAACAAAGGACATTGATAAAACATATCAAAAACATTTTATTGGTTCTGAAGTTTCGATGGATGAATTCGAAATCAAGGAAGGTCCTTTGCATATGTTGGGCAGAATAATTCTGTCACCAATAACAGGTACTGCAAAAATTGTCCGTGCATTTGCAGAATTATTTTTTATGCGCGAAGATGCGGACGATGTTGAATATATCGACAATAAAGAAACAACAGACGAAGAATCGACAGAGAATAAATAATGAAAATCAGAAAACAAAATATATTTAACACATTATGGGCTTGTGTAAAATTTGTTTTTGCATGGTTGTATGTGATTTTAAATGCGATTATTCTTGTATTTATCCCAAGCGGGAAACCATCTGTAAAATACATGAAGTTTTTTATGCGACGCTTCAATTGGTTTATGGGCGTAAGATTTAAAGTCAAAGGGGCACTTTCACAAAAACGTCCATTGCTTTGTGTATGTAATCATATATCCCTTTTTGAAATATCAACAATGGCCGCGGCGTTTGGTGGGTCTTTTTTCAGCAAAAAAGAATTGGAATCTTGGCCACTTATTGGTTGGATGGCAAAAAAATTTGGTGTTGTATTTATTGATCGTCGTCCTTCCCATGCAACAGAGGCATTGAATGCGATACAAAAAGAATTAGAATCTGTTGATTATCCATTGTTTATATTCCCCGAAGGAACATCTACAAACGGTGCATACGTAAAACAATTTAAAAGTTCAATGTTCGATGTTATCGAAAAAACTGGTGCAACTGTGCAACCTGTGGTTATAAACTATCGTTTGCATGACGGCACAAAAATAAACGATGAAGATTTGGCAAATCATTATGCTTATTTTGCTAATAAAAAAATGGATTGCGGCCCATTGTGTAAAATCGAACGCAGTGCATTTATGCAGGTCTTTCACATAATGATGTTGGGTGGTTTTTTGGTTGAAATTGAAATATTGCCTGTTCCAGATTTAAAAGGTTTGGATCGCAAGCAAATGGCCGAAAAATTACATCAAATAATTTCTGAAAAATATATGAAAAATAAATAAGAGTGGTAAAAAATGAAAACAGCAATAACCCCAACAAGGGAAGAAAATTTTAGTGAATGGTATCAAAATTTAATAACTGCCGCGGATTTGGCTGAAAATTCACCAGTGCGTGGATGTATGACAATTAAACCCTATGGTTGGGCAATATGGGAATTAATGCGTGATGAAATGGATAAACGCATCAAAGCAAATGGTGTATTAAATGCAAACTTTCCATTATTGATACCTATCGATTTCTTTAACAAAGAAGCAGAACACGTTGCTGGTTTTGCAAAAGAATGTGCTGTTGTAACACATCACAGATTAAAAATGATTGATGAAAAATTACAACCGGATCCAGATGCAAAATTAACAGAACCTTATGTTATTCGTCCAACATCTGAAACTATTATTGGCGAAGCAATGTCACGTTGGGTTCAATCTTATCGTGATTTACCATTAAAACTAAATCAATGGGTAAACGTTATGCGTTGGGAAATGCGCCCAAGATTATTCTTGCGCACCGCCGAATTCAACTGGCAAGAAGGACACAATGTATTTGCCACACACGAAGAATCAAATGCTGATGCACGCAAAATGCACAAAATGTATGCAGAATATATGGCGAACGTTTTGGCAATACCTGTAATTATGGGCGAAAAAACACCAGAAGAAAGATTTGCTGGTGCAGACCACACATATACTGTTGAACAAATTATGCAAGATGGTAAAGCACTGCAAGCCGGAACATCACATGACTTGGGGCAACATTTTGCAAAATCATTTGGTATTCAATATTTGGGAACAGATGGAAAATTAACACACGCATGGACAACGTCATGGGGAACATCTACACGTATGATGGGTGGTTTATTTATGACACATTCTGATGACGATGGTTTGATTTTACCACCAGCGATTGCACCATATCAAATTGTTATAATTCCAATCACACGTGATGAAAATGTTGATGCATTAAATAAATTTGCAAATGAAATTGGTGAACAATTACGCAGTATCGGCATTCGTGTTTTGGTTGATGACAGTGATGCACGCGCACCAGATAAAATGTGGAAATGGATTAAACGTGGCGTGCCATTACGTGTTGAAATCGGTAGCAGAGAAATGGAAGAAAAAACATTAACCGTAACACGTCGTGATTTGGGTAAATCATCAAAAACAACATTATCAATTGATGAATTCATGGCATCCGCACAAAAGATGTTAAATACTATTCAACACGATATGTTGGTTGCGGTTGAAAAACGCAACAAAACAATGATTACAGATATCAAAGATTTAAAAGAATTGGAATCTGCATTGGAATCTGGCAAGATTGGTTTCTTCCGCATTAAATACGATTTAACAACAAATGATGAATTTGATGGATTAATTGAAAAATATAAAATATCCAGACGTTGTCTGGACGACAAAGATCCAACATATGTATTTGTTGCAAAATCTTATTAAAAAAAACGGGCATTGCCCGTTTTTTTTATTTGCACGCCATAATTATATTTTGCATCAATGCATATTCACTGGCACTGCGCGAATTTAATATAACTGTATTTTTTGCACCAATTAAAAATCCAATTCCATACCAATCATTACTTAATACGGTCAAAGATTTTAAAATTGCATTTCCGGTATTTATATTATCAACAATTATTATATCTGCCGTTTTGCCAGATATGTGTTTTTCATTACGAACATGTGAATCCAGCGCAACATCCAATTGTTCAATTCGCAATGTATCTTTTTCAAAATCTTTTTTGTTCGCTTCATACCACGAATGCAATAACGGTGATATTTTTGTATTTGTATCACCACCCGCAGATATCAATGATATAATCGGTTGTTTATTAAATAAATTTTCAAACAAATCTTTCGCGTTTTCTACAATATGCGTTAATTGTTTTTCGTCAGGCATTGGAACACATGCCGCATCACTTAAAATAAATGGCGCGCGATTGCCAGATTTATTAGACAATACAAAACAATGTGTTAGATAAAACTTTTCAGATGTTAATTTTTTATTAATTGCAATTACACGACGAATAAACTCATCACTGTGTATATCACATTTCATAAGAACAAATTCATCATTTGCATTTGGTAAACCGTCCATATCTGATGCATGTTCCCAACCCGCAATATTTGAACATTCGCGCATTGCGCTTTCAATTGCATTTTTATATTTATCCGTCACATTTCCAAAACACAGAATTTTTTTCATATCTTTTTCCCTTTGGGATTGATGCTAGCAAAATATAAATGTTTTTATCAAATACTTTTTATGCTATAATCACAACAACAAGAGGGAGAAAATGAAAATAGCAATTATAGGTGTAGGTTCTGTTGGTTCTGCGGTTGCAACCGCCGTTCAAAACACAGGTCTGGCACACGAAATCGTTTTATTTGATCGTGATGGTGTTCGTGCACGCGCCGCGGCCGAAGATTTGGGACATGCCGGTGCGTTTTCTTATGATATAAAAATCACAGCTGCCAGCAGTTATCGCGTAATTCGTGGCAGTGATATAGTTATCATCGCGGCCGGTGCGAATCAAAAACCTGGTGAAACACGCACAGATTTATTACACAAGAACGCATCTGTTATC
The DNA here is from genome assembly GCA_902798205.1 of uncultured Pseudomonadota bacterium. Taxonomy (GTDB): domain Bacteria; phylum Pseudomonadota; class Alphaproteobacteria; order Rs-D84; family Rs-D84; genus Enterousia. Next base: position 39,439 of record CADBVV010000005.1, on the reverse strand, counting down.
GAAGATATTGTTCCACGCGTTATGGCAAATGTTGATGCCAAGAAAGTAAAAATTATAGTTGTCACAAATCCATTGGATGTAATGGTTATGTTGGCACAAAAATTATCTAAATTACCTGCATCGCGTGTTATAGGCACCGGAACAATGTTGGATTCTGCACGTTTAAAGGTTATATTATCACGTCAATTGGGTGTTTCGACACGTTCGATTAATGCCTATGTTTTGGGTGAACACGGTGATTCTTCGGTTGTAAATTGGGAAGCAATATCAATTGGTGGTATCGCATTAGATGATTTTTGCAAACAAACAAAAATATCATTACCACAAACCAAACGCAAAACAATTGAACATCGTGTCCGTGGTGCAGCATACGAAATCATTCGTGGCCGTGGCGCAACATGGGACGGCATAGGTGCCGCTGTTGCAGATTTATTACACGCAATCGTTAATGACGAAAAACGCATACTTACAACATCTGTTGTTGACGGTGTTGGCAAAAGCGCGGTTGCCATGTCCATGCCACGCATTGTTGGTGAAAATGGTGTGATTATGAATTTGCATACTAAATTGAGCAAAACAGAATCTGCCGATTTGCGCAAAAGTTCAAAAATCATTCGCAAGAACTTTGATTTGATTTAAAGAAATCAATCTTATAGTCTTTAAAAAATATCTCGTGTTATATTGTTATTTAACAAGACACGAGATTTTTTAATGAACAAAAACGATATAACTTTTCAGATTGGTGATAATGGTTGTCGCATATATGCCATTTGCAATGGCCGTAAAATTGGCAATTTGTTTTTCATACGTGTTGGTTCTGATAAAATAATGATAAGCGAAGCAGAAATAGATCCACAATATCAAACCAAAGATATAGAATTATATCTGGTCCAAGAAATTATAAACATTGCACGCGAACAACACCGCAAAGTTATGTCGATTTGCCCGTATATATCAAAAATATTTATTGAACACCCTGAATTTGATGATGTCCGATTGTTGAACAATGGCCGATAAAAAAGTCCGCCACAGTTTGAACTGTGGCGGGACTCCCTTCCTTCCGATAAACGGAAACTGTGTTAGGCTGCTTTGCGTTGACCTTCTTCGACTTCGCCAGCATCCATAATCTTTTTAGCTTCTGCAAAAACCATTTCTTTTACGCGCAACGCCAAATCTGGTGTTTCCAAAGTTTCTGCAGCAACATCAAAATTGTCTGTTCTGATTTGTAATGAAACATACGCCCCAATCAAAGCAGCACGTGACAAATCTTCAATAGAACGTGGCGCATTGTTTTTACCAATGTGCAATTCATCGCTTAAAGATACGATTTGACGATCTCCATTGACCCAAACTGTTGTGGTCAATACTTTGTTAAGGGCAATCATTATTTCTTTTATATTTTTTGGCATGTGGTTATCCCCCCTTTCAGATTGTTTTTTGTAAAAAAGTAAAAATTTTTGTATTTACCAGTGTATTTACAATTTTTTATTTTTACTTTTTGTTATTTTTTGTTTTTTCCCAGATTTCTGGTTTTTTCCAGATTTCTGGGGGTTTTAATTAACTTTCCCCTTGTCTATACAAACATCTTAGAACAAAAACGATTCGCAGGTCAAGTATAAAAATGAAGTTATTTTAATTTTTTTTCGATCCACAATAAAAAACTTGTCACAAAGTTTAAAAATCAGCCAATAAAAATTGTTTTTTATACTTGTAAAGATATCCGCTTTATGATAAAATTGTTTAATAAGGAAGGATGTTTACACATGAAAAGATTTATTACTGTATTAAGTAGTTTGTTGGTTTTACCAGCTTTTGCGGAAGTTGCGCCGGTTTATTATGACGAAATTGTCGAATACACTGACGATATGCTGGCCGACGAAGAAACCGTTACAGAAGAAGCACAACATGTTGCACCTGTGAAAAATGTTGCACAACGCAACACTATCAATCGTTCAACATCTGCATCACGTGCGATATCTGCTGCAACAAGTTCTGGAACATCACGCGCCAATACATCTTCACGTGCCGTTGCGGCATCACCACGTTCGACAAGTGGATCTGCACGTGCAACCGCATCACGTACAGCACGCACTAATACAGTTATAAACAGATCTTCGGCTTCACGTGCCAGCGTAACATCCCGCAGCGCACAAGGTGGCAAACCTGTAACTGCACGCGTTGGTACACTTAACAATTCAGTTATGCCTGGCAACCGCAGCGTTTCATATTCTTCACAACAAACATTAAATGATTCTGGCAACGCTTTATACAATCCAAATGCAGCACGTGTTGGTGTTGCTAATCGTCGTGCAACCGCACGTGCGGGCTCTTCATCTTTGATATCTTCTGCACCGGTCGTCACAGAAGCAGACATCAAAGAAACAACAGATAATTTGACTGCAATTGCTGAATTGACAGATTACTGTAAAGCACAATATGCAGCATGTATGGATAATTATTGTAATGTTTTGGATGACAATCAGGGACGTTGTTCTTGTTCAAAAAACATAAAAAATTATGCCAGAACAGAAGCGGCTCTTACAAAAGCAACAGAAGATTTTCAAGAAGCTGTCCAAAAAATCAAATATATTGGTTTGACAACTTCTCAAATTAACGCTCTTTTCAGCGAAACCGAAGCAGAACTTGCTATAAGCAACAATTCCAACGGTCAAGATAAATCAAAATTAAGAAGCAGTCTTGACGCAATTAAAAAGAAAATTGTTGACGTATCTTCTCCGGCAGCTACTTCTTATGAAGCAACAAGCAGTATAAAATTCGACATGTCTGGATTGTTAAGCGCAGATGTCACCGACAATGGATTTAGTCTTGAAGCGTTCCTTGGTGGAAACTCTTCCAACACAACCAGCGTTTCCAATCAACGTGGTGAACAATTATACAAAACAGCAACAAATCGTTGTAAAACGGCTGTTTTGAATTCTTGTACAAACCAAGGCATAGATCCAAATGTTATCACAAATTCGTATGATTTGGAAATCGATAAACAATGTATTGCTTACGAACGCAGCCTGAACGAAGCAAACACAGAAATGAGAAACAATATTGTTAATGCAGGTGTTATTTTGCAACAGGCACGTTTGTTATTAGCACAAAACAAGAATTCTTACGATTTGCGCGGTTGTGTTGCGGCTATTGATTCTTGTATGCAAGACGAATATGTTTGTGGTTCAGATTATGAATTATGTTTGGATCCAACCGGAAAATATTTGGCAAACGGTGAAATCGTAAAAGGTGGAACACCGGGTGTTTCTGGTGGCCAAAATAAAAATCCAGATGATTACGATCCAACAAAAACAGGTGAAGACACATGGACCAGTAAAGGGATGTATGATTTATATGCCACATGGAATTATGGCAACAATAAAGATATGAATGCATGGAGTATTGGTGCCAGCGAAAACCTGGGTGGATATATAGACGACGCTTTGACCAAATGGAAAAGTGATTATAAAAAATCTAAAGATACAACACAAACAGATAATATGGCTTTGTATCTGTTACAAAAAATTGGATATATTGACACAACAAATAACAAAGACCAGGTTCATGGTATGTGTGCATCTGTGATGAAACAATGCCAAGATTACACATTTAACAGCAAGAAATCATCCAGCAAAGACTATATCCCAGACAATGAAGTTGTTCGTCAATATTTAACAAATACTTTGGCAAAAATCAAGGTTCAACAAGATGCACTTTTGGCTGAGTACGCCGAAGGATGCCGTGCAGACGTTCAATCTTGTTTATCAACAAATGGATACGATGAATCAAATACTTCATCAACGACATCCAGAACTGCGGTCAATGCATGTTCATCAGAAATTACAACATGTATGTCTGTTGGTGGATACACACCAAAAGATGGTACAAAATTGACATTGCGTGCAATGAACGATTGGGTATCCAGCATGTTAATCAGTTGCCCTGCAAATTACTATTTGACCGATGATGGTATCGGTAACGGAACATTAAAAGATGGTTCAGGAACCGATAAAGCAGGTAAATCTGGCAATGCTGTATCTTGCACGATATGTCCACGCGTTGATGTTGTCGCATTAGAATGCACAGATGTTCTTGATGATGATAATAACCCTACAGGTGAACAAGAATGTATTTACAGATCCTTGAACAGACAAGTTAAAACAGAATCTGTCGGTGGTCAGGCAACAACATGTTCTTGCCCAGAAAGCTATGAAGATTACTATGCCATTGATGAAGAAACAGGTAGTGTAAACAAATTCCCGAATCTACAATGTGTAAAAAGTTCTTCTAATAACTAAACAAAAAACCGCCGAAACGGCGGTTTTTTTTATTTAAATAAAAATAATTAAATTATTTATCTGTATCTAAATTTTTTAATTCTGCTTTTATTTCCGAAAGAGCTTCTGTTCTTTCACGGATTTTACCATAAAAATCTGATTTGGATAAATTAACCGCATATTCCAACGCATGCGACCATGCCAATGCATCAGAATTTCCATGTGTTTTTATTGAAAATCCATTAAGGCCCAAGAACACCGCCCCAGCATAAGAACGTGGGTCAATTTTATTCTTTAATCTTTTAAACAAATGAATAAGGAAAAATGTTCCAAGTATAGCCAGCCAAGACCGCTTGTAATTTGCCTTTACAATGCGGGAAATCATTTTTGCGGTACCTTCAACTGTTTTTAACATAACATTGCCTGTAAAGCCATCTGTGACGACAACCTGGACACGTCCAGCGGTCACATCATTACCTTCGACAAAACCGATGTATTCGTATGGCAATTCATCGATATGTTCCGTCAAAACCTTGTTCAAACGTTGCAATGCTTCGTTACCCTTGGTTTCTTCTTCGCCAATATTCAAAATACCAACGCGTGGTCGTACCATACCACCAATTATTTCGGCATAAACACTGCCCAAAATTGAAAAGTCAAACAATATTTCTTCATCGCATTGAACATTTGCGCCCAAATCAAGTCCAACCACACGCGTATCACCATTTCCAGATGGCAACATGGTTGTAATTGCCGGACGCGATATACCATCAACTGTTTTCAACGCTAATTTTGACAATGCCATTAACACACCGGTATTCCCAGCCGACACGACCGCGCTGGAATTTCCTTCGCGAACATCTTTGACCGCCATATACATTGATGTATCTTGGGCATGACGAATAACATCGCGAACCTTGTCTGTACCGGAAATAACTTCGTTTGCATGAATAATTTCACAATTACGCGCAACACGTGGATATTTTTTTAGTAATACACGCAATATTCTTTCATTACCAAAGACGCGAAAAAATACGCTGCCTTCGCCATATTGATAAAGGAATTGATTCATTCCACCCAACACAGCATCAGGTGCATGATCGCCGCCCATTGCATCAACTGAAATTATTTTCTTTGTGTCTGACATTTTTGTATAAAAAAAGGGCGACTGGATAAAAACATCCATGCCCTTTAATTCCCTTTTTCAAGTATTATTTTGAACCACACGCAGGGCAAACATGATGTGGGCGTTTCTTTTCGCCACATTTTTTGCAAACGCTTACAGGCATTACAGACAATGCATCATGTGAACGACGTTGTGCAGAACGTGCTTTACTTGTTTTACTTTTTGGAGTTGCCATTTTACAATCCTTTTATTTGACTTTGTTAATTTTATTCAATTATTCGCCATTTGCAAGCAAAAAATACTATATTAATCGCTTAATGCCTGTGCAATGAACATACCGTGATTATGCATCAGCCCAACAACAGCGCTGTGGTCATCAATACCAAAGTGGAATTTATAACCTTGCTTTTCCAATTCGCATATTGTTGCCAATTTATATTCAGCCGTTGTTCCTGGATAATCATGAGATTTACAAAAAACCAGTTTTTTTGCGTTTGGCAATAAATCATTTAACAGTTTTTCAACCTTTTCTTGACCCATCGCCCAACGACCTGTGATAAAAACCAGTGTAAATTCACGTCCCAAACATTCCAATACCGGTAACATTGTTTCATTTGGTTCACCAAAATGATCATAGTTAGGTACGGCAAATTTGTGTGTCACTACACCATCTATATCACAAAAAATCGCAGGTATTTCTTTCATTTTTTTGCCATAAAATACCCGGCATTTTGCAATGCGAAAACACCGGGTATTTTGTTGTTTTATTAAATATCCAACAATTGTTGTTGTTCGCCACCTTCACGGGCCAATTTTTCAGCCTTTTCTTCTTCTTTCGCGATTTCACGAACACGACGAACATACGCACCTGTTCCAATTGGTATCAAACGACCAACAATCAAGTTTTCATTCACACCGACCAATTTATCGGTTGAACCACTGATTGCGGCATCTACCAATACTTTTGTTGTTTGTTGGAACGATGCATTGGATATAAATGAACGTGATGTCAAAGATGCGCGGGTCAAACCAACCAAAACTTGAGAAGCTTCGGCAACACGACCACCGTCTTTTGCAACACGTGCGTTTTCTTCTTCGAAATCAACACGATCAACAACTTGTCCGCTTAAGAACGCAGTATCACCTGGATTACTGATTTCTACACGACGTGTCATTTCACGTATCAAAATTTCAATATGTTTGTCATTGATGGACACACCCTGCAAGCGGTAAACTTGTTGTACTTGTTCAACCATAAATTGTGCCAATGCTTTTTGACCCAAGATACGCAAAATATCTTGTGGAACTGGGTCACCATCGACCAATTTATCAGCCTTGTGAACAGTATCACCGCTGCGAACCAATAAATTAGTTCCCTTTGGTACCGCGTATTCAACAGGCGCTGTGCCGTCAGCTGGTTCAATACGAATTATAATCTTTGATTTTGCATCTTCTAATTCGACTGTACCATCAATTTCAGCCAACAATGCTGGGTTTGCAGGACGACGGATTTCCAACAATTCTTCAACACGTGGTAATCCACCGGTAATATCGCCTGTCTTCTTTGATTGAACAGGGATACGTGCCAAAATATCACCAGCATGTATCTTGTCACCATTTGACACATTCAATGTTGAATATGTTGGCAACAGATATTCTGCGACTTTCTTGCCACCCAATGAAATCATATTACCTTTGTCATCAACCAATCTGATAGATGGGCTTAATGCCTTTTTGGTATTTGTTTTCCAATTGATAACTTTGCGAGAAACGATACCGGTCATTGAATCGACTTCTTCTTGATAAGAAACGTTTTCAATCAAATCGTTGAACGATACAATACCGTCTTTTTCTGCAATAATTGTATTGGAATATGGATCCCATTCTGCAACTTTTTGGCCTTTTTCTACTTTATCACCATCGTTTACCAATAACATAGATGCATAAGGCAACGCAACTGTGAATAATTCTTTGCCTTCTTTATCAACAACACCTATTTTACCAGTACGCGATAATACAACTACACGGCCAGCAGAATTTGTTATTGTGTTAACATTATCCAATTTGATTTGTCCAGCAACTGGCATTTCAATAAAGTGAGATTCAGAACCACCTTCGGCAATACCACCAATGTGGAAGGTACGCAAAGTTAACTGGGTTCCAGGTTCACCAATTGATTGTCCAGCAATCAAACCTACAGGTTCACCAACGTGCACTAATGCATTACGTGACAAATCCATACCATAACATTTTGCACACAAACCGTCACTTTGACATGTCAAAACGCTGCGTACATCAACAGATGGAAGTCCTGATTCATTGATTTGACGTGCTGCTGCTTTTGTGATTAAATCGCCAGCCTTTACAATGACTTCTTTGGTCAAAGGATGTATAACATCATGTGCCGCTGTACGACCCAAAACAACATCACCCAGCGCAACAGTCAATGTAGAACCTTGATATACTGGTTTTGCAGTAATAAATTCATGTGTTCCACAATCATGTTCTGTGATAACAGTGTTAATAGCCAAATCGACCAAACGACGTGTCAAATAACCAGCAGATGCGGTTTTCAAAGCCGTATCCGACATACCTTTACGTGCACCGTGGGTTGATGTAAAGTATTCAGACATGGTCAAACCTTCTTTAAAGTTCGAAATAATAGGAACTTCGATAATTGAACCGTCTGGTTTCTGCATCATACCACGCATACCTGCCAACTGCTGAATCTGACCCTTGGATCCACGCGCACCAGACAAAGCCATCATGTGAATTGAATTCCAATTATCACCAGATGTATTGCCCAATGATGCATAAGCTTTATCACCCAATTCGTCAGTTGTATGTTGCCAAAGGTCAATCAATTTATTATGACGTTCACCACTGGATAACAAACCGTTTTGATATTGTTCTTCGATTTCTGCTGCTGCTTTTTCAGATTTTGCAATCAAAGCTTCTTTTTCAGCAGGAACAACGATATCATCAAAACCAATTGAAATACCACTGCGCACAGCTTGTTCAAAGCCAGTATCTTTCAAAGCGTCAGCCAATAAAATCATTGCTTTATCACCACAAACTTCATAAGTTTTTGCTAATAATTTTTTGATTTCTTTCACTGGCATAACCTTGTTCACAGAATCAAAAGGCATTCCTTCTGGTAATAATTGTCCCAAAATCATACGACCAGCAGTTGTGGCATATGTTTGACCTTTGATACGTGCATAAATTGGTGTATGCAATGTAATTGTTTTGTTTTCCAAAGCCAATTGAACTTCGTCCATACCAGAAAATCTTGGTGATTTCTTTTCATCGTGTTCACCGTTAATCAAAGAGATATAGTAAACACCCAACACCATGTCCTGAGATGGAACAGTCATTGGTTCACCGTTCGCAGGTGACAATACGTTATTTGTTGATAACATCAATGTGCGTGCTTCCAATTGTGCTTCCAGCGAGATTGGAACGTGCACAGACATCTGGTCACCGTCAAAGTCCGCATTGAATCCTTTACATACCAATGGGTGCAAACGGATTGCTTTACCTTCAATCAAAACTGGTTCGAACGCAATCAAAGACAATCTATGCAATGATGGTGCACGGTTCAACAATACAGGATGTTGGTAAATAACTTTTTCCAAAATTTCCCATACAATGTCTTCGCCATTTTCAACCATTTTGCGTGCTGTCTTCAAAGTATTAGCATAATCGCCAGCCAACAATTTAGCATAAACAAATGGTTTGAATAATTCCAATGCCATTGTTTTTGGCAAACCAACCTGGTGCATACGCAATGTTGGTCCAGGTGTAATAACACTACGTCCTGAATAATCTACACGTTTACCCAACATGTTCATACGGAAACGACCTTGTTTACCGCGCAATGAATCAGATAATGATTTCAATGGACGACGGTTTTGTGAAACCATTGGACGTGCCTTGTGTCCGTTATCGAACAATGAATCAACCGCTTCCTGTAACATACGTTTTTCATTACGTACGATAATTTCAGGTGCATGCATTTCAATAAATCTTTTCAAACGATTGTTACGAATAATTACACGACGATACAAATCGTTCAAATCAGATGTTGCAACATGGCCAGCATCCAAAGTAACCAATGGACGCATATCTGGTGGAATTACTGGGATAATATCCGGCAACATCCATGCTGGTTCTGTTTTAGAATCCAAGAATGATTCAACCAATTTCAATTGTTTGATGATAGATTTACGTTTTGCTTCTGATTTTGTTTCTGCCAATTCAGCACGCAAACGTGTTCTTTCATCACCCATATCCAAATTAGCGATAATTGAACGAATACCTTCTGCACCAATGCCAACGTGGAAAGAATCTTCACCGAATTCTTCAACGGCTGCTTGGTATTCATCTTCGCTGATAACATCATATTGTTTCAAACTGGTTAAACCTGGTTCTGTAACAATATACGCATCATAAGAAATAACTTGTTCCAATTTCTTTTGTGGTAAATTGTTCAATAATGTAGCAATTTTGCCTTCGCGCAAGAACCAAGTGTGTGCAACAGGAATCGCCAATTTAATGTGTCCCATACGTTCACGACGAACAGCAGACGAACCAACTTCCACACCACAACGTTCACAAACAACACCACGGAATTTAATACGTTTGTATTTTCCGCATGCGCATTCGTAATCTTTAACAGGTCCAAAAATTTGTTGGCAGAACAAACCTTCGGCTTCTGGTTTCAAGGAATGATAGTTGATTGTTTCTGGCTTTTTAACTTCACCATGCGACCAGGACAGAATTTCTTCTGGGGACGCAATAGAAATACGCAAAGCATCAAACTGTTCCTTGGTTTCTATTTGTCCAAATATCTTTTGCAACATATTTGTCATGTGTTTTTGCTCCTTTTAAGTCACTAAAAGTGCCTTGTGGCCGGCGGACAAAATTAATTGTCCGTGGGCCCGGCCACTAATCAATTTTCTTTGGTGTTAATGCTAAACCCAAACCTCTCAATTCACGTACCAAAACGTTAAACGCTTCTGGGGTACCTGTTTGAATGTCGTTGTTTCCAGAAATAATTGCTTCATACATTTTATTTCTTCCAACGATATCGTCAGATTTAACAGTTAACATTTCGCGCAACAAGTGTGCAGCACCGTGTGCTTCCAATGCCCAAACTTCCATTTCTCCAAGTCTCTGACCACCCATGTGTGCCTTTCCAGACAAAGGTTGTTGTGTGACCAAAGAGTAATTACCGGTTGAACGAGCATGGATCTTTTCATCAACCAAGTGATGCAATTTCATCATGTACATTACACCGACAGTTACTGGACGGGCAAATTTTTCACCTGTGACACCGTCATACAATGTGAATTGTCCAGATTCTGGTAATTTAGCCAATTTCAACATTGCTTTGATTTCTTCTGGTGTTGCACCATCAAATGTAGGTGTAGCCATTGGAACACCATTACGCAACAATGCAGCCTGGGCACGAACATCTGTATCTGTCATCTTTTCAAGCTTTTCAGCCACAGATTTACCATAAATCTTGCCCATGATGTTACGCAAATCGTCAGTCACAGCGCGTTTTTGTTTTACTTCGTCTAAAACTTCGCCAATCTGTTGACCCAATGTTCTTGCAGCCATACCAAGGTGTGTTTCAAATATCTGACCGATATTCATACGTGATGGCACACCCAATGGATTCAATACGATATCAACAGGTGTTCCGTCTTCCATATGTGGCATATCTTCGATTGGAACAACGCGGGATACGATACCCTTGTTTCCGTGACGACCAGCCATTTTATCACCAGGTTGTAATTTCATTTTGTGTGCGATGTAAACTTTAACTTCTTTCAATACACCCGCACCCAAAGATGTGCTTTCTGTTGCTTTTGCAATTTCAGCATCTGCGCGTTCGTTCAAATCTTTCAATTTCAACAAATGTTGTTCGCGCAATTCATCAATCTTTGCTTGGATTTCTTTGTTGGAAACAACCAATTTTTTCATGTCCGTAGGTCTGATACCTTCGAAAACTTCGGCTGTTAATTTTTTACCAACGAAAGGTTTCAAACTGCCTGTTCCTGCAGAAATTGTTGCATTTTCAGCCAATTGGAACACTTGATCTGCAAAACCATCTTCGACAATCGCTGTTTCTTCATCGCGATCTTTGTTGATTTTTTCGATCTTTTGCAATTCAATCATTTGTGTTCTGTCGTCTTTTTTAACACCGTGTCTGGTCAAGACGTTAACACCGATAACTGTACCTTCTTCGTTTGGTCCAACCTTTAATGAAGTATCTTTTACATTCAAAGCTTTTTCACCAAAGATGTTACGCAACAAAGCTTCTTCTGGGGTTAACAATGTTTCAGATTTAGGAGAAACACGTCCAACCAAAATATCACCTTGTTTTACGCGTGCACCAACATAAATAATACCTGATTCATCCAAATTCTTAAGTGCTTCTTCACCAACGTTTGGAATATCACGTGTAAAGCTTTCTGGGCCCAATTGTGTATCACGCAATTTGATTTCTTTTTCAACAATCTTGATAGATGTATAAACATCATCACGAGAGATACGTTCAGAAATCACGATAGCGTCTTCATAGTTATATCCGCGCCATGGCACGAAAGCAACCAACACGTTGCGTCCCAAAGCCAATTCACCGTAATTCATAGATGAACCGTCAGCGATGATATCACCTGCAGAAATTCTGTCGCCAACATGAACCAATGGTTTTTGGTGTACCAAAGTTTCACCGTTAGAACGTTGGAATTTTTCCAGGTTGTAAATATCAACACCTGTTACAACGTTACGTGAATTCATACATTTAACAACGATACGGTTTGCATCCACAGATTCAACAACACCACTGTGTTTTGCAACCTTACCTGTACGTGAATCACGTGCAACTTCGCGTTCAATACCTGTACCAACCAATGGAGCTTCTACGCGCATTAATGGAACACCCTGACGTTGCATGTTAGATCCCATCAAAGCACGGTTCGCGTCGTCGTTAGCAACGAATGGTATCAAACCTGTTGCGATAGATACTACCTGACGTGGAGCCACGTCGATTAAATCGATTTCAGCCTTTGGAACCATTGTAAATTCACCGTCAACACGTGCGGTAACCATATCTTCTGCCAAAACACCAGCGGATGTTGTTGGGGTGTTTCCTTGGGCAATTTTATGACCCAATTCTTCGTCAGCAGTCAAATATACCATTTCATCGGTAATTTTGCTGTTCTTAACAACATAGTAAGGTGTTTCAATAAATCCATATGGATTAACACGTGCATAAGAAGCCAAGTGAGAAATCAAACCAATGTTCGCACCTTCTGGGGTGTGAATTGGACACAATCTTCCATAGTGTGTTGGGTGTACGTCGCGGACGTCAATGCCAGCACGTTCACGGTTCAATCCGCCAGGACCCAATGCAGAAATCAAACGTTTGTGTTCTACTTCGGCCAATGGGTTATATGAATCCATAAATTGAGATAATTGAGATGTTCCCAAAAATTCTGCAATCAAAGACATCAATGGTTTTGCATTAATAACATCTTGTGGTTGCATTGTTGCAATATTTGGAGAAGTCAAACTTTCACGAACCAATCTTTCGATACGCAACATACCAGAACGGAAAGTTTGTTCAAACAATTCGCCAACCGCACGAACACGACGGTTAGACAAATTATCAATATCATCAATTACGTCTTTGTGATCAATAATATTTGTTAATGTCTTTAACACTGCCAAGAAATCAGATTTTGACAATGTGCGTTCATCTTCTGGTTTTTTGCCAGAATCGATTTTCAAACGTTTGTTCATTTTGAAACGACCAACCGCAGACAAATCATAATATGCTGGATCAAAACCTTGACGCAAGAACAAATTGATAGCAGCTTCTAATGTTGGACGTTCACCTGGACGTACCAAATCATAGATAGCAATCAAAGCTTCTTCACGATTAGAGGTTTTATCTGCAACCAAAGTATTACGCATATGTGCAGTGATTGTAGTATTATCAATAGAAATTATCGAAATGTTTTTAACACCCAATTTTTCGATTTCGTTTAATACTTCATCTGTTATTTCTGTGCCTTCTGGGAATAAAACTTCTTCGCCATTTTTAACAGCACTGAACAAATATTCACCAATCAAAGCATCGCGTTCAATACCAAACTTTTTCGAAGCAGCCAAAATCTTTGACAAACGTTTTGCATTCAAACGATCACCTTTGTTTGCCAAAGCTTTTTTATCTTTTGGATTAATCAAATCATAATTCAAACGATATTTATCCAAACCTTCGAAACTTGCAGTATCGCCAACCCACAATTTACCATCAAATGCCAATGGGATTTGTTTATAGAAAGCACCCAAAATTTCTTCGGCACTCATACCCGCGATATTGGCTTTACGTGGATCTGCGGCAAATTTCTTTTCATCGCTTGCTGCAGGCAAACAACGCAACAATACTGTTGCAGGTATTTTACGTCTGCGATCAATACGAACATAAATAATGCCTTTGGATTCTTCAAAATCAATCCAAGAACCATGTTCTGGAATTATACGACCTGTATATGTTTCTGGATTTCCAGCAACTTTTGCTTCTTTTGTTGTACCAAAAACCACACCCTGGGCACGGTGCATCTGTGAAACCACAACACGTTCCACACCAGCAGCGATAAAGCTGCCACGTTCTGTCATAAGTGGAACATCGCCCATAAATATTTCTTGTTCTTTGATATCACGCAAAGATTTTTTACCATCTTCTGCGATATCCCATAAAATCAATCTCAGCTTCAATTTCAGTTTGCTGGAATATGTTAAATTACGCAGCATACATTCTTGAACATTATATACAGGTTTATCCAATGTATATTCAATGAATTCCAAATCTGCAATTCCCGCATAATCTTTAATTGGGAACATAGATTTGAATACATTTTGCAACCCAATGTTTTTTCTGTTTTCTGGGGCTACATCTGCCTGTAAGAAATCTCTGTAAGAATTGTACTGAATTTCAACCAAATCAGGAAGCGGAGTTTGCAAAAAACTTTTACCAAAAGATTTTCTAAGTTTCTGGATAACTGCCATTTTCTGAATCCTTTTTATTTGTCTTTTTTGTGTATTTTGCAAACGAAAAAAGTATAAAACCTTTTTACGCCTGTGTGCCCGCCGAAGATTTTACATCCGGGCGGGCGGCGAAAATTGCATTTCTGCAATTATTTTGAAATCTTTCGATTTCGGAAAAATAGAAATTATTTCATTTCTACTTTTGCACCAGCTGCTTCTAATGTAGCTTTCATTTTTTCAGCTTCATCTTTAGCAACTGCTTCTTTAACAGCCTTAGGTGCAGATTCAACCAAAGCTTTTGCTTCGCCTAAACCCAAACCTGTGATGTCTTTAACAGCTTTGATAACAGCCAATTTGTTTGCACCAGCGTCAGCCAATACAACGTCAAATTCTGTTTTTTCTTCAGCTGCAGCACCAGCAGCAGGACCAGCAGCAACTGCAACAGCAGCAGCAGCGCTTACGCCCCATGTTTCTTCCAATGCTTTTGATAATTCAACTGCTTCTTGAACAGTCAATTTTGACAATTCTTCAACGATTTTTTGAATATCTGCCATTTTAATACTCCTTGTGAGTTTTTATTAATTTTCTTTTTTTCCATATTCTGCCGAAACACGTGCAAGACGTGATGCTGGTTCTACCAATATACGTGCGATAGTACCACGAATTTCCAGCAAGGATGGAAGCTTGGATAATTGCACAACGCCGTTCACATCCAGAAGGTCTGCATCCATTTTACCACCAACAATTGTTAAATTTTGGTGTTCTTCGGCAAATTTTGCCAAAACTTTGGTAACAGCCAACGCATCAGTTGCAACTGCAACAGCTGTTGGGTGTTTCATCAAATCAGATACAGCTTCGAAATTAGTGTCTTTCAACGCCAATTTCATCAAACGGTTTTTAACAACTTTGAAAACAGAAACCAATGGACGTAATTCATTACGCAAAGATTCCATTTCTTTCACTGTTAAACCATGGTTTTCAATAACGAAAACACCGTCTGCTTCTTTCAAGGACGACTGCAACGCTGAAATCAAATCTGATTTTTCTTCGCGTTTCATCTTTTTATATCCTTTTAAGCTTTTTTGTTAATCTTTCCATCTGTGGTTTATCCACCGGTGGGGCTTGGTTCCTGCCCCAAAGAATTTTTCTTTGTCTATGATGGGAATTAAGTGATTTTCTTCACACCATCAGTCTTGGACAGAAATCGCGATTATGGTGGGTTGCCCCACCATAAATTATTTTACATCAACCTTCAGGCCTGGACCTTGAGTTGTTGCAACACTGCAACCCAAAATGTATTGACCTTTTGCAGATGCAGGTTTAACTTTTTTCAATTGTTCGATTAATGCGTTTGCATTTTCGACCAATTTAGATGTTTCAAAAGACATTTTACCAATACCAGCATGGATAATACCTTTCTTTTCAGCACGGTATTCAATTTGTCCAGCTTTTGCATTAGCAACTGCTTCTGCTACATTGTTTGTAACTGTGCCCAATTTTGGGTTTGGCATTAAACCTTTTGGTCCCAAAACACGTGCAACTTTTGACATCTTTGGCATCATATCAGGTGTTGCAATAACACGATCAAAATCCAAAAATCCGTTTGCAACTTTATCAATCAATTCTTCGCCACCGATAACATCAGCGCCAGCTTTTTTAGCTTCATCTTGAGAATTAATTGTAAATACTGCAACGCGAACTTTTTTACCTGTGCCATTTGGCAAAGATAACATACCACGGATATTTTGGTCAGCTTTTGCTACATCAATACCCAATCTGATTGCAATTTCTAAACTTTCATCGAATTTTTTAGAACAAAAACCACGCAATGCTTCAATAGCTTCGTCCATTGCGTATACTTTTTTGGTGTCCAATGCGGCCCAAGTTTGTTTTCTTTTTGTAACTTTCATGACTTAGTCCTCCACCTTTACGCCCATAGAACGGCATTGACCAGCAACAATATTGCATGCTGATTCAATTGTAGAGCAATTCAAGTCAGGCATTTTGTTCTTTGCAATTTCTTCGATTTGAGCCTTGGAAATTGTACCAACGAAATCGCGTCCTGGTTTATGAGAACCAATTTTCAATTTCAATGCTTTTTTAATATAATATGACACAGGTGGCAATTTCATAATGAATTCGAAAGTGCGATCTGTATAAACAGTGATTATGCAAGGAATTGGCATTCCTGGTTCTTTATCTGCTGTTTTGTCATTAAATTGTTTACAGAATTCTGCGATGTTAACACCCGCAGCACCCAGCGCTGGTCCAATAGGAGGAGCTGGATTAGCTTGTTTTGCAGGGACTACTAATTTAACAATCCCTTTAAGTTCTTTTTTTGCCATTTTTCACTCCATTTTTATTTGTTAGTGTTGTGGTGCGATGTGGCGCATCTACCACGTGGTTTATTTAATCTTGCGATTAAATTCTTTCGACTTGGGCGAATTCCAATTCAACACTGGTTTCACGTCCAAATACTAAAATCGTTACTGTCATTTTCTGTTTAACATTATCAACATTAGATGCGATACCATTAAAGTTCGCAAATGGCCCATCGATAACATGTACTTCTTGACCATCTTCATAGACAGTGTCTTCGGTGACAACAGAACCTTCTTCGACTTGTTTCAACAAACGACGGGCTTCTGCTTCACTGATAGGAATAGGTTTAGATTGGTTTTTAACTTTTTGACCCAAAAACATAACAACGTTTGGCATCAATTTAACCAAAGAAAAGGTTTCATTATTCATAACCATTTGAACAACGATGTATCCTGGGAAAAATTTCTTTTCTGTTTTAACACGTTTACCGGCTTTTACTTCGGAAACTTCGCGTGTAGGAACCAAGATTTCGCCAAAATAAGCGTTTAATTTACGTTTATCGATTTGTTCACGCAATTCACGTGCAACCTTGTCTTCACAAGACGTGTGAACATTTACGACAAACCACTGCATTTTTTCTTCCATGACACTTCCCTTTGTATTTCTTTAGAAAATCCAGTTTACCAAAGCATTCAAAATGCTATCTATAACAAAAAAGAACAACGCGGCAGCACCGGAAAACAACAATATCATAAATGTGGTGTTAATAACAGTTTCACGTGTTGGCCATACAATTTTGAACCATTCGCTGCGCACTGATTTGATAAATTCTATTACTTTTTTCATATTTTTCCCGATTTTCTGCGTTGTTTATCAGTTTTTTATCTGGCAGGGGCTAAAGGAATCGAACCCTTATCCGCGGTTTTGGAGACCGATATTCTACCGTTGAACTAAGCCCCTTTTATATCCTTATTATTAGTTACTACCCATAACTACACCCCAGCATTTATGCCATTTTATACTGATAATCGCTGAAAGCATAGCACACCAATATTAAAAATCAAGCGGAAATATTATAATATTTTTAAAAAATTTGCGCAAGTGAAAAAACAATACCTCCTTTTAATAAATAAAGATAAAACAAAAACGAAAAATTGTTATTTTTTTGCTTGCGCTTTATAAATAAAATTGTCTACAATCAACATACATATGTAGGAGAAAAAGAGTGGCAAAAATCATAGAACCACCGGTTTTGCTGTCCAGAATACTAACTTTCGTGCTGGCCACGTCTGTTGTTGTTTTGTGCGCATTGGTGTTTACTTTGATGAAAATGATGCCTTTGGAACGTCCAGAAGTATTCTTTTTACATACCCCTACCCGTTCTGCAAACGTCACCATCAGACCACTGGTCCCGGACAGCAGCAACAAAGACGCTATTGATTTATATCAAAAAGGTTTTATACGCGAATATGTAATTGCACGAAATACTTTATCTACATCGCCAGGATATACACGTAAAAATTGGTCAAGAATTGTAAAACCATGGTCTTCGTCCAAAGTTTTTGAAAAACTTACACAAACAAGCCTTTACAAAGAATTTGCCGATGGCGAACATTTGCCAAATGTTTCTTGTTCTGTCAATTTTTCAAGTCCAAATAATGCCAATCCAATTTTAAGAATGAGCAAAGATAACACATATCATGTAACATTTGCATGGGTTTGTGAAAATATTGGTGGACAGACCACACAAAAAAATTATAAGATACAAATAAGGATAAAATCTGATCTGGATGAAAATGCGTCTGGAACACTGGATTTCCTTGAAAAACTGCGCGATAATCCGCTTGGGCTTCAGGTTGTTCAGTATGACGTTTTAGACAATCGTGGCGATCCACTTGATTCAGATACAGCGTCCTGGTAAAGATTTGAAAAGGTAAGGATAGAAGAACATGACTTTTGTAAAAACATGTAAATTAAGTATTTCTTTGTTAGCAGTCTTGTGTTGTGCTTTTCCTGCATGTGCAGATTTTCAGGCTGCATGGGACAACCCAAATGCAAACATGGCTGCTGGTTCTACAAAACCAGGTTATGCAAATCTTGCTTGGTCCACAGGAACAGTTTTACCAATTAAAACACGTGCTGGTATGGCAACATTGGTGACATTGCCAAATGGTGAAAAAATATCTGATGTTGTTATGGGAAATGAAGAATTGTTCAGCATCGACACAAAACCAGGTCAACAAACAATGTACATCAGCCCTGCTTCTGGCAATCATGGAAACGATACAAATATGATTGTAACCGGACAATCTGGTAATAAATACATTTTCTATCTTCGTGCTTATCCTATTAATTCAAGCGAAATCACATATTCCCAGGTTGATATTTCATTGGGTCAAAATTCAAGCGTTCCAACCACGGCAACCGCTGCACCATCTGGGGCAATGGGTTCTGTATTTAACAAATCTGCAAAAGCACCATCCACGGTTGGTGTTGATGGCGAAGATTATGGATGGATAAAAACAATGAAAATCGATCCATCCGAATTCCGTTTTGATTTGGATATATTTGTTCCAAATCCAGATGACTATGTAATTGCACCAGAACGTGTATGGCGCGATCGTATATTCACATACATTGATTTTGGGGACAAAGTTATTTCTATGACTCAACGTCCAGTTGTATCGCTTTTGGTCGAAGGTGGCGAAAGCCCTGTTGGGTTCCGTACAGATGGCGAAGACGGTCGTTTGTTAATCGTCGAAGCTGTTGGCGATATGGTATTACGCAGTGGTCAAAGAATTGTATGTATCAAAAAACGTGCAAAACCTTTCTTGATTGCGGATACAGCATCTGTAATGGCATTGGCCGAAGCAAACGTTGCACAATCGTTGGCGGCAAACCAATCTTTGAATGCGGTTGCATATGGTGATGAACAATACGCAATTGATCAAAGCATCATGGATTACAGTGCAACACCAATGTATATATCAGATCAACCAAATGTTATGCCGGCTGGTGTTGGTGGCGGTGCTTCTATGATTCCAACAGCACGCACAACAGCGGGTTCATATTTGCCACAAACAAATATCCCATTAATATCCAGTAATCAAACAGGTGTTGCAGTTGAATTGAAATCAGATACATCTGTAAAAGCATTAAATGATTATTGGACCAGTTTGTTGGCCAAATTCAGTGGTGATGACGGCGAAGGCCTTTTGACACCATATAAAAACAGTGTCTTCTTTGCTGTCGATGAACAAGGTGTTGGTGATTTGGGTTCTAATTCTGCAAGTGCACGTTTGTATCGTTTGCGTATTGGTCCGTTGTCTGACATAGATACAGCACAAAAATTATGTGATCAATTATTAAAGTTCAGCGGTGCAAGTTGCCACGTTGTAAGAATACAATAAAAAAGAAATGAAAAGTTTAAAACAACAATTTAAAGAATTCAAAGCGGGAACGCCAAAACATATCCAATGGATATTGTTGGCGGCGGCTTTTGTTGTTGTTATCATATTGTTGGTATTGTTATTGGGACACAAAAGCAATAATCATTCCGCAGACAATATGGAAGAAAACATTTCTTTTGATGTGGAACCTGAATTTATCGATTTAACAGATGTCGAAGTTGGTAAATCAGACAGTGAAAATTTAAATGTATCTGTGAATACACCTGTGGTTATAAAAAGTATTGATACAGATGCAGAAGAAATAAAAACAACGGATACGTGTGATAATTTGATTGATACTTGTGTAATCAAAGTTACTTATCGCCCTGTTTCTGTTAAAGATGAATCAGATACAACATTAAAAATTAATTGGTATGTTGAATCACAACCAGACATTGTTAACACACGTGAAATTTCTGTAAAATATTCTTCGTGGAAAAAAGAAGAAAAAAAACCAGAACCAATCATTGAACCGGAACCTGAACCAGAAGTCATTGAATATAAACCTGAACCTGTTGTTGAAAAAGCAGTTGAAGAAATAAAAACTATCGCTGTTGAAAATCCTTTCAAGGGAGAAAAAGAACCGGTTGCATTGGCACCTGAAAAATGTTCTGAATTTGCGATTCCTGGGTATGATCAATCTGGTCGTCAAATTGGTTGGATAAAACCAGAACATGGCGCAAATTATTTTCATCCCTTTTCTGATAAAGATTGTTCAAACCCAACCGGTAAATATGATTTTGCAACGGGTATTATAACATCGTTGAAAGACGGTTCAAAAATCGGTACAGATTCTGATCATATTGGATACCGTAATGTACGTTCAAGAAATTTGACTGTTCCACAATTAAGTGCACCAAAATCATCAACCAATAACGGTAAATTTGATGAAACCGCTGTATGGGAAGCAACCGATGCCACTGGTCAACCAATCGCATCAATGAATGAAACAAAAAAATTTGACAGAAATGCAGTTGCAGATTTTGATATTGCTGCTTTAAAAGGTTCTGGTTTCGAAGGGGAATCAGTAACATCTTCACGTCCATATGACAGAACATTTATATTACGTCAATTCAAACCAATTCCTGCAACAATTGTTTCAGAAGTTCGTGCAGACCCAAGTGTTTATGGTTGTAACAAAGCCGGCGGAAATTGTGACCCAAGAAAAAATCATAGCATCCCTGTGCGTGCTACGGTGGACAGAAATGTTTATTCTGATGATGGTCGTACAATCATATTACCAACCGGAACATTGTTAATGGGGTATTTGGATGGAAAATTGCCTGGACCATATCAGGCATTTGGTCGTATGAATATAAAATGGTACCAATTTATCCGTCCTGATGGTGTTGAATTTAATTTTGAAACCGAAAATCAAGATCCTTACTCTGCTGATGCACAGGGGCGTATGGGGGTTCCTGGTCATGGCAGTACCGATTATATTGAACAAATGGTTATGCCAATATTAACATCTTTGGTTCCTGCAGCCGTTAATATGATTGCACCAATTGCAGATACGGTTATAAATCAAATAGATTTGGACAATAACACAATTGTTCAATCTGGAACAATTCGTTCATCAGAAATGGCAAAACAAGAAGTTATTAATACATGGAATAAAATTTCACAAAAATTATTGGTTGATGCAATTGATAATACCGTACCACCATTTTCTATTGCAGCCGGAACACGTATAAATGTATATTCACCGGTTGATTTAATTGTCACATGTGATGCGAATGAAAACAAAGGTAAAAAATGTGCTTTCACGACATATGGCCCAGACTCACGCCGCGCATGGTCAACTTTGAAAGACAAAGTTGAAATAGACACATCTGATCCATCATGGGTTGGTCAGGTTCGTTCGTTTGACCTTAATCAATACTGCGAAGAAAAGAATGGTAAAATAACATTAGGTAGCGATTGGGCAAAATCTGGTTATGATTACAGAACGGTTTATATGTATTGCGAATCACAAAATTATCAGGCTAAAAATAATGCTAAACAGGCCGCATATAACGAAAGCGTAAAAACGCAAGCCGAAAAGAAATACGGCAATGTTACATTTAATCAAACCACTGGAACATTTTCTCAAAGTGGTTCAGATGAACAAATAAAAGCATACAACCAGGATATCTTGGGATTGAAATATGATGAAGAAGACAACATTATAAACCCATGGGAAAAACCAAATGATGTTATCGCCGAAGAAGTATTAACATGCGAAGATGGCGCAGCCCCAGATGCAAATGGTTGTTGTGCCGGTGAAACATATACAGACATGGGCGAAGCAGGATTCAATTGTTGTCCGGATGCCGGGGGCGATTGTTTCCCACCAATAACGGTTAATTAAAAAATCCGCATTTTGCGGATTTTTTAATTTTTCCGATTCGAATTACATTATCAAAATATTAAATTCGAATCGGTTTTTCGATTCGGGTTTCTATTTACAGTTGTATAATTTTACACGATTCGATTTTTATTATACTTTAAAGTGCATTAGGAAATAATGCACTTTTTTTAATAACAAAAAAACAACAAAAGGAGAAACATAATGTTATCAAACCCTATAAAAAAAGATGAATTGAATACAACAGAAAAATTTCAAAATGCAGAACAATTATGGTTCTGGTTTTTATATTCTAAATCTGTTCAAAATGGTTTTCATTATCATCGATCTTCTATAAAAAGACCTTGTGAGATTCTGGATGTTGAAAGCCTGATTACAAAACTTTATTTATGTGGAAAATTAACAGAAGAACAATTGAATGTTATGAAAAAATTTGGTGATAAAAAACGCGCACCACATCAATATATTTATTCTGAAAATCGCGCAGCTGCGCTTTGGACATCGGCAATGGATACATTGTCTATCTTTGCATCAAAAAAGGGTTGGTTGGCAGATTAAAAAAGGAATCAATTATGTTGTATATAGGATTTTCAAATTATTCACATAAAACAATTTCACGATTATTTTGTAAACAATACAAACATTGTGCACCTGTTCTGGTTAATGGCGACACAGTGCTTATTTATCAATTCGTACGTATAAATAAAATATCAAAAATACGTATCAGAAAAAAAGATTTAAAAACACTGGAAATGCATGGATGGAAATTTGTGAAATATCATAAAAACAGCAAACAAATATCACATAAAATTTGTTTCACGTGTGTTCAATTTACAAAGGCCGTGTGTGGTATAAAAAATATAAACATACAAACACCGCTTGCATTATTTAAATATTTAAAAGACAAATAAAAAATGCCCTTTCGGGCATTCTTTTTACTTTGTTGTCTTTTTAATAATATACATCTGTAAAATACCAAACAAATTAGACACAGTCCAATAAAGAACCAATCCTGCCGGCATCCACGCAAACATAATTGTGAATAACAATGGCATCCATTTCATTGCACGTTGTGTCGAAGCCGTTATATCATTTGTATTCGATGTTTGTTTTGGCGATTGTAAATATTGTTGTAACCACATTGTTGCGCCCATCAATATTGGCAATATAAAGTATGGATCCATAACCGCCAAATCAGATACCCACAAAAAGTGTGCACTGCGCATTGGAACAGATATCAATAACGCCTTGTACAATGCAAAAAAGATTGGAATCTGTATCAACATTGGCAAACATCCAGACATTGGCGATGTTTTATGTGTTTGATATACCTTCATCATTTCGATTTGAAGTCGCGCTTTATCATTTGCATAAAGTTTTTGAACACGTTGTAATTCTGGTTGCATACGTTGCATAGCCATTGTTGAAACATAAGATTTACGTGTTAATGGCCATATCAACAATCTTAAAATCAAAGTCATCAAAATAATTGCGATTCCATAATTACCAACCAATACATATAACCAATTTATCATCCACAACATTGGTTGTGCAAAGAACCAAAACCATCCATAATCCATTGTTTTTGATATTCCAGGAATGTTTTGTGATGCGGCATTTAATACATCACTTTGACGTGGTCCTGCAAAAACATATGTGTTTATTTCGGACGTCCCTTTTGCAGCAACTTTTACCGGTGCCGCATTTGTTTGTGCAAAATATAAATCGCCACTTTTCTTTAAACTGATTGTTTGATCTTTGGCATCCATCGCAGCAATTGTTTCCCAATATTGTTCTGCAAAACCAAATGATGCATTGACAGATGAATATGCAAAAGATTTTTTATTTAATTTATTCCAATTTACATAATCCAGATTGGAATTTGCATAAACAACACCACCTGTTTCAACCGCAGCCGAAGCAGAATTATTATCTGCATTCTGTGTAATTTGAACATATGGCGCGACATTAATTTCATGGTTTGTTTTATTTTTTATTATATCTGTCACATTTATAACATAACCATTAACAGATATCTTGCGCGCAAAATGTACACTTGGGTTATCCCAATGCATTTCACCAGATTTCATTTCCCAATGAGTGTTTATATTTGGAACAACAATATCAGATGAAACATAACCAATTTCTACGAAATTATTTTCTTTATCCAACAAAGAAACATGCTCTTCAGATTTAGAATCTTTTTTATGTTTATTCAACGATACATTGGATATACGTAATCCTTGGACATCAAAAGAAACATCTTCATTTACAAGATTGCGTTTTGTTGCCTTTGATTGTTCAATACTGATTGGTGCAACTTCTTTGATTTCTGTGGTTTGTGGTTTAAACCAAACACCCATTATCCACCACGCGAATAAAAACAACAGCAACCACCACATAAAACCAGAAAATTTAGATGGCTTTTTTGCCGCGTTCATTTGGCGCCATTGATTAAACCCAGATTGATTATCCATATACTGTACCATTTACGTTTCCTTTTATTTACAATTACATTTTTTCCTGTTTAAAAACACATTGATTAAATACAAAATTACACCAAATGTGATAAACATATCCCCAACATTAAATATCGCAGGAAATGTCCACAATCCCCCAATATGCCATTGTATAAAATCAGCGACAGCCCCATAATGAATTCTGTCCACCAAATTACCAATTGCCCCACCAATAATCAAAGCCAAAGACAAGCGTTCATAATCACATGCCTTTTTAAACATATAATAAATCAACCATAAAATTATAAGTGCCGTTACAATACTTAAAATAACAGGCATTACCGAATTAAATGCAGAAAAAGAAACACCCTTGTTCCATACAAAATGGATATTGAATAAATTGGATAATCCGTAATCACCACCGATTAAATCGTGCCACGAAATAATAACACCGTTTATATGGCATTTTGCACAAATTGAATTTGGGTTATATATTATGTCGCCATATTTGTTAGACAACAAATCTAATATATATTGTTTAGAAAAGAAATCTGTCGCAAAAACGACCAAAATTATTGCTATATATTTTAAAAACTTTTTCATATTTTCTCCGTTTTCAAAAATATAGCAACAAGGGAACGCAAAATCAAATATAAATCATTATTTTGTGTCAATTGGCTTTTTAACATTTTCATAGCCATTTTCGCGCAAATAATCTATCAATGCATTTATTTTTGGTTTTGAAAGTCCCATACTTTCCATAACATCAGAACCCAATATAAACGAAGATTCTATGATTTCTGGTGTTGCAGATTTTACACCCATTTGTAATAAATCACGCGAAGATCGCAAACTGTGTGCACGCGCGAATATTTTTATTCGCTTTGATATACCATGTAATGTTTGAACAATATCACGTGCAGCAATTTCATCATTTAATGAAATAACAACTGCCTTTGTTTTACGCACTTTAAGTCCGGCCGCCAACAAAATCGCCTTTTTCTTGGAATCACCGTATATAACATTATAACCCAATTCACGTGCCATAACCACTTCGTCAACATTGCCATCAATTGCAACATATGATATGTGTTCAGATTCCAGCATCTGTGCAATAATCTGCCCCATACGACCAAAACCACAAATTATAACACTTGGTGTTTCAACATTGATTTGTTCTGACAGTTTTTTATTACGCGAACCATTAAATATTTTGCCGGCTTTTAACAATTGATCATATAATAACAATAATATTGGTGTCATCATAATAGAGACAATGATTATAGCAGTCAAAATTTCCTGATGTTCTGCCGGAATCGCAGAAATACCGTTTGTTTTCATTGTTTGTAAAATCAACAATCCAAATTCGCCGCCCTGGGCCAAAATAAGAGACATTAATGTTGCTTCGCGCGATTGAACATGACGTACACGCGCAACGATATATAAAGCAAAGAATTTGATAAAAACCAATCCAGCAACACCGATTAAAACCATATCCCAATGATCTATCAAGAATGGCAAATTTATTCCCATACCCAAAACAATGAAAAAGAAGGATAAGAACAACATTGAATATGGTTCGATGGCCGCATTTACCTGGTGTCTGTAAACCGTTTCCGACATCAACATACCCGCCAAGAACGCCCCCAATGCCGGTGGTAATCCCATTAAATTTAAAACAACAGCCCATACCGCGATATTTACCATTATCGCCAAAACAAATGCTTCGGTTGATTTTATACGTGCGACAACATGCATTAATGGGTTTATAATAAATTTTGAAACGATTACTACCCCCAATATTAAACCCAATGACATTACCAAAATATCAATTGCAGACGCACCAAGGTTTATAGATTTGCCCGCCATAATTGGCAACATTGCAAGTAATGGAATTGATAACAAATCTTGGAATAATAAAATAGAAAAACTTTGACGTCCCATATTTGTTTGTAATTGGTTTCTGTCGATTAATATCTGTAAATCTTCGGAAGTACTGGACATTGCCAAAATCAAAGATATCATCACTGTTCCAATCAAAGACCATGATGTAATTCCAACAAGCATCGGGAAAAGCATAACCGCAACCATTAAAACCTGGGATGCACCAAGTCCGAAAATTGTGCGTCTTAATTGCCAAAGTCGTTGCATGTTGATTTGCAAACCAATATTAAACCACAAAAACATTATGCCCAATTCACCCAAAAAATTCCATGTTCCAGATAATTCAAACAATCCCAAAACATGTTGACCTGCCAATATACCTGTTAATAAAAAAGCCAGCAAAGTCCCCATTTTGAAAAGGCGAATAAAAAACACCGAAACAAAGGCGATTGCAAAAAATATAAGTGTTGCTGTTGACATGTTCTCTCTCCGTTTTATTACATTATAACAAATTTACATCAATATTGTGCGAAATTTTTAAAAATAATTCTGGTGTAATTTCTTCGGCACGTTCTGTTCCTGTTAACCCATATTGTGTCCAATCTGTTTTTATAATTCCGCGTATCATCTTTCTGCGTTGACCGAATAATTTTGCGGTTAATTTTTCCAATATGGAAATATCATCAATTTTATTTATTTTGTTTTTGTTTGGTATAATTTGAACAACCGCAGATTGTACCTTTGGACGTGGAACAAATGCAGTATTTGGAACATCAAATAATATTTTTGTATCTGCGATTAAATTACATAATACAGACAATCTGCCGTATTGCGCATCACCAACCTTTGCTATTATTCGTTGTGCAACCTCGCGCTGAAACATCAAAGTCAAAGATTTTATGTTTTCACCACTGGCAATTTTATGCATCCAATTAATCAATAATTCTGTTCCAACATTATATGGTAAATTTGAACAGATTGAAAAACCATTTTTATCTATATCCGATACATCAACTTTTAATGCATCGTCATATATAACTTCAAATCTGCCGTCCGCAGCATCAACAATTTGCGATAATATTGGTTCTGTTGTTTTATCTTTTTCTATTGCAATTAATTTTTTAGCACCCGCCATTAAAATCGCACGTGTAAGGCCGCCTGGGCCCGGTCCAACTTCGACAACAGTTGTGTTTTCTATATCAGGAATTGCACGCGCAATACGCAAGGTTAAATTTAAATCAAACAAAAAATTTTGACCAAATTGCTTTTTTGGTTCCAGACCGCTTTCGCGCATCATTTCTGACACAGGTGGCAAAGATGTAATTTTATCCGTCATAATTTTTTACGTCCCCCGAAAGCCAAAGTCAAAGTCCCATCATCAATATAATCTAAATCACCACCCAACGGAACACCTGATGCCAATTCAGAAAAAGACACATTTGAATTCGCAATTGTTGAAATTATATATTGTTGTGTGGTTTTACCTTCGACCGTATTAGGTAATGCAAATATTATTTCTTCGATATTTTCATCTTTGATACGTGATGAAATATTTGCAATATTTAAATCATCTGGTGTAACACCGTTTACCCCAGATAAATTGCCACCCAAAACATGATAACGGCCATGAAATGCGCCAGATTTTTCAATCACCAACACATCTGATAAATCACGAACGATACACAGTTGTCCGTTTTTACGTGCAGTATCTGCACAATATTCGCAAATATCACCATCAGTTAACACACCACATACAGAACACGGACGAATTGATTTTGATGCATCCAACAATGCATTTGCCAAAGATTCTGCACGACCAGTTTTATCCTGTAATAACCCAATAACAATACGTGTCGCGGCCCGTGTTCCAACACGCGGCAGTTTTGCAAATTGTTTTATAAGTTTTTCTATTTTTATATTCATCTTTACACGTCTTTAATGAAATATATAACAATCTATACCATTTGCAACCGCTGCGTTTTTAGCATTTTGTGCGGCACTTTCCGACAAGCCATTTACACGCACACGATAAAGACCACTTTCATTTTGTTGAATTTCCGCGTTCAACCCAGTTGCAGATTTCACTTTCTTTGCCTGATTTTGTGCAGACTGATATGAAGAAAACGCACCAAATTGCACCCCCGTACCACCTGCAGAAACAACTGGTTTATATGTCTGTTCTGGCTTTTTATCTGTGGCATATTTTACAACAGGATTCACAACAGTAGGTGCAGATGCATATTGTTGTTGTGGCGCAACATATGCAACATTATTTTTTCCATATTTAGAAAAACCAAGATTTAACATCTTTGTTGCAACTTCGGCACGCACATCTTTATTTTCGGCACCCAAAACAACAGCAATCAAATGATGACCATCGCGATTTGCTGTTGCCACCAAAGAATATTTTGATTTATTTGTAAAACCAGTTTTCATACCATCACACCCAGGATAACTGGCCAATAATCTGTTGCCGTTTGTATATGTTTTTCCGTCATAAGTCCACGATTTGATACCAAAATATTTCCAATATTGTGGGAAATGTTTATACACAGCCATCGAAAGCAATGCAATATCGCGGGCTGTTGACATATGATCATCATTTGGCAGACCAGACGAATTTTCAAAATTTGTATTTTTTAACCCTATTTCGTTTGCAACACGTGTCATAAGGTTTGCAAAGTTTCCTTCTTTGCCACCCTGTAAATTTTCAGCTAATACACGTGCAACATCATTTGCTGAATGCACCGCAACCGCTTTGATCGCATCTTCTACTTTTATCTTGCTGCCCGCGGCCAGCCCCAATTTTACAGGTTGTGCATTTGCGGCATAATTAGAAACTATCAAATAATCATCCAAATGTAATCTTTTGTGTTCCAACGCATCAAAAGTTAAATACAAAGTCATAATCTTTGTAAGGGACGCCGGATAATTCAATTCATTTGCGTTTTCATTATACAACACACGACCAGAATCAATATCTGCAACCAAAACCGCTTTGTATTGTGCCGCATTGGCAATACCTGTAAATAAACACAATGATAAAATAAATGATAAAACTCTCTTCATAACAAAGAAATGATAGTAAAAATACTGTATTTTGGTCAACATAAAAAAGAACAAAAAAACATTTTGACTTTCTTTATGATATATAAAATAATGCCCCAACAAAACAAAGGGATATATTATGAAAAACAATAAAAATTTAATCGCATGGGAACCAGCATTATGGGGCGCACTTTTCGGTTCATCAGCCGCTTCTACAGTTGGCGCAATTACAGATTCAACACTTACACCAGATTGGTTCAAGGCACTTTTAATTTTAACAACAGCATCTATTGCAGGTGCCAGCGCATATAAAACATATCAATCTGTTAATAATATTAACAAAAAAATAAATCAAAATAAAAAACAACGTTAAAAAAACGGGTCAAACGACCCGTTTTTTTAATCAAGTGTTCGCAGACTGATTTTATCATCATCCACAATAACCAATTTGCCAATTCCAATTCCAAATTGACGTGCGGCATTAAATGCATCCCTTTGTGCATATAAATATTCATCACACAATGGGAACACACCACGCAAAAGTGCCAATTGGTTCGCAACTGTTTCATCACCACACACGGCAACGATTGGAATATCCGGACGACGACATGATATTTGTGTGGCAATTTCTGTATCACGTGCAAAAACAACAATCGCAACAGCCTTGTTCAAATAAGCCATAGAAGAAACAGATCTGGACCAATCATTTTCAGGAACATTATCAATGCGCGACCAATCAAAAGGATTTGCAATTGCATCACCATCTGAAAATGACAAAATCTTGTTCATTGTTTCAATAACATTAACAGGGTTATCACCGATTGTGGTTTCTTCGGATGTCATTGTTGAAT
This sequence comes from uncultured Pseudomonadota bacterium, assembly GCA_902798205.1. Classification (GTDB taxonomy): domain Bacteria; phylum Pseudomonadota; class Alphaproteobacteria; order Rs-D84; family Rs-D84; genus Enterousia. The sequence continues at coordinate 8,607 of CADBVV010000005.1, read as the reverse complement.
CTGCACGCAAATAGGCCGCATTCGCAACGTCTGATATTTCCGCACGTGTTGGGAATTCGCTGTGCACCATGGACGACAACATTTGCGTTGCCATAATAACCGGACGATTTAATTTACGACATTCGCGAATAATTTGACGCGATACCGCCGGAACCTGTTCAAAAGGCAATTCAACCGCCAAATCACCACGTGCAATCATAATTCCATCTGCAGCGGTTGCAATATCAACAAATCGTTCAACTGCATTTGGTCTTTCGATTTTTGCGATAATTTTAATTGGATGCGAAGTGCGTGCATTAATAAAATCACGAACAAAGGCAATATCTTCGGCACGTTGCACAAAAGATAACGCAACATAGTCTGGTTTTTTAGTTATCGCGTATTCCAAATCTGCCTTGTCCTTTGGTGTTAAAATTTCAGTGTTTATATCTGTATCTGGCAAATTAAATCCACGGCGCGACCAAATTTCATCACCACGAACAACAGTTGTTTCGATTTTATCATCAAACACAGCATCAACTTTTAATTCTATTTTACCGTCATTTAATAAAACCCTGTCCCCGATATTTAACGATTTCATAACATCGGCATCTGGTAATTGAACGCGTGTTTCGTTACCAGGCGTTGGATCGGAATCAAGAATAAACTTTTGCCCTATTTTTAATGGATAATGATTTTCGGTTTCAAAATTACCAATTCTGTGTTTTGGCCCCTGAATATCAATCAATACAGCCACAGATTTATTCAAACCACGTGCAACATCACGTATTAAATCGATTTTTGCCCCCTGAACATCGCCTGTATCATGACTGAAATTAAGGCGACAAACATTAACGCCAGCCTTTATCATTTTTGTTAAAACATCGCGGCTTTCGCAATTTGGACCAATAGATGCGGTAATTTTAGTAAATCTTGTCATATGTTCTCTCTCTTGTTATATAAAAATATTTGATTTTTATGATTCTTAATATATCATATAAATATTCCAAAAAACATAAAAAAACAAGAGGAAGGTTATGAAAAACGCAAATCACGGTGCCATTGATAACGCCCAATTAGTCAGTATTATCGAAAGAATTGAAAAATTAAACGAAGATACCGCTGCAATCGCTGCCGATATCAAAGAAGTTTACAGCGAAGCCAAATCTGCAGGTTATGATCCAAAATACATTCGTCAAATGATAAGATTGCGCAAATTGGATCCTGATGAATTGGACGAAGCAGATGAATTAACAAAAATGTATCGTGACGCATTGGGAATATAATGAAAAAATTCACACGACGCGTTGAAGATTTTATATGCGCCCATTGTGGTGCAAATGTTTCGGGCAATGGATATACAAACCATTGCCCAAAATGTTTATGGTCACGTCACGTTGATAATAATCCGGGCGACAGAATGTCCGATTGCGGTGGCATGATGCGTCCAATCGCTGTTGCACCGGATAAAGACGGATACATAATCACACACAAATGTGAAAAGTGCGGCAAAACAATTAAACAACATTCCGCACCAGACGATGATATCGACACAATAATCGCAATATCATCAAACCCAGATTTCATTTTCGGAAAATAATAACTGTTAAAAAAACTAACATGGGAATTACATTATGGAAAACAAAGATAAACAACCTGTGTATTTGCGTGATGTAGATATGATATTCAGACCTGGCAATATTCAAATTGAAAGCAAGGCTGATTTAGCAAAAATTGTTGAATTGCCATGTTTAGCATTATGTGAAACTTTGTATGATAAAAACATTTTAACTTGTTGGAGTTCGTCAAACAAAACAGCACCCAGAAAATCTTATGTACTTGTCCGATATGAAAGTCTTGATGATACAAACAAAAAAATCGCAGACGATTTAATCAGCAAAGGTATATTAAACGATAAAAACCAATTTGAATCTGGTAATTCTGTAAAAGAATATGGTAAATCTTTATATATTGGGTTTGATACAAATCCAGATATGTTGGTTTCAGATATATCTAAGAAATTATGTGAAATGGCATCTGCTTTTGTTTATCAAGATATAAAATATAATGTTTACACACCACAATATTTATTATCAAATGATCCATTTTTTACAGGAACAAAACCTTTTGGTTTTCCAAGTTTAAAAACAGCGATCGGCATTGATAATTTTTCATATACATACGATGACAAAAACAAACTGTACGATGAAATTAGATTTTTTATGCACGGCAAAAAAGATACAGGTTTAACAGAACAAGACATGCGCACAATAGCAAATAAAATAGGATGGATATATAATGAAACAAACGGTCTTTTATACAAAGACAAAGAAACCCTGCAACGTCATAATGAATATCTGAAAAAAATTAATCAAACACATAAAACCACAATATTTACATCTGGCAGGGATATGTAAACATTTACCCATAATAATAAAAAAAGTCCCGTTTGGGACTTTTTTATTTTCTTTTTGCGGCCGCTATAAATGCATTAAACATCGGATGACCGGTGTATGGGCTGCTTTGAAATTCCGGATGAAATTGTCCCGCAATAAAGAACGGGTGCGATGGTATTTCAATTATTTCTGGCAATTTACCATCTGGTGAAATTCCAGATATTATCATACCAGCCTTTTCCAATTCATCTTTATATTTTATATTCACTTCGTATCTGTGGCGATGACGTTCAGATATTTGCGATATACCCCAAATCTTTTCCGCCAAAGTTCCAGATTTTATTTCACATGGATACGCACCCAAACGAAGTGTTCCGCCCATGTTTTCTTTGTCACAATCTGCCATAATATCGATTACAGGCGTGCAATTTTTTGCAAATTCTGTTGAATTGGCATTTTTATCACCAACAACATTGCGCATAAATTCAATAACCGCAACCTGCATACCCAAACATATTCCCATAAACGGAATATTGTTTTCACGTGCATATTGTGCGGCGGCTATTTTTCCATCAACGCCACGCGTTCCAAAACCGCCTGGTATTAAAATACCATCAACGTCTGCGCAATCTTCTGGTGTGAAATGTTCGGCATCTATCTTTTTAATTTTTAAATGCACATTGTTTTGGACAGATGCATGGAACAATGCTTCGTTCAATGATTTATATGCATCGGCAACATCAAAATATTTACCAACAACACCAATTGTGCATGTTGGTAAATCAGCATTCAAATGGTGTTCAATCTTTTTTAATTTTGACATATCGCCATTTGCATTTGGCAAACCAAAATGTTCTGCCATTATTGCAAAGACATCTTGTTCATCATAAACGATTGGTATTTTATAAATATTATCTACGTTCATACTGGTTATAACATTTTTCGCCGGCAAATTACAGAACATACCTATTTTTGCACGCTCTTCGTTTGTTAACATACGTGGCGAACGAACGAATAACATATCCGCCTGAATCCCGTTTTCTAATAATCTGCGTACCGACATTTGCGTTGGTTTGGTTTTTAATTCACCACTTTGTTCCAGATATGGCGCCAATGCCAGATGTGCAAACAAAACATTTCGCCGGCCAACATCGTTTGCAAATTGACGTATAGATTCCAAGAATATTTTCTGTTCAATATCGCCGACCGTTCCACCAATTTCACAAATTACAAAATCTGTATCTGTTGGAATTGCAATATGCTCTTTTATTTTATTTGAAACATGCGGAATCATTTGCACCGTCGCGCCCAGGTAATCGCCACGACGTTCTGCATTTAAAACCTCCCAATAAATACGGCCACCAGAACAAGAATCATTACGCGATAATTTTATTCCCAAAAATCTTTCGTAATAACCCAAATCCAGATCTGTTTCAAAACCATCATTGGTGACATAAACTTCGCCATGTTGCAATGGCGACATGGTTCCCGGATCTATATTTAAATATGGGTCAAATTTACGAACATGAACAGAATATCCACGGGATTGAAGAAGGGCGCCCAACGATGCCGCTGAAACGCCCTTTCCTAAACTTGATACAACCCCGCCAGTAACAAAAATATATCTTGGCATAAGCTTCTCCTTATGCTTAATCAGAATACAAAAATTATTGGTTGCACGTCAAGTAAATAAAATCCTATAATCCGAACATGAAAGAAATCCTGCAATATCAATATAAAAATGTATTTCTTTGGGCGCCTTTTATTGTGGCATTTGGTGCCGCGTTATATTTTTCATTGGAAAGCGAACCTAATTTTCATTTTCCAATTATTATAACCGCTCTTGTTTGTGGGATTTTTTATAAATATAAAAATGTTTTAATTCGCGGTGTTGCTTTGTTTTTATTTGGTTTCTTTTACGCAATGTCTTTTACACACATAATTAACACCCCGCAAATTAATGATTCTTTTGATTTTGTATCTGTAAATGGCGTTGTCAAAGATGTTGATTTCACATCAGATTCAACACGCGTTTTATTAAGCATAAACGCACAACAAATTGATAAAGATTTACCAAATAAAAATTTAAATATTCGTGTTTCAATCAAAGACGGCTTTCCAGATATTGGCGACACAATAAACGGCAAAGTAAAAATATTTCATCCGTCCAGCAAATATACACCAAATGGTTTTGATTTTGCACGTTGGGCATATTTTTCGAATATTTCTGGTACAGGATTTTTCAAAGATTATGAAATTATAAAAACAACGCCAACAAATAACCTGCGCACAATTATTCATAACAAATCTGTTTCTGTGTTAACAGATGCACTGGTATTAGGATACAAAAAAGTTATTCCCGAACAACAAAATACAATTTGGAAATCTGTTGGTGTTGGTCATGTTTGGTCAATCAGTGGTTTTCACATGACACTTATCGGCGGTTGGTTGTTTGCTTTGTTTTATTTATTGTTTCGTTCAATACCATATATAACGAAACGAATACCTGCAAAATATCCCGCCATTATATGCGCATGGATTGGTTTGTTGTTTTATTTGTATGTGTCTGGAATAAGTGTCGCAACACTGCGTGCATTTTTAATGGCGACACTTGTATTTGCAGCAACACTTTTGGGACGCGGCGTTTTATCACTTCGCAATGCGGCACTTGCTTTTCTGATAATCTTTTTAATAAATCCATACGCCGTTATGAATGTGGGATTTCAATTATCTTTTGCCGCAATATTTGGCCTGCTTTGGTTCTTTGGTGACACGCAATATGTTAAACGAACACAAATAAAAAGAATTTGGCATTATTTATGTTTGTTATTTACAACAGCATTTATTGCGACAATATTTACTCTGCCTTTTATAATTGCACATTTTGGATATATACCGGTTTACAGTTTAATTGGTAATGTTATTCTGTTGCCAATATTTTCTGTGTTGATTATGCCTTTGGTTTTTCTGGGGACAATTTTCGCACTGTTCGGAAATCATTTTATTTTAAACATAACAAACAACATTTATGATTTTGCATTAACAATCGCAACACACATATCAAATTTACCATATGCAAATTTATCCACACCAAATATGTCAAACACAGTTTTAATATTTATAATTATTGGATTTTTATTTTTAATTTTGACAATTAAACCAGATTCTAAAAATATATATGTAAAAAATATAAATTATATTTTATGTGTATGTTGTATATCAATTGGTATGCTGATTTATGTCACACAAGAAAAACCATTATTCTATGCAACAACAGATCACGAATTGGTCGCATTTAATATCAACAATAAATTACAATTTAATAAAGCACGTGCATCAAAACATTTCTTTGCATTTACTTCTTGGTATGAATTTAATAATGAAAAGCAACCAATCAAAAATACCAGATATAAATGCGATCATGGGTTCTGTGTTTATAAAACACCGAAATGGAATCTGGTATATATGCAGAATTTTACAGCAATATTGAATAATATGGAAAATGTCTGCAAAGATAAATCAATAAATTACATAGTCACAACATTTAAAACAAAATCTTCAAACTGTTACGGAAAAATACTTGATAATGGTTTAATGATTTATCCAAATGGAAAAATTATAGAAATAATTAATCAGCGTCCGTGGCATAATCTGCCCGAACAAAAAACAGACCAGACGATGGCGCATTAACCCCGGCAGCACTGCGATTTTTTGCTTCAAAAATTTTATCAATATCTAAATCTTTACCAATACCGATTTCAACCAAAGTGCCAACCATATTACGAACCTGGTGATGCAAAAAAGAACGCGCAGAAAATTCAAAAATTATTTCGTCACCATTTTGAACTATGTTAACATTATCCAATGTTTTAATTGGTGATTTAGATTGACATTGAATTGAACGAAATGAAGTAAAATCATGTTTACCAACTAATTTTTGTGCCGCAATTTTCATTTTTTCTATATCTAATTTTTGTGGCACCCACCAGACACGATTTTTTTGCAAAACAACCGGTGCATTACGATTTAAAACAACGTATTTATAATGTCTTTTAACACATGAAAAACGGGCATGAAAATCATCACTAACTTTTTCACAATTTAAAACAGCCACAGGTTCATTAACCAAATAAAAATTCATGGCACGCATAACGGTTTCTGGATTTTGTTCTTTGTCTAAATCAAAATGCGCGACCATATTTATCGCGTGAACACCTGCATCAGTGCGACCCGCACCATACACGATTACTTTTTCACCACAAAATTTAAAGATTGCATCTTGTAATAAAGATTGTACAGATGGGCCCTGTTGGTTTTCTTGCCAACCAATTAAATTTGTTCCATCGTATTCAATATTTATTTTATAGCGTGCCATTTTGTTTTATCTGTTTTTAAACACAAAACCACTTTTTTGCAATATCAATTTTTTAATTGGATTTATTTGATTATACCATTTGAAACATGATTTATATCTATCACAACACCCAAAACCACTGCTAAGTTCTGGGATTACAGATATTGTTTCTGCGCACAAACGTCTGTTTGAAAATTCATCATTATCACCAACGAATATGCAATTTACGCAATGATTGTTTTCTGATTTTGGGGTATAATTATCCCAATCTTTTATTTTTTGTATATAATTCAACATTTTCATTCGCCATATTTGATATCTGCGCCATGCAGACCATTTAAAAAACTTTTCCAATCCATTGGATTTTTTCCAGCGGGTTGAATCCTTACAATTCTCAACTCGTTATTTTCTATTTTTGTTTCCAAGATTTTTACATCAATACCATTAATTTTTGTACGACCACACCCCAGCGCACGAATTTGGTTATGAATCTGAATTGGTAATTTGTTCCAATCTATGATTTCGTCGTTTCCTTCGAATTTACGTGTAAAGGTTGGTTCACCAGTTTGCGGTTGCGCAATATAATTATCTGGATTTGCCATATAATCATTTAATATTTCAATCGCAACATTTGAAACTTTTGATTCAACAGTTTCATTTGTATCGTTTTCTTCGATTACAATGTTTTTGCGTATATAAATATCACCAGCATCCATTTCAGGTGTCATAGCCATCAAACATACATCCATATCATGATCGCCATTTAATATTGCAGTTCTTATTGGTGATGGACCGCGATATTTTGGTAATGAACTTGGGTGAATATTTATACAAGGCGCAGTATTTAAAACATTATCACGTAAAATAACACCATATGAAAATACAACTATCATATCTGGCTTTTCAGATATAGCATCAAACTCTTTAATACTGGTGTGTACATCTAAACCACGTTGCATTGCCCAATTATGAACAGGCGATGGTGTCAAAATATGTTTACGTCCCATTGGTTTTGGTGCACGCGTAAAAACCGCGATAATATCGTGTTTGTTTGCCAAATCGTCAAACACAGGGACAACAAAATCATTTGTTCCCATCAAAATCAGTTTCATTATTTATGCCCCCGATTAACCTTGCGCATTAACATTTCGCGTTTTACACCAGATAAATAATCGATAAACAAAATACCGTCCAAATGATCTGTTTCATGTTGCACTATGCGTGCCGGAACCCCAGACATTTTTGCACGTAATGTTTTACCATTTTCATCCATCCATTCAACATCAACAGATGCCGGACGACGAACATTTGAATAAACAGGTAAACCATCCGAACCCAAAACAGACAAACAGCCCTCTTCCATAACGGCAGTTTCATCGCTTTTTGATAAAATTATTGGGTTTATCATACGATATACCTGGTTAGTGTCTGGATCCATCATAACCAAGAATCTTTGTGTAATACCAACCTGGGGCGCGGCAAGCCCAACCCCGTTCTGATCCGCCATCATTTTCACCATTTCGTCCATGGTATTTAACAATTCTGGCGTGATATCGGATACCGGTGTGCATTTTTCACGCAAAACCAAATCACCACAAAGTTTCATTTGCAACATTTACAAAACCTTTTTATAATCTGTATGATTGATTGTAGCAAAGGAAATTCAAATGACAACTTATATTTTTGGCCTTTTGATTATTATCACAGTATTGTTATTGGTGCTGATTTTTCGTAAAAACACTGTCGATTTATCAACACTGCGCGAAGACAATGCCAGATTACGCGAAAGATTGGCTGAAAGATTGGGCATGTTGTCCCAGAACGCGATTGAATTAAAAAATATCAGTTCTGACATAGCAAATTTCAAAGATATTTTAA
>CADBVV010000004.1 GCA_902798205.1 uncultured Pseudomonadota bacterium | reverse complement strand
CGGCGGCAGCCAATTCCGCCAATAATTGTTGACGTGCAGAAATATTTTTAATTTTATGAAACTAGTTATTATCTGTATCGACTTTGACTTTGCGTTTTCTCTTTGAACCGCTGACTTTGATAACTCGGCCACTTTGTTTAATGGTTGTTGTGTATCTGCGCATAACAAATCCTTTTCAATTTTTTATATTATCAAACAAATAGATAAAGTCAATATTCGGCAAAAACACTTGACATAAGGAATTTTTTTATATAAAATTTGTCGGCAATAAAGTTTTGGCCCCATCGTCTAATGGTTAGGACACCGCCCTTTCAAGGCGAGAATCCCGGTTCAAATCCGAGTGGGGCTGCCAAGAATCAAAACCGACCTTTTGGGTCGGTTTTTTCTTTGTTTTCTAATACTTTCACGAGTTCGTAAGTTGGCGGTTAAAAACTAACCCCGTTATGACGATTTACGAACTATTAAAAAGAAAAGGCTAGAAATCTAACCTTTTGTGCATATATTGTTTTGTGCTTGAACTTTTCTGGTTTTTATTTTAATATTTTGTTTGTTGAAAAAAGGGATATTTAATGAAAATCATAGATAATATCAATGTGTTTGGTGATTCTTTGTCAAAAGGAATTGTTTTAGATGAAGATTCTAAAAAATATAAAATATCAGATAACAATGCCGTAGATGTATTTAGTCGTAATGTGCCTGTTTCTGTAAAAAATTATTCCAGATTTGGTTGTACAACAGATAAAGCTGTAAAAATAGCAGATGGTGTATTTAATAACGGATTAGAAAACGATTTGTTTTTGGTTGAATTTGGTGGAAACGATTGCGATTTTAATTGGGATATTGTTGCAGAAAATCCGACCAACAAAGATATTAAACCAAATGTCCCATTAGAACAGTTTAAAATAAACACGCAAACTATCATTGATAAATTACGCAAATTTGGGAAACGTATTGCTATAATGTCTTTGCCACCAATTGATGCAAATAAATATTTTAAATGGATTTCCAAGGGTGATAAGCAACGTGCCGCAAATATTTTGCAATTCTTGGGGGATGTGAATTTTATATACAGACATCAAGAATTATATGCAGTTGCATTTAAACAAATTGCCATAGATAACAATATTCCTGTGGTGCCTGTTCGTGAAACCTTATTAGACATTCATAAATTAAGTGATTACATTTGTGAAGATGGAATACATCTAAATGAACAAGGGCAAGCGGTTGTAGAGAGTGTTTTTGAAAATACATATTTACAATATCACCCTGAAACAAAGTAATGTGTATTCAAAAACACCTTAATTTCTTTCCCGAATAACAACAAATCACGCATAAACTCAGTTCGTGAATTGCACAGTATGTCCTGCCAAAAATTCAAACCACCCAAACGGGTGGTTTTAATTTTTGCTAAAAGTCCCACGAAGGATGCGCCAGAGCGCAGCGCATGGCGTATACGAGAATACACAATTAGAAAAATCATAAAAACGGGGTCTGTTATGACGAGTTTTTATAGATTTTTGTTATTGCGTATCGAGGAGGCGAGTGGGGCTGTTTTCCAATACTTTCAGCGGTTCGAAGGTTAGGTGTTGAAAATATAGCCCATTTCACACATTTACGAACTGTTTATTATCTTATTTTACACCATTTGTCCAACAATATATTCAAATCATTCATATTGTTGCACACACCAAAAACACCATATTTTTTACATTCTGTTTCATACGTTTTCGTATTATTACCAGTTGCACCAATAAATGCTATACAATCCATACCAGCAGCAGTTGCGGCCTTGAAATCATTAACACTGTCGCCAACGACTATACAATTTTTTTGTGTATAACCTTTTGTTTTTGACGCTAATAAAAATAAATCTGGTGCAGGTTTGCCTTGTTTTACCATATCAACAGTAAAAAAATCTTGTTCGGATATATATTTTTTTATCCATTGAAATTGTGTCATTTTCCAAGCATGTTGTTCCTTTGTCGCACCAGTCGCTATACAGTGTTCGAAATTATCGTTTTGCATAACTTTTTCAACGTCTGGTATTGCCGTCATAAAATTAGTCCCCAAGAAAACTTCTTTTTCGCTTATTTTTTCCATAAATCCATTATCAAGATTTAATCCATCTATATATTTTTCTAATCTTTCACGACGGGTTTTATCAGAAACACCAACCAATAAATCATTCTTTTCTTTATCTGTCAGAATAATTTGTTTTTCAGATTTTAATATTTCGTCCCATGCGCGCACCCATAATTTTTCGCTGTCTGCGATAACCCCATCAAAATCCCAAATTAGTAATTTTTTCATTTTGTGCCTTTTTACATTTATTGATTATTATAATATAAAATTACAAAAAATAAACTTTTTTAAAAACACCTTAATTTCTTTCCCTAACGACAACAAATCGTGCATATAAGATATTTTGTGATATAATAAATAAAAACGGACAGGGGCAAGATGGCTTTTTATAAATTGGAAATATTTATACCAAAATCTCATTTTCGCAAATTGCAAATTGCTTTGCAGAATGTTGATGCGGGACATATTGGCAATTATGATTCTTGTTTGTCATACAGTGATGTTATCGGTGTGTGGCGACCAATAAATAATGCAAAACCTTTTAATGGCGAATTGAATAAAATATGTGAAGCCCCAGAAGTAAAAGTAGAGGTTACAATATTGTCTGACAATCTGGAAAAAACTTTGTCTGCAATCAAAGAAATACATCCATATGAAGTTCCGGTTATAAATATTATTCCGTTGCTAAATACTTTTTGACATTTTTTTCAGCAGAGAATTTAAATCTTTGCGGAAATATTTAATTCCCATCAAAATAGCAAATGAATCATACAGGGCATTGTGTTCATTTATGCCCATGTTTTTTATTTTGTTGTCCATGTTCAAATATTTCGCAATTCGACCAGAATTTTTTGGGTGTTCTTTCATTTTGATTTTTTTGTATTCTGGTATTAACCATGCCGCAATGTTATGATATTTTATATTTTGATTTGTTGGCATTTTATATAAAATCAAATTTTCATTTATTATTTCGCCATCGCATTTGTCGTCCCATTTGCCGCCATATCCGTGTGAAACACAATGCGATTTGCCAACAAATTTTATAAACTTTTTATAAGCCTTTTGAAAAGATATACCTTTGCGTTGAATTTGCGAATTTGTTATCCCGGTAAGGTTTGTGAAATAATCTGATAAAACAGGATTAATTTGCGGTTTACACAAAACATTAAAAGTATCCAATACGCGCAAATCATTTGATACGCGAATGGCAGATATTTGTACTATTTCGCGTTTTTGTTTGCCATGCCATCCGTTTTCCTGACATCCGCGCCATGATGTGTATTCTGTATCAAAAATAATAAAAGACATTTTTAACCTGTATCAATAAAGTAATTATAACATATAAATAGCCCGGCAACAATTATTAATCAATGTATGTGGGGAAATATTGATTTTTTAGTGATTTTATGATATAATAATTCATATATTCAGACGGCATTTTGCCGTCTTTTTTATCCCGCATTTGCGGGATTTTTTTATAGGAGAAATTCATGCAAATAAGTAATAATGGTATAAATTTATTAAAACAAATGGAAGGTTGTGTAAAAATCGGTGATAAACATATTATTTTCGATGACCAAACCGGCAAACCAGTTAATACAAATGAACCATTACCAAAAGGTGCAACTATCGGTTATGGTCATTTGATAAAACAAGGTGAAAATTTTAGGAACGGAATTTCTGAAGCTAAAGCTACAGAATTGTTACGTGCCGACATTGCAATAGCGGAACGGGCTGTACGAGATAATATAACTGTACCATTAACACAGAATCAATTTGATGCACTTACTTCTTTGGCTTATAATATCGGTGCAAAAAACTTCGCAGATTCAACCGTTGTTAAATATGTAAACAATCCGAATTTTCATAGTTCTGTATATCCAAATTTAGAATCAGCATGGAAAGCATGGAATCGCAGCCAAGGAGAAATATCAAATGGTTTAATAAACCGCCGACAAAACGAATGGGATATGTATAACCGCGGTATATGAGATATATATTGATTTTTACACCAATAATATTTATGCTGTGATGCATGAACAAGATTTTGTTGCTTTTAGTGTTTTTGGTTGGCTGCGGCTCTGTTAACAGCCAATCCTGTGATTTATGTGGAAACTGGTCTTTTGATAGGTTTGAATATGCCGGATATATAACTACAGATTGCAAAAGTGCCGCTCTGCATTTTTATAAAAATGCGCATATTAAAATAGATGTTCGCAATTTTACTGTTGGCGAATATGATTTAGAAGAGAACGCTCAAGAACTTTTCGTAAAAACCAATAACGATTTAACAGAAAAATTTTACTTATCAAATCAAGATTCTATTTATATTTTATCAGACGGTTGTCGTTTTTATTTCAATAGGAAAAGGGTTTAAAAACAATGTTGAAAATTATTTGAAATCCGTAGAACGACAGACTGGTTTTCCTCGTTCAACACCAATGAATAAACTTTCCAAAGATAATTTATTAAAATTGGCAAAAGCAATGACGATACACGAAGGGAATATGTCGGGTAAAAAACGTCTGGTGCATAAGTCTGATTTGTAAATAGGATTTTTTTATTAAATCAAACGATTGACTTAATTAATCGTTGGTGATATTATGTGCCGGTTTGATTAAAATAAAGTTGTTGTTATGAAATTGATAAAAAAGGATAAATTACAATACAGTTTGTGTGATGCAAATGCGGATTTATCGATACTGGGTGCATTTCAGTTGGTCGAAGATGCGAATACCGAAATGATGGGTATGTTAAAACTGGACGGTGAAACATGCTTGCGCGAATACGGTGGAATGTGGGTATATGTACGTAATCATATTGAATTACGCAACAAAATACATTGGATGGATGAATATACAATTGAATGTTATATATCATCGATTGGTGGGGTGAAATTAACAATAGATACGATTATAAAAACAGGAAATAATATAGCAGTTGCATCACGCACGGAATTATGTGCACTGGATAAAGAAACAAACAGAATTCGTCGTGCAAACAGTGTCGGCGTTAATGAAAATGTTGTGGCTGAAATTCCAGAAACAGATATAGTTTTTGATAATTTTAAATGTATACCATCAGAAATGATTGATAATATTGTTGTGCACAGTTCAGATATAGATTTTAATCATCATACAAATAATATTGCCTATGTAAGATATATAAGTAATCAATACAGTATCAAAGAACGAATAAAAATGCCTGTTAATGCAATTGAAATTCAATATGTAAATCAAACATTCGAAGGGGATAATCTGGAAATTTATCGTTGTTCGGAAAACACGTTTTCTATTCAAAGCAACGGCAAAACAGTTGTTAATTGTATAATTAAGATGTAACAGGTATTGTCAAAATATTGACTTGTTATACATGTAATGATAAACTGACAAAGGTCGATAAAGGATTTTTTTCATGACACCGACAAAAGAAAAATTATTAGCCAGTGCAACACAATTGTTTGCAGAACGCGGTTTTAATGGTGTTTCCACGCGTGATTTGGTTACTATATCCATGGTTAATTTGTGTTCTATAAATTACTATTTTGGGTCAAAACAGAAACTGTATGATGCGGTTATTGATAATATTGTCAATAATGTCAAAGAAAACCTGGTTTCAAAGATAGATGAATATAAAAAACAAAATATCCCGGCCATAGATAAAATAACTTTTATTATCGGTGAATTTTTTGACTATTTATTTTCAAACAAAATATCTAATTCAATGGTTATGATTTTATTTCGTGAATTGTTAAACACAACCGCCAGTGGCGATCGGGTATATAACGAAATAATGGAACCGTTAAAAAGGAATTTTACGAATTTAATAGCCGAAGCAACCGGTCTGGATAAACAAAATGCATATATCAGGGCACAATGTTTGTTCAGTCACCCTATATCCTTTCGTTTGTTGCAAAACAGGGAAAATTATTCGGCGGCATTTTTGAAAAAAACAAAACAACAGTTGATTGAAAACTGTAAAATGTTATTGGAAACAAAATAATAAAGCGTGTATATTTGTTGTAATGAAATATTGCTTTTAAAAAGTGTTTATAATATAATTATCGATAACTGAACAAAAGGCAGAATTTATGCAAAAACCATCGGTTATATACTTTAAGCATGTAAAACGAGTATTGTTGCATGGATTGGAATTTTTTATACCGTCAAAAGTTGCAAAAAGGAACTTTGTGTCATGGGCCACATTTCCAAGATTTAATGTAAAACCTGATAAAGCAAAGTATAACAAGGTAATAAATGTCGCTTTTTGTTTTAATGAGGGATATATTAAATTTGCATTGATCGCAATTTCTTCATTGTTGGAAAATTCACCTGGATGCAAATATGATATTTATTGTGTATCTGATATAACAAAAAAATCGCAAACAAAAATATTAAATTATGTTTCATCACGTTATTCAAATGGTAATATAATATTTTTGAAACCAAATAATGATTATGATCGTGCAAAATGTAGTTGGTGGCCACGGGCAATATGGTGGCGTTGCATGTTGCCAAAATTATTACCAGATACCGTAGATCGCATTATTTATGCAGATGTTGATACGTTTTTTGTTCGTGATTTACGTGAAGCAAATGAATTAAAAATGGGGACAAATCTATTAGCCGGCTGTTTTGACAGTGCTACATATATCAACAGTGGATTTCTTGTGATGAATATTAAACAAATGCGCAAGGAAAACAAGTACTCAGAAATGGTACATTGGGCTGAAAATAATGACAGTGGATTCCCAGATCAAGATATGTTAAACAATGTATGCAAGGGTCGCATAATACCATTGTCGCGAAAATTTAATGTGATTGTAGCCGCAGGGTACAGTTTCCTTAAAACTATGGATGCTACGTTGTACCGTGAATTGCGTTATCCTGTGATGCTGCATTATGCGGAACACATAAAGCCGTGGGATCCAAAGATAAAAAGATTCCTTACATTTGATATGTACAGAAAATTCTATGATATGGTCAAAGATAATTATTGATAGAGTTAAATTCCAGTATTGCGAAATGGTTGTCCTGACAAATCTCCAGATAAAAAAATACAAATTATTTACAAATTGCGGTGTATGGTGATATTGATTTTTGTTTGTCGATTTCGCCATCACCACAATCCATGCAATTAAACATTCTGTTTTGACTGTGATCGCGATCCAGATATATTGTTTCGTTTTCCAATCCGGCGATACCGTCAATACGTGATTTTGCAGAAAATCCAAAATATATTCCGCGATTAATACCACTGCATTCAGATATATCGCCATTATAACATTTTGGATCGTTTAATTTGCTTATATCCGGAATACAGTATGTTTCGCATGTTTCATTATCAACGACAGCGGTTTCACAATCTGTGCAAGATATTGAACGAACACGTAATGTTGCACCAACGCCACCACGCGGTTTTTGTTGTAATGCGATATTGTCGCATTTTTTTACATTTTTTGTTGCGTTTGGATCTTCGACACATTCCCATGTAAGTGTGGAATAGTTAAGGCGCGCAATCATATTTTTTGGGCATGTTTGATCTGAAAATGGATCAACACATTCCCATATATCATCAATCATAACAGCGGTTTGGTTGTTTGAACACAATGGTTTACGACTTTCGTCTTCGACACATTCCATCAAATCTGGATCCCAAATTGTGTCGCCAGTGCAAGATATTTTATAATTGTATTCAACACATTGCCAACGGCCGAATCTGAAAGTTTTCATTGTGCCAACAGGGCAAATTATATTCGAACCATCAACCAATGGATAATCAATCGTTTTTTCAGGGATGGTATATTGCATTAAATACATCAATTGTCCATCTTTCAATTTTGCCGCATCTATTATTTTTTGTGGTATTGTACGACGCGATACAGAACCAGCAGCCATCAAATCTGGGTTTACAAACACACCAAATGTTCCGGCATCTGGATAATATTGTTCCAATATTTCCATCATACTGTTATATTCTGTTTCTGGTAATGCGAAACTGGTTGTGATAATAAAATTGAAATCTGGCGCCTTTGTGGTTTCCGAATCGCAAGAAACGATGTTATAGCTGTCGTTCATACATATATATTGACTGATTATTTCATACCTTTCGACACAAGGGTCAGTGAATTCTTCCCCGTACATAGAAGCGTTTTGTGTGGCAACCACACATTCTGCAATCGAACGCAAATCGGCCTTTTTTATGGCGTATTCCGTTTCGTGTTGGATTATTCGCTGGGATGGGGACGATATGACATAGTACCCCGCCATGATTATCACGGATAAAAGAATTAAAAAAATATTCAAGATTCCCCCTTGCGATTTATTAAAACTGTAGCTAATATTAATGTAAAGTTCAACAGGAAAAAGACATGAAAAAATTGATTTTACTTTTAATGGTTGCTGCGTGCAGTTTTAAACCTGTGTTTTCTGGTGATAATACAGATGTTTATGTTGCCCCAATCAGTGGTATTAATGGTATCGAATTGCGTAATTCTTTGAATTCACAATTTGGTGGTATGCATGAACAAAATGCAAAATATACACTGACTGTTAAATTAAGTGAACCTGTGACACAATACAAGGCTTTTGAACGTGCCGGTGATGCGGTATGGCAGGAAGTAAAGTTAACCGCATCATATGTATTGAAGCAGGGCGATAAAGAAATTGCATCATCATCTGAATCTGCATCAGAAAGTTATACTTTTGTGCGTTATTTGGTTGCATCGAATGCTTCATATAATAATGCGGTTATGAATACCATTCATCAATTGTCAGAAAAAATCAGTATGCGTGTTATAACTGAAATTCAAAAACAAGAAAATCAATAATGAAATGGAAAGAATCAGATTTTAATTCTGGAATTACAAATATCAATGCAGTGTTGATATATGGACCGGATGCGGGTCTGGTTGATGAATTGTGCGATAAAGCAATCGAAAAACTGGAAATAGAAAAAGATAATCTGCTGGTTTTGGATGCAAATGAGTTGCGCGATAAACAAGATGCCGTGTTCGCAGAAAGTTGCAGCCCATCTATGTTTGGTGGTCGCAAGGCTGTTATAATTTCTGGTGCGGGCGACAGCGACAGCAAAATAATATCTGATTTGGTAACATCGTCATCGCTTTGCGCGACTGTTATTGTGACGGCTGGTGATTTGCGTCCTGCATCATTGCGTAAATTATTCGAAGAAGGTTCAAATATTGCGGCAATCGCATGTTATTCTGATGATACAAAAACACTGGAAGCATTGATTCACAAAGAACTTTCAGCCGCATCTGGTATTCGTCAGGTAACACCAGATGCAATGTCTTATATGTTATCGCATATGGGTGGTGATCGTGGTATCACACGCAGTTTTCTACAAAAAATTGCAATATATGTTTCTGATAAACATGTTGTTGATTTGGAAGATGTTGAAAAATGTTTGCCTGATACTTCCGCAACCAGTGCCGATGATTATATGTATTCATTGACCGCGGGGCATATCAATCAAACAATGGTTGCGCTGGACAGATTGCTTTATGGTGGCGCAGATGCAAATATGTTGGTGCGTATGTTGTATAATCATTTTTCACGACTTTTAACTGCTGTGGTGGATGGTCAATTGCCAAAACTGTTTTGGAAAGTTGCCGATAAATTTAATATGGCCATGAAGATATGGCCAGAAACAGAAATTGTAAATGTGTTGGCAAAATTAAATGATTTAGAAAAAATGTGCAGAACCAGTGGTATGCAACCAGAAATATTAATACGTGATTTTTCGTTAAAATTGTCTGTGCGTGCCGCCAAGTTGGCTTTAAAAAGAAGGAAGTAAAAATGTTATCGTCTGTATATGCACCAAAAGATTTTAAAAGATTACGCGTGTCTGGTGATTTGGTTGCGCGTTGTTTTGATTTTATTACACCGCATATTGTTGCCGGAATTTCTACTGGGGAAATAGACAGATTGGTTGCACAGTTCTTGAAAGAAAATGGTGCGCGTTCTTCTGATTTGGGATATATGGGGTATCCAAAAAGCATTTGCACTTCGATAAACGATGTTGTTTGTCATGGTATCCCGAATGATAATGTTATATTGAAAGATGGTGATATTATTAATATTGATTTAACCGCAGAATATCATGGTTTCCATGGCGATGCATCGCGTATGTTTATGATTGGTAATGTATCAAACAAAGCGCGCGAATTGGTGCAAACTTGTCAGGATGCTTTGAATGCGGCAATCTCAATTTGTGCACCGGGTGTTCCGCTTTCTGAAATTGGTAAAACGATTGAAGCTGTTGTAAAACCACATGGGTTTTCCATTGTACGTGATTATTGTGGACACGGTATTGGTAAAGTAATGCACGATAATCCAAATATTTTGCATTTTTATGACAAGGCATATGATAAATTAATAATGCAACCAGGTTTTGTTTTTACCATTGAACCAATGATAAATACCGGTACATACAGATGCACAACAGATGAAAAAGATGGTTGGACTGTACGTACAGAAGACGGTGGTTTATCTGCACAATGGGAACACACATTGGGTATAACAGAAGACGGTGTGATTATATTCACAGAAAAAATGACTAATGATTAAAGCAGAAGATTTGCAATCTTTACAATCTGGTCATCGTGCGCGCTTGCGCAAAAAGTTCCTTGATGGACAATTAACAGAATATGAACTTTTGGAATTATTATTAACCTATGCAATTCCACGCAGGGACGTTCGCACATTATCCAGACAACTTTATAAAAAGTACGGAACAATACATCATTTGTTATCTGCACCGATGGAATCTTTGATGGAAAATGAAGGCATCAAAGAAAACACGGCTACTTTCTTCAAAGTTATTCATAAATTGATGGAATTGGAATACAAAGTTGTATTGGATACCGCACCAATATTTCACAATTATGAAAAATTAGAAAATTATTGTAAAATTTTATTATCTGGCAAACCAATCGAAGAATTTCATGTGCTTTATCTGGATGCGCATTATAAATTAATCAAAGACGAATTACACAGCAGTGGAACAATTGATTGGGCGGCTGTATATATTCGTGAAATTGTTAAAAAAGCATTAGATTTAAATGCAGGCAGCATAGTTATGTTGCATAATCATCCAAGTGCTTATACTTCTTTTTCATCACAAGATATTGCCATAACACAAGAATTAGAAAGTGCACTGGAAAAACTGGGAATAGGGTTGTATGACCATTTATTAGTTTCTGGTGATGTAATTTATTCTGCACGTAATATGCATTTATTAAAATAATTCTTTGATATCACAAACACTGCGTAATGATTGTGTACCGTCAGATTTTAATTTGTTCCCAGAAATTTTGAATACTTGTTTGCGTGCCACCGTTGGTGTATCCCATGTTTCAGCCAATTCGCGATATATCAATATCACTTTGAAGCTTGGTTTGAATACAAATTGTATTTGTTGTAAATCACATACATCGCCGTTGGTTGTTCTGAAATTATTTGGGGTTATATCAACAAATTTACCATCAATATTTAATTCGATTTTATATTGATAATATGAATGAGCATTTCCTGTTTCAACAAAAGTTTTTGTTATTCTGTCGTTTATTTTATCGCGATTTATATCAATATAAAAAATGCTTTTTTCAGACACGCCCATACCATATTCATCCAATGGATAAGTTGTCACAGAATCCGGGTCTTTTAACCCATCAGAAAACGTGTTTTTTTGATGTACGAATTCATCACTGAATACAGGTATATTTGATTCAGGTGCAGAATCTGTTTTATTTTTTGTTTGATTATAAAGTATAAAAGCCAAAACACATAAAACAGCAATTGCGATTATTAATATAAAATTTCTACGTTTATTCATATTTTATGCCTTATATTTTTTGTTCGGTTCCAACACCCCATCCTTCGACAGTTTGAATTGCGCGTGCAATTTTGAACAAATCATTGTCGCTTAAACTATTTATTTTTGCATCTGCAGATAACCCTGTCATATCAGATACACGACGGGAATAATTTTCAGGGTTATTTCCATCACTGAATGGTGCCCATTTATGAATTGCTTCTTTGACGGATAATTGGTTATAACTGTTTGTGCGTAATAATTTTGTTATTGCGCGTAATCCTGTTTCTTCGTCTGGGAATACGGCCCATTTATCTGTTTCACCAACCGCGCCATTTGCGTATGCGAATTTAGATTTTCTTATATTGCCGGGGTTATTGTTTCGCCATGCAACCGTCCCACCAATTCTTTTAATCTTTGTTCCGTTTTGGGTGATATACACAGTTGTTTTATTTTCGTATTCTATGCGAACAACATCGGAAACATGAAAACCAGAAGAAGTCGATTGTTGATTGATAGATTCTATTTCTTCGTGGTGTAATACATTATCAGAATCTTCGTTATAAACTGGTCCTGAATCAATCATATTAAAATTTTCATAAAGCAAATTTTCATCAGATTTGCCAAGCCTTTTATTTCGAATTTCCAATAATTCATCAACAGATGCACGTGATACCTGTTTTATTTCACATTGTTGTGCAAATAAATCTTTGCCATATACAATCGTAACGATTGGTTTTACTGCGCCCAGTATGCACAATATTAACAACAAAGTTTTCGCATTGTTAAAAACAGTGTTTATTTTAATTCCGTTTTTGATGTATAAAACACCCCAACCAAAAATGATAACAGCGGTTAAAACCAAAATAACAATCCATGCATATTCCAGAAAGGTATCAAATGCGGGAAAAATACACGATGGATCTTGGAAATAGATAAAATCAGAATCTATATGGACTTTTTCAAATCCAGAATTCGTCAGCAAATTATATACGGTTAATTTATCCATTTTATTTCTTAGATGCTACATTTGTGAAGAATCCTGGTACGGAAAAATCTTCATCATTTGCAGCGGTGCCGGCCCATCCAAATAAATCGCCAAAGCCTTGGTCTTTGTGTTTAGATTGTTTAAATGGCAAAATGTTGCGCAATTTGCCGATTTTACTGCGTGACGAAGATTTACTTTCTGTTGCAATTTTATCTTGGGTTTCTGCAAATTCTGTTGCCAATTGTTCCAATGTTGCATCCACAGAAATATCTTCTGGTTCTTCAATTGGTTCTTCGATTGGTTCTGATGTGACAGTATCTTCGATAACATCTTCCTGTAAAGGTGTCATTGCAGATAACAATTTTTCCAAATCGGCTTCGTCATCTTCTTCAATTTCGGCATCATCGTTAACAGGTGTTTCAACAATTTCTTCAGGGATTGTTTCAGATTTTTCATCAGAAATTTCAGGAATTATTTCAACTTCTTCGGATACTGTTTCTTCTGGTTCTTCTTCTTTTGTGGAAAGAACAGACAAAATTGGAACAATTTTTTCTTCCGCAGATTCTGTTATTGTTTCTGGCTCAATCTGTTCGGCGACAGGTTCAACAATTTCTTCAACCACAGGTTCTTTGCGTGGACGCCCACGTTTTTTTGGTTGTTCAACAACAACTGGTTCTTCGATAATTTCTTCCGGAATTGCTGCTGTTATTTCTTGTGGGATTTCTTCTATAATTTCTTCATCAGGGTTTTGAATTATTTCTTCGGATACTGTTTCTGTAACAGTTTCGATGTCTTCTGGTTTAGATTCTGTGGTTAATCCGGCATCGTCTTCGTCCACAGGAACACCAAACAATACGGTTGATTTATCCAGATTTAAAGCCAAGCGAACTTCTTCAAAAGCGGCACGAATATCATTCATATCAAAAATTTCGTTGCCAGAAATATAGATAATTTTGGTTTTCATAAAACAATTCCCCCATTTGATAAGGTACATTATATCACATTTTAGGGTTGAACGCATATAAAAAATGTCTTAATATGCAAATATGGCAAATATAAAAGATCAAATTTTTCAAGAATTGGATTCATTGGAATCAATGGCCATGAATTTGCGTGCTGATGCCAACGATGCCAGCAAGCAAACAGACCTGGAAGTAGCCATTTTGACCAAACAGGTCAAAACATTGCGCGAAAAAAACGAAAATGCAAAACAATTGATTGATAAATCTGTATCTATATTGGAAAAATTGAAAAAATGAGCATAGTATCGATACCTATTGTTAACCGCAATTACCCGATGGGCTGTGAAGATGGCCAGGAAGGGCGTCTGATTGAATTGGGGCGTATTGTCGATGCGCGTGCGCGTCAAATTTTGGATAAAATTGGTCCATTACAGGAAAATGCGTTGTTGGCCACTTTGTGCATAGTATTGGTTGATGAAATACAAAATAAAAATCAAACACCAACCGTAAGTGATGAAGATTTGCGTGAAATATTGGCCCGAATTCGTGAAATCAAACACAAAATTGCTTAAATTGTCTTAATTATTCCGTAAATATTTATATAAAGTACTTTTGTTAACATGCATAATGCGTGCGATTTCATTTTTGCTGATACCTTTGTCAACAAGGCGGTTTATGCGTTTTTTATTTTTGCTTAATTTTAAAGTTTTTGATTTTGCACCGATTGGGCGCCCCAGTTTTTTTCCAGATGCTTTTAATCGTGCTAAACTTTCCCGAACACGTTCTTGTAATAAAGATTTTGATAATTCTGCAGACAAACCAAAGGCAAAAGCCAATACTTTTGATTGTATATCAGACCCCAGTCGAAAGTTTTCTTTCAATGTCCAAACTTGACAGTCTTTTTCAAGGCACGTTTGCAAAATTCCCATGACTTCCAATAAACTGCGTCCCAATCTGGAAATTTCAGTTGTTATTAAAATATCACCAGATTTCAGTTTGTTTAACAAAAGACCAAGTTTTCGGTCTTGTAATTTTTTACTGCTGGAAATTTTTTCTTCGACCCAAGCATCAATTTGTAAATTATTTTGTTTTGCGAAATTTTCGATGACAAAGTGTTGATTTTCTTCGTGTTGATGTGCAGTAGAAACACGACAATATCCATAAATCATAAAATCTCCTTTTTCTTTTTTTTACAATAAAAAAACAGGCACAATGCCTGTCGATTATGTCAATGATATAATTTGTTTTTTTCATATTTCAAGTGGTTCAATTTAAACCAAGGTTAAAAGTCAACCATTTTTTGTAAAGAATAAAAAATATAATTTTTGGCTAAAAAGCAATGATTTTAACGTTTTGTAACTGTGTGTTTGGGAGGGCGGTTAAAAAACCTTGGTTTTTGTACCATCTGATTACGTAATCCCAAAGATTACAGTTTTTAATATTAAAAATAACTAAAAAAAGGGAAAACAAAATGAAAAAACATTTGATTTTGACTTCTTTGGCTGCAATTGTAGCAACTACTGGTGCTGCTAGTGCAGTTACAATTGAAGAAGTTGTGGCTAATGCAAAAATGGATGCAGCAGTAATGCCAGAAACATCTGCTGAACCACAATATAGTTCTTATAGCTATGATTCTAATGGAGATGGTACAGCTGACGCTTACTTGACAAATGGAAGCGGAACAGATGTAATCGATACAAATTTAGAAGCTTTTACTTATCAAAACCGTAAAGGCAACTGGGCAGATTTGACCTTGGATACAGCAACAGGAACAGCCCAGGCCGATCAAGCAATAGACGCTGCTGATTATTACTATTACAGTGCTGTCGCTGATACAACATATCATGGTGACGATGAACACATTAATAAATCTTTGTATAAATACAATGTAACAGATAACAACGGTACAGTATCTGAAACAAATTTGGCTGATACAACAGCAATATCCAAAGGTTCTTATACATATGGCGTTAGTGCAGAATTTACACAAAGAACAACACCACAAACTATTGAACATGAACCAGTATTTTCTGACTATGTAGGATTGGATGCTACATTGGCAGGTAAAACATTGGCTGATTATATGTTGGCAGATGGTTCTGGTATTGACAGCACAAAAATTGCTGGTTTAGATTCTGCTGCTCAAACAAGTATACAAAATGCCTTTGCTGCATACACAACTGATCACAATGCATATGAAACAGCAAAAGGTTATTATGATGCTTCTGTTGTTGAATTTAATACAATTTCAGGTAAAGCAGATGCTGATGAAGCTGTTGTTGCAGGTATGAACAGTGTATTTGTAGCAGATAGTGCAGATTATACAGCAAAATCAGGTGCTTTGACTGCTGCACAAACATCTTTATCAGAAGCACAAGGTGCTTATACAACAGCTACAGCAAATTATAATACTGCTGTTGCTAATGCTAATGATTATAATGCTTCTTTGAGTAAAGTTATCAAAGATGCTGATCAAGTCACATTAGGTTCTGCAAAACAATATACTGACGGTGCTGTGGCTGGTAAAGCAGATGCAGAAGCTGTTGACACAGCTTTGTCTTTGAAAGCAAACACAGCAGATGTTAATAGTGCTTTGGACGGCAAAGCCGATAAAGCGACAACTTTGGCTGGTTATGGTATCACAGATGCTTATACTATTGGCGAAGTTGATAATTTGGTCAATGGCGCAAAAGATTATACAGATGGTATTGCAAATGGTTTGCGTAATGAATTTGCTGCGGCTGACGCTTTGACATTGCGCAGTGCAAATTCTTACACAGATGCAAAAGTTAACTCTTTGGAAAAGAATATGTCTGGTGGTGTAGCAGCCGCTACTGCATTGTCCGCAGTTTCTGTGGGTAATGTTGATCGTGGTGAAGTTTCTGTTGGTGGTGGTTATGGTTATTACAACGGACAATCTGCGATGGCATTTGGTGCAGCAATGGGATTGTCAGACAGATGGTCTGTTAATGCCGGTGCAGGTATCGCAAGCGGAGATTCTACTCAATTCTCTATCCGCGCTGGAACAAATTATAAATTTAAATTGTTCTAATAATATTTTGCTTTCGGTTAAACAAAAAACACCGCGTTTGCGGTGTTTTTGTTTTTTTACAATGTTTTTCCAATTGCAACGGCGGTATCGCACATACGATTTGAAAATCCCCATTCGTTATCATACCATGCGGTCACGTGTATCAAATGTTCGTCAATAACGCGTGTTTGCGTTGCATCAAAAATCGAACTGTGTTTGTCGTTTGTGAAATCTATGGATACCAATGGTTTGTCATTGTATCCCAAAATTTCAGATGTTGATGCCAATATTGATTTGTTCACATTTTCGATTGTTGCACGTTTGTTAACATTTAATGTTAATTCCACAACAGAAACATCTGGGGTTGGAACACGAATTGCAATACCATCCATTTTGCCATCCAATTTTGGTAATACCAAACCGATTGCTTTTGCGGCACCTGTGCTGGTTGGAATCATGGATAGATTTGCAGCACGTGCACGACGAAAATCTTTGTGGTTTTTATCCAATAACATTTGGTCGCCAGTATAGGCATGAACAGTTGTCATCCATCCGTTTATAATGCCGAATTTTTTATCCAATACATTTAATACTGGGGCTAAACAATTCGTTGTGCATGATGCGTTTGAAATTATCAAATCTTTCTTGGTTAATTTATTATCATTAACACCGAAAACTATTGTTTTGTCTGCGCCCGCGGATGGTGCAGATACCAAAACGCGTTTTGCACCACAATCCAGGTGAACTTTTGCTTTTTCTGCAGCAGTAAATAAACCTGTGCATTCCATAACCACATCTATTTTTAATTTTTTCCATGGTAATTTTGATGGGTCGCGTTCGGACAAACATTTAATCTTTTGATTGCCAACGATAATGTATTTGCCATCTAATTTTACATCCATTGGTAATTTTCCATGCACAGAATCGTATTCAAGCAAATATGCATTTTGTTCCGCGGGTGCCAAATCATTAACCGCGACAAATTCAATATCTTTGCGCCCGGATTCCAACGCGGCACGCAATACCAGGCGACCAATTCGACCAAAACCGTTAATAGCAACACGAATTTTTTTCATATTTTTTCCTTTCGTTATATCTGTGTTCATTTTATCACAAAATGTCTAAAAATACAGTTGGATTTTTTTCGTGGGCTTTCCCTTGCAAATGCAAAGCTGTGTTTTATAATGGCAATATGAAATATGATTCAATTATTATTGCCGGGCCAACCGCATCTGGAAAATCTGATTTTGCACATAATTTGGCAAAGCGTATCAATGGTGCAATTATAAATGCGGACAGTGTCCAAATTTATCGTGGTATTGAAAATATATCTGCATCACCTTTTGCGGGTATGTCGGGTGGTTTTGACGAAATAGAAGGCGTGCCGTATAAACTGTTTTCGATTTTACCTTTGAATGAACATATCAGTGTGGCCGATTATTTAACATTGGCGAAAAGGGCATATGATGAAGTTATTGCAATGGGTAAAACACCAATTTTTGTTGGTGGAACCGGATATTATATAAATGTTTTGGTAAATGGTATTTCCAATGTTCCAGAAGTCAGCGAAGTAAACCGAAATCGTGCACGTGATATGGTTGAAAAAGATATTGTCGGTGCAAAAAATATGTTGCCTGATGATTTTTCTGCAACCGATCCGCAACGTGTTGCACGTGCGTTGGAAGTGTTTTTTGAAACCGGGACCCATTTAACAGATTGGCAAAAAATGCCACGCAGTGGGGCATTGGTTCCAAATGCGTTGCGTGTGTTGATTATGCCACAACGTGAAATTTTATTGAAACGAATTGCAGCGCGTATCCCAGAAATGATAAATGGCGGTGCGATGGATGAAGCAAAATATATAATCGAAAATAATCTTGACCCAGAACGTGCAATTGGGGCAGTGCAAATATGTGATATGTTGCGTGGAAAAATTTCAGAAGACATGGCAATTCAAAATTGGATAACCAAAACAAATCAATATGCCAAACGTCAACGCACATGGTTTAATGGTCAATATAATGCAGATTTAGAAATAAAAAACGTTCCAAATGCAGATGATTTGGAACGTGTGATTCAAACTTTAAAATAATTATTTTTCGATTGTTTTCACAGAAACACAAACGGTCAAATTGTGTTGATTCATAATTACATTGTGAATATATTCCATTCTTTTACGGGCTTTCTTTTCTTGGGATGGTGTTAAAAATGGTTTTTTTACTTTTTTCGATTTTTGTGGTTCTTCTTGTTGAATAACGGTATCACTTATGCGCGGACGTTTTCTTTTTGATTCTTGTTCGCGTCTTTGCTTTTGTTGTAAACCCCAATCGCGATTGTTTTTTGCAACATAACGTTGGGTTTCTTTTTGAACATGTTGGTTTTTGCTGAACAAAAGTTCTTGTAAATACTTTGTACAATCGTTACGTTTCCAGCCTTTTTTTGCAATGTACGTTGATAAATATTCGCTAATGAAACTTGTTAAATTTCTAAGAAATGTAGGACTTTTATATTTACGATCCACAGAAGGTGCAACATGTATAAAAGTTTTTGTTCTTTCTATCAAAAATTCTTCGCATTCTGGTTTGTATGAATAATATGTACGCCAATCGGCAGGCAAATTTGATGCTGTTTCATAAGACCCACCAAATTTATCAACAAATTCTTCAACGATAAATTTTTTGTATGATTCAAACATTTCTTGTGCAGCAGCAACTTGTTCTGTGTGCATTTGTTTGCATTTTTTTGTTTGTGCCATAATGTTGTCCTTTGTTTAATGTTGATTATAATATAATACAAAAAAGAAAATTGTCAACATTTATTTGTGTGTTGAAAAAAAATAAAAAAATGGCTAATTTAAGAATATGTTTAATTCAGGCGATATTGTAAAAGTATTAATACCCAATGTTATAAATCGGGGGTACGATTATCGTCTTGTTGAATCTGCTGATATTGGGAATTTTGTGCGCGTTACGGTGATGAACCGCCACTATATTGGTGTGATTGTTGGTGCGGGCGATAGTGGTTTAGATGAATCAAAAATAAAATCTGTTATTGAAGTATCTAATGTCGGCAAAATGTCAAAGGCGGACATAGATTGGGTATATAAAATGTCTGATTGGACATTGATGGCGCCGGGTGCGGTATTGCGGTTGATTCTTAATGTCCCAGATGCATTTGAAGCGGTCAAAACAGAACAATTATATACTTTTAATTTTGATTCCAGTGTCAAGATGACACAACAACGTCAGGCTGTTTCTGATGCTTTTGCTTCTAATGATAACGAAGCAATGTCTGTAAAAGATATAATGAATATTGCGCGTGTCAGCAATGCTGTGGTCAAATCAATGATAAAATCAGGCGCGTTATTGTCCGCTGATTCACGCGAAATAAAAGATAACAGGTTTTTGTATAAATATTTTGATACTGGTTCTGTTAAATTAAATGACGAACAACAATCTGCGGCAGATACGATAGCAAAGGCGTTAAGTACGGACGGTTTTTCTGTACATTTATTAGACGGAATAACCGGTTCTGGTAAAACACAGGTTTATTTTGATTCTGTATTACGTGCGTATAATGCCGGTAAATCTGTATTGTTAATGATGCCAGAAATTGCATTGACTGCACAATTTATAGACAGGTTTGAAAAACGTTTTGGTGCACCACCTGTTGTGTGGCACAGCAATCTTACGTCTGCACGTCGTCGCAGTATTTGGCGCGGTGTTGCATGTGGTGATATTCGTATTGTTGTTGGGACACGCAGTGCATTGTTTTTACCGTGGCAAAATTTGGGATTGATTGTTGTAGATGAAGAACACGAAGAACATGATACTTCCTATAAACAGGAAGATATGGGTAATTATCATGCGCGAGATATGGCAATATTACGTGCAAAAATTGCCAATTTCCCAATTGTTTTGGCCAGTGCAACACCATCTGTTGAAACTTTGCATAATGTTGCGCTGGGGAAATATAAACGTTTGCGTTTGACTTCGCGTTTTGGTGGCGCACAATTGCCAACCATTGAAACAATTGATATGCGCGTCAATCGTTCTGAATCATATAAAATAGGTGATGAAGAAAAAAATGGAAATCTTTCATCGCAATTATGTGAAGCAATAAAGGATACTTTGGATAATCATCAACAGGTAATGTTGTTCATAAATCGTCGTGGTTTTGCACCGATTGTTCAATGTAAAAAATGTGGTTGGGTTGCGGGTTGTCCAGATTGTTCAACATCGTATAATTATCACAAGCACATAAACAAATTGGTGTGCCATATGTGTGGTCGTATGGAAATTGTGCCAAGTGTTTGTCCGCAATGTGGAAATAATGTTTCAATGCGTGGGGCGGGTCTGGAAAGAATAGAAGAAGAAGTTATGAATAAATTTCCAAATGCACGTACTGCATTGGTATCAAGTGATACAATAATGTCGCGCGAAGCATTGGAAAGATTGGTTCATAAAATGGAAAATGGCGAAATCGATATAATTATTGGAACGCAAATTTTGGCCAAAGGACACCATTTTCCAAATCTGACATTGGTTGGTGTTGTTGATGCAGATATGGGTTTGTTTGGAACTGATTTTCGTGCCGGTGAACACACTTTTCAACAATTGTTCCAGGTCGCTGGTCGTGCCGGTCGTGGCGAATTTCCGGGTCGTGTGTTATTACAAACTTATCAACCAGAACATCCGGTGATTCGTGCAATATGTGCGGGTGACAGGGATGAATTTATGGCATCTGATATGGAATCAAGGCGCGCGGCACAAATGCCACCATTTGGTCAATTGGTTGCTGTTATTGTAGAGGCAGACAAAGAAACAACACTTAAAAAATATTGTGATGAATTATCAAGAAATGCACCGGCTTTGAACGGTGGAAAAATAATGGGACCAATCGCAGCACAAATATATCAAATACGCAATTGGTATCGTATGCGCTTTTTAATTTCTGGTAATGCACGTGCAAATTTACAACCGATAGTAAGCGATTGGATTGCAAAGGTTAAACAACCAGCAAATGTCAGAATTAAAATTGATGTAAATCCACAGAATTTTATGTAAAAAAACGCCCAATCGGGCGTTTTTATCTTGTTTCCGTTTTGTCTGGTGTTTGTATAAATTTAGATTTTATTTTACTAAGTATGTTTTTGATTCCAGATTGAAATGTTTTTGGTGTTTTTGTTGGTGTCACTTGTGTAATGTGTTCTTCTTCTGGAACCCTGTTTATTTCTGGATGAACAGACATTGTTTCTTTCATTTCATTAAAGATAGAAATATAATTATACAAAATATTTGCGCCGTTTCTGTCGGTTGTGATACCGGCTTCATTTTCTACCTCTGGTATCAATTTATTTAATTCTGATTCTGCATGTTCGATAATATCAATAAACATTTGTGATTTTATAACGTTGTCTTGTGCATCAATTGCACCTGTTTTTAACAAATCAGAATGTAAATTTCTTGCAATTTTGTTTGCTTTTTCGATTACTGTTTGTGTCATATTTTTTCCCTTTTTATTAAACAACTTCTGTTACGGCACGCAATGTACCGTCACGTGACAATTGAACAACACGAATTTTCTTTTTCATTTCTGCAATTAAATCTGTGCGATCATATGCAGGTTGTGTGTGTAATATTCTGTCTGCGAATGCGGCATAGGCTGCTTCTGCACTTTCTGCATGAATTGTGGTATAGAAATGATCGTGTCCTGTGCCCAACATTTCCCACAATACTGCCGCATTATCCGTGGATATTTCACCACCAATAATAACATCAGGCGTCATACGAACAACCAAATCAAGCAATCGTGCATAATTAAAATCATTTGTTTGTTCGGTACGCGACAAAACAAAATGGACACGGTTTTTTTGTGGAACACGAATTTCGCGCGCATCTTCAACCGTAATAACACGACTGTTTTGATCAATCAGTGTTAACATATGATTCAAAAATGTTGTTTTACCAGTAGATGTTGCGCCACTTATCAAAATAGGACTGCCATCATTAATTGCAGACATTAATCTTTCGTATGGATCATCTGGTCTGACATTTTTGCGTGGTTTTACTTTTAACAATTTTTCGCCACGTTTAAGATGATAATTTTCAAAACTGGTCTCAGATACGCCACTACCACGAATATTTAAAGCGACACCACCGGTGACATCGCGTTCATCATATTGGACATTTGGACCAGCAATAGCAGAAAAACGATGATTCCCAGGCAGTGTTGCATATACCACAGGCATACCATGAATCGGATCAAAAGGTCTTTCATAAATGTTTGCAACAGTATGAATTAAATCGACCAGATATTGTTTTGATAAAGTTTCTGAATTATATGAAACCCATGGAACGCGACCACCGTTAAGGCGCATCCATACTTCACCAGCATGATTTATCGCAATTTCTTCTACGAAAGAAGGACGATAAAATTCTTCCAGT
The DNA here is from genome assembly GCA_902798205.1 of uncultured Pseudomonadota bacterium. Lineage (GTDB taxonomy): Bacteria > Pseudomonadota > Alphaproteobacteria > Rs-D84 > Rs-D84 > Enterousia. Next base: position 90,342 of record CADBVV010000004.1, on the reverse strand, counting down.
GGTTTCAATAAAGAATCAAGAACTACATTACTCATATTTTTTATTTTATCATAAATCGTGGCTTGAATCAAAATTGTTTATTTGATAAAATAAAAAAAAGTAAAAAGAGAGAAAGAAATGAAAAAAACGATTTTATTTGTCTTGGGATTGTCTTTGATAGTGGGTGCTTGCACGAATAATGGCCGTTATTACGACGATAATGATGGACGTTATGATGAACGCAGCAGCGAATACATGACCGATGAAAATGAATTTTCAAAAATCGATTCGTATCAACCACGCACAATGAAAGAACGTGAAGAAGCGGCATCGCGTTGGAATACTTCGCGCAAAGAAACAAGATGGCAAGAATACAAAGGGACAATGGTTCGTATTGAAATCTTGCTTGGCGACAGCAGTGTTCGCGAAATGCGTCTGCGTTTGATGCAAAATGCAGATGGTGCAGATATTGATGCGGATGCAAGAACCGTTTTGGCACGTGTTGCCGATTTTGAAATGAAGAAAGTGTGTGGACGTAATGCAGAAAGCATTGTTATCGTTTACGATAAACCTTCGTTTGAAGTAATGCGACCAACATCTTTCTTTGATTATCGTGTTGAATCCGAAGGCGAATCTATGCGCGAATATGGATTCAGATGCGTTTACAACAAATAAAGGAAAATTATCATGAAAAAAGCTATGGGGGTATTAGCCATGTGTGCAGCACTTTGTGCCTGTGACAAGACCGCGAAAAACGGTGATACAGTGATTATCGATTTTGCTGGATTTATGGGTGAAGAACAATTTGCAGGTGGAACCGCAGAAAATTATCCGTTAAAATTGGGCAGTGGTACTTTTGTACCTGGCTTTGAAGAACAATTGGTTGGGGCAAAGATTGGTGAGTCACGTGACGTTAATATTACTTTCCCAACAAACTATTATCCACAACTTGCTGGTAAAGATGTTGTGTTCAAGGTTACAATCAAAGATATTAAATAATTAAACCGCCATTGAGGCGGTTTTTTTATATCGCTTTGATAAATATCTTCGCCTTGTTAGCGGCTGCAATCACTGCGGGTTTATCAATCACAAAACAAGTTTTAGCATTAACAATTATTCCGTGTAATTTTGCGGCAGCAACAGCCTTTACTGTATCAACGCCAATCGCAGGTATATCAATTCGTAAATCTTGACCTGGTTTGGTCATTTTAGCAAACACACCGCCACTTCTTTTTTTGTTTTTGCGCATTTCAACAACACGTTCCAACATACGTGCTGTGCCTTCGGCTGCTTCGACTGCGAAAACCTGTTTATCAACAACAACAGATGCGCCAATGTCTTCAGTTCCAATTGTATGAGATACCTGGATTGCGCGTTCAATATCGTGTAAATCAGATTTAGCAGGTTTTACTTTTGTTTGAATACCAGGTTTTTCAAAAGTTAATTCTGGCGCTAAATCTTGTGCGGCCACAATTTCGTAACCACGTTTTTCCAATGCTTTGTTAAATGCAACAGCCATAGAATCATACCCCCGTTGATGTTTTAATACGCTTAATAAAACCCCGATAGACCAAAAATCTGGTCGAATATCTGATAAATTGATGTGCCCCAAAGCCCCCACAAAACAAAGTTTGTGTATGTCGCGTTTTTTGCATTCGCGTGCCGCCAATCCGGCCCCCCCAACACGTATTACCAAATCTGGATTAAGTTTTGGGTCATAGAAATTTTTCAAACCAACCACATAAACTTCCCATCCGTTTTTGCGAAATGCATCGCGTGCCTGAAACGGCAGGGATAATGCGCCACAAAAAAGAGCTACTTTTTTATCTTGTTTTTTCATAATGTTTATATTTTAGTTTCAAAACACACTGGAATCAAGACAGAAATTATATTATGATTCATATATGGAAATAAAAAAGTGTCCTTTGTTTGGTAAATGTGGTGGGTGTAAATATGATTTTACATCGGCTGATTATAAATCTGCAAAATTATCTGTATTGCCGAAAATACAATTCACAGATGATGCAATATGGGGAATGCCCGGTTCGCGCAGACGTGCAGATTTTGCATTTGTTGATGGACATTTTGGGTTCTTTAAACCACAATCAAAAGATATTGTTGATGTAAAAGATTGCCCAAATGTCGTATCTGAAATAAATGCGATATTAAAAAATGTTGCCGCATTGCCGTGGCGTGGTTCGGGATCTGTGTTAATTACAAAATGTGAAAACGGTATTGATATATGCGTAAACAGTGATGTTCCGTATTTTGGCGCTGATTTTCGTAATGCAGTTGAAAAATTACCGCCACAGATAATTCGTTTTACATGGAACGATTCGATTATTCGAAAATACACAAACCCAGAAATAAGATTTAACGATAAAATTGTGGAATATCCATCAAATGCTTTCTTGCAACCAACCGCAGAAACAGAACAGGCTTTGCGTGATATGGTTATAAAATATGTTAACGGTGCAAAGAAAGTGGCAGATTTGTTTTGTGGTATTGGAAATTTTACATTTGCAACAAACGCGACAGGATTTGATATTGTTGGAAATGGAATTAAACGCGATTTGTTTAAAAAGCCATTAACAGCGGCCAATCTTAAACAATATGAAGTCGTTATAATGGACCCACCGCGTGCCGGGGCGGAAAAGCAATCGCGCGAAATTGCAAAATCAGACATAAAAAGAATCATATACGTTTCTTGTAATCCAAACACTTTTGTGCGCGATGCACGTATTTTAGAAAGTGGTGGATATAAAATGATAACCGCAATCCCGGTGGATCAATTTGTTGGATCAATGCATTGGGAAATATTTAGTGTGTTTGAAAAATAAAAAAACCACCCGCAAGGGTGGCTTTTTATTCGGATGCCCTGAAAGGAAGGAAAGGAGAAAAAGAAATGGGCATCCAAAACTCTGTTTGGGCCCAAAGTCCAGAGGAGAGAGAATGTAGGAGGGAGTCTGAAAACTCTGGGCCCGATATGGTCAAATGATTTTCATCCTTTGACGAATCGAAATGTAATACACAAAATGCGATTTGTCAAGTATTTTGTCAAAAAATTTTTTTAGTGCTGTTTTTTATAGGAAAACAAACAAATAATCAAAGATTGAATTAATTCTGGTTATCAATTATTATTAGATTGTTGAATTGGGAAACCAATATAATATAGGAGAAATATCATGACACACGAAGATGTATGGCGTGCAATAGAAAATTTTGCTTCGGAACATCATATGTCTTGTTCTGGCCTGGCAAAATGCAGTGGTTTAGACCCAACAACCTTTAATAAAAGCAAACGCTGGTCAAAAGAAGGGCAACCAAGATGGCCTTCGACCAACAGTATTTCCAAGATATTGGCATCAACTGGTGCATCTTTGGAAGATTTTACTAAATTTATTCCGTCCAACGAACATACAATGTAAGAATAAAGTGTTGCACAATCTGTCTTTATTCGGTATTGTGTATGTATGCTGGGAAACGTAAAGATTTATACGTCTGATAAATACTGGAATCATATTCTGGCCGATTTGGGTGCCTGTCTTGTTGAAACGCCCGATGTTGCGGATGTTGTTTTTGATGAATTGTCAATAAACGCGCCCATTTCGGTTGATGATTTACAAAGCCTTGTTGTTTCACAATTTAACAATAATGATATTATTGCCAATGTCTTTGGACGTGATGTTGCGTTGCCTGCGTTGCAACGTAAAATAATTGTCGCGTTGTATAAAAAACCAAACATCCAAATGCGTGAATTAAAATTGGCGGTTGGTTTGTCCCCGGACATAACAACACACAGTGTTGAAAATGCGATATATCAATTACGTAAAACATTTGGACACGATTTTATTCTTAATGAAAAAGGGGGGTATAAAATTGGACGCATATAAAATGCTTTCTTTTGATAAAATACCTTCGACCCAAGATTATGCGCACGATTTAATTGCCGAAGGCAAAGCCACAGATAAAACAGTTGTTGTTGCCCAGGCACAAAGTGCGGGACGTGGACGTTATAAAAGAACATGGGTTTCACATCATGGGAATCTTTATGCGTCATTTATTTATAAAGTGTATGAACGTGATCCAAAATTATCTTATGCTGTGGCGGTGGCAATTGCAGAAACTTTGATTGCATTTGGTTTGAAACCACAAATAAAATGGCCAAACGATGTTTTAATAGATGGTAAAAAAATAAGTGGTGTTTTAATTGAATATGCACGGAACTTTGTAATTGTTGGTATTGGGATAAATATTAAAACCTGTCCAACGGTCAAAGAATATAAAACGACCAAGGTTAATGATTATACAAATGCATCTGTCGAAGAAATTTTAAGTGTATTAATGAAAAAATTAGATAAATGGCGTGGTGTTGATTTTGCTTTTGTTCGTGAACGTTGGATGGAATTGGCAATTTGCATAAACAAAATGATTAAATACCAGGGGAAACAGGCTGAATTAATAGGCCTTAACGAAGATGGTGCGCTGGTTTTGCGTTTTGATTCACGCTATGTTTTAACATATGGTGACGAAATCAGCATTTAATATTATTCCGCATTGCCACACGTTGTATCATCACACACATAATAAAATTCATTGTTATAAACGGTTTTAAAATAATGTTCGGAATTTGCAGACATATATGTCGGTGCGGTTGTCATATTTGCATAAAATATATCATTCCCAACACGTATGTTTAACGAAGGTGTTGTTTGTTTGGTTTGTTTTAAATAAATGTTATTATCACCAACGTGTAATATATGTGGATAACAAATGCTTGATCCCGTTGGTGCAAAGGTTCCAGATTCACATTGTGTTATACCCTGGGTAACAGTTTCATTAAAAGTGTATGTTCCACCAACACATTTATTGTTTTGTGTGCATGGCACACATTCATCAACATTTGCCGGCAAATAATACCCCGGTGTGCATGTGTGAATGTTTGGTTCGTATAGCCCAACTATTTTTACCGGGAAATTTGCCGAACATATATTGTTTATTTGTGTGTTTGATATGTTTTGAACATTAAAATCAATTCCCTGAAAATAATCTGGATTAAATTCAAATGTTCCGCCATTACATGTAAAACCCGTTGGACAAGAAACACACCCCAATGTATTTGCGGGCAGATATTGCCCATGCGCACATGTATATTTATTTCTTTCATAAAATGCATTGTATCTGACAATATTTGTATTACAAACCATGTCTGCAAATGCAGATATTGGCATTATTAAAAATAATAACCATTTGTGTTTCATTATAATACAGGACCTGCGATAAATTGACCTGTTCCGGCGTTGTAATAGAATTTACCTTCCACTTTGTCATACATACATGGTGTGCCGTTGTTATCAAGGACAGGAATGAAATCACGAACAAGGACACCTGTATCATTGTTCCATATCTTTGCAGAAAAAAAACGTCCGTTAAGACCACTTGTATTTGATAATGCATTGACACCATTTACAAAAATATTGATAGGATCGCTTCTGGTGCCATATGCCGTAAATAGAATTACATCGTTCGCAGACAGATACACAATATCTTTCAGATACTGTATTTTTATAGCGGTTTTTTCATCTAGTTTTAGAAAATTAATATATTGATAACTGCTGTTGCTATCACCATATCCAAGTGTTATATTCCCGGATGAATTTCCGCTCAATGATAATCTGTGTGCACCATTATTATAATTATATCCAATAATCGAATTTTTTATGAATGTTCGCATTGGCATGATTTCTGTATATAATGTTGCATTTGTTATTGCAATACCAGTATCAACCCATTGTGTTCCTGTGCTTTCAAGATATTCAATCGGTGCATAATTTCCCCATCCTTTAAAGGTGTATCCGAATTTGGTTGGGGCGGTTGGTGGTGTTATGTCATCCCCAGATTCGCATGTTGTCGTTGAAAGCAGTGTGCCATCAACATACCATTCAATGGTATGTGCAAATACTGTTGTGCAAAACAATATTGATAATAATATTAAAAAACGTTTCATTTGATCTTTCCCCCGACGTAAACCAAAAAGAACCGCCAGAGAAAAATCGGGCGGTTGGAGGCTAGAAACAATTTAGCTTAAATTGCGCGCTTATTCTATATATTCGCGACCCTCCAACCACATTAGGTTGGAGATTTTAACGTCATTCCAGACGAAGCTATATGGGTTTCTAGTCCCATCAGCAAAACTCTTGCTGACAATGTGATTTTGGCACATTTATATAGAAAAATAAAGTAATAAATTTAAAAGTGTCGTAATATGCCCTTGACTTTTATGTCAATTTGTGATATTATATAACACATCAAGAATAGAAATTTTGCCCGCAATATTGCGGCTTTTTTTATTCTTTATTTTTGCCTGCACTTTTTTGTGCGGGCTTTTTTTTAACAAAAAAACAGGTCTTGAACATGCAGTTAAATTTAATAACAAATAACGATGATACACAAATCGTATCATATAAATTGGCACGTATAATATTTGCAGAAACAGATGCTTTGTCTTTGCAAATAGTGGAAGCAATGGCTTCGATGATTAACAATATTCATATTAAATATGATAAATCTTTTGAATCTATTGCAAAAGATGATGATTTATTTGAATGTTTAAATTCAAAATCATCACGTAATAAAAATTTAAATGTTGCTGCAAATGACAGAAAATTCCAAATGTGTTTGCGTGTCGTTCAAACAATGATGCGTGGTAATTTACAAGATACTGTATTCGGTGCAACAAAATTTCATCATGCAAATGTTATTCCACAATGGGCAATGGCACGTGGATATATATCAGAATGCGAAGATATTTTGTTTTATTTATAAATAAAGGATATGCGATGAATAAAATAATCAAAGGCGGATATTTACAAGATAAAAAAACTTATGTTGTGTCAAGTGTCGGTATTATATCTGCCGTTGGGGCTTATTTAATAGGCGATGAAGATATTTTTACAATGATGCAAACAATATTTACTTTATCGGGAATTTATTTTCTTAAACAAGAATCTTCAACCAAAGGAAAAACAAATGGAAAACGTTCCGGAAAAATTTCTTGATGACAAAGGCGAATTAAATACATCTGCATTAATAAAATCATATTGTGAATTAGAAAAGAAAATGAGCAATATGATATCTGTGCCAAATGATGACAGTGATGAAAATGCAAAACAAAAATTTAATCATGCAATTGGTGTTCCAGAAAATGCATCTGAATATCCAACAAATGATTTGTTTGATGACGAATCGGTTCGCAATAAATTTCATGAAATTGGTTTAACATCAAAACAAGTTGAACAAATTTATTCAATCGCTGAAGAATTTTTACAACCAACATTAAAAAATTTATTTGAATTACAAAATCAAACAAATGCAATTAATGAATTAAAAAATTTTTTTGGTGGTGATGAAAAAATGAATGATGCAATGCGTGAAATAAAATCATTCGGTGAAAAATATTTGCCCGCATCTGCATTCGAAGAGTTGTGCTCTACACCCCAGGGAATACAAGGCGTGTACAAGATGATGCAATCTTTTGAACCAACTGTTTTAACCGATAAAAATGCAACAGAAAATTTATCTGATGATATGTTGCGTAATATGATGCGCGATCCAAAATATTGGCGTGATCAAGATCCAGAATATGTTCGTAAAATTGAAAATGGATTTAAAAAATTATATTCATAAATAATTTTTATTCTTTACTATTTGTTTTGATTCATATAAAATATAATTAAGAACAAAATAATTTTGTTCTGTCCAAAACTTTATAAGGAGAGAAACATGTTCGGATTAAAGAAAAAATGTGCATGTGCAAAACCAGCTGCAAAACCAGCTGCAAAAAAAGCACCTGCAAAAAAAGTTGCTGCTAAAAAACCAGCTGCAAAAAAACCTGTAGCAAAAAAAGTTGCTGCTAAAAAACCAGTTGCAAAAAAAGTAGTTGCAAAAAAAGCACCTGCAAAAAAAGTTGCTGCTAAAAAAGTAGTTGCTAAAAAAGCACCTGCAAAAAAAGTTGCTGCTAAAAAACCAGCTGCAAAAAAAGTAGTTGCTAAAAAAGCACCTGCAAAAAAACCAGCTGCTAAAAAAGTAGTTAAGAAAAAATAAGATTTTGCGCAAATATTTTGCGTGATTTTTTATATTATCCCCAAGACCGCTGGTTTTGGGGATTTTTTTGATAAATTTTTCAGTTAGATATCATATGTCTAACTGAATTTTTTATTGGATAATCCATTTTTGGACCCTTTTTTGTGTTTTGTATTTATGGCGCGATTGTTTTCGCATAACCACAAATCAAAAATTTTCAAGTTGCGCATATTGCGCCTTTTAATTTAAACAAAAAGGATTTTCTTATGTCTATGTCTGTAGATCAAGTGTTTGTAAAACAATTTGAAGCAGATGTTCATTTGGCTTATCAGCAAATGGGCACAAAATTACGCTCTACAATTCGCAGCAAATCTGGGGTTGTAGGGACTTCTACTACTTTCCAAAAAGTTGGCAAAGGTATTGCCAGCACAAAATCACGTCATGGTATTGTTCCTGTGATGAATTTGAATCACACACCTGTTGAATGTACATTGCAAGATTACTATGCGGGCGATTGGGTTGATGCATTGGATGAATTAAAAACAAATGTTGATGAACGTCGCGTTGTTGCTTCTGCTGGTGCATATGCATTGGGTCGCAAAACAGATGAATTAATTATCAATGCAATGAATTCTGCAACACAATATGTTGGTGATTATTCAACCGGTTTAACAAAAGCATTAATTATGGCCGCATTGGAAAAATTGAATTCTAATGATGTTCCAGATGACGGTCGCAGATTTGCTGTTGTTGGTGTACATCAATGGAACGAATTGTTGGCGTTGGATGAATTTGTTTCTGCTGATTATGTTGGTGGTGCCACACCTTTGGTTGATGGTTGCGAATCACGTAAATGGTTGGGTGTAAATTGGATTTTGTGTAATTCTTTGCCATTAACTGACGATGATCGTGATTGCTTTATTTATCATTCATCCAGTATCGGTCATGCATGTGGTCAAGAAGTTAAAACAGATATCACATGGCATGGTGAACGTGCTGCACACTTTATCAGCAACAGTATGTCCCAAGGTGCTGTATTGATTGATAACGAAGGTATCGTTCGTATCAAATGTGATGATGACGCACAATAATTTATAACCAAAAGGAAAAAAGATGGCTTTTCAAAATAAAAACTTGTCCGTGATTGCATACGCAAACGGTTTTACTTTGTGGCATTATAAAGAAAATGTAACATTGGCAACAATAACCGCATCTGGATATTTTTCCAGTTTGAAAAATCTTATGAACACTGGCGATATCATTTTAATCAATGGTTCAAATGGTTCTGCGATAAAGGTTATTACAGTTGCAGAAGGCGTTGTAACTGTTGGTGCGTTATCTTAATAATTTTTTCGTTGAATATTGTTGGGGGATATTTGTCCCCCATTTTTTTATTTAATAAATAGGTGTGAATATGTTTACAAAAATAGATTTATGTTCAATGGCATTATTAAAATTGGGCGAAAAACCAATTCAATCTTGGCGTGAAGACAGCGCCAGTGCACAATTGGCCAGAACTTTGTTTGAACCAACTGTAGACACTTTGTTGTCGCTGTTTCCATGGCGTTTTGCCACAAAAACATTGGTTTTGAATAAAACCCAAGACAACGATTTTTTAATTCCAAGTGAAGTATTAAGAATTTTAAAATGTAATGGTCAAATCAATGGCAATAAAATAAAAGCGGCAGGTAATACAATAACAATATTGGCCGTTGTGAAAACCGAACCAGAAATGTTCCCAGGATATTTTGCTACATTATTGGCCACGAAATTGGCAATGGAATTCTGTATCCCGCTTATCGGTGATGCCAATGTATTTAAAATGATGACGGCTTTGTATGAATCAGAATATCAATCTGCAAAATTCATAGACAGCACGACAACAAAACAATCTGATATCGGCAGTTTTTCGTTAATAGATTCCAGATTTTAATATACAAGGAGTTTTTATATGGGAAATTTTCTTAAAACACAAAATATGTTTTCTTTTGGGGAAGTTGCCCCAGAATTTTATGCCGCAAACAGTATTAATGGGTTGTCTGTATTAGAAAATATGGATGTTTTGCAATCTGGTGGATTAAAGCGCAGATCTGGTTTGAAACAAATATCACAAATACCAAATGATGCGATATTGGTGCCGTTCAAAATCAGCGAAACAGAAAAATATTTATTGGTGATATACGGCCAAACCATAGATGTTTATGAAAATGATGTAAAAATAACATCTGTTACAAATTCATGGAACGGTATCAATTTAAAACAAATACAATACGCACAAAGATTTAATACTATATTTTTTGTGCATCCTGATTTAAAACCACAGATATTTACAAAAGATTCAGACGGCTTTCATATAAAACAATTCAATTTTCATGTAAATCAAAACATGAGTGTAAATATTCCATTTATGCGTTTTGATGATATGGATGGTGTGTCTATTACTATATCTAACAGTGATATTGATAATAATCACGCGGTTTTTACCACCAACAAAGATTTTTGGTCAAACGATTGGGTTAACGAAAGATTGTTGGTTAATGATATTCAATGGATTGTGCAATCTGTTCAAAATGCGCGTTCTGTAACAGTTTATACAAACAGCAGTTTTTCATTTCCTGGGACTGCACTTTATGATTGGTATGTTGCGGCATTCAGTAATAAGCGCGGTTGGCCAATGTCTGTATCGTTTCATCAAAACAGATTGGTTTTTGGCGGAACAAAATCTGCGCCAAATAATTTATGGATGTCAAAGGTTGGCGATTATACCAACTTTGATGCCGGCACGGGTTTAGATGACGAAGCAATATTTTTAACACTGTTATCTTCGCAACATCATCAGATAGCAACGATAGTCAGCAGTGAAAATTTACAAATATTAACTTCTGTTGGTGAATGGGCGATTTTAAACGCGCCATTAACACCATCAAATGTAAATGTTAAACAACACACATCGGTTGGCAGTCGAACAGATGTCTATTTGCCACCACAACAGATAGAAGGCGCAACCGTCTTTATATCGCAATCAGGCAAAGATGTGCGTGAATTAGATTTAGATGATTTAAGTCAACATTATAATGCAAATGATTTGTGTTTGTTGTCTAAACATTTAATGAATACGCCGGTAAGCCTGGCGTTTAATCAATCAACACACCAATTATTTATTGTGATGGATGATGGATATATGGCTGTTTTGAATAAACACCCAAATACAGAAATCAATGCGTGGGGAAAATACATTACAGACGGATGTTTTAAATATGTATCTGTTTTTGACAATAAAACATATGTCGTGGTTAAACGTCAGAATAATTTTTATCTTGAAAAATTTGATGATGATTGTTTGGATGATTGTCAGGCATATAATTTTTCATATAAAATATCTGCGTTGCCAATGATTGTTAATAATCATAATCCAAAGAAAGTTCGGGCGCGCAAGATGTCTGTTCGTGTAATAAACACAAAGACTTTATTCATAAATAATTATCGTGTTGAAATTCCTAATTATATTTATGAACCAGATAATCCGGGATACAGCGGTGATTTGTCGCTTAATTTATTGGGATGTCAAATTAACACAATAGAACCTTTGTGGACGTTGTCCAGCGATGAACAATTAAACGCCACCATATTGTCTGTCACAGTTGATGGATGGTATTCAATTTAATAAGGAGATTTAAATATGGGACAATTAGTATCAGATGTTACAAAAGTTTTAGATTATCAAGAATCTAAAAAATCGGCAGAAAATCAAAGACAAAAAATATTGGCACAAATGGCAGAAGATGAAGCCACAAAAACAAATTTGATAAAGAAAGTTTTGTCTGCCCAACGTGCAAAATATGGTGCGTCTGGAAATACTGGTGTTGGGTTATCAGAAAATGCAGTGCTTAAACGTCTGCGTTCCGAAACAGCAAAACCGTATGATGAAAAATACCAAGAAAACATCGATAAGATTAAAAAATTAAAAGTTCAAAAACCTAATATATTAAAAACATGGTTAGCCAATATCGATAAAATAGCAGGATAGGGGGAATCAATGTATAAAATATCTTATATTGGGGACGGTGAAAATACAGAATTTGTATTTTCTTTTCCGTTTTTCCAAGAATCTGATATCAAGGTAAGTATTGATAATGAAATATTGAATAATACGCAATACGATGTTAATCCAAATGATAATTTTACCGGTGGTGTGGTTGTGTTTGCAAATGCGCCAGCGATTAATAAAAACATAGATATTTTTCGTCAGGTAGAATTAGCGCGCGTTATCGATTATCAACCAACATCAAAAATAGATCCAGAAGATTTGAATTCTGATTTCAATTTTTTGTTGGCTGCATTACAGGATATCCAAACCATAAATCTTGATTTGGCACAGTGGTCAAATGTTCACGATAATCTTTTGAATAAAATAGATTATGTTATTCAAACCATAGAAGATAAATTGTCTGGTGGTGCGGTGTTGGGGTTGTATTATAACCTGGTATCGGTGCTGGACAGTTTGATAAATGATTATGGTTCGGTTGATGAAGATGCCGATGATGAAAACAATGACGATTACGGAAGCATTTAATTTTCTGGATGCATGGAATAAAATTTTAGGGCTTAAAACACCAGAACATCATAAACAGATAATAAGTTTTCTGGTTGGTGTGTTTAATGATGAACCGCATCGTGGATTGTTAAACGCTTTTCGGCATTCTGGTAAATCAACAGTTGTCGGTGTGTTCGCTGCGTGTGTTTTGTATCATAAACCAGAAAGCAGAATTCTAATATTATCTGCGGAATCAGGGTTGGCATCGCGTATGGTTGCACATATAAAAAACATACTGGAAAACCATCCGTGGTGTGAAGGTATTGTCCCAGATGTAAAAAAAGAGTGGGGAACACATAAAATAACAATTAACAGACCAATAGGGATTCGTGAACCATCTGTTATTTGTCAGGGAATTTCCGGTAACATAACTGGTATGCGTGCAGACTTGATAATTTGTGATGACGTCGAAGTGCCAAACACTTGCAATACAGCACAAAAACGAATAAATCTGCGTGAAAGATTGCGTGAATTAGATTTTATATTATCGCCAAAGGGGACAATGATATTCATTGGAACCCCACATACACAAAACACGATATATAAAACGGAATAATTTATGCAAGCGATGACATAAATGTGCGAAGTTTCGATAACATTTCATTACCTGTATCGCCAAACATAGGAAGATATGTTTCGAATTCAGGCATGTCTGCTTGGATTTGTGCGCGATTGCGTTCTGTTAATGTTTCAGATACTAATTCCTTGGCAGTGTCCCAGATACGATAAGCCTTGTCTGTTTGTGCAACAGTTTTCCATTTGGAAATCATATCTTTATCAAATGCAATTGCAGATTCAATGCTGTCAATCCAATCGTTGCCGAATTTTTGAACAAAAGGTAATTGTTTGATTGTATTAAGATTATCTGTTGTTGGTTGGAATTCATCCAATAACAATTTTAATTGATTGATTTCGTTTTCTGTCAAAGAAGCATTTGATTTTGAATCAGAAGACATTAAACCACCATATGGCAATAAATCTTTATCAATTGAATCCATAGGTGTTTTGCCACTGCGAAGATTGTTTATGTGTGCAACAAGCTTTTTACCAGTCGGCATATTTTCCAATTCGGATATAACCTGGGCATCGTTTGATTCTGCAATGAAAACCTTGTTAACAGCCGTCCAGCCACCTTCGATAACGTGTGCCTGGCGGTAAAGGTTCAATAAACGCTGTGCGATTGTATGAGCTTGTTGTTGCATGTTATCTCTCCTGTCCCTGATTTATGCATATTATTGCATAACTATCATAACAACCTTGTGCAATGTTTTTCCTGTGACTTTTTCATCTGGGTTAGAAACATGGCCAAAGGTTTTTCCATGACTGTCTTGACGTACGACAACAATTTGTGCGTTAACGACATCATCGGATGATAATTTTGCGAAATCTTCGTTTATGCATACGGCCAAATCACCAACATTTGGTTTAGCTGTTGCATCTACGAAAACATATGAAGATTCTGGTATAAATCCACCAGATCTTTTGGAATTAGGTATAACAGCATAGATTCCGTTGCGACCTTCTAATGCAGCAGGTGCAACAATCATTGTTTCGTCAGATTTTTTCAATTGGATGTTTTTTCCGGATGGTTTCCCAAATACAGGAACCAATTTTTTACGTGCATTATCGTAAAGTTGTGCACCATAAAGACCACCATGAACGTCCAAACCAGACATTGGGTTAACCGGTTCCAAAACAGATTTAACACGTTCTTTTACTTTGTTAATTTGTTTTGTTAATTCGCCAGCCTTGTAAAGTTTCGCGATTTCATCAAACATTTCAGACGCAGTATATCCAAAAGCATGCGCCAAAGTTTCAATTTCGTTTTCATAAACTTCGCGTTGCCCGACTTCGATTTTATGATAAACGGACAATGTCATTTTTGCAGCCTTGGCAGCCTGGGCAATAGTTTTTTCGCTGCGTTGGCGAATCTTGCGAAGGCCAGAACCGAAAATCTTTAAACCGCTGTCTTCGTTGTCAGTTAAACGGCGTTTGATTTCATTTTGCCAATTTTGTGCAACAGAATCAGATTCATGAATAAATATATCTGACAATTTGCAACCCAATATTGTGCATACATTTAATAACTGTTTTTGATTAAGACGACGAACGCCTTTTTCAATTTTGGATACAGCAGAAAGTGATAAATTAGCACGACGTGCCAATTCGGTCATTTTCAGGCCCTTGCTTGCACGAATATTGCGAATATTATTTGGAAAAATGATTTCTTCTTGTGCCATAATCTGACTCCTTGATATCATGTTGACAAAATATTAGTCAATTTTTACAGACTTGGCAAGTAAAAATTAAATCATATCATCAGGAATATCATTAATATCGGCAACTGTTTGTATGTTATTGTCAACAGGGGCGGTATATTGTTGTTCAATGTTGGTATCAGGGAAAGGTTGAACGCCATATTGATTAAGGTTATCAAACAGGTAATATTCACCGGTGAAACTTAAATGAACAGTTTCTGGTTTACCATGACGGTTCTTGGCGATAATAATATCTGCTTTGTTACGAACATTGTCCAACCGTTTTTGCCAATTTTGCATAGATTGTTCAGATGCGGTGCCAGATAATTTTTTATCCGGGGAACGTCCTTCAAGATAATATTCTTCACGGTATGTGAACATAACAATATCCGCATCTTGTTCGATAGATCCAGATTCACGCAAATCTGATAACACAGGTCTTTTATCATCACGTTGTTCAACGCTTCGTGATAATTGGGACAATGCAATAACAGGAACATCCATTTCTTTGGCCAATATCTTTAATCCACGTGTGATTTCAGATAATTCTTGGACACGGTTGTCGCTGTGTTTTCCACCAGGTGAAGTCATCAACTGTAAATAGTCGATAACAATCAATGCCAAACCATTAAATTGACGTGCAATACGACGTGCGCGTGTTTTTATTGCCGCCACAGACATATTTGCTGTGTCATCAATAACCACAGGAACCTTTGATAATGCATCACTGTATTGTGACATTTTTGTAAAATCTTCGTCTGTCAAATTACCATCGCGCATATGTGATGCCGGTATTTTTGATTGGGAAGACAATACGCGTGCCGCCAATTGTGAATACGACATTTCAAGACTGAAGAAAGCAACTGCGCCTTTGTATTGATTATTTGCGCGTCCGTTTAAAATAGCGTTTGCAGCATTGAAAGCAATATTCATTGCCAATGTTGTTTTACCCATACCTGGACGACCAGCAATAATAATTAAATCGGAATGATGTAAACCACTGATTGATTTATCTAAATCATCCAGTCCGGTTGTAAGACCTGATAATTTACCATCTGCTTTGTATGCAATGGCGGCTTCTTGTAAAGCGCTTTGCAAAGCATCGGCCAACGATACAACGTTATGTTCGCTTTGTCCGGTTGAGGCCAGATTGAATAATTGTTGTTCTGCAGATTCTATTTGGGCGTTTACCGTTTTATCCAAATCTTCGGTATATGCATCATCGATAATGCTTTGTCCCAGGTGGATTAAATCACGACGGCGTGCATTATCAAAAACAATACGTCCATAATGTTCAACATTAACAACGGTAGATCCTGCAGATGCCAATTTAGATAAATATTCAACACCACCAACACTTTCCAATGTTCCCTGTTGTTCAAGGTATGTTTTGGCAGTGATTATATCAAATGGTACCCCGACAGCAAATTGACGCATTGCAAGACGATAAATTTCTTGGTGTGCCGGATGCGAAAAGTGTTCTGGTAACAAAAAGTCCGATACAGATTCCAAAGCGCGGTTGTTCATCAATACCGCGGCCAATACAGCTTGTTCGGCTTCTAAATTAGTAGGTAAAGTTTTCGGAGTAAAGTCCATGTCCATTAGATTAAACGAAAATTTTCAGAATTCAATACCTTTTTTACATGGGTATAAACAATTGAAAATACCAATACTGGACAGCGCCGGAAATCCGGCCTGGCCAGAAATGTTTCCGCTGGAAAAAATACACGAAATGGAAGATATCGTTGGTCCACGACATTTTTCAGCGCAGATGATGTTGGAATATGTTTCAGAAGAACGAATTCACCTGGATCCAGGCGCGGTTCATTTTTATGAAGACGATATTTATAACAATCGAATCGGGGATAATATTATCACAGGATGTGCATTTTATTGGGACCCATCAACAGGACAACAAAATTGCGATGGCAGTGTTTGTGCACTTATTTATCGTGATGATAAAAACAGAAATGTTTTTGTGCATGATATTTTGTATATGCGGGTTGATGATGATGATATGCACCCTTTAAGTAATCAATGTGATTGTGTGTTGAATTTTATGCAACAACACCATTTAACAAGAATAGGCATAGAAATAAATGGTATTGGAAATGCGCTGCCAGAAATTATGCGTAATGTTGCACTTAATCGCAAGATTCAAATAAATATCACACAAATTTCAAATCATACAAAAAAAGAAACACGAATTTTAAATACATTGGAACCGTTATTGTCAACGGGGCATCTTTATATGCATGAAAAGATAAAACAAACAATGTTGTTATCAGAAATGTTGGCCTTTTCACCGATGGGCTCAAAAGAACACGATGATGGGCTGGATGCTGTTGCTGGGGCGGTGTCTATGGTTCCCGGTCCTTTCCGATCGGATGCCAGAATATTAAAACAAATTCGTGCAAATACAGAATTTAAAATATAACCAAACAAAAGGAATATTAAAATGCAAAAAAATCTTATGCAATTATATAAACGCGCATTAGACGAAAGGGAAATATGGTTGCCACGTTGGAAAGACGCGATGCGTTATACCATACCAACAGACGATACAGAATCTGCAACTTTGTTTGATGCGACTGCCGCAGATGCTGTTGATAATTTGGCGGCATCTATGTATTCTTTGTTGACACCACCAGAATCTTTGTGGATAAATCTGGTTCGTGAAAGTGATTTATCGCCAGATGCAGATTTCGCGACATCAATGTTGCGTGCACATTTAAACGATTCTAATTTTTATACAACTGTGCATCAATGTTATATTGATTTGGTTGTTCTTGGAACGGCATGTTTGTTTATGGCAGAAAATCCAATAGGTGCAGATTCTGCATTTTCGTTCACTGCGATACCAATGAAAGATATTGCGATATTGCCAGGTATGGTATTTCATACAACTTCGTTGCCGGCATGTGATTTAATTGAAAAATATCCTGATTTTGTATTTCCGGTAAATATGCGTGATACAATAAAAAATAATCCACAAACACCGATAAGATTGGTTCAGGCTTTGATTGGTAAAGATTTTACGGCATGGGTTGATGTTGGTGGTGACATTGAAAATAATATTGTTGCGCGTGGAACATTTGAAACAAATCCATATATTATATTCCGTTGGTCTTTGGTCAGTGGCGAATTGTATGGTCGGGGACCTGTATTGCGTGCTTTGCCAGATATTAAAACAGCAAACAAAGTTGTCGAATTGGTTTTGAAAAACGCAACAATCGCGGTCAGTGGTATATGGCAGGCCGATGATGACGGTGTTATAAATTTATCCAATATCAATTTAACCCCTGGCGCAATTATACCAAAGGCAGTGGGGTCATCTGGTTTAACACCATTACAAAGTGGTTCTGATTTTGATGTGTCCCAAATTGTTCTGCGTGATTTACGTGACAGAATACGTCATTCGCTTTTGGCGGACAGACTTGGGTTGCTTTCTGACAAAGAAATGACAGCAACAGAAATATTAGCGCGTAATTCTGATATGGTTCGCATATTGGGCGCAACGTATGGTCGTTTATTGCACGAATTTATAAGACCTTTGTGCGAAAGGGGATTGCAAATATTATCACGTCGTGGATTGATAGATAAAATATCTTTGCACAGTGACGCAGAATTAAAATACATTGCACCGATTGCGCAAATGGCACGTGAAGAAATGGCAATATAAAAGGGAACATAATGAACGATATAGAAAAACATTATGCACGAATTTTTAATACACCGTCTGGGAAACAAGTGTTAAATCATTTGCGGAATATAACAACAGAACGTGTGTTGGGACAAAATGTATCCGACAATGATTTGCGCTGGTGGGCGGCCCAGGTCGCATTAGTGCATCAAATAGAAAATTTTATAAAAAGAGGTAATAATCCAACATAATAAACATTGTGGTAAATTATTAATAGTATAATGACAAAACAACAAAATATATTTACGTTTTTGGATGCTTTGCGTGACAGTTGGTTTTTGATAGTTTTTATTGCAGGATTAATTTATTGGGTTGCACGACAAGATTCTTCTTTGGCAGAAATAGAACGCCAAGATCAACGAATAACATCATTGGAAAACAGAACAACAATATTAGAATCTGGTATCGGTCAATTACAATTAAAAATCGATGGTATCAAAGAAGATGTGACATTGATTAAAAGTGCGGTTATAAAAAACTAAATCGCATTTTTTGCCCAATATATTTTATGACCACAAACAACTATTACATCAAAACGGGCATCGCCCATCCAATGTTTGTTAATTAAATATGTTTCTGCGGCACGACGAAGACGCGCTGATTGTGTCGGCGTTATGGCGTCCCACGCCGCAGGAATATTTTGTCGCGCTTTTACTTCAACAAATACAACGGTGTTTTTATGTTTGGCAATAATATCTATTTCTGCACGATTGGTGTTTTTTCCGGTTATATATCTGCTTTTCAATATGCGATATCCGTGAAGACGTAAATACATACGCGCCAGAAATTCAGAATATAATCCAGTTGTATAAGATGTTTTATTAAAAAGCATATGG
Source organism: uncultured Pseudomonadota bacterium (assembly GCA_902798205.1). Classification (GTDB taxonomy): domain Bacteria; phylum Pseudomonadota; class Alphaproteobacteria; order Rs-D84; family Rs-D84; genus Enterousia. Next base: position 70,890 of record CADBVV010000004.1, on the reverse strand, counting down.
TTTTGCCTGGAAGTTTTCACGCGCCTTTTGAATGTTTTCAGAAGAATCAATTGCGTTTAATCCATTATCCACAAGAATTAATTGACCGTATAAAGCCTGCATCATTGGGTCATACGAATTTTCAGAAGATATCCATTTATCTTCGCCTGAATTTGGTGTGCCATATTTATCAATGACACCTTGCCAGAAAGCCAGAATCTTTTTTTCACGTTGGTTTTCAAATTTTTCACTTTCGCCATCCATTGCATCGGCATCGTTTTTATATACGACTTTCCATACAACATTATCTGTTGCATTGCTGGTTAAATAAATATCAACTGTTTCGCCGGTAAATGTACGTTCCAAATGTATTTCAGATATGTATAACAAACCACGATTTTGTGCCAATGAATTTATACATTTTTCCAATTGATCCGGTACAAATACATTATTTTGACGGCATTCGTAATCCAGATTGTATTTCCATTCTTTGTTGATTGTGTAAATAACACTGTTTTTTTGACGTGGTGCATAAAGACCATTCCCGTCTAAGAATAAATTGCTTATTTCTTCATAATTCATACCCAACATTACACCAGCAATATCAAATTGTTTTACATTAACAACCCCGGCACCAGAATTCAAAGATACTTGTTCTATATTCATATCACTGTCGGTGTCATTGACGATGGCAAAACTGTCAAAAGATAAATCGTCAAAATCATCAGCAAAAGATGAATTTGTTGCGAATACCAATCCAAATAAAGATATTAAACACAAGATTTTTTTCATCAGTTTATTTCCTTGTTTCCTATGTTTGTAACCCAAAAATCAAAAAGTTGTACAGGACCCATTCCTTGTTCCAAACTTTTTTGAATATCGATATCTTCACGAATGCCGCGTTTAAAGATGGCTTCTATATAAAGTGTCCCTTGGTCTGTGGTTGGGGCATTTCCCATTTTGTTTGGGGCGTCCCACGTTTTTGTATAATAACGAACCGCATAATATAATTGTGTATATGTATCATCTTTATAATCATATTCAACAGGTTTATTCAATGTTGTGATACCATCATCTGGGACATAGACCATACGGAACATATTTTTCGAAGACATTTCTGTTATTGTTTTTGCTTCGCCATTTAACCATTGTTTATAGGCCTTTGGTGTTGAAAGACCATACAAAACAGTGTTTTTGGCATCTATTTGTCCCGGAATAACTTTGAAATATTCAGATACATATTTTTTAATCAATTTATTACGTAAATCTTCTGGTGAAATATCGTTTATATCTTGTAATTCACCAACGCGTTGATTTGCAAAATTGTTTGTTTGGAAAATATAAGATTTAATCGACATTCTTTCATTGGCGCGATAAACCAATGCAACCAAAACGATGATAATAAACATTATTATCAACAAAACCAAACCTGTTAAAAATGACCGTATCTTATTCATTTGTTATTCTGTATGAATTAAATGTTTTTATGTAATATCCCAGTGTGGCTGGATATTTTTCTTGATCTTGTTCGATTGTTATAAATGTTAATACATCAAACGCGATATTCATATCTGGTTGAACAGTGGTTATAACCTGCCATGTGCCAGATTTTTGATTCACAATATTTGGTGTAATAAGCATACGTGCAACGGTCCATCTTCCAGATGCATTTGCGTATGCACGATAATCTGGCAATACATTTTCAGTAAATTCTTCAAACACAGATATATCAGATTTACAATATATTGCGCATTTTATATTGTCTGGATTGAATTGATCATCATTTGAACAATTTTCGATTTCACATTGTGCCCAACGTTTTTCGTTCGTCGCCATGTCACCAGAAATAGTAAACCAATCTGTTATAAAATCGCGAACCAATTTTTCTTGGACAATTTGATATTGGTTAATTGATTCTTTTTCGTTTTTCCCGGGATATGTAATAACACTCCATTCGTCAGTATATGGATCAATTGATATTAAAAAAGGATAATTGCTTTTGAAATGTATGCCCAACAACAAAAAGCCGCACATTGCAACAATCAAAAAGAAAACGATAGATATCCAAATAGAAACACTGCGGGAAAATGCTATTGTTTTACCCGCAGGAAATGATTTTATGTTAAAATCATTTGGATAATCCAATTAATCCCCCCATAAATAAAATAATTAAGCACGATATACTAATATGCAGGCACAAGGACTTAATTTCAATTCATTATTGTCATAGCCAATGCTTACTGGTTCTGCATCATAAATTTGACCGCAACCAGCCATGGAAAAACCAACGACTATCAATGCTAATATTGCCAAAAATTTTTTCATGCTTTCTCCTTTCTTTTCTAAAAGTATAAGAAAAATTAATCCCCCACGTCAAGACAAAACAATCTTAGAATTGTGTTGCAAATGACAACAAGAAACGACGCTCTTCATCATATTTGTTTACTTTCAGTGGCCAACCCCAAGAAAAGTTCATTGGTCCCATTGGTGTGTTCCAATAAATACCAAAACCAACAGATGTACGCCAATCTTGATCAATTATGTTGTCTTTTGTTATACCAAACACGTTAGTATACGCAGATTCCTTCTTTGGTGGGCGGCCCAAAATACCATAATCAGCAAATATAAATCCTTTTACCTGATATTCATCTGGTATAAATATTGGGAAATTTATTTGTGTTGAACCATTTGCTTTCCACAAACCGCCCAACGAATAAGTGCGATAATACCAATTGCGTGAACCGACACCCGCAACTTCAAAACCACGCAAAGATTCGCCGCCCAAGAAATAACGATAAACACGTGGTATATAATCATCACTTTCCAACGATTGTAAATATCCAAATTCCCAACCTGTGCGGAATTGCCATCTGTCGTCAAAGAATTTTACAAGGGCGGTGATATCCGCGCTGTATCGCATAAATGTGTCGGTGCTGCCGAAACCTGTATATGCAACACCAAGATTGCTTACAATACCAGTATGGGTATTTTGTTGGAAATTTGTATTCAAATTATAATAACGTAAATTTGTTCCAAGCGTGTAAAGATTTGCTTTCTGCCATCCGCCTTGGTTTAAATCATAGTTTTGATCAAATGCTGCAGACAAACGCATTGTTTGTGTCCAATGATCTGTTAAACGCCAACCCAAACGTCCTGAAACAGTAAATGAATCACGATCGTATCCATAACCACCCAATTTAGAATATTTGTATTGTGTGTATGAAACATCAACACCACCGGATAATTCGCGATTGAAAAGGAAGGGTTCAGTAAAACTGAATAATGCCTGACGTTGATATTGTGCAATAGAACCTTTTAATTGAACGATTTGCCCACGTCCCATAAAGTTGTTTTCTGTGATACCGGCATCAACCATAAAACCATTAATTGTTGACCAACCCAAACCACCAGATAATTCACCGGTTGGTTGTTCTTCAACCTTTACATCCAAATTCATCATGTTTGCATCGGCCAGGCGTGTCGGAATCATTTGAACATCTTTGAAATAACGTGTGTGCATTAAATTTTGACGGCCTGTTTCGATGGTTTGTAATGAAAAAGGATCGCCTTCGCGCATAGGTAAATGATGTTCAATCACACTGTCAAAAGTACGAACATTGCCCAACAGATTAATATTGTTTATATAAATACGATTTGTCTTTTGTATTTTGAAATTCAAATCAACAGTGCGTGTGTCATCGTGTTTGGTTGGTATCGGATCAATGCTTATGAAAGCATATCCATGATCTGCAACTTTGCCACGTAACGCATTTACTGTTGCGTCAATTTCATCGATATTATAAATGTCTTTCTTGGATATAGTTAATTCTTTGTATAATTCTTTGTCTGGAACATCGGCAAAAGGATTATCAATTGTAATATTGGCAATTCTGTATTGGGCGCCTTCATCAACAGTATATTTTACAGAATAATATTCGCGATCTTGTGTGAATTCCCCCTTAACATCAGTTATACGAAAATCAAGGAATCCGTTGCGCATATAAAATTGATGTAATAATTGTTGGTCGTATTGAATACGGTCTTCGTCATAAACATCAAATTGTGTCATAAAACGCCACCACGCATGTTCACGTGATAACAATTCTTTGCGTAATGTCCCAGAACGGAATTTTTTGTTGTTTTCAAAATCAATGTCTTTGATATATGTTGGGTGACCTTCTTTTATTTCAAACACAACATTTACACGATTATTGTCCAAATCAATTTTCTTTGGATTGATTTTTGTTCCAAAGAAACCCTTGCGTTGATAAAGAGTCAAAAGACGTTGAACATCGCCCCCAATCAAAGATTTATCATAAGATGCACGTTCTTTTGTTTTGATTTCTTTCTTTAAATCATCTGTATCTATTTCATCGTTTCCTTCGACAGTCACCATATTTATAACAGGTGATTCAACGACCTTTATTTTCAAAACACTGCCATCCAGTTTTACATCCACTTTTTCAAAATAACCACTGGATTGCAAATCTTTTGCAATATTGTTAATTGTTTCAGAATTGATATCTTTCCCGGCTTTTACATTTGCCAAAATACGCACTGATTCTGCATCCATACGTTGATTTCCATTTATATCAATGCGTGAAACAACTGTTGCGTTTGCCATTCCAATACACAAAATTGATAATGATAAAAATGTTAATGTTTTGCTTTTCATTTTGTTTTTTGTTTTAATTGTTTTGTTGTTTCGAACATTTTCTTTTGAACTTCGAGATAAGTATCAATAGCGGTTTGTATTTGTGTGTCCGGGTCAACAGAAAAACGAACGTCATTCATTGAAATAATGATTTTTGAATTTGAAGCACGTGCTAAAACAATAGCATGTTCGATTGCTTCTCTTAAATTCATTAATGGTTTTGGTGTATAAACTTGTGTTGCCATAATTATTACCCTATCTGTTTCTTCTGTATTCTTGTTTTTTTAATTCGATGTCCACAAAGAATTTCAATTTATCTTCATATTCTTGTCGCGCTTCTATCAGGCTCGAGTCTTTATTGATTAACATACAAATGTTTTTATGACCAAGTAACGCAACAACAGTAGAATCAAATGATTTGGCTGTGTGTCTAGCCTGATAAAGTCCATACACAGGTATTATCGCACTAAAATGCATCTGATGAATATTTTTTGCCATTTTGTTTCCCTTTTAATTTAATCCAAATACACGTGCGATATCGTTCCACATTGTGAAAGCAAACAACAACAGGATTAAAATCCAACCAATAACAATAGTTATTTCCATTGCTTTGCCACCCAATTTTTTGCGTGTAATTGCTTCAATAATTAATATTAATAAATATCCGCCGTCCAGCACGGGCAGGGGTAATAAATTGATAACACCCAAATTCACAGAAATCAACGCGATGATGGAAAGGAATATGAAAAATCCTGCTTCCAATGCGTGTCCAGAAACCTGAGCGATTGTTATGAAAGAACCCAATTGTTTCGAAGAACGTTCACCTGTTATTATTTGTTTTAACACAACCAGCAATGTTTTTGATTGATGATATGTTTCACGCAATCCTGAATATATAGAACCAAAGAAACCCTTCTTGCGGAACATCGTTTTGCTGCCGTCTGCGATAAGGCCCCAACGTTCTGCCGGTGCCAAAGTCACTTTGATTAATTTGTCTTTGCGGGCAATCAACAGGTTTGCATCATGTTTGTCGGCCAATTCTTTGGCAATAATCAATTCGCCCCAATTTTCAACATTTGCACCGTCAATTTTCATGATAACATCGCCTGGTTTAACGCCGGCTTTGAATGCGACACTGTCACGTACAACCTGGCCAATAACAGGCAATTGAATGTTACGTGGTCTGAACATAAAATCAGCAGAATATATTCCCCATGCCAACATGAAATTCATAAACACACCGGCGGCGATAATTATGAATTGTTTCCATGCAGGAACTGACAAATAATGTCCGACTTTTTTGGCCTTTGGTAATGCGGCATATTTTTTACGGTTAAACATATCTTCTTGGCCATAGATGGAAACATAACCACCCAATGGCAAACAACATAATTTCCAAACAGTATTTTGTTTATCATGCCATTTGATAATTGCAGGTCCAAACCCAATAGAAAAAGCATCAACGCGCACACCCGCCCAACGCGCAGCCATAAAATGACCGGCTTCGTGAACAAAAACAACAACGCCCAAAACGATTAATAATGCAACAATTGTTAAAATAGTGTGCATAGTTTATTTTCTCCCTATCTTATAAAGAACCATATAAATGGCAATACGTAAATCCATCCGTCAAATCTGTCCAATATACCACCATGACCAGGCAACAAATTACCAAAATCTTTGATGCCCAAACATCTTTTGATATAACTGGCGGTTAAATCACCATATTGTGAAAGTAATGAAATTGTGATACCCAATAATACCGCAAACATTGCATCGTTACCAAATGGTTTGAAATAAAGAAAGAATATAACAGACATCAAAGTCCCACATAAAATGCCACCGATTTGACCAGACCAAGTTTTATGTTCTGATAATCTTTCCCACATTTTGTCGCCACCAAAAAGTTTTCCGAATAACCATCCGCCAACATCAGCACCAACAATAATCATTAACAACCACAACATAATCCATGCGCGTGCGCCAACGAAATATACAGAAACCAATGTCAAAATTAACCACGCAAAAAATGCAATGAAATAGGGTGCGTGTTTGTTAAATGTTTCGTGTTCTGTGTTTTTAAAACATTTCAAAGTTTCATACATTGCACCAATCACAATTAAAACACCCAACCAACGCACAGCATGTATTTGTGGTAAATAATGTTCCAATGCAACCACCAATCCCAATATAACAAACATTGCGATTGATGATAATATTCTTAATGAAGTATTAGATAATTCAGATAATTTCATTTTATTTCTTCCCCGAATAATTTTTCTTTTTTCCGCCACCAAAACGACGATCACGTTTTTGATATTCATCCAAAACATGTTGCCACAATTTTTCAGATTTTACCAAATCAGGCCAATGTTCTGGGATAAATAACAATTCCGCATATGCCAATTTCCAAAGCAAGAAATTAGAAATTCTGTTTTCGTTACTGGTGCGAACCATCAAATCGACAGGCAATAAATCGCCAGTATCCATAAATGTTTCAAAAGTATCTTTGTCCACAGGTTCGCCATTTTCAATCGCAGCATTTACAGCGCGAATAATTTCATCTTGGCCACCGTAATTAAGCGCGAATACGACAGTTCCACCTGTGTTTTCTTTTGATACTTCTTCCAATTTATCACAAAGTTTTGCGAGCTTTTTTGGTAATTTTTCACGCGAACCGACAACACGATAACGAAGATTTTTTTCAATCGCATGTTTCATGTTTTTATTTAATTCTGTGTAAAATAAATCCATAAGGAAATCGACTTCTTCTTTGCTGCGATTCCAATTTTCAGTTGAAAAGATATAAAAAGTAATTGTTGAAACACCATGTGCAACAAACCAATCAACCAGGTTTTCAAAATTAGAAATGCCTGCGCGATGTCCCATCAATGGTGGTAAACCGCGGTTTTCTGCCCATCTGCGATTGCCATCGCAAATGAACGCGATATGTTGCGGTATCTTTTTTGATGTTTCTGATTTAATGGCTTTTTTCTTGAAAAGATTAAACATTACATATCCCTTTTGTAATTAAACAGACATAATGTCGGCTTCTTTTTGTTTTGCCATTGCATCAACTTCGTTGCTGCGTCCATCAAAAACTTTTTGAATATCTTCTTCGTATTTGCGTTGATCGTCTTCGGAAATTTCTTTGTCAGTCACAGCGCGTTTGATTTTGCCCATTGCATCTTGGCGAATGTTACGCATAGAAATTTTTGCTTCTTCGGCGTATTTTCCGGCAACTTTGGTCAATTCACGACGACGTTCTTCGGTTAATGGTGGCAAATTCAAGCGGATAACACCACCAGCAGTCATTGGGTTCAATCCCAAACCTGAATCACGAATCGCTTTTTCAACAGCCGGTGCATTGGCGATATCCCAAACCGTCACAGATAATGTTTGTGTGTCTGGTGTTGATACAGTTGCAACCTGATTTAATGGCATTTCTGCACCATATACAGGTACTTTTATGCCGTCTAATAAATGCACAGATGCACGACCAGTGCGCAATCCGGCGAATTCATTTTGTAAGACTTCCAATGTTTGAGCTGTTTTTTGTTCGACTTCGGTTTTCAGTGCTGAATAATCCATATTTTACTCCTTGGTATATTCGATAAAGAAAGGTTAGCAAAATGATTTGACTTTTTGCAAGAAGAAATATAGAATAAGTTTCCGCATGGGGTTGTAGCTCAGTTGGTAGAGCACTTGCATGGCATGCAAGGGGTCGTCAGTTCGAGTCTGATCAGCTCCACCAAGTTTTTACCCAAAAGTTATGGCGGGTGTAGCTCAGTTGGTTAGAGCGTCGGTTTGTGGTACCGAATGTCGCCAGTTCGAATCTGGTCACCCGCCCCAGTCTTGACGATAACCCCTTTGAAGCATGTTTTCAAAGGGGTATCTTATTGAAATTACTGGATTTTTATCGTCTATAAAAAAGTTCGAACTTATCAATTTTAAAATAAGCTGTTTTTTGTGAAAGTTCGAACTTTTTAACAAAAAATGGCTGATATCTGCGATTTTTACACATTTGATAAGATTGTCATAAAAAGCGGAAATTCTGTCGTCTAAACCATCAATTTTCAGTTGTAAATCTTGTTGTTCATTACTTATTTGATTGGTGATTTTATCGTATTCTTCTCTATCTATACCACGATCTAAATACAGGTCGGTTAATCTACTTTTCTTGGCTATTAATTTAGTTCGATCTTCATAAAGTCTGGCTATGTATTCGTCTCGTTTGATGATTGCTTCTGTTTTCTTCTTTTCTAGGTTAGCAAGAATGCTTTCTTTGTGTTCTGGTTTAAAGTGTAATGCTTGTAAAACATCGTTTATTTGTTTCAGGATAGGTTTTGCAGACAAGTGATGGTGTACACAGTTTTTATCACGTGGCTGGTGCAGGAAAATATATTTATTTTTGGCTAAATATGGGGAATATGCTTTGCCACAAAGTGGACACCTGACTAAACCAGCCAATAACATATCAGGATTCTTTCTTTTGCAAACATTTGTGTTTCGTCCTGTCCTTATATTTGCACATAGGTCAAACATGTCTTTAGTTATAAGTGTTTTGTATGAATGCTGGTACAGTTTGCCTTTGATTCTCATCATGCCATAGTAGAATGGGTTGGCTATGATAAAGTGAATTTGTTGTGGGGATATTTGTGTGTTCTTCTTTGATAACAGACCGATTTCAACAGCATATCGGGCAAGCTGGTGTATGGATACTGTTCCGGTGGCATATTTTTCAAATAACATGCGAACTTTTGGACCACGGATAGGATCTATTATAACGGTATTTACACCATCTATGGTGACGTTTAAATACCCTATGGGTGCAAAGGTTAAAATACTGCCTTCTTTAATCTTTTTCTCAAAAGAACGTTTTACGTTATCGCTGATACAGTTGGTGTAATTTTCAGCCATCATAACAAATATTTGATAGGCCATAATTTGCGAATTGTTGGCCCCAGAATCAAGTATTTGGTTTTCACTTACAAAATGCAGGACTAATTTTTCGGATTTATGTAATTGTTCAAGGACAGGAACCTCTCTAAAGGATCTCTGTAAACGGTCAACCTTATCACATACCAGGGCTACTTTTTCATGTTGCTTTTTAATATAAGCGATCATTTTTTGGAACTCTGGTCTTTCGCCTCTGGTAGAACTTTCAACCAGAGTAAATTCTTGGATAATATCTAAATTTTTACGTTCACAATAAGCATGCAAACGGTCAAGTTGAGCAACTAAACTATGGCCTTCTTCTTGTTCTTTGCTGCTAACTCTGGCTAAGAGAATCGCTTTCATTCCAAACCCCTTTCTGTATAGAGTTTGGAATGTTTGCAATCCAAAAGCAACCCATATTACAAAATATACTTATCTGAATTGATAATTGACAGAGTTGTGTTTAATATGTTTCTGGAATTTATATATAAAACAGTTATTGTTATACTGAATTTCAGAAAATAATATTTTCAACATCTTGGTTTGATTTGGTGTGCTAAGTGTCCCGAAAAATTCGAACAAATCACCTTTTACATCAATAACATCTTTTTTAATCTTTTCGATGTTTACTGTATAGTTATTCAATATAGATTTATGGGTTTCTATTTTTTTATGAATATTTTGAATAGATTTGTTCATATATTCTTCGCTCATACTCAAATTTTCAGTTAATATAGATACTAATCTATTTTCTAATTTGTTTATTGTTTCTGCTTCATTCTTAGCTTTTTGGGTCAAAGAGTCTAAGTTTTCTTTGACATCGATATTCAGTTGATTTGATAAAATATCGACAACATCTTTATCTTTGTTTAAATTCTTTAATGCTTCTTTGATACCTTTAATAACGGTTTGTTCAGATAAATTGCCAAGGTTTGAATCTTTTGTCTTCAGATAATTACGTTTTTTACATTTATTTCTGTATGGAGTGAATAAGGCACCTGTGTTTTTGTCTCGTACCATACCATAAAGTGGTGAAATAAGTACTTTTGGATCTTTCTTTGATTTTTCATTCTGTTTGAATATAACCTGACATTTATCAAAAATCTCTTTGGTTATAAATGTTTTATATATGTGTTTATATTCGACACCATCATGACAGGCAATACCAATAAAGAATTTGTTGTGTAACAAACTTGCAGCATGTTGATGTGATAATGGTTTTTTTAAAGATTTGCCATATTTCTTGTTCAATATTTCTGTGATGGTTCTGATTGAGTAATTGCCAGTAGCATACATTTCAAACAGCTCTTTTACGTATTTTGAATTTACTTTATGCGGTTTCCAACCTTTTTCTTCACCTTCGGCATAATTAATATAACCAAAAGGGGCAGGGGTGCTTATCTTCCCGTGTTCTCGCATAATAATGTTACAATTTTTTGTTCGTTTGGATGTACTGTCGGATTCTTCTTCAGCCTTATTTATATATGCAACAATTTTTGTTACCAGGTCTCTTGTTGTATTTTGATCCCAAACAATGTTTTCTTGTATGAAATGAAAAGATATGTTCCGTTCATCTATTAATTTTTCAAAAAAAGGTATGTCTTTGTGGTTACGGGTTAAACGATCCACTTTGTCCAATATAATGGCTTGATTTTTTACAGTGGCCCCAAGTATTTCATCTAATAAACCTGGTTTTAAACAATATGCGGATTCTTTTAAATTTTCTATTCTTTTTAAATCTAATTCCGTATGGGAATCACAGTATGTACAAATTCTTTTTTTTTGTGATTCCAATGAATCACATTGGCTTTTTGTTGACACTCTTGCTATACCTAACGCATTTATTTTACTTACAATTTTAGACATCTTTAAACTTCTTTTCTTAAAGGTTATAGAAGCGTGACCCTCACACTTCTTAACTTTTAAGAACTCGTGGAAAAAGATTTCTGACCCAAAAAAATAAAAAAATTTTATTAATCCTAAAAATACAAAACCGTGGAAAATTTTGAGTTCTACTTAATAGACAAGAGCTATTAGTGGGGACTCAATAATTGTTTACTATTACAAGAATCCAACACGATATCTCTTTAAACAATGCGAACAGAAAATTTTCCTGCTCTCGCAATAAGGGCTTTTTTGCTTTTTTTTACATAAAGGATTAAATCATGAAAAAGTTAAAAAAAGAAAAAAATATTTTTCAGCTAAAAGATGAAAAACTTTCTGCCATTCAGAAAGGTGTTCTGGATTGGCTGAATAAGTACAGGTTGGGGTACTTTGTAACCTTTACCCCAAGCTTGTTAGGCACTGGTGCAGAAGGGATATACGGCAAAATCAACTATGATAAGCTGTTTGGTTCATTTATGCACCATGTGGAATTGTATCTGTTTGGGAAACACTACAAGCAGAGTAGACATGCTTTACAGTTCTTTGGGTTTAAGGAGTTTGGCAGGACAGGTGCTTTAACCCACTACCATATTCTGACCCTTAAGAATAAGTTTGTTACAAAGAGGGCTTTACGAAGAGCTTTTCGGTATGTGGCAGGACAAAAAGGCTTAAGAAAAGATTGTATCGATGTCAGAAAGATTTACAATCAGGATGGGTGTATAAGGTACTGTATCAAAGAATGGAAAAACCATAACCGAGATAACCAAAAGTACATATACACAAAATCTGACAAGCTTGGAAGTACTGCATATTTAATACCTTCAAACATAGCATTAAATGTGAAATTCCCATTACCAGAAGAACAAGAAGCTTTATTAAGGGTAAGATTCTTTAAAAGAAGTGATATCAAACGTGGGTTGATACTTGATTTTAAAAGAATAGCTCTCGGTTTTAAGGCTTCTAGAATATACGAACAAATACAGCAGTTACGTAAGTTATTACAAGAAGAATTTGGGCTTCGTGGTACTGTGCTTGAAAAGTATATTAATTGTTATATGGAAAGCAGAAAAAGAAAACGTAAGGGCAAATAAACAATACTGCAAGCTGGGTGGAATTTAGAGCTTAGTGAGGTATAGTAAAGAGGTATATAGGACATTTAACAACAAACAATAGGAGATATAACAAGTTGTTAAAAGAAGTTTAATGACCTATCGAATGCTTTATCAATCACAGAGTGGATATCTCTGGAACGATAAAATATTCGACCACCCAGTTTGCAGAATGGCAACATAGGTTCTATGTGGTTGTGTTTAGATTTGCTTATATCTTTATACAATGTGGATTTGCTGAAACCACTAATTTTAGAGACTTCAGAAATCGTAAGTAATGTATCTGGATAAAACAAATTATTAGCAATCATATATGTCCTTTGTTACCTGTATAATAAGAACACATTTTTATAACAAAATGTGATTTCTATAACTTAATAAAATCGCTTTTTATATATGGGATTTTATACAGATATTTTGGTATAAGTAACCTATGGGTTGCCCAAACCTGAACACTAAAATTGAATCATATTATTAGAAAAGGTGGTACAACATACCACCATTTGTCATATTTTAGAAAAAAGTAAAAATATAGAATAAATAAGGAAATATATGAGAGTTACTTAGATTTGTGTTTTAAAAGTTGTTGTCTAAATAAATATCAATATAATCCATTAGTTCCATCATCAATGGAGAAAGTTCAAATATGGGACATCCTTTGCCATCGCCCACTTCGTTTTTTTGTTTTGTTAATATATCTAAAGAATACAAACCCGTTCTCAATAGTGAATAATGAATTGTAGAAAATGGATTTTCGCCTTTTATAATGTATTTTCCTCCAGATACGAGACGATCAAAAATATCATTTGTGTTTATTTTGATATTTAATGAATTTATAAATTCCAATGCTTTTGTTTTCCAATCTTTATATTCTTCTGATTCTTTCAATATTATAAATGTTGGACCTTTTTCTGTTTTTGTTCTGGTTTCTGTTGAAATTTTTGGTTTAGGGTTTTTATACATCCATATATCATATGCGATGACTTTTAGTTCTTCTTCTGTTAGTGTTTCTAAAATAGAGGAAAAACGATTAAATGTTTTTGCTGACAATTTGTTATTATTGCTTAAGCCTTGTAACAATCGACAAATCAACTTAAAATTATGATTGGCAATGCCCTCAGATATAGATCTACAAATTCTATATGCTATAGAAATTCTATCTTCCATATTTATTTTATCAAGTGCTCCTTGACGAATTTCGGACAATGCTATTTCCATTTTTTCGTCTAATTGTTTTTTCCAATATGCCTTTAAAAGAGTTCCGCTTGTAGCAGTTCTTGGAATAACAGAAGTTAGTAAATCTACGATAGTCAGATCATTCATATCACAACCTTTTTGATTCTACGTAATGTTTGAATAATTAAACGTTTTTTAGTGTGTGTCTATATGTTTGTTTTGTGTTTTTTAGCCCATGCTTTTTTATAGAAAAGCAGATGTTATTTTGCCCCAATAGATTTAAGATATCTAACTAATGCAGAATTATTACGTTTCTTTGCATAAAATAAAGGCGTTTTCCCGTGACTGTCTATGGCATTAATGTCGGCCCCATAATCAATTAATATTTGTGCTGTCGTTATAGAACGCACAAAATGTAAGGGTGTCATACCATCACTGTCTCTTGCATTAACATTTGCTCCATATTTTAATAAACAGCTAGCACGTTCCGCATTTTTACAGAATATTATATAATAAAACAAAGGTGTTTTACCTTCATTGTCGGTTGATTCTATTTTTGCACCGTTTTCTATCAATGTGTTTATTATTTCTAGTTTTTTCGCTAAATGTAATGGGGTCGCACCATTTTTGTTTTTTGTATTAATATCTATACCGTTTGATATTAACAAATGTACCCCATCAATAGTTTGTACTGTATGCAATAATGTATCGCCAGTTGAGTTTGTATTCTTAATAGATTTGTTTTTAAGAAGTTTTTGTGCTAGGTTTGTTCTGTTATTATCTAAAGCCCAAAGAAGTAGTTTTTTAGGGCTTTTTATAGTTGCTTTACATTCTATTAAAAAATCTACAACATCAAAATGACTGTTTTTAATAGCTAAATCCAGAGGAGTAAAATTAGATAAAGATGTTTTTGCATTAATGTTGGCACCGTGTTTTACTAATAATTCTGCTATTTGTGCGTTTTCAGCCCAATGCAAAGGGGTAACATTATTATTATTTGTAGCTTTAACATCTGCCCCGTGTTTAATCAATAGCTCTGCTGTTTCTGGGTTTTCAATCCAATGTAGTGGAGTATCACCATTTTTTATTTTTGCAGTAACATTTGCACCTTTCTCTATTAATAGTTCGGCTATTTTTGGGTTGTCCTGTATATGTAATGGGGTTGCTCCGTCTTTATTGGATGCATTAACGTCTGCACCGTTATTTATTAATAACCTTGCTAAATCATAGTCTTTTACCCAGTATAAAGGTGTAACGCCATTGTTGTTTGTGGCATTAACATCTGCTCCATATTTAATTAACAAATCTGCTAATTCAACACTATCTGCCCAATGTAAAGGAGTTATGCCTTCGTTGTTCTTTGCGTTGACATCTGCATCTTGTTCAATTAAGCACAGTGCAGATTTTGTGTCTCTAACAAAGTGTAGAGGTGTGTTTCCGTCTTTGTCTTTGACATTAATATTGGCTCCGTATTTTATCAAAAGTGAAATTAGTTCTATGTCATCATTTATGGCTGCATAATGTAAAGGAGTTTTTTCTGTTTTGTCACTTGCGTTGATTTTTGCATGGTGTTTTATCAAATTTTCTGCAAGTTCGGTGTTTCTTATTATAATCGCTGTGTGTAGAGGTGTTTGTCCTTCTTTGTCACAGAAATTAACACACGCATTATTATTAATTAATAAATTGCAAATTTCATAATTTTTGTAGTGTAGAGCAATCTTTAATAGTGGCACAGTATATTTTGTTTCTGCAGATGTAATGCCATATTCTATCAAGTATTTTAATGTTTTTATATTATTATATTCTATTGTCTTTTGAAAAATATCATAGCACAATTCTCGGTGTTTATTGTTGCAAATACCAGCATCTATTAAGAATTCTGCAACATCGTAGTTATTGTTTTTTATAGCATAATGAAGAGGTGTGTTGAATACGTTTTCTCCTATATACATGTTTGCATTATTTTCTATTAATAATTCCGCTGCTTCAGGGGTAGGTGACAAATGTAAAGGGGTTATCCCTTCTTCGCTTTTTGAATCAACATCTACACCATATTCAATGAAAAGTTTTGCAAGATCCAATTTTTTAAGAAAAATTGCTGCATGTAGGACAGTATAACCGTTAGGTAAGGTTATTTTTATGTCAGCACCATGTTTGATTAATAGTTTTGCTATTTCTAAATTTTCCGCACGATACAAAGGTGTTAAGCCGGATTTGTTTTTTGCGTTTACATCTGCCCCAGCTTTAATTAATAATTCTGCTATTTCTTTGTTCTTTACACAATGCAAGTAAGTATCGTCGTCATCAAATCTTGAAGTAATATTTGCACCAGCTTTTATGAGCTTTTTCACTTCGTTTGAATCGTTTTTTAATACCGCTTTTAATAATGCCTTGTCTATTTCTTTTAACATCATATAAAACAAACCTTTTGTTTCTTTATGATATAGTGTTTGTTAAAGGTTTTCAAATATAAAGTTTAAATTTGAACAACGAATACCATAAAGTATTCGAATTATGAAACATATTTGGAACATAAATAACATATAAAAATCGAAAGATGAGCTTGATAATTCGGATTTTTAACCTATACTTAATCAAAGTTATTACAGTTTAGGACAAATCATATGGCAACAGTGTTAGATTTAACAGCAAAGGATGCAAAAAAATTCTTCTTGAAAAGTGAAAATTATTTCACTGGGGATTTGCCACAGTATTTTTCTTTCCAAGAAATTTTGAATGTGGCAGATGGTTTGTTAAAAGATAAGGAGTTAAAAGACATACAGAACCAAAATCCTAGTCAGATAGAAAATGTAAATTATGATATAGTTATAAATAAAAATAACAATTATTCTTGGCGTAAATTGACGGCTGTTAACCCTATATTGTATGTTGATTTAGTGAATTGTATTTGTTCTGAAGAAAATTGGTTGTTTTTACAAAATAAATTTAGAGAATTCAGAAAAAATCCAAATATTTGTGTTTCTAGTATACCAGTTCTTCCGGAACATAAGAGAAAGCAAAAAGGAAGTCAGATTAATAATTGGATAAGTAAGTTTGAAAAAGAGTCTGCTAAATTATCAATGTTTTTTGCATATATGGCTTGTACAGATATATCTGATTGTTATTCGTCTATATATACACATGTGATACCGTGGGCTTTTTATGGGGTGGATTTTGCAAAACAGCATAGGGGTAAAAAAGAGAATTTTGGTAATGTTTTAGATTCTAAGCTTAGTAATTTATCCTATGGACAAACAAATGGTATACCTCAGGGGTCTGTGCTTATGGATTTTATAGCAGAAACTGTATTTGGGTATATAGATGTTTTGCTTACAAATAAAATCGAAGCAAATAATATTTCAGATTACAAAATTTTACGTTACAGAGATGATTATAGAATTTTTACAAACAGTATAAAAGATACAGAACTAATTATTAAGCTTATAAATGATATTTGTAGAAATCTTGGGTTAAAATTAAATTCAGAAAAAACGTGTTTAACATCGGATGTTATAACAGGATCAATAAGAAATGAAAAATTTTATATATGGCCAGAATATAGACAAGATAAGCAGAATTTATTTCTTGTGTTATACGAATTTGCTAAAAGATTCGAAAATTCTGGCGTTTTACAAACATGTATAGGTAAAATAAATAAGAAAATTAGATTTAATAAGAATGATGATCTTGAGTTGTTGTTAAATATAATGCTTGATATAGCTTTTAATAATCCAAAAGTTATTCCGCAAGCTTTTGCGATTATAAGTAAAATTTTAAAACGTATGTCGGTATCTGATAGATTTGGCTTTATAAGATGTATAAAAAATAAGTTTGATAAAAAAGCATATACAGATTTTGTGTATATATGGATACAACGATTAAGTTTAGCGTGCGGAGAAAATTTGGATTATGTACCAACATTATGTAAATTAATATCTGATGATAATATAAATCTATGGAATAATTCATGGTTGAAACCACATGTTAGATCTGAGTTGTTGGCCTGCAAACTTGTTAATATTCGTCTGATTAAACATTTAGCTCTTCCTATCAGACAAGAAGAAATAGAAGTTTTTGACGAGAATTTGGAGTATTAATATATATTACTCTGTGCTTAGTACGCAATAAAATGTTAAAAAAGCATCATTCTTTAACATTATTGACGGAATAGGCTGAAATTAGGCTTTTTTGTGCAAATCGAATCTGTTGACAATATAAAAATGTTAATATATACTTAAATAATACATAAAGTTTAACATTATAAAAGGGTTTTTATGGTAAATGGCGATTTTATATCTGACAGCCAGATCAAAGATATTTTGACTTATATAAAAGGGTTGAATCATGGTGACATGCTTCGTATGATGTTCTTTTGTTCTATCAATGGGATGAGAAGTATTAATTTTGCTTATTTGCAATTAAAAGACATATATAACCCAGATGGGTCTGTTAAGAATGTTATTGATTTGGGTAAAGATAAAAACAAGGGAAAATTCGCGGCTCAATATTATGTTAACAAACAGTTTAAGAAAGAATTTGAAGTATACCATGAATATTTGAAAAAGAAATATGGTGATAAATTGCAACCTGATACTTATTTGTTTACATCACAGAAAATGAATAAACCTTTTAACAGGGTATCAATCAGCAGAATATTTCACGATATTTATAACAAATTTGGTATTCATGGGGCTTCGCATCTTGGCAGGCACATGTTTATAACCAAATTGATTAACAACGGAACAAATCCATTTTTAGTAAAAACACTTGTGAATCACAGAAATATTCAGACCACTCAGAGATATTATAACCATAATCCGCAACAATTAATGAATGCTGTCGAATTAGCAAAGATCTAGGTTATAGCATGTTGCCAATAAAAGAGGATAGCATTTTTAAATCTTTATCTGTTATTTTAGATTTTTTTGCACCAGATATCACACAATTCCAATAATCTTTGGATATTTTTAATGCTAAATCTTTTACTTGTTGAAATCTTGTTTCTGGTTGATCCAGTATTTGTTCTTTAACGTCAGATAGTATATTCAAACATTCTTGTAGAACAATCATAAAATCTTTGCAATATCCACGTATCCCATTCTTTTCGTCGCAAAAATTATGACAGAAGGCATCTCTCATGTCTTTTAATCTTTTAGCATGAACCGAATTGAAAATTTCTTTTAATCTATCTGTGTAAATATATTTTATGCCTTTTTTGTCTTGTAAACTATCACAAAAATCTGGTTTTTCGATAATTTTGCCTATAGAAAACATTGTGAGCTTATCAGATTTGGCAGGTTCTATAAGTTTTTTGACTGCGATAATCAATCGTTCTTGGATAGCACTTCTACTATAAATAAAAATAAAACTATTGTTTTTGCGGAGGTGGGATTCCAGGTAAATAAAGCAATCAACATAGGCACTTAAAGCCATTTTAAATAGTTCAGAGACAAGATGGTTAAGTTTTTCTCTATCTTTTGGTTTTAGTTCCATGTTGTTCATCCCATTGATCTATAGCATCTTTGACTTCCAGCATAATATCGCCGGCTTGTTTGTCGGTCAGACCGATTTTATGTGCCACAGCCAGTGTGTCTGCACCGGTTATATTTGTGCCTTTGTGATTTACAGATGTTGCGTGTTCCCATGTCCCAACTGTCTGGGTAAGGTCGAAAGCAGGGGATAATTTCCAATCTTTGCCATCATATAAAAATGCAAAGTTCTTTGCATGGTCGTCTGTGTTGTTTATCCAAACGTTAAACACCATAAGGCGGAACATCTTTTCGACTTCAACCATATTACGGGTAAGTTTTGCGGTTAATGATAACAAATCAGTATAATCTAATACAGGTTGGTTGTGGTCTGCATCTAATAAACCCGATGCAGAAATCATAAACACTTTTTCGCCATTTGGTTTTCTGTCAAAACGTTTTACACCAAAATACTTGTTATTGAATAATTTGTGTTCTGGTGCTTCCAGACCTGCTTTTTGTGCCAATTCCATAATATCAAATTCCTTTTTGCCAATGTCCGCAGGATCAACGGCAGCACGAAACTTTATAATCCAATCGCCATCTTCGAATTTACGGAATATCTTTGGACGTGTGCCACCAGACGAACCACCAATTCTGAATAATTCTTCGGTAACAGAATCTTCGGTAATAACAGTTGCATCGTCAATGATTTTGTTGATTTCGTTGGCGATGGTATCCAAATCAGAATCTTTGTATTCTTGGGCAAAATCTTCACTTGGTTCAAATTCCAAGGCCCCAGGACCAT
The DNA here is from genome assembly GCA_902798205.1 of uncultured Pseudomonadota bacterium. Taxonomy (GTDB): domain Bacteria; phylum Pseudomonadota; class Alphaproteobacteria; order Rs-D84; family Rs-D84; genus Enterousia. Next base: position 50,874 of record CADBVV010000004.1, on the reverse strand, counting down.
TTTTCCCAACTATGGCTAATCTGTCCAGGACAGATATACTGTTTGGTGCTATGCCACGTCTTTGTAGTTCACGATTTACCAATAATTTCCCCCAGTTATCAGGCAAGCAATCGTTAAATACCCCAAATACACCATCAAACGGGTCGCGATTAGCAATAAAAACTTTCTTTTCCAGTGGTAGTTTGAAAGGTGATATACTGAACCCGTTTTCCAACCAGCCGGCATCGTATTCAAAAGCCATAAGATTATCAGGTGTTAATGCCAAACGACCAACAATAGAACCATGATATTTTACGATTAACATTTTATTTTGCATTGTTGCCCCCGTCTTTTACTACATCGAATATGGATTGATAATTCTTGCGTGTGAACAGGGTATTAAAATCAGATTCATAACCCAAAACCATCGCAAGTTTTAGTAAAGATGACAAAGATATCTCACCCGTTCTTTCAAAACGTTTGATAGATCCAAGCGAAACGCCAGAACGCTGTGCCAAAACAATCTGTGAAATTTTGGTGTTTCTGCGTGCTGTATGCAATCTTTTAGCGATACCTTGTTTAATAGATAATATGTTGTCTAATTCTGTCATTTTTAATCCATTTTAGATAATATATTATATTATAATGTATCAAAGTCAGGTTGTAAATATGTTTTTTCTATTTCGTCCATAATTTCAGTTAATAAATGTGATAACCCCAAGGTTTCCTGCACAATATCTGGTGGTGTTGTGTCAAAATCGGGGCCCCATAAATTAAAATACCGCCCAAAGTGGCGGTGTTTTAATTTATTAGGTGTGACCAGATTTTAGAACCGGCAGAAGCCAGTTCGACCCGCAGGCGAGAGGCAAACGGAAGTATGCCGGTTCGCAAAGCGAACGAGCCAAGGGAACGTAGCGACAGCGAAGCAATCTGGTCACCCGATGCCGATTTTTACCGCAGCGTTAGCAAGGTTTAAAAATCGAGCATACAAACTTCGTGAATAGGAGATTGTGTATTGAGGAAGGTTCTCCCGCCCCATAAATTAAAATACCGCCCAAAGTGGCGGTGTTTTTTACATTTGTTCGTCGGCCCAGGTTTTTAATTCTTCACCTGAAACATCGGCCGGAAATCTTTTTCCTGTCAGAACTTTTGCATCTGGTGCCAATGCTTGTAAATTTGCACCGTAATCACCGATACCACTGCTGCCTGATGTGGCAAATGGTATCACTGTTTTGCCGGCAAAATCATAACTTTCGATAAATGTATCCATTATGGATGGTTCGCGTCCCCACCAGATTGGTGATCCAACAAAGACAATATTGTATTGCGATATGTCTTCGATTTTTGATGCGATTGCGGGACGTGAATTTTTGTCGCCCATTTCAATCGATGTACGACTTTGATTGTTTTGCCAATTCAAATCATCAGATGTATACGGTTGTTCTGGTACAATTTCGAATAAATCAGCATTTATAGCGGTTGCCAATTTTTGTGCGACTTCTGCAGTTGTTCCGGTTGCACTGAAATATGCAACCAAGATTTTGTTGTTATCCGCATGTGCCATAAATGGCAAAAATAATGATAAAATAAACAAAATTTTTTTCATGTTGTCCCCCTGTAATTATAAACTTTCGCCCAATGCACGTGCTTCCGCCAGTTTTGCAGGTGTTTTATTTGTTGAATTATCTGCCGTTACAATACCTTTGTCAGACATACCCATATACGCAATCATATCTTTGTATTGTGCGATTGCGCCGGTATAAACATTTGGTGAATAAGACGACAATAACAACGCACTGTATTTTGCTTTTTCTGGCGCATTTATTGCATAGAAACGATGGATAACAGATTCCAATTGTCCAGACATAATGAAATAGTAAATTGGTGATGCGAATACAATCATATCTGCGTCTTGAATCAATGGGTAAATTTCTTGCATATCATCTTTTTGAACGCATTGACCGTTGTTACGTTTGCAGAAATTACATGCCATACATCCCTTGATATTTTTGTGGGCAACATTTACAACATTGACATCGTGTCCCTTGGATTCGGCACCTTCTTTGAAAGCGTTTACCAATGCGATTGTGTTACCATTTGGGGTTGGACTGCCGTTTAATACCAATATTTTCATCGTTTGTCCTTTTTATTTCAAATTTGTTTTAAAGAATTGTTCTAATTTATTAAATGGTATTTTTTCCATGTTGTCATATAAATCAACATGGTTTGCACCAGGAATTATCATCAATTCTTTGTTGTCGCCAGTTAATTTAGCAAAGGCGCCTTCGCTGAAATAACGGCTGTGTGCGTTTTCGCCATGCACTAATAATACAGGTGTGCGTATTTCATCTGCGCGTTGTAAAATAGGCATATTGATAAAAGACAAAGAACTTGTCTTGTTCCATCCACCATTAGAATTTAATGAACGTTTATGATAACCACGTGGTGTTTTGTAATATGCATAATAATCTTTTACAAATTGTGGTGCATCTTCTGGTAATGGGTCAACAACACCGCCGGCCAAATCGTATTTGCCGTTTTTATAATCAATTGTGCGTTGTTCGTTTAATGACTTTTTGGTTGCAAAACGTGCATCTGCATTATCGTCTGCATCAAAATAACCATTAGCCGTAACACGTGTCATATCATACATTGTTGATGCAACAGTTGCTTTTATACGTGTATCCATGGCCGCTGCATTAATTGCCATGCCACCCCACCCACAAATACCAATAATACCGATTTTTTCTGCATCAACATCTTTGCGGTTGCTCAAATAATCAACAGCCGCAGAAAAATCTTCGGTGTTTATATCTGGGGATGCGACATAACGAACATCTCCACCACTTTCGCCAGTAAACGATGGATCAAAAGCCAAAGTTATAAATCCACGTGCGGCCATTTCTTGGGCATACAATCCAGATGATTGTTCTTTGACCGCACCAAATGGACCAGATATTGCGATGGCCGGCATTTTTTCGGCGGATTTATTTTTAGGCATATATAAATCGCCAGTAAGTTTTATACCATAACGATTGTGAAAATGTACCTTTTGTGTGATAACATTTGGGTTCTTTGGAAACACATTATCCCATTTGTTGCATGGTATAAGAAAATATCCCAAAATTCCGAAAATTACGATAATTGCTAATATGATTGACCATTTCATTTTTGACTCCTTTCTGTGTGGACAATAAAAATTTTCATAATTTTTTACAAGAAAATAATTTTTTAAACTTGCAATATTTTATTTATAACACTATAATCGTATCGTTATTTAATTACGCAGGGGGAAAGAAATGAAAATATCTGAAAAGTTAAAAAATTTACCAACAATTTGGGTTGCAATCATGGCGTTTGGTGTTGCGCTGGGTGGCTTTTTTATTGGAAACGGGGTGTATCAATCTGTCGCATCGCGTACCGTCACTGTAAAGGGATTGGCGGAAATGGATGTTGTCGCAGATACTGCCGTTTGGAACATTAAATTTAATCGTGTTGGTGGTGATTTAACACGTGTTCAATCTGATATTGATAATGATATTGTGAAAACACGTAAATTCCTGACAGATAATGGTTTCGAAGAAAACGAATTACAAAATTTACGTATAACCGTGCGTGATAAATTTGCAGGATACAGTGATGCACAACGTATGGATCAAGAAAAGACAGACAGATATGTTATTGAAACAGGTGTTATGGTTCGTTCTAAATCTGTGAATTTGGTTGATTCTGTATCGCGTAAAATGGGTGATTTAGTGCGTCAAGGTGTAACCGTAACCGAAGATTATGCGGGGCCAATTTATGTGTTTAATGGACTTAATGATATAAAAATAAAGATGATTGAATTGGCAACCAAAAACGCAACCGCTGCGGGTGAACAATTTGCAAAAGATGCCGGTGCAACATTGGGTAAAATTAAAACCGCAAATCAGGGAACTTTCAGTATCTCTGCACGCGATCAAGTTGATGCGTGGTCTGATAACGAAAGACAGGCTATTAATAAACGTGTTCGTGTGGTTTCAACAATAACGTTCTTTTTGAAATAAAAATTTACCGCCAAATTGGCGGTTTTTTTATTTATGACTTGCACTGTTTTTTTTGATTTTCTATAATCAAATCATGGCAAAAACAGCAGACCTTTTTATTCGTGCAGAACACGCAGATTTAATGAAAAAATTAAATGCGTGGGATATCGCATATCACCAAAATGATGAACCAATTGTTGATGATGCGACATATGATGATGCGAAATCGCGTGTGTTGGCTATCGAAGCAGAATATCCAGAATTGGCGGTTAATGGTTTTTCGACACATGTTGGGGCTGCGGTTTCCGAAAAATTTAAATCTTATCCGCATACTGTGCCGATGCTTTCGATTTCTGATGTTTTTAATGAAGGCGAAGTGCGCGATTGGTTTGAAAAACTGGAATCAAAAGATTTGTTTGTGGAATTAAAGGTTGACGGCCTTTCGTTTGCAGCGCGTTATGAAAATGGAGTATTCGTTCGTGGTCTTACGCGGGGCAGTGGTGTTGCCGGTGAAGATATTACCGCGAATTTATTAACTATTCCGGATATACCAAAGAAATTAACTGGCGAATATCCAGATGTAATAGAAGTACGTGGTGAAGTATATATGGCACGCGCAGATTTTATTGCATTGAATGAAAGTTCTGACAAAAAATTTGCAAATCCACGTAATGCGGCGGCGGGTTCGCTTCGTCAATTAAATCCTGCGATAACAGCATCGCGTAAATTAAGTGCATTTGGATATACTTATGGTGATTTATCATCACGTGATTGGGCAACGCAATCAGAATATTTTGAAAAATTGGAATCATGGGGATTTAAAACTACGCGTCAATGGGCGCATCGTGCGCACAGTGTCCAAGATGTCCAAGATATCTATAATGATGTTATGCTTCATCGTGATGAAATACCGTTTGATATTGATGGCCTTGTTATCAAGGTAGATTCTGTTGCAACCCAAGAAAAAATGGGTGCGCGTGCAAACAGTCCGCGATGGGAAATAGCTTATAAATTTCCGGCTGCACGTGGTATTACAAAATTAAATGATATTACAATTCAGGTCGGACGTACCGGTGTTTTAACCCCTGTGGCAGAATTGGAACCAATTAATATTGGTGGTGTTGTTGTGTCACGTGCGACATTACATAACGCAGATGAAATTGCACGACTGTCGGTAAAAATTGGTGATAAAGTAATTGTTCAACGTGCTGGTGATGTTATTCCCCAGATAGTTGCTGTGGCTGAAAGTGGCGAAGGTGCATATCCTTTTGTTTTTCCAACTGTGTGTCCGGTATGTGGTGGCGCGGTTGTCCAAGAAAGCGGTGCTGTTGCGCGTCGTTGTGTTAATTCTTTGTCTTGTCCTGCACAAATTCGTGGTGAATTGGAACATTTTGTATCACGTCATGCCTTTGATATCGAAGGTATCGGATCGCGCCAAATTGAATTGTTTACAAATTTAGGTTGGATAAAGCAGGCGGCAGATATATTTACACTGATTGAAAAGCATGGTGACGAATTAAAAGATATGGATGGTTTTGGCGCAAAGTCTGTATCTAATTTGAAAACATCGATTGATAATGCACGTAATGTTGAATTGCATCGTTTGATTTATGCAATTGGTATCCCAGATGTCGGGGAAGTCACCGCAAAAATATTGGCGCGTGAATTTGAATCTTTGGATGCATTGCGTGCCACAAATGTTGAAAGATTGATCGAAATTGATGGTATTGGTGAAATTATGGCACATGAAATAGTTTCGTTCTTTATGGACGAACATGCTATGCGTGCGCTGGATAATTTATTACAATATATCACAATTAAAAACCCAAAGAAAACGGTTGTTGAAAACAGTGCTTTGAACGGAAAACGCGTTGTATTAACAGGGACACTTTCAAAATATACGCGTGACGAAGCCAAAGAAATTTTGGAACAACATGGTGCGCGTGTCAGTGGCAGCGTTTCTGCAAAAACAGATATTGTTATTGCTGGTGTTGCGGCAGGATCCAAATTGACCGATGCACAAAAGTTGGGTATTACTGTTTGGGATGAATCTGATTTTGAAAATGCAATAAAATAGGGGGGATAATGCAAAAAAATTTGCGTAACAAAAAACAAGAACAAACGCGTTCGTTTAAATCGCGTGTGATGGCGTTCTTTGTGAACTTGGGGTTGATTTGTGTTGCAATCACGGGTTTGTATGTTTTGTTTGTGTTTTTGCAAATGCCGTCCCTTGATTCTGTGTTACATGAAACACGCGAACCTGCAATAGTATTTTTAGACAGAAACGGACGTGAAATACGTGCAGATGGTCGCATAATGGGTGCGGCGGTATCTGTTGATAATTTGCCACCACATGTATGGCAGGCAATCGTTGCAATAGAAGACAAAAGATTTTTTGAACATGGCGCAATATCATATCGTGGAACATTGCGTGCGATGATTTTGAACATGTTTCATGGACATTTTGCAGCAGGCGGTTCGACAATAACACAACAAACTGCAAAGAATATATTCTTGTCCCGCGAAAAGAAAGTTTCACGTAAAATCCAAGAATTAATTTTATCGTTGTGGTTGGAAAACAGATTCAGCAAAAATCAAATTCTTGATTTGTATATGAACAGAATATCATTGGTTGGCGGAATGCGTGGCATAGATGCGGCATCAAATATGCTTTTTGGACATGGCGCGCGCGAAATGAGCCTTGCGGAATCTGCGCAAATTGCCGCAATGTTAAAGGCCCCCAGTGCATACAGCCCGATAAAAAATCCTGAACGAAATATTAAACGTGCAAAAGTAGTGTTAACCGAAATGGTTAAACAAAATTATATATCGTTGGATGCGGCACGCGCGGCGTCTGCGGAATTAAAACAATCTGTAAAACAACAAGATAAAAATATATATCGTTATTGGACTGATTTTGTTCGTGATGAAATTGAATCAAGACTGGGCGAAATAAATCAAGATTTGTATGTGTACACTACATTAGATACTAAATTACAGAAACAAGTTGCCACGTCTTTATCGTCAAATATTGGCGAATATCAGGGTGCAATTGTTGCAGTTGCACGTGATGGTGCAATCGTTTCAATGTTGGGTGGGGACGATTATGTGGAAAGCCAATTTAATCGTGCTTTGGCATTACGCCAGCCCGGATCTGCATTTAAACCAGTTGTATATTTGGTTGCATTGGAAAATGGTATGACACCGGAATCTTATGTTAATGATTCCCCGTTTGCAATTGGTGATTATAACCCAAAGAATTATGATGAAAGATATTATGGTGGAATAACATTAGCAACGGCATTTGCGAAAAGTGTTAATTCGGTACCATTAAAATTGACCAAGGAATATGGTATAGATTCTGTTTTGCAAATGGCGGCGCGCCTTGGTGTTGGAAACAATTTGAAACGAGAATATTCAACTGTTTTGGGGGCTTCAGAAATGTCGTTGTTGGATTTAACCACAATATATTCGGTTATTTGGAATGATGGTAAATCTGTGCATCCGTATTCTATTACAAAGATAACAGATGTGGGTGGACATGTAATTTATTCGCGCAATCCATCGGAAGAAATAACGATATTGCAACCACAAACTGTCGAATATATGAAAGAATTATTATATGAAGTTGTTACCAAGGGAACCGGTAAACGTGCATATACCAAAGATGTCTTTGGTGGAAAAACCGGGACCAGCAACGATAACAGGGACGCATGGTTTGTTGGTGCAACGCCAAATTATGTAATGGGTGTTTGGGTTGGACGTGACGATAACAAACCAATGTCATCAAAGATTACAGGTGGCACATTACCTGCCACAATTTTCCATGAAATAGTGAAATAATTATATTGATTTTTTCCTATGCTTTGTGCAAAACTGTCAATATATGGTATGGGGGGATTTTTTATGTCAAAAATGATAGAAAATATAACAGAATTACCAAAATCTTTATTAGGTTTTTATTGGAAATATGGGATTAATGGTCAAAAATCATTGCTTTTGCTGTGGATGATTGTGTTTTTGTTTATGGCACTTGGCAATAATGTTATTTTTCCTAATTTTCAGCGTTGGGTTGTGGCATTGTTTGAAAACCCTATTCCAGAAGGTATGGGATTGATAAAATATGCATTGCCAACGATTTTGCTGATTACAATAATAAATATGTCTTTGACAGTATGTGAATTAATACAATCAACAGTGTCTTCACATGCACAACCAGAAATACGAAATAAAATCTCTGAAATACTAACTGGGTACACACATCAACAATCTATGTCGTTTTGGGCAAGCAAAATGTCTGGTTCAATAAATACCCAAATTGGATATATAGAAAATGGTGCAATGGCTTTTTACGATGTTTTTGAAATTATATGCAGGGTATTAGTAATTTTAATTAATGGAACATTATTGTTTGCTGTGAACAGATATGTTGCATATCTTTTTATCTTTGCAGTATTTTTCAGAATTTTATATGCGTGGATTTTAAGAAAGAAAGTGAAAAAAGCCAGCGAAGATTTATCGGCTGCAACCAGCAAATTAAATGGCAAAATAGTAGATAGTTTTTCAAATTATGCAATTGTGAAACTGTTTTCTGGGGCGAACAAGGAACAACAGACATTAAAAGAACCACGTGCAGATAAAATTCAAAAAAGTATGTATTCTCGTTATACAATACGTTTATTTTGGGGAATTCCTGGAATTTTATGGGATTTAATGTTTGGTGCAACAATACTTTTTTCGTGCATGTTGTATCAACGCGGTGAAATGGCAATATCAGAAATAGTCTACACAATATCGGTATATTTAAATGTTATGGGAACAATAGGTGGTTTGGTTAATCGTTTTCCTGAAATCATAGATAAAACCGCTTCTGCTAAAAAGGCGTATAAAGAATTGGTTGTGCCGTTGGATATTATTGATGCGGAAAATGCAAAACCTTTGCGTATCAAAAAAGGTGTTATTCAATTTAAAAATGTATATTTCAAATACAGAAATAAATATGTGTTAAAAGATTTGTGTTTGGAAATTAAGCCGGGTGAACGCGTTGGTATCGTTGGACAATCTGGGGCAGGTAAAACCACATTGGTAAATTTGTTGATGCGTTTTTATGAACCACAAAAGGGTGAAATATTCATAGATGGTCAAAATATAAAAGATGTCACACAAAATTCATTGCGTGAAAATATATCATTTATCCCGCAAGATCCAACGATGTTTAACCGAACAATCAAAGAAAATATTGGATATGGTAAATTTGGTGCATCACTTAAAGAAATAAGAACGGCTTCCAAAAAGGCATCTGCAGATAAATTTATCATGGGCACAGAAAAGGGCTATGATTCAATGGTCGGGGATCGTGGTATTAAATTATCAGGTGGACAACGTCAACGTATCGCGATTGCGCGTGCGTTCCTTAAAAATGCGCCAATATTGGTTCTGGACGAAGCGACATCTGCGCTGGACAGTGAAACAGAATTATCAATACAAAAATCTTTTGATAAATTGTCCCGTGGGCATACAACGATTGCGATTGCGCACCGTTTATCGACATTACGCAATATGGACAGAATTGTCGTGTTACACGAAGGTGTTGTTGTTGAACAGGGAACACATAACCAATTGTTACGTAAACGTGGTGAATATTATCGCCTGTGGCAAATGCAATCTGGCGGATTTTTACAGGAAAAATAAACAATTTGCTTTTTATTTATATGGGTGCTATGCTTTTTTTCGCAAGAGATAGTTTATGTCAGCAAAAACAAAACGTTTTTTTAAAAGATTAATCAGTTATGCCGGAATTTTCTTTTTTGTACTGGCTGCGGGCATGCTTTATTGGCAGTTGCGTAATTATTCGTTAATGGATATTGCGCGCGCGCTTTGGAATATACCATTTGTTAATTTGGTTTTGGCATGTATTGCATGTTTGTTCGGATATATTGCATTATCGCTTTATGATTATTTGGCATTAGATTATGTTGGACGCAAAGTATCCTGGTGGAAATGGATGTTGGCCGGGATGTTGGGTTTTGCGATATCTAATAATGCCGGACATGCAGTGGTCAGTGGTGGCGCGATAAGGTATCGTTTATATACGCGTTGGCGCGTGCCGGGTTCTGATATTGTAAAAATGTTAATGTTTTCTGGATTTACTTTCTTTCTTGGATATGCCGCAATCGCGGTTATCGGTTATTTTCTTGTGCCAAGTGATATGTTTGCGAATTCCGCAGGCGCTTCATTTGGTGTAAATGGTTTGTTCATTGTGTGTTTGTCTGTGATATTGGCATATTACACAATTGCAACCATGTTAAGCGGGAAAAGCATAAGAATTGGTGAAATAAAAATACATATTCCAACAATTGGCGAAGCGATTGTTCAAACAATTTTGGGAATTGCAGACGCTATTTGTGCGGGATTGGTTCTTTATTTCTGTATCAGTCCGTTCATAGATATGCCGTTTGGTGTATTTATCGGATTGTATGTGATAGCAAATGTGGCTGGCGTTTTCAGCCAGGTCCCAGGTGGTATCGGTGTTTTTGAATCTATATTTATGGTGGCTTTGCCGGAAACAGTTGACAAGGCCAGCATTTTTGGCGCCTTGTTGGCATACAGAATAATTTATTATGTATTGCCATTAATCGGCGTCGGTGGTTTGTTCTTTATATACGAACGTTGGTTGCGTGCGCGCATGAAAAAATGGCTGGCAGAAGCTAAAGAAAAAATGCCGCATATTCAATTACCACACAAAAAACCAAATATTCAAAAATAAAAACACCTTGCCTTTGGAACGCATGTTTGTTATCATTTATTTTGTTGTATAAAATGGGGTAAAGTGGTGCTGTTTTTGTCACTTTTTACTGTAATTCGAGTCGCGCTTTTGATTATCGTTGCGTGCATCCTTGGCATGGGCTGGATTGCCCCATGGGAACGATTTGCGTCTGTTTTATACATACCCAACACAAAAGGATTATTAAATGTCAAAAAAGATATATGTGGATGGCGTTCATCCAGAAGAAACACGGGTGGTGGTTGTCGATTCTGCAACAAATCGTGTGTCTGATTTTGACGTGGAAACAACGACTAAACCTCAGATAAAGGGTAATATTTATCTGGCCAAGGTTATTCGTGTTGAACCTTCACTTCAGGCGGCTTTTGTTGACTATGGTACTGGTAAAAATGGTTTCTTGCCATTTTCTGAAATTCACCCAGACTATTATCAGGTAACCCCAGAACAAAAGAAAAAATTATTAGAATTGGCACACGCGAATATCGTTGATGACGATGACGATCCAAACGATGAAGAAGACGAAGTCGCCGAATACGATGATCACAGTGCCGGTGAAGATAACAAAGAATTATTAAAACGTGCACACGAATTTAAAATTCAAGACGTTATCAAACCAAAGCAAATTTTGTTGGTCCAGGGCGTAAAAGAAGAACGCGGACAAAAGGGCGCATCAATGACAACATATTTGTCATTGGCGGGTCGTTTTGCAGTTTTGATGCCTAATTCCAGAAAACGCAACAGCTATGGTATATCTAAAAAGATTTCTGACAAGGCAGAACGTGCACGTTTGCGTGAAATTTTGCATGCTTTGAAAATACCAAAGGGCATGACGGTTGTTTTAAGAACTGCGGCCCAAGATGCGTCTGCAGAAGACATCACAAAAGATTACGAATATTTGACATCTCTTTGGAACGATATTCGCAAAACAACATTGGAATCTGTGGCACCTGTCACAATTCACACCGAAGATTCATTGCTTCGTCGTGTTGTTCGTGATTTTATTTCTGACAAAGACGATGTTATGTATGTCCAGGGCCAAGAAGCATTCGATGAAGCCAAGGCTTATTTCCAACAAATGTATGGCAAGGCCCCACGTAAACAATTGGTTCAATACAAAGATACTGCGGTTCCATTAATGACCAAGGCCGGTGTTGAAAAACAATTGGAAGGATTACATGGCCCATACGTAGTATTGCCATCTGGTGGTTCGATTGTTATCAATCAAACCGAAGCAATGGTGACAATTGACGTTAATTCTTCACGTGCGATAAAAGAAAAAGATATCGAACAAACCGCATTAAATACTAATTTGGAAGCAGCCGAAGAAATCGCATTGCAATTGCGCTTGCGTGATTTGGCGGGTATTGTTGCGATTGACTTTATCGATATGGAAGAAGAAAAAAATAATCGCAAATTGGAACAAAAAATGCGCGAAGTTATGAAACACGACCGCGCACGTACCCAGGTTGCAAAGATTAACGCATTTGGTGTGTTGATGTTATCACGTCAAAGATTGCGTTCATCTTTCATTGAATCTTCGTACGTTGTATGTCCACACTGTATGGGTGCGGGCGTTGTTCCATCTATTCAAACTGCATCAATTATCTTGTTCCGTCATTTACAGGAAAAATTGTTGGCTAAGGCCGCACAAAAAATCATTATGACAGTGCCGAGCGATGTCGCAATTTACCTGCTTAACCAAAAACGCGCAGAATTGGCGGCGATGGAAAAAGAATTTGAAACAGAAATCGTTATTGTTGGCGATGACAGTTTGATGAATATTGACCAATATTCAATTCAACGTGTTATGGCGGACAGTGTAAAAACAGACGATGTTTTGGATGCACACGAACCATCTACTGATGCGAAAAAGAAAAACGCACAACATGCGGATGCGAAACGTGTGACAACCACTGCGCCACGTCATCGTAAACCAGTCAAAAAACAACCAAAGAAACAATCACTTTGGAAAAAATTGGTTGGATAAATAAATTAAAACCGCCCGTTTGGGCGGTTTTTTTATTTTTTTTATTATGATTTTATGGTATAATATCATACATATGAAAAAGGAGTTTTATATGTCTGCCAGTAAAAAGTTCAGAACCGCGACATTGGATATGTTGCGTAAAATGATAAAGGACCCAGAATACACAATAGAAAAGAAAACTGTTCGTGATAGAAGGGAGTATTCGACGACTCGTGAAGTAATATCTTATTCGTTTGTTTCCGAGCAAGGCAAACGTATATGGAGAATAAGAAAAGGTAACAAGGAAAGCTCTCATCCTTATGATATAACAATAGGTGATAAATCTTTGTGGGGTGAATTTTTAGATTCAGAAGTGGAATCTTTGTATAATGATGTCAGAAAAGAATTTATAAAAAGAAAGTTAAACCCATTTTCAAAAAATGTAAAAGGAGAGTTGCTTGATGACACCCCAAAGAAAAAAGAAGAAAAACCAACTTTGGGAAAAGAAACAGAAAATAAAATAGTTCATTTCTTAAAACAATACGTTAAATAAAAATACCGCCCAAACGGGCGGTGTTTTTATGGTATTGCAATTATTAATTGCAACTGCCAATCCATTTAGAAATAGAAATATCTTTGTGAAGCAAGAAATCATATTCACAATTACCAGATTTATATGAACCTGTGCAGGCTGCCAATGTTAATACAGCAAACAATGCCAAGATTAATTTTTTCATTTTGTCTCCTTTTGTGTTTTACACAATGGAATTATGGAAATATTCCCAACACATTGCAAGTTTTTTTATGATTTTTTTGCTTTTATTAATTTTCAGATTTTGATAAAATAACAGAAAAGAGAAAAAGGAAAAATCGTGAAAGTGCTGAAAGCCGCAGTTTTCTACACACACACACACACACACACACACATGTAGTTTTGCTGTGCAATAATTTTTATGCGAACGGATGTTCGCGCATGGGATGAAGAATCGACTAATTACGTATATGGCGTAATTGGTCGATTTTTTTATTTAACAATAACTAAAGGAAAGGAAAAAACATGAACAAAAAATTAATATTAACCAGTTTTGTCGCGTTGGGCTTTGCCTGTCCGGCGATGGCTGAACCAACTAATACATCATCAACATTCCCAGACGCAAGTCAAAATCAATATATGCAGGAAGACACCACATATACCGGTGCTGCAACATCAACAAATATGGCGGGCGTATATCAAAACAATGCCACGGTATATGCAAATGCGAAATATCACAATGTAACGTACGCATTGGCGGCCGGAAAATATTTACCGGCAAACAGTGAAACACCGATAGATTGTGATCAAAATGGATATTTTTGTGCCGGTGATGATAATGGTGTAAATTATAGTTCTTCAGCACAAGGTTTGACACAATGCCCGACCGGGTATGGTAATTCAGGAACTGGTGCCGCAGCAAACACAGATTGTTACCGTACATGTACAAATAATGACGTAGCACATTCAACCGGCACAGTAAACGGTGGTTATTATTATGGCGACAACAACCAATGTGAACCGACAGATTGTGTTAACGGTTGGCATGTAAAATCAGGGACACCAGATCTTATGACATTAATCAGTACAAGTGAACAAATAGGCGCTGGTTTTAAAGCTAATAACCCAAACGCTCCAGCTTTTAACACATCTACATACACACTCACACAAAACGGGGAATTTGTAGTAGATTACGGTAACAATGGTATGGTACACGGATATGGTATATGTTCTACACAAAATGGAAGCAAAGGAACAATGTCAAATGGTACATATCCAGATATAACAACATTTGATAGCTTAACGGATGAATGGCAACAAGAAGGTGCACGATATTGCTATTGCAATTTGGATAGTTATACACCAAATGGTGGTTCTGCTATTGCATCGTCTGGGGTGTGGGTGTTCATCAACGAAAGCTCCAGCAGTTTTGATTGCGCGACATACTGTGCCAACACCTGTGAAAACATCTTTTATTACCCGAATACCGACAATGCAGACACTCTCGCGCTCCGTGCTGCGTTGGTCGGTTCAATTGAACCAAGTCCATCAACCTGTGAAGCGAATACAATCAATATTAGTTGGGATGGCGCAACATCTACTGCGGTCAACGCTAATAATGCGGGCACTGTCACATACGGTGGCAATATCAGAACCCCACAATCAGCAATACACGTACCTGGTAAGGTATTTGATGGTTGGGAATTCAGTACGACAGCACCACAAAATCCTGTCACTGAATAACGCATTAAAAAAGTATATGTGTGGGGCAACACCCACGCATATACAAAATGCGAATGCTTTGTTATTGCGAACCAAAATTCGTAATAGCCAAGTGTTTATATAAAAGAAAGGATGATAAGGAAATAAATTCGAACCGAGATAATTAATAACTTCAAATTCAGTATAGAAAAAATACGAAAAGATTGTCAAGGGACGAATTTAAAGTGAAGGCAAGGAACACTTTATTTTTACTACTTGTTTTTATATCGACAAATGCCTTTGCCGATGTGGGTGTTGTTGTTTCAAATGAATTTCCGTCCGATAAATTGATGTTGGAAAATCATATATATAAAAATGCAGCGGTTTTTGAAATTTTGGGTGTGTATTCCGGTACCGTTTATGCAAAAGCCAGATACAGAGATATACCATCGTTTTGTGATGCGGGATATTATTTTTCGGAAAACACCACCGAATGTGTGATATGTGATGAAAATCATTATTGTGTTGGTGGTGAAAATGCAGTTATGGAACATTGTCCGGATGGATTGGTATCACCGCGTGGGACAATCAGTGCCGGCGAATGTGGCAAAAAATTCCATGTTGGTGAAGATATTATGTACATTACCGCCGAAAAAACAACAACACCGGCGTTGGCTTTCAAATTTGATAATAAAATATACTATGCAAAAATGACCCCGGTATCAGACGGTAAAAAAACAATGAATGCGAATACAACAAAATCTTTCCATGTCTTGCATAATGGCAAAGAATATACTGTTCATGATGCCACCGCAAAAGATGTTGGAAATTAATATTTTATAATGTCCAAAATTTCTGGTAATTCGGGGGTGCAAAAATGTCCGCGTCCTGTAAATTTATGAATGCGGATATCGGATATATTTTGTTCTATTTTGGTAAAACTGGACATTATTTCCGGCATATCATCATCAGAAATCATAATATCAACACCATTGCGGGTTTGTTTGATAATGTCGTTATTCAAATCAAGGCCTTTATAAAATCCGTTTGGTTGTTCGTTTCCTGTATCAATCCATGGTGCAACCAAAATGGCTTGCCTTATTTTTAATTCTGGATGTGTCGCCAGGTATTTTAATACAAAGCCACCGCCCGCAGAATGCCCAATCAAAATTGTGTCGTCGTTTATATCTTGGTAACCCATAATCTTTTCCCATTCGTCATATTTCATAAGTAACGCATGTGCATGTGGAAATTTTGGAATTTGTGTGATTATATCATTATCTTTTTCAATGCGAAATTGCAACCAATGTTCAAAGTTGCCCGGATAATATTCGCGCGTTTTCCAATCCATTTCTGGTGGCATAACACCAGCACAAAAAATTATGTTCATTGTATGCCTTTTACTTTTTCAATATGTCGCCAGATTTAATATATTCTGGGGAATTCTTTTTTGATTTTTGTTGCGCCATTTTTGCATATTTTTGCGCGTTCTTTTTGTCACCGTTCATGTTGTAAAATTCGGCCATTGCCCAATCTGATTCACCGCCAGTTGTCACGCGTGCCAATATCCAATATGCCAATGGTGCGGGGTCGGTTAATATAACGTGTTTTGATAATTCAATGGCGCGTTCTTGGTCGCCCGGTTTGTTTCGTTCACTTAACACCAATGCAAGTGCGGTTTCAATTTGTGGTGCATTTTTTGATAATTCCAAAGATTTTTCGTATGCAATAACACTGTCATCATATGCGCCGAATTGGTATTCAATATCGCCCAACAATTCGTAAAAATAGGGGTTGTTTGGATGACGTTTAATTAATGTTTGTGTGCCTGTTTTTGCGGTCTTTAAATCACCGCCACGCATATTTGCAATCGCACGCGCATAAATTGCTGCATCGCTTTTGTTCGAATATGGATATTTTGTTATTACATTTTTATCTTTGTCCAAATAGCCAATTAATTTCGCGCGCAAGATTTCATAGTTTTCATTTTCATTTGCAATTTGCGCTTTTGATTTTGTTGGTATTTTTTTCAGTTTGGATATTTTTGTTTGCGCATTATTTATACGTTCATTTGTTAATGGGTGGTTAACACGATTTGGGTTAATTTTTGATTCAATTGCACCATGCATTTCACGCATCTGTTCGAAAACTTCAACCAGTCCATTTGGATTTTGTTCCGCCTTTACCATTAAATCAACGGCCATATCGTCTGCCATGCGTTCTTCGTCACGTGAAAAAGACAACATCGATTGTTGTGCAATGCCGGTTGCACCCGCCATAACACCAATGCCTGCGGTTGGGTTACCGCCGGCCACCATTAAACCAACACCCAATGCCTGAATTATCATTGTTCGAACCATTTCATCGTGCATACGCGCAGATATTTGAACCATGTGCCCGCCAATTGTGTGTCCCAATTCGTGTGCGATAACCGCGCGTAATGCATTTGGGTTTTTGATTTGTTTAAGCAGGCCTGTATAAACAAACACGTCTTCGCCACCACGAACAAACGCGTTAAAATCATCATCGCGAACGATATAGATTTTTAACCTGTTTTCCGGAATATTTGCAGCAATTGCCACAGGTTTTATAATTTCTGTAATTTGTTTTTCGATTTCTGTATCGTTAATCAGTGTCGCGGCATTTGCATTGAACACAAACAAAACAGAAAATAAAATCATCAATATTCGTTTCATTTTATGCCCCTGCAACAGTTGAACAATTAAATATCATGCGTAATGTTTTCGCCCAATCTTCGTCTTCGCTATTATTATTCATGGCCGCAGTTTGTGCCAATTTGAATAAATCCCTGTGTTCGCGATAGTTTACAAAATGATATTGTATCCAACCACTTTGACGTGTGCCCAATAATTCGCCAACACCACGCATCATTAAATCTTGTTCTGCGATTACAAAGCCGTCTTCGGTTTCACATAATACATCTAATCTTTTTATGCCGTCTGGTGATACATTGTTGCCATATAATAAAATGCAATACGATTGTTTAGAACCGCGGCCAACACGCCCACGCAATTGGTGCAGGGCGGCCAAACCAAATCTTTCTGCGTTTTCAATAACCATAATGGTTGCCGATGGCACATCAATGCCGACTTCTATAACAGTGGTTGAAACCAAAACGCGCATTTGGGAATTTGTATCTACGAATTCTTCCATAACTTTGTCGCGTTGCTTTTTATCCATTTGACCGTGGCAAAGACCGGTGCCCGGGAAATATTTCTTTAATTCTTCGTAACGTGATTGTGCCGCGGTCATATCTGAAATTTCAGATTCTTCGACCAATGGGCAAACCCAGAATATTTTTGCACCATTTGCAACCTGGGGCGCAATGCGTTCAATCAATGCATTTACACGTGCAATTGGTATTTTAGATGTTTTAATCGGAATACGACCCGCAGGTTTTTCATTGATAATTGAAATATCCATATCGCCATAAACAGTCATAGATAATGTGCGCGGAATAGGGGTCGCAGACAATGCCAACATATCTGGATTGTTTCCCTTGGCACGCATGGCGGTGCGTTGATCAACACCAAAGCGATGTTGTTCATCAATTATAACCAATCCCAAATCTTTGTATTCAACATCTTCGCTGAAAAGTGCATGTGTTCCGATTGCTATTTTTGTGCGACCAGATTTTAAGGATATTAATTTTTCGCGTCTGGGTGCACCTTTGTCGCGGCCTGTTAAAACATCGCACACCAAACCCAATTTATCACACATTGGTTTTATTTTTGCAAAATGTTGCTGGGCCAATGTGTCTGTTGGTGCCAATAATACAGATTGTGCGCCACTTTCCGCCATCTTTACCGCAGCCGCCATTGCAACCATAGTTTTTCCCGAACCAACATCGCCCTGAACCAGACGCATCATTGGAACATCGCGTTTAAAGTCTGCAAATATTTCGTCGATTGTTCGTTGTTGTGCATTGGTCAGTTCAAACGGCAATATTTCATAAAATTTATCGATAAAGTTTTTATTTGATACACGTACTGGTCTTGTATTTTTATGTGCCAATCTTGCGCGACGATTTATAGCAATCGCACTTTGATGTGCAAACAATTCACCGTATGCCAATTTAGCAATATAAGTTCCGTTTGGAGCCAGGTCGTCGTTAGTTTCTGGATAATGCACATGTTCCAACGCATCCAAAAATTCCAGCATTCTTTCACTTAATTTATACGCGGCAATCCGTTCGTGCATGATATTAAAAATCTGGTCACGAACAGCAGAAAAGTTTTTCTGGGTCAACCCTTCGCCAGACGGATATATTGCCTGATGTTTTGGAATTTTATAGGCGTTTTCTGGGACTTCGATAAAATCAGGATGATTGATTATTGCGCCACCACGTGAATTAAAATCCAATTTACCACTTATAATTCGCCATGAACCAATTGGCAATTTTTCGGTCCAATAATCAAGAAATTTAGTATTGAAAAATTGAATAGTAACGGGTGCCGCAAATTTATCGGCACATACAATTTGTGTTGGGGTGCGACGGCCATGAAAAATACCGCCGCGTTTGTGAGATTTTATTTGTAATGAAATTGTGATTGTATCGCCATTTTGTGCATTTACAACAGAATCCAGAATTTCGCGTGGACGAACATAAGATGGTATATGAAGCAAGAAATCCAGAACGCGACGGCCACCCAAAACTTCATTGAATTTTGCAGCCAACACCGGTCCTACACCATGTATGAATTGTAAATCTGTATTAAAAAAATCAAAGATTTCTTTGTCCATATTCTAAATTTAGCAAAATATAACAGGTTAATTCAATAAAAAAACCGGTGGGAACCCCCACCGATTTTATTTTTATAAGCAATCAATTATCTTTCTTTTTGTTGTGCAAATGAATATGCCATTTTCAAATGGTCGGCGTTGTATGTGCCGTTCATTATTGCCAATGTATCTTCGACGATGACCAATTCTTCGTTTGTTGCAATCTTAAAGATTTTGATACGGGAATCAGGTGTGCTTAAAACTGCTTCTGGAACATCGCGGCTGATGTTTTTGTTGGCTTCTTTGTCCATTTTTATGCCCAATTCTTCCAATCCTTCGCAGAATTTTTCACGCATGTATTCATCGTTTTCGCAAACGCCAGCGGTCAAAACCAATGCATCAACATGTCCCAATTCTGCAATATATGCACCGATGAATTTTTTCACAGTTTGTGCCTGCATTTCCAATGCCAGTTTGCAATCATCATTGCATTCTTGGTTTTCTTTGACATCGCGACCATCGCTGTAGCATGTTGTTACGCCCATCAAACCAGATTTTTTATTCAATTCGTTTTGAACTGTTTCAATAGACAAACCTTTACGTGCTGCAACATAAGATGGAATAGATGGATCGATATCGCCACAACGTGTTCCCATCATCAATCCTGCGGTTGGTGTCATACCCATAGATGTATCTACACTAACACCGTTTTTGATTGCTGTGATAGATGCACCAGAACCAATGTGCGCAGTGATTAAATTGCATTCAGATGCAGGTTTGCCCAACATAGCCGCAGCGCGTTTAGAAACATACAAATGTGATGTTCCATGGAAACCGTATCTGCGAACACCCAATTCTGTGTACCATTCTTTTGGCACAGGATAACGGTAAGATGCAGGTTTCATTGTTTGGTGGAACGCAGTATCAAATACAGCAACCTGTTTTGCGTTTGGCAACAATTGTTGTGCTGTGACAATGCCCAAAATACCACTTGGGTTATGCAATGGTGCCAATGGTGTCAATTCACGCAAAGTTTTAATAACTTCATCTGTGACTTCGACAGAAGAAGCAAATTTATCACCACCCATAACAACACGATGGCCAACACCACCAATTTCGTTCATATCAATAGAAGCTTCGCGTAACATTTGCATAACAACACTTAATGCTTCTTTGTGGTCTTTCATTTCGGTCACTTTTTTATCTTTGTGACCGTCTGGATATTTTTGTGTCACAAAAGAATCAGCCAAACCGATTTTTTCAACATTTCCGCCAACAATGGCTGTTTTAGTATCTGCATCAAACACCTGGTATTTCAGGGAAGATGAACCACAATTCAAAGCAAGTATGTACATTATGTTATCCTTTTTGCTGGTCACCCATAGCCTTGGCGAAGGGTGATTATCTTGTTTTACGCCGATAACAATAGCAAATGATTTTAATTGTTTCAATAATAAACTGTGATTTTTACTTTCCAATTGTTTGTTGTCAGATTTGTTTTTACGCCTGTTGTTTTGTGTGGAATCCAAAATGTTTGCGAACCACAAAATAAACGGGCATGTAAAACATCATTGGCAATATAGCAATAAATTGGCGGACAAGAATAATCACCAATTCCAAATGCACTTGTTTCATCGCCAGTGGTGTATCCTGCGTCGTCAGATTGACATACCAAAAATGCGCGTGCATATAATGGCAAAGCGGTCAATTCCGGGAAAGAATCATCACAGAAAGTCGCATTATTCAAAACACTCATCAACACAGAAGATTGTGAATGAATACCGTTGGTTTGGTATGTCGAAAACAAATTTTGCCAGAAAGTATCAGGAACAGAATTTATATCAAAAACTTCTATTTCATTGTTTTCATTTATCGCATCTGCGCGGGCCAGGGCAAAACCGCCCAATGTTTCACCATCGTGTATGCGAATAGTTTTGTTTGTTGTATCCATAGTTATTTCACCAGTCATACCGGTAAAATTATCATTTTGTGCGGACGTACCGCGACGAATCTGCAGAATTCGTGTCATATTAAATCCTTTTAGTTAAAAATGTTTGGAAAATAAAAAAAGACACCCAAAAAGGCGTCCCAACTTGCGTTATATTATATCACAAATTAATATAAAAATCAAGCAGCGGTTCTGATGTTGGCATAATTATCCAGATATGCCTTTGCATTTTCTTGTGCCAAACTTTTTTTGTCATCCCAACCATTCAACAACGCTTTGCGTTTCGCGGACATGCTGCCCAATGTGAAAGAGTGTGACATTGAAAATGTTTCCAACATATCCCAATAAGCGATCAGTTGTCTGTACGGGTCGTCTTTGGCGTTTGTAGGAAGTGTACGGATTCTTTGACGGGCCTCGATTTCGCGAATTTTGAGTGGCGCATCATGTTGATCTATGACGGCTTGTTTATACGCTTCTATATCTTTTTTAAGTTTTTTATGTGGATCGGTTCCTGGTGCCATCGCGCCCAATGCCGCTTCTGCGGCTGCCAAAGTTGCGGCATCATTTATTGTTGTGCCAGATTTCCCGGGACCATGACCTGTGGCCAAGTTTGCCAGTGTTTCAACTGCTTTTGTTTGTTTGTCGCGTGCTGCTTTTAATGTATCTTCTTCATTCCAACTTTTGTGACCTTCGTTCAATATTTTATTCTTTGACAGATCTGCACCGATTTTTGTTCGGCTAAGTTGAAACGCATTGCGTGCTATTGTGAAAGCCCCAGCAGCACCAATCAATGCCGCGCGTGCGGTTTTGTCTATTATGGTAGTTACATCTTTAACAGGACCTTTGTTCCACGATAACTTTTCATCAGACAGGATTTTTAAGTCTTTTGTGGCTTCTCTTAATTTATCAAATGTTCTGCTGCATAATAAACCATATTTTGCGACAGATAATACTTCCATAGCCGTCTTGGCTTCTTCGATTTTGCCTTCTTTGACCGCTTGTTGTATCAAAGCAGAAACCAAAGCGCGCATTTGTGAACCATTACGCAAAGCACCTTCGAATGCCTTTGGCATATCGTTTTTCAACTGTTCCATTTTGTCAGTGAACCATTTAAAATGGGTGGTTGCCGTTGCAGAAGTTTGCAATCTTTTTAATATGGCATCTTTTTTAGATAATATGCCTTCTATACCATCGGTTGGTTTGATTTTTTCTTTGTCAAAAGCTTTTATTATATTTTGAGCCCAAGGACTGAAAAATATACGTGTCCCACGACTTGGGTTTGTGAATTTACGAAAATAATCTTCGTATGTATCGTCTTTCAAATCTTGTAATTCTTGAACCCAATTTTTTTCATCTGGATATTTTTCAGGTACAAAATCTTTTGAATCTTTATTCGCGTAATCTGTTTGTTCTATGGCGGCTTTAAGCGGTTTGCTTATAGTAGAGTCCGCTTGTGCCATAAATTTTTCAAGAATTTTGGAATTTTTAGAATGTAATAATTCACTGAAAATATTTGAATATTCAACTTGGAAATCTTGAATACGGTTTGTTGCACGTGGTGGGTTATAATCAATTGATGCTTCAAACCAATCTTTATAATCAGTTGGAAGAGCGCCAAAATCTATAGCCGGTACCATTCCAAGACCTGCAGGCCAATATCCAGCAACACCAACCCCGCCACCAGCAGCTGGTCCATATCCATTGATATAACTAATCACAGTTTCAAGATTGTTTCTGAATTTTGAATCTGTATTGTATTCTTTCTTTTCCAATCCCTTGACCAAAGAGTCATAAGAAAAATCAGCAGAAATAACGTTGTTAGTTTTGAAGATAATTTCCAAAGATCTGCGGTTGGCTCGCAAGAATTCTGCTAAACTATTACCAGGGGGAACGGTGGGTCCAGTTAATTTTTTTTCAACATCCCCTATGGCTTTATCTTTTGCAAATAATTTATCGTTTCCAAACCATTTGGCAATAAAGTCTTTTGTGGCTTTGTTATATTCGCTGGCAAATCCAATTTCAGGATTTTTTGCAATATCCATATTCTGGAATGTTTTTTGGAAAGCAAAATATAATTTTTCCCATTCGTCTGGGGTTAATTGGTGTTCGTTTACCACACCAGAACCGGCAGGGGCAGGGTTTAATAAGTCTGGTAACATGCCATTTACATAATTATCTTTCCAATGACGCATGTGACCTTGAAAATCATTGTTTTTGGAATAGTCGTTAAAGCGCGCACGGACTTCCGGCGGCATTAAATTAAAATGCAGCTGGGCTAAAAAATCAAATAATTTGTCGTCTAACGTCTTTGCCATAAAACACCCCTTGGGTATACACCACACCCAACACTATAATTATAGCATTTTTACGGGGTGTTTTCAAGTGTGCTTATGGTTTTTGTTGGGGTTTTGTTCCTGTATCAAATTTTATAAAAAATCGTATAATTTGCCTTATGGTTTTAATGAATGTTTTTTTGAAATCTATACCTTATGTTTTATCCATTGCGGGCGGTGTAATTGTTTTTGATGTTTCCCAAGATTATCTGCATGATCCGGGTTGGATAGATTTAATGGACAATGTTGCAGCATCGCTTTTGGCGATTCCGCTGGTGTTTTTGTTTTATGATTATTCTAATTTCTTGATAACACGTCGTGTGCATCGTCATCAACATACCAGCCTTATTAATACATTGGATGGTTATTTGTTCAAAATTTTAACCCAAATGAAAAATATAATCGGTTTGACCAGAATAGAAGTCCCGATGCAAGATATTAACTTGAATTACAAAAAATTAAATCTGGATGCGAAATACCTGCGTGCAATTCGCAAACAATTGCATTTATTGGAAGATTTGCTTTATAAATCTGATAAAATCGAAGTGTTGGACCCACAGCATACGCAAATATTGTCTTTTATCGCCCAAGAATTAAATCAGATTTTAAATGAATGCAAATACCACAATTCGCCACGTGAAATTGCGCGTTATATTGAAACCACTTTGTCAATGATAGATGATTGGTTCTATGCCACGGGTTATACTTCGCGTAAAAAGTTAAGAAACAGTCAAAATTCAAATGACTTTTAATCATTGGGTCCAGGGTTCGAGTCCCTGTGCCTCCACCAAAAAAATTAAATCACCGAAAGGTGATTTTATTTTTTGTATAAAAAATGTGAATTTGGATATTTTCTTACTTGGTGTTTGAATTGGAAAACAAAATGTTCATTTTTCAATATCCAAATCCACAATGCAATTATGTAAAAAAACAGGGATCTAAACAAATTGTTTAAATCCCTAGGTTTTTAAATATATTCAATGTTTATTTCTGGCGTATCATTTGGGTGTTTTGCACTGTTTTTACAATATCGCGTACCGTATCCATATAAAATTGCATTGCGCTGTGTTGGTTATTAAAATAACGTGTAGTGCCAAAGAAAATGTTTTTTATTGCAACAACGTATAATTTTATTTTTTCATCAAACACAGGTTGTTCAATAATTTGATTAATTACAGATTGCAAAGACAATTTGGGTTTGGATTGTTCTTTGGTTTTTGTCATGTGCAAAACGATTTTGCGGTCTGCTGGTAATAAATTGTATTTTAAAGCGTCTGTTAATGTTACCCATTGCATATCATCGTGGACATGTAATTTTATAAGCCCGTCAAAATATTTAACATCATATGCAAATATTTCGTATTCGCCATCGGATACAGATGTTATCAATTTGCCAATTTTGGCTTTTATGTACAATTCTTCGTCTAATTCGCGTGCAAGGGCGGCAGATGTGCGTTCGCCATTTTCGACTTTGCCGCCTGGGAATTCCCATGTGCCGGCATGTTTTTGGCCCGGTGCACGACGCATCAATAATACTTTGTCTTCGTATTTTATAACGGCAGCAGCGACTTTAATCATTTTAATATCTTTGGGTTGTATGGGCTATGTATGCCAAATTAGTTTGAAAAAATTTAAGAGCTTTTGTTCCATTGACTATAATTGGCAACGCGGCCCAATTTTCAATTTGTAACATATCGTTTTTTTGTTTTTTTGCCATATTTATACCTCTTTTTTAGGGGGCAAGGGAAACAAAGATTAGCACACCAAAAAACAAAATCAAGTTTTTTAAATTCCTGTGCGACAAAACGCTTGAAAAAAGATTTCTCTGTGGTACATATTCGCTTGTGAAAAATAAAAAGCCGATTGTTTGTGGAATTGTTGCAATTGGACCGGATAATCTTATCGGGTGTGGTGGCACTATGCCTTGGCACAGTAAACAGGACCTGTTTTTCTTTAAAACTATGACAATGGGGGCACCATGTATATTTGGGAAAACCGCTTATGAAAACTTGTCAATAAAACCATTGCCAGGGCGTTTGAATATCGTGTGTTCACGTTCATATAAAATTGAAAAAAATGGTGATGTTTTGCATGCCCCTTCACTGGAAGAAGGTATAAAGCAGTGCGGCAATGTGGACCGGGTTTTTGTGTGTGGTGGTGCGGTTCTTTATAATTATTCGCTGGAAAAAGATTTGATAGATGTTATGTATGTGACACAAATATATTTGTTTGACGAAACATTAAAAAAACAGATTGCATCGAACAAAAAAACTAATACATATTTTCCATACAATTTTGATAATTTAAAATGGACTAAATACGCGGTACCGTTTGATGAAAATCTTTTGCCAAAAGAAAACCCGAATGTCAAAGCGTTCTTTTATAAATATGTTCGGCAAAGATAATTTGTGATTGTATAATAAATGGATGTGTAATGCTTTTAACTTTTGATTTAGATGATGTAATTTTCAATATGAAACCGTTAACCATGGAAGCTTTCAGACGGGCAGGTGTCCCTTATGTCAAACAGACTTCTTGGAATATTGATGAAATATACGATAAGAAACTTTGTGATAATTTGATAGATTTGTGGTCCAGTGATATGTTGTACACAATGCCTGTTCTGGACAAGGGAATACCACATATTTTGAATGCTTTGATGGCACAACCAGAAACAGAAGTTTTATTTGTGACAGAACGCAGATTAAAACAACCTGAAAAAACTTTTCGCCAATTAAGACAAGCCGGTATCAATTGCAGTTTTGTCCAGGTTTATGATCAAGAAGGCCTGAAATCTGATATATTAAAAGATATAAAACCAGATATTCATTTTGATGATTCCCCAAATGTTATACGTGGTTGTATGGAAAAATCGGTACCTGTTACAATGATAAGTAATAATTCAACACTTTATAATCATTATTTGCGCCCATATGTTGAACATTATACCAGTTTGCGTCGTGCATTGATGAAAAAAGGTTTGTTGACCAACTTAAAATAAAACCTCCAATTTGGGCGGTTTTATTTTAAGTTGTAAATGTTAAATACAAACACAGTCCAAAAGTGTTTTTTGTCAATTTTGTTCTTGAAATATGTAAATACTTTGCTATGGTTACCGTTAAATAACCATAATTAATCAAAGGGTTTTGTAATGAAAACAAAGAAATTTTTAAATGTCTTAAAATCTAATAAGGCAAAAACATTTGTGTTAGCTGGGCTTATGGGGTTGACGCCATCTTGTAAAATGGATAAAAACGCACCAGAAGAACCACAAAGCATAAATAATTCATACGTTATTCCAAGTGTAATGTCAGCAAATCAAGATATGCCAGTTGATTCTTTTATGACGCATATGCCAAATGTTGAAGGTGTTAAATTTTATAAACCTCGTGATTATAATGGTCATATATCATTGGAAGCAAATTACGCTGATGGCAGGGTTTCTTATTTGACAGATCATGATGTTGAAAGACGTTGGGGTTATGCTTTGCCAAAAAGATATGCCCGCAAGGATGCTTTTTCTGTAAACAATACGGCGCACTTTGATTTTGGTGAAACAACATATTATTTTGAAATCAATGATCCACAATATGGTTATGAATTGTGGTCTATGGGTTATGTGCCAGAAAGTCAATATCAAAATATGACACCGGATCAGTTGGCAGAGATTGCTCAAAACCATGGATGTGACGCTTATGTTTGTAATTTAATTAGAAACGGTCAAGGAACATGGAATATATGGAACGAATCCACAACAATATCTGATATTGCTATGGAATCTCAAGGTTATAAAGCAAGATTACAATATTCTGACATAGGTGTTTATGATTGGGAAGTGCCTGTTGCAAGTGGTGTTATTGAAGGTTGGACAGAACCTTATTACCATTTTTCACGAGTATATGCAGGTGGGATTGAATCTAAAAAAGCAAACAAACCAACAACAGAAACATATAAAGGTTTGGCTGTAGCGCAAATAGAAGAAACAGACGGTATTAACAGAAAGATTGTTTATACAAATCCAGGCGCCGCACGTATGACTGTAGATGCTGCACAAAACGAAACTATCGTTATGCCTTTTAATAACTGGTATCGTGTTACTGTTATCAAAACCAATGGGCATGTAGCAATAACATTGGTTGATTCTTTGAATGCTGTTAATTCAACATGGCAAGTACAAAACCCACAAATTACGGATTTTGACGTTT
The DNA here is from genome assembly GCA_902798205.1 of uncultured Pseudomonadota bacterium. Lineage (GTDB taxonomy): Bacteria > Pseudomonadota > Alphaproteobacteria > Rs-D84 > Rs-D84 > Enterousia. Next base: position 22,658 of record CADBVV010000004.1, on the reverse strand, counting down.
CTGCTGGTATACAAGAAAATGGTTTGGCCGTTGTTCATAGCCAAAACTTCGAAGAACCTTTCAAAGGATCGCGTGGTGTAGAATTTGAAGAAAACGATAGAAATAACGAAAATATTGGTGTTCGTATCAGTGTAGCAACAGATTTTTATGGTGATACGCCATACGAACCTTCGGAAGTCGTTGTCCAAGGTTATCGTACAGACAGAAACTTTGTTTCTACTAATACAGTCAACGGGTTGTTCTTTGGGTTCGCGTTTGGAGGAACAAATCGTCCAGACGAAAATACTGGTGATATTACAACTGGATTAGAAAACGTTTATTGTGCTCCTGGTCGTCAAAGATAATAAAAGCCGCCCGTTTGGGCGGTTTTTTTTATTGTTGTTTGTTTTTATATTCGTCATTTGTAATAAATTTAAAAAAATCTTTTGGCGCAGCACCTGTCGCGGCCAATATTTTTGATATGCTGGCGGTCGATGGCCAACGTGGTTGTTCGTATTTGGAAAATCTTTTGCTTTTATTAAAAGTTGTTGGATCTAATCCGCTGCGCTTTGCTAATCCGGAACAAGATAATCCATGTTCGCGGGCGAATAATTCTATGGCGTGCCAGATTTGATAATGGTTCATGGTGTGTGCTCCTATTGATTCCATTTTGGTTTTCCAATTCAGTGGGTATGTTATCATTATAAGAGAATAAAATCAACAAATACAACCATAATAAGAACACAAACCTATTATTTGGTAAAATATTTAAAAAACTTGATAAAATAAAAGTGTTTTTTGTATAATCTGATGTGGAGAGAATATGTTTATAAGTATTATACTTTTAATTTTGGGTTTTGTTTTATTGTCCAAAGGGGCCGATGTTTTGGTTGATGGGGCTTCTGCCGTCGCCAGAAAATTTAATATTCCAGAAATAGTCATAGGTTTAACAATCGTTGCCTGTGGAACCAGTGCCCCGGAAGCCGCGGTTTCTATTTCTTCGGTGATAAATGGCGCAACAGGTGTCGGTGTTGGTAATATCTTGGGTTCTAATATCGCGAACATATTGTTAATTTTGGGTGTCAGTGCATTGATATCAAATTTATATGTCCAGAAAAATACAGTGCTTTATGAAATACCTTTTGTAGCATTTGTATCACTTTTATTGATGTTTTTTGGGTGGCAATACGGAATGGTATCTCGTGTTGCTGCAATGATTTTATGTGCTTTGTTTGTGCTGTTTTTGTTTTACCTTTACATTATCAGTAAAAATCAAAAAGATAATATGTCTCCACACGAAATTATGCCAGTTTGGAAGATGGTCAGTTTTGTTATATTTGGAATTGCAGCATTGATTATTGGTGCAAAATTGACGGTTAATTCTGCGGTTGATATTGCGCGTGCATTAAATATATCAGAACGGGTTATAGGTTTGACTGTAATTGCGTTTGGAACCAGTTTGCCTGAATTGATAACTTGTATTGTGGCTGCAATAAAAAAATGTTCTGATATCGTAATTGGTAACATAATAGGTTCAAATATATTCAATATTTTGTTTGTGCTTGGAATTACCGGGGTAATAAGGCCGATACCGTTTGAAAATGTTTTCTTGGTTGATTCTGTATGGGGTATAGTCGCGACGGTTTTATTATTGATATTTGTTTTGCGTGACAGAATATTGACTAAATCAAAAGGTATAATATTTTTGATTTTATATGCAATTTATGTAACAACTTTAATTGCAGTGTAAGACAAGGAATTTTTATGTCAAAAATATTGATATCAATAAAACCAGAATATGTTGATAAGATTTTTGCTGGAACTAAAAAATTTGAGTATCGAAAAACACGGTGCAATTCTGATGTTGATACTATGATTATTTATTCAACGTGTCCTGAAATGCGCGTTGTGGGCGAAGTAAAAATTTTAGAAATAATCGAAGATACGCCAGATATTGTATGGAAAAAAACAAAAGCAAATTCTGGTATTACGAAATCTTTCTTTGATTCTTATTACAAAGGAAAGGACAGGGCAATTGCGTACAAATTGGGTGAAATAAAAAGGTATAAAAAGCCAATGTGCCTAAGCGATTTTGGCATAACCCACGCCCCACAATCGTTTGTTTATATTAAATAAAATGCCGTGATAATTTTATTATCATCGACATACGGACTAGTTCGTCTGTCTGGGCAAAACTTGTTATTTTTTTGTTCTTTTGAAATGTAAAATATCCCCAGAATACCGCAGTTTTTGCTTGGTGTGGCTCTTTTATAATCCCGACATACGGATTAACAGGGGTAATCTTTGAGCGTTTTTAACACTCGCAAACCCGCAGAAATCTGCGATTTTTTATATTTGCATACGACATACGAACATACGCCGTATGCAAATATATGTTTTTCTAAATGTATTCTAAGTATATGAGAACGAACTTTCATACACTATAAAAACTTTGTTTTGGCGGAATTTGTAAGAATTGAAAAGATATCTTATTTAAGATTTCATACAAGAACTTATTACATACAAATATGCTTATCTGTTTTTTAACATACCGTATGAAAAAGTGGAAAAATGTATGTTTTTGTTGTGATAAGAGTTGAAATTAAAAAAATAAGTTCGTATGTAAAACAAAAAAATTAAATTAAGATTATTGTGTAAGAGGAAAAAGATTTTATATTGCAGACAACCAGTTTTTCCGCTATTATCAAGTCTATATTATAGAGGTGTATATGTTAACAGAAGTTACTTTTGCAAAAAAAGACGAAGAAATAATCATTGCTTATGCTAACGCAAAAAAGCAGCATGTGTTTTTGTCTATAGTGCGAGCAGATTTAACACCAAAATTAGCCAATGTATTGATAACAAGTCAAGATTACACAATCCAAGATGTTTTGCACAATTATTTTGAATTCGAAATTTATAAACAAGAAAATATAGATATAGGGATTAAAGAAAAACACATATGGAAACCATTGTTAGTTGGAGATCTAGGAAAAGAATTAGATTTTTCTGTATATGAGTTGTGTAAAGCTAAAAGGGATTTGTCGATATTGATACAGAGACTTCAAGAAATATTGTTATATGTAGAGCCGTCAAAAAAATGTTTACAAACATACAGCCACAAATTGATGGAGTTATTGATATTAGCATGTACAGAATTTGAGTGTTGGTTCAAGAATTATAATTACGGCAAAAACGAACGAACTTCAGATTATGTAAATATTCTTAAAATTGTTGATTTACAAAAATATAAAGTAGAATTGGCTGGGTATTCGGAAACATTTCAAAGCAAACCGTTTGCCAATTGGAATCCAAATAAACCGACACAATCTTTACCGTGGTATGACGCGTATACTAAAGTAAAACACAATATAACAAATGCTTTTGATCTTGCTACATTGGAGAATTGTATAAACGCAATATGTGCAAACATAGTTATGTTTTGCATCCGATATTCTCCGTATCCACTTTACCAGGAAGCGGATGTTTGTTCTGGTTTGGTACGAAATACATTTGATTTGCAGTTGGAACATACGGAAGATATATGTATACCTGTTTTTGAGGGCACTAAGAGTTATAGCGGTGCTTTTTCTGCGAGTCAGTCATTCAAGAATGGGAAAACTATATCAGATATTTATGATGTTCATACATTGATACCCTTTGAGTTAAAGTAATGTATATGTCTAACATATATTTTGAAAAGTATGCACAGTTAACACTATCGTTAACAGATTTTGGAGATTCTTTTGTGGTGGCTGATAAACCAGATTTACAAGACTTCGAACATAATATAGGTGTTGAAGTTGTTTGTGTTGAAACCCCAGAAGAAGGTATAAAACGAAGTGTTTGGAATCAGTTTGCGGGTAAGGGGCTCACATCTAATGAGTTTAGAGACAAATTCGAACGTGAGGATTTTAGGCAAAGTGTAATTCCTGATTTGGAATATATGGCGATGGATGGTAGACATGGGAATGCCAAGACTCTGATTGTTGAGATGTTGGATTTTATTCGTAGAAAAAACGAGAAATTTACTGATTATAAACAATTTGAGCAAAATGGATTGTATTTGTTTAATTGCCATATGTTTCCGGAACAGATTGGTGATTTACAACAAAAAATATTCAAAGAAGATTTTCATTTTGATTTTTATATAGTTAATCTTATCAACAAGCTTTATATAATATTCAAGAGTGGGATAATCAAAGAATATAATATATCTCATGAACAACTTAAATCATTTAAGCAAGAAGCTTTGGAATATGAGAAAAACAACCAATAAGATTTATTGATTTTTATTTGTCCATATTGATTGCTTGTCTATATATAACGGCTCTAAAATGCGTCTGAATTCTTCGACTATTTCGTTGATTTCTTTGTTAACTTTATCGTCAGACATAATTTTGCCGTCTTTCATTTCACAAAATATAAAATCATACAACGGTTTATATTCTGGTGTATCTTTGCCATAATACAAATTTTTGGATGCTCGCATAATTTTTTGATTAAAGTCTGTCAATTTGACGAAAGCGATATACATATCTTTGCCCCAGTACATATATGCTTTATTTTGCAGGGTACGAAATTTATTGATAACTTCCTGTTTCTCTTCTAATCGTCTGTGTGGAATCAGATAAGTTATCCTTTTGGGATATACATCTGTGTTTTCTGGATGTTTCGCTTTTTCTGCTTTTATCCATCTAAGGGCTTCGTCTATTTCTGGTTGAGCTATCGCAGGACATCTGGCATATATGAAAGCGTCTTGTATTTCATATACTGCTTCCATGATCTCGGCTGCAAGTTCAATTTTCTTTTTACCAATAAATTCACGTTTCCAAGCATACAAAGCCATGCCAGCAATAATAGCTGTGGCAACAGAAGCAAACGTAGAAACAATATCACAAATGTTGCAATCCATAGACACACCGTATGTTTATTTTAAACTATCAAACACATAATCCACAGGAGATCCGTAATTGGCAGGCATCATGGACGACACAAATTTGCCAACTTCTGGGCGAGAGTTTAACATGTTTTCAATGATGTGACGTTGTAATTCTGGAAATGCTCTATGTGGGGTTAATGCCCTGTGACATACTGGACACAATTTTACCAAATTATCAAGTACATCCACAGCATCGGAATCATTTGCGTAAGCAATGACGTGATTCACTTCAAAATAATATCTGTTGTTTCGTGGCATAAGGAATGAACGATCTTTGATATCATATTGATCACCGCAACCAACACATACATCCGCAAAGGTTTCTCTCGCAAATGCAACAATTTTTTGGTTTCTAAGAGAGAATTTATTTTCGGGTACCACTTCAATTGGTTCGCGAAATTCAAGATCTTGTCTTAACGCATTTATTTCGTTTTTAGATAATTCTCTGCCAAGAATCTTTTCACGATAGAAAATCAACCGTTCTTCAAACATATGATATGCGTGAAGCTCGCCTAAATTTCTCTTGTTTATTTTTAAGACATCAGTTTTATATTTATTGATGTTTGGATATCTGACTATCACATTGTCATAGAACCATTTCAGATTTATTCTGATTTGTGTGTTTCTTTCCCTTTCGCCAGTTGCAAATTGTGGTTGCAATTCTCTGAAATTCAAATTTAAACGTTCTATCAAATTGTTGGAAGACAATAAGATTTTGAAAATATTATCCACATATCGTGGTGTGGGATTTTTTAGATCCAATGCATACAGACTACGATTAAAATCAGCACTTCCACGCAACAAGAACATTGCCAAAGCGATTTCTTCATCCAATGGGTAATTAGCTGGCAATTTATTCAATAATACAATGATTTTTTCATAAACTGCGTTCAAGAAATCATCTAGCGAGATGTGTTTGTCATTGGTGACAGTTGCGGCTATGGTCGTTGCGTTTGTTTGAATAAAATCAATTCCATACTTATGGGTTAAGGCCTGAGCTGTTTTCTCATGTGAATCTGCCGGTAAAGGTAAAAACTTCGTTACTCTATATCTGGATTGAATCTCGAAATTTCCATCTTGTCCATCAGTAGCATTGAAAAATGCTACGAAAAGAGTTTCTATCGGCATTTGTAGCAATTGGCCTATATTCATAACAACCCCCATTAAATATCGTTAAAAATTCGTTTATATGACATGTTGTAGAACTTTTCATCCAATTCTACACCAATAAAATGTCTGTTTTGGCGGACACAAGCTATACCAGTGCTGCCACTACCCATGAAAGGATCCAATACCAATTCGCCAGGATTTGTTAAGGTTTTTACAAGAAATTCCATCAAACAAACAGGTTTTTGTGTTGGATGGCCCAATCTTTCTTTACCATTTGGTGATGGGCATTTGATTTCTGGTCTCAGGTATGAACCGCTTGTGTTATTAAATGTCCATTTCTTTTTGCCTTTGACACACCATATTGCCAATTCGTAATCAGAAACAAAACGGCTGGACATATTACGTGGCATTGGATTTGGTTTAATCCATCTGATTAAATCTTTTATTGCATAACCATGCTGTTCCAAAGTTTTTGCTATTGTACCTATATTTAAAAAGCTATTGAATATGACGATATTGCCGCCATCTTTTAGTAATTTGTCTGCAATATCCAACCAAGACAATAGATCAAACCCTTTGTCCCATTCACCAAAATCAACACCTTGTCTTTTGGCGGTTTTCATGGTGCTGAAATTGTTTTCTTTGGAAATATTATATGGCGGATCAGTGATAATAGCATCAACTTTTACGCCTTTCTTAACTAAATCAGCCATAGCAATCAAACAGTCGCCGTGTATTAGTTGAACAGCTTCTTTGTTAAATAAACCACTAAAATCTGTTTGGTTCTTATTCATCTTCGGCTTTTATTATCTCTTTTGCTATTGCGCTGGCTAACTTCGGTGGTACTGCATTTCCAATCTGCTTAATGACAGATGATTTGTTACCGTAAAACACAAAGTCATCAGGAAATGATTGAATACGTGCCGCTTCACGTGGTGTGATGGATCTGTTCAAATATGGATGATTGTTGCGACCATTTGATGGTGTATCAAATCGTGTAACAATAGTCGGTGATGGTTTATCCTTTTCAAGACGCCCCCATGTCCCACCGAATGTAGATTTAGTTAAATGTTCTTTCGGCAAAAATTCTTTACCTTTTTCTGGTGGAATCAAAGACAGTCTGTAAATGGCAACATCTGAATGCTTTGTCGCCACGTGGTTGTACAATTTCTTGCTGTTTTTGCGAAGATCTTTTTGATAAGCGCTTTGTGCCGCGTTTTTATATTCTGAAATAAAATCGCCTTCGCCAGATTCCAGATAGGCCAAATCAGAAATAGCATCCCAAACCGAAACCTGTTTAGCTTTTAGGTTTTGAACAGGCAGTTTGATTTCACCTTTTTTTGTACCTATGAATACGGCTCTTCTTCTGGTTTGTGGCACACCAAAATATCTTGCATCCAATATGCCATAATTAACGGTATATCCCTGTTTGTGTGCTTCTTCCAAAATCAGTTTCAGAAAATATCCATCTTCAGTGCCAAGTATGCTGGCAACGTTTTCGATAACAAAATACTTCGGATTAAAGAACTTGGTATATCTGAAGAATTCTTTAAATAAAAAGTTGCGTTCATCTTCTTTGCCAAGACATTTTCCTCGTGTTGAAAATCCCTGGCATGGTGGACCGCCAACAATGATATCAATATTTGTATCTATTTGTTTTGCGATATCTTTTATGTCTAACTTACAGATATCACCCACAAATACTTTTGCATTCGGATTGTTTTTAGCATATGAAGCGGCTATTGTTGGGTCCCATTCTAATCCAGCAACAATATTAAACCGACCAGTTTGTTCAAATCCGAGACTCAAACCACCAACACCGCAGAATAATTCAAATAAATTAAGTTTCTTCATATATCCTTCCAATCAGAAAAACTATACAAGAAATTTATAAACAAAATCAAGGTGTTTTAGAACTTTTTATGTGGTTCATTTTTCCACATCGCTGCCATTTGGAATAATTTGCGCTGGATGCGGCGGAGTAGCCAAGTTTGCCGGCAGGTTAGGTTGCCGTTGTTGGTTCTACGGATGGCGTTTTCTAACTCGTGCAATGATCGACATGCTGCGAAATAAAGCATAATAAAATCGGTCTTATTACTGGGCTCAATTTCCCGAAAATGTTTGTACTTCATAGACAATCCTTTTAAGGTTGTTGTATTCATCAATATCTTTCAGCGAAAGTCCAGTTTTTTATGCGAAATACACGCCTAATTTAACAAATGTTGATAAAACTATATTTAGGTTCATCTAGGTATACTCAAGGTTCGTTATAAAAACATATATTTGACATACAGAAAATGTTCGCGAAAATCGAAAATGCCGGTTTTCTGCGATTTTTTGCTTCCAGAACAACGGATTTTTGTTCCGTGTGTCACTTTGCTGAAAGCCTTGCTGAGCTTGGGTTTCAGAGAATTTGTGCAAAAAGTGCATTTTTACAATTTTTTGCAATATATATTTAGTCCGTATGTCGCACAAAAATATTAAAAATCGTTCAATGCCTTGGTAGGCTTGGTGTTGAAGCGATTTTTTCGCGTTTTTTGAGACAGGTTGTCCGTATGTCTGATGTATGTTTTTTTATAAAAAATAGCCCGTTTTTGACATACGAAAACATATCATGAAAAAAATTGGTCGTGTGAAAAATATTAAAAAATCCGCAGATTTCTGCGGAAATTTTGGCTCGGGCAACTGGACTCGAACCAGTGACATACGGATTAACAGTCCGTTGTTCTACCGACTGAACTATGCCCGAATAACGAGGCATATAATATACTGAAAATCCGCACAAGTCAAGGACTTTCTAAACATTTTGCAAAGAAAATTCATATGCCGCAAGAATCCGCCTTTTGGGGTGAATTCGGTCGAGGTGTAGACTTGGTGTAGACGAGAAAAAATCAGGTAAAAATTATGAACTTTTTGCGCAAAAATACTCTGCGTTATTCCGTTGTTCTCGGAAAAAATACAAAAAAATCGAATAATATGTAGTTTTATTGTTTTGTGTTCAATTTATGGTAGAAAAGTTGCATATAAGAATTGCTGACGCTCATCCCGTTGCTATACTTATCGGTAATAAGTAAAACATCAATACTTGTTTTATTCTGCAAACGTTGTTTATTTAAATCGAACCATTCACCAAAGAATGTTTTAGATGCAAAGCTTTTTAAAAATTTTATAGGATCATCGTTTAATTTCCGGACTATTTCTTTTTCTGCGCCTTCTTTATAGCGTCTTGCGGATGTTTTGGGACCTATTTTTTCTTCTGACATGAAAGTGCCATTCGTAATTTTTTTATTCTTAATCCAACCCATGTACTGAGCAATTTTTGCTAAGTGACTCGCTGTAAAATTTATTTTGCCATATTTTTCTAGAATTACAGGTTTTATCAAATCAACCATTTCAGAAGGAAGGTATTTTTTTGGTGTATTAACAAAAATTGCCCTATCTGTTTCGGCGTATTTTGCAACTATTTCAGGATCGTTTACAAATATAGCACTTTGCCTTAAATCTTCGTTTGCAATGTTTTTATATGGAATTATGCGTACTTTCAATTTAAAGAAAGGGCTTTCTTTGACATTATCAGGAATTTTGCTATAAAAATCCTGATGAAAATCTTCTAGTTCTTGACTGATAATTGGTTTAGCAAAATCGTTGGAAAATTGTATAGCAGAAGCCAGCATGGTCTTTAAAGAAAATTCATCGCCAAATTCATTTTTTAATATGTGTTCATAACAAAACAACCATGATTGACAATGTCCATATGTATAATCATCAACGTCTTTTAATTGATGTTCTATTAAATCTCGAGCGCTCTTAAAATATTCTATAAGGGATTCTAACGAACATAAAAAAGTTTTATCGTATTTGTTTACAGTGTCTGATCTGCTACGAAAATCTTTAAAACATTTTGTTAAATCATATAAATACGTTTTATTCTGTCGTTGCTCAACATAAGGCCAGCCATTTTTCTCAAAAATTGCATGAAACAATGCTGTAAAACCTATAGTCATCAAAATTATAAAATTTTCTGTTCTAAACGTGGTTAGCGGGTTGTTGTAATTCTGAACAGCTGACAAAACTGCATTTTTAGATTTATCCAGAAACTGTTGATATTTATAACCATTTTGTTTATTTAATCTAGTTTGAGAAAAGGCTTCTTTGAATTTCTCCAAAGACACATTTTTTTCGAAATTGTTTATAGTTGTATACGTTTTGCCAGTTCTGCGAACAAGGTCTCCTATTTTCCACAAACTTTTTTCTGCGGTTTTATGTGTCCAACCTGAAGCTTCTACCAACTGGGGCAAATCGAACGATTTGTGTGTGCTTATAAACTTATATGCGCTTTCTATTTTATTAGTTTTTCCCATAATATGCCCATTCTCCCCTTAAAGTATGTTTTCAAGAACCGTTGCTCATCTGATGAATTTAGATGAGCACTTTGTTTGCCTACGATTTCTTTTACCAAAATAGTAAAAATTTATTTTGTTGTTGTCGCATATTGAATGCACTCTTTCATTTTTAGCTTTAGTAAAAAAGATATGTTTGCAGAGTTCTCTTTCTTTTGTTTTCCAAAACACGTACAAAAATTTTCAAAGAATTTTTCACCATATTGGGCTTCTATTTGTTTGCGTGTCTTTTTTGTATAATATTCGACAGAAGCAACAGAATTAGCTATACAATTTTCGAAATCATTATCAGGGATTATAATTTTTTGCATACAACTACGCAAATCGGCAGAATCATATTTTGTCTTAAATGGGTCTGATGTTATATTACAAACGCATTTCAGAGAGTCTTTAATATCTTGTTCTCTTATTTGCTGTTTGGCTAATTTTACATCTATTCCGATGTTCCTTGCTAAATAACCGTACCACATCTCTATTCTAGAAGGAGAGGTTTCATCCTTTAAACAAGCATTAAAAGAATATTGTTTGTAAAGATTACCCAACAGAATGGCAATACCTATGACTGCACATATAATAGAAACAATTATCAATTTTTTCTTAACATTTTTTGCCATTTTAAACCTCTCATTATTTTGATTGCATATTGTCATTATAAAACATTGATTAAAAAAAGTAAATGCTTGATTCTTTAATAATTTAAATATGCAATTAGCATATATTTATGAATATCGTGCAAATATAAGCTTTTGCCCGCGCAGCATTTTGGGCATTGTTTTTGTTTGTATTATGGTATATCGTGCTTATTATAAAAATAAAAGGATATACTATGTATGAAGATTTTAATGAGGCAGATATAGAATTGTATGGTGTGTTAAAGCAATTTTTAAACTATGAACAAAATCGGCAAGCTTGTTTAAATTTTGCAGCGGCATTGGCCAAAGGTGTATTAAATAAATATATGTTTGGGACTTTTTCTATGCGCCCGTTACCTAATAATGTTGTGTCAGGATTGAAAGTCTGCACATTGTTATTAGAAGAACCAAAAATCCAATCAAAATTGTCCGATTTTTTACAACAAGGGGCGGTTGAAAAGGCTAACCAATTTGTTGATGAATTAAATAAATATATTGTGAGCCATTTGAGCAAAGAAATATAAGTTGTTTTTGGTTGTTATGTGTAGCCAAAAGGCGTGGAGAACAAGGAATCGTGTGTCCGTGGTTCTGTTGGCTTACCAGGGTGTAGCAAATGTGTAGATAGAATGTAGCGAAAATGTAGACCACGTGTAGCGAGAACAAGGAATTAAGGTGACGATTTTCTGCGGGTTTGAAAAGGGTGTGTAGATGGGGTGTAGACCGCCTGGTGTAGACAGGGTGTAGCAGATTATTTATAACAAGACGGAGTTAGATATAATTTAAGGGTAAAACAGTATGAATTTTTGTCTGTAATTGTAGCGTATTTTAGCGCATTTTTTCAGATAGAGAGTAATGTGGAGGGAACCCTTTTGCGCCGTTAACAGTCCGTTGTTCTACCGACTGAACTATGCCCGAATAGCAAGCAAAATAATATACTAGTTTAACACATAAGTCAAGTGTTTTTATAAATGTTTTTATCAAAAAAATGCCGACAATCGAATCGTTTTTGATTTTGAAAAATACGGATGTTTTTGGTAAAAATTAACAATGTTTTCTAATTGTAATAGAAATTGTTGCAATATAATATTAAGTGTGATAATATTCCGGTATAAATCTAATTGATAACGGAGGTATTTATTATGACACATTCTCAAGTATGGCAGGCAATAGAAGAATTTGCGCATGAACGTGGTTTTTCTTGTTCGGGATTGGCGCGTCGCAGCGGCCTTAATGCGACAACTTTTAACAAAAGCAAAAGATTTTCTGCGTCTGGGCGTCCGCGTTGGGTGTCGTTGGAAAGTATTGCAAAGGTAATAGATTTTGCGAATGTATCTGCCACAGATTTTTTCAAATATGTGGAAGCAATGCCTAAAAAGCCAAATAAATAAAATTTAATATCACAAAAACCTAAAGACAGAGAAATCGTAAAAATATTACGGTGTTTAATAGCAGATATTTTTGGTTTCTTTTTCTATCAACCAATTGTGTTTTTCAGGTACAGAAAAATGTTTGCCATCCCATTGCAGAATAAAATAACCTGCATTTTGCATACCGCCATTGCCAGTGTTTAAATCTGTAAATTCACGCAATAACACACCAATAACACCACCATGTGTTGCGATACCTATATTTTGTGCATTTGTATTTTTCACAATATTCGTTATCGTATCACAAACACGTTTTTTGAACATATTATAACTTTCCCCGTTTTCTGGAACAAAATCATCGTCAGAAAGCAACGAAATTGGAACATATACTGTATCCGCATTTAAATCAAAAGGTGTATCTTTTGGTGCATCGGTCACATGAACGATATGCCCGCACAATACGCCCAGATTCCTTTCTTGTAATCCGTTTACTGATATAATATTTACATTGTTTTTTGCAGCAACAATTTTAGCGGTTTCCATTGCTCTGGAAAGAGGCGACGCATAAATACAATCCAATTTTATATTTGATAATTTTTCAGATAATTCATATGCTTGCTCTATGCCTTTTTTATTTAAAGGTATATCTAAATAGCCCTGGGCACGTCTTTGAACATTATAATCTGTTTCGCCATGTCTGAAAATATAAATATTGGTTTTCATATCAAATCCTTGTTGTCTGAATTATATCACAAAAATTGTAAATATGCCATTTGGGCCATGAAAAAAATACTTTTCAAACACAGTTTGTTTTGCTAGGATTGTATTCAGAAGAATACAATGTAGGGGATTTTATGAAATTTCATATTGCTGTAATTGCTGGGATTTTTCCGGTTTTGGCGTTTGGTGCTGATGATTGTGCGACAATGCGTTATGTCCCAGAAGATGTTCAATCTTTGCAAGATGTGATTAATCTTGGACTTTGTCGAAACCCACAAACGGCTGCTGCATATGCGGCATTGCGTTCCAGTCATTTTAATAAAAATGCGGGTTATGCAAAATATTTGCCTTCTGTTAGTGCCACTGTTTCAACAGGAAGAAATTATGTTTCCAATGAAGCAGCACTTAGGGAACACAAACAAGAAGGTTGGAACGATTGGTCAGCGTATAGTGCATCTCTTTCTGCTTCTTATTTGATATTTGATTTTGGAAAACGTGAATCTGATTTTGCACAAACTTTGGCGACATATCGTGCGGCAGGTTTTGATTATGATGAAAATGTCCAAAACTTTGTTTATGGTTTGGTTGGTTCTTATTATGAATTGTTAAATGCAGACGCAGATGTGGAATCTGCAGAATCTGCATTAAAGGTTGCGCAAACAGCAAAAGATACAGCCGATAAAAAATACAAAGCAGGCGTTGTAGCCAAGGCCGATGTTTATAAGGCAGAAACCACATTGGCATCATCACAATTGTCATTGGAACGTGCAAAAAACAATCGTGAAATAACCAAGGGGACATTGTTAACTAAACTTTCTTTCCCAGCAAATCAAGAAATTAAAATTGCAGATATGTCTTCAACCTTTGGCAGCGAAGCGGAAAGCGAAAGCATTGAAGAATTGATAAACATTGCAAAAGAAAAAAGACCTGATTTATTAAAAGCTGCGGCATCAAAAGATGCGGCGTGGCATAAACGTAATGCAGCATTTTTACAGAACCTGCCAAGGATAGAGGCTGGCGCAGGCGTGTCTTGGAATGAACGGCGATTTGATGATACTTTTTCGCCAGATTCAAATAAGCTAAATGGTTCTATCAGTATTCGTGCATCGATGCCATTGTTTGCGGGTTTTGCAAATGTATATGGCGTTCGTGCAGCAGAAGCCGAACTTGATCGTGCAAAATACAATGAACAACAGACAAAAAATGCGGCGATGATGGACGTGTTCACTGCGTATCAAAATTATAAAACTGCACAAACGGTTTTGAAACATACTGGTGCACTGCTTAAATCTGCAACAGAATCCGAACGTGTGACATCCGGAATGTACAAAGTAGGGCGCGCAACAATGTTAGATTGGCAAACTGCACAATCTGAATTGGTTAATGCGCAAAGGCAAAATAATGCTGCAAAATATGATTTGTTTGTGAAACGTGCGGCGGTTGCGTTGGCAATCGGTGATATAAAATCTGAATTGGAAGGAATAAAAGATGAACAATAAAAAAAGAAATTGGTTTTTGCGCCATAAATGGTTGGTTATATTCCTGGTGTCTGTCACGGTTGTTGTGTTTTGCCTGTACACAACAGGTAAAAAAGCCGCGACCAAAAAGAATTATGTTACAATGGATATAAGTCGTGGTGACATATCCCAAACAGTGACAGCCACTGGTGAAATTATGCCACTTAACACTGTCAGTGTTGGTTCCCAGGTTTCTGGTACAATCGAAGAAATTTTTGTAGATTTTAATTCGACTGTTAAAAAAGGTGATAAATTATTAACAATTGAACCGTCTGTATTACAGGCAACTGTTGATGAAGCTAAGGCATCGTTGGACAGTGCAATATCTCAACGTAATTATGCGAAAAATGAATATAATCGCAGTAAAACGCTTTTTAACGAAGGCTTTATCCCACGCAGTGAATTAGAAAAATCTCAAACAACATTTGAACAAGCGGATTCAGCAGTTATTCGTGCGCAATCTCAATATGACAAGGCTGTAACCAATTTAGGATACGCGACAATTATATCCCCAGTTGATGGAACGGTTATTTCGCGTAAAGTTGACAAAGGGCAAACTGTTGCGGCTTCGTTCCAAACACCTGATTTGTTTGAAATTGCCGAAGATTTAACAAAGATGCAAATTGAAACCGCTGTTTCAGAAGCGGATATTGGTGTTATAAAACAAGGACAGCCTGTGACATTTACTGTTGATGCGTATTCGTCACAAACTTTCGAAGGTTCTGTCCGTCAAATTCGTTTGTCGCCAACAATGACTTCGAATGTTGTTGTGTATACCGTTGTCATAGATGTTGATAACAGTGATTTGAAACTAATGCCAGGAATGACTGCTTTTGTGACAATTGTTGTTAATGCTGCCAAAGATACATGGAAAGCAACAAATTCTGCATTTTTATTGCGCAGTTTTAATGGAATTATAGACGTGTCCAGTGATGCGATTAACCCAAAGAATCATTTGGCTGTGCAAAGAGATGGCGAAATAATCCTGGTTCCATACAAGAAAGGAATTGCGACAGCAACAGAAACACAAATAATTTCTGATGAAATAAAACAGGGCGATAAAATTGTTGTTGGCTATATCGGGCAAACATCAAAAAATACACAAACAACAAATAACAGACAACGCGGTGGAATGATGGGTGGCCCGGGCCCACGTTAAGGATTTATATATGAAGCAAACACCAATCATATCAATGAAAAAAATCTGTAAAAGTTTCCCGCTGGAAATCGGTGGTGATCAACAGGTTTTATTTGATATCAGTTTTACTGTAAATGCTGGTGAATTTGTTGCGATTATGGGACCGTCTGGTTCTGGTAAATCAACTTGTATGAATATTGTTGGTGCGTTGGACAGTGCGACATCGGGTGTATATGAATTATATGGCAAAGATATAACCACGCTTTTGCCAGATGAATTGGCAAACATCAGAAATGAATATATCGGATTTGTATTCCAGAATTTTAATTTATTGCCAAAACGTAATATTCTGGATAATGTAATGTTGCCGTTAATGTATCGTGGTATGCCGATGGATGAACGTTTGTCGCGTGCGCGCGAAATGTTAAAATTGGTTGGATTGGAAAATTTTGAAACATATTTACCGACACAATTGTCTGGTGGTATGAAACAACGTGTTGCAATTGCACGTGCTTTGGCTGGTAATCCAAAGTTAATCTTGGCGGACGAACCAACCGGTGCTTTGGATTCCAAGATGGGAAACGAAATATTAAAGTTTTTCAAAAAATTAAATAAAGATATGGGAATAACAATAGTTATGATTACGCACGAATTTGAAATTGCGAAATATGCAAATCGTGTAATTCATATCTATGATGGTCGTATTACGTATGATGGTCCAATACCTAAAAATGAATCTGTGTTGTTAAAATCAGAAAAAAAGGCGCATAAAAAATGACATTCTATGACATTATGCATGAATCTTGGCTGTCTATATCTGGAAATAAAATGCGTTCATTTTTGACTGTGTTGGGTATAGTTATTGGTATTATGGCTGTCGTTATAATGGTGGCGGTTGGCGAAACAGTTCAACAATCAATTACAGATCAATTTTCATCACTTGGAACTAATACAATTATGATACGTGCAGGTGCCGCACAAAGTGGCGGTGTGCGTTCTGGAAATCGTATGACATTGACAATGGACGATGTGAAGTATATATCGCAATTGCCAGATGTTGCGGCGGCCAGCCCTGTGGAAAACAGTGCGGCCCAGGTTGTATATGGAAACAAGAATTGGTCAACTTCTATGGTTGGAATATACCCGGGATACGCGACTGTTCAAAATATTGAAATAGAATACGGTTCGTTTATTGATGAATCTGCGGTTCGTAATGCCGCCACATATGTTGTTATTGGGCCTGATACAGCGGAAGAATTGGGAATGCCAAAAAATCCAGTTGGGGAAATTATTCGTGTTCGCAATACACCACTTACTGTTATTGGGGTGACCAAGGCAAAGGGTGATTCCGCGATGGGATCGCAAGACGATATGTTGATTGTTCCGATAACCACATTAAAAAAACGTATTAATGGTTCTCGTTTCCCAAATTCTGTAAATATGATTGCGTTGAAATTATATCAAGATGCTGACAATAATATTGCAACAGATCAGATAACATCGCTTTTGCGTCAAAGACATAAATTAAAAGATGGTGACGCGGACGATTTCCAAATTACAGATATGAAACAGGTTATGGAAACAATGTCCACTGTGACAGGATATTTAACTTTGCTGTTGATAGCAATTGCAGCGGTATCTTTGTTGGTTGGTTCAATTGGAATTATGAATATGATGTTGGTATCTGTTGCGGAACGCACACGTGAAATTGGTATACGCAAAGCTATCGGTGCGCAAGAAAGCACAATAGTTACACAATTCTTGTCTGAATCTATTTTGATTTCATTTATTGGTTCAATGTTTGGACTTGTTTTGGGTGTTGGATTATCACAAGGGGTGGGGCGCTTTATATTACATTATAATGTGCCATTTTCAGTTTGGCCTGTTGTGGTATCTATATCTGTTGCGGTTGTTGTTGGGTTGGTTTCCGGGGTAATGCCTGCGATTAAAGCGGCAAAATTAAATCCGATTGACAGTTTAAGATATGAATAATTATTAATCTGTATCAGAAACGCGTTTGCAAACATCTACTTTTTTATTTGACCAAACCAGGCTTGCAAACACAGGGCATCTGGTACATGGACAAGATTTGTTAATTTTTCCAGTTTTTAACATATTTAACATATTTTTTACAAACGATGAATTAAATGCTTTTTCCATACCCAAATCAAACGCATTAATTGGGTGTTTTTTATCTGGATTTTGCCAACAACCAAGTAATTCGCCATTGTAATTAAACATTGGTTCCGATAATAAATTCAGACATGCAATGTTTTTTAAATCATCTGCCAAATTATAAAACGCATAAGATGTTGCGGAAATTTCATCCTGGGGTGTTCGTTTTACAGGTATAATAATGTTTATTTCTGGTAAATCAGAATTGAATTCTTGTTTGTATTCATTAAGTATTTTTACATTATGTTTATCTTCATGAATATTAATTAATATTACATTTTTATATTCAACCAATGCGCGTAAATTTCCTGTTGATGTTTCACAAACTTCACCGAATATCAGGTATATATTGTTTATTGCGCAAAATCTGACCATTTCTGGAAATTCAGGCATATCAAATATTGCGCTTCCAATAAAAGCAACACGGCGAATAAAAGGTGATTTTTCAATGAATTTTTTAAATTGTCCAAAATCCACAGGTTTTTCTGTGGACAAAATGGCAATATTATGAATGTTTTCAGCATTTACGAACATTTTAATTCTTCTGATTTTTTTTGTTTAAATATTTCAATAAAATTATATTGTGCTATATTTTTAGTATAAATACATATATTAAATATATAATATTTACACTGGTCTAAGACATTCGATTTTTCCAAAATCATGGAATGTTTAGTATGAAAACAAAAGTTTTTCACATCCATTATAAAATGCAAAAAACGTATTTTAATCCGTATAAACTTCATTGGAATATAGGGCAGATAGAGCAAATCAAACTTAGATGGATATTTCCACATCCATGGTTTTACTTCTGATAAAAAATGCAAAATGTATGGATGTTGTTCTATAACCACATAATGACGTGGTTCTATCATTTTGTTATAAATATTTGATAAAGATACAATTTTATTATTGCAGATTACATTGATTGCGTCTTGGTCAGGATATATAGCAATATCAGAATGATTATACAGCCATTGAATACATTTCTGTGAAAAATCTTCAGAAATACATTTTTGTATATCAAATAAAATAACACCCGAATTATAATAACAAGATGTGTTCAACACCTTCATACGTTTGTCCCATGAAAATTTATCTAATACCATCGCCAACATTTTATCATCTGGTAATTCCATATTAAAGAAATCGTATAAATCGCGCATTACAAGTGTGTCGCCATCGATATATAATATGCGTTTTAAATCTTTGAATATTTCTGGAATCATAATGCGATAAAATATTGCTTTGGTCCAATATTGCATGTCCAGTCCATGAAAATCAAAATTGTATTCGGACATATCTATAAAATCGAAAGATATGTTTGTCTTTTCATATTTTTTTATTAATTTACTACGGTATTTTTCCGATATGTTTGTGAACAAAACATGCACAACACATTTGTGTGCGCTGGTGTTTTTAAATATAGAATTCGCCAGTGCCGTTAACGGCAATTTGTAATTTTTATCTGCTGCAATGCATAAATGTATTGTATCCATTATTTCCCCACAAAATGCTTTCTTATTATTTTTGCGTAATCAGATTTTTCGCGCATTCCCATTGTTCTTCCCATGTTAGATTCGTGAATACGGCGCATACATAATATATCATCAATTTCTTTTATTTTTACACCAGATTTTTTTGCGCGCAATAACCAATCGTATCCATCACCACACATTAAATCTTCATCAAACATTCCGACAATATCAAATATAGATTTTTTAAACATTGCACATCCAGCTATAACTCCATGTGATGAAATCTTTGTTTCTGCGGCAATGTTGTTGCAATCTGGTGAAACGAAATCGCTTCTGCGTCCAATTACCGCATCAACATCACGAATTTCTTTTTGTAATATGGTAACGGCGCCATCTTTTAAAACATCATCCGCATCCATGAATATAATATAATCGCCATTTGCGTTTTTTATGCCGACATTACGTGAGATAACAGGTCCAGAATGTTCAATGTTTATGACTTTATTTGTGTATTTTTTTGCAATCTCTTCACTGTTATCTGTGGAAGCGTCATTAATAACTATTATTTCAGTGTTCGCAATTGATAGACTGGACAAACATTCATCCAAATATTTTTCAGCGTTAAAAACAGGAACAATTATTGAAATCATTTTGCGAACGGTTGCCATCCTTCCAAAGATACATCATGAATAGGGTCGTCTAACAATAATTCTTGAACATCGTTTGATGGGGTTATTTTGTAAACAAAATCGCTTTCTTGTAAATGTGTAATTACGTGTTTATTTAATTCTTGCAGCATGGAAGTATCGCCAGATTGCCCTTCGACAATAATATGAAATTCTTTCAGTGCATTAAATACATAATCTATGCGTTGTTCATAATCTGACGGTATATTTGGTATTGCAGAGAAGTCTTTTTTTATGTTTTCTATGCTTTTTCCGCTTATTAACAATTGGAAAACAACATTTGCGAATACTGGCAATACATAAAATATACCGTTTTCCATATCTACAAAAATCGTCTGCGTTTCTGTTATGTCTGCAAATAAATCATCATTTTTTTTATACATTTTCAACCCTTTGTTGTTTAATAAAATTGATAATTTCTGTCACATTATCATCAATAGAATCAGATAATTGCATTTTATAAAAATCGATATTACAGAGCAAGCCGAAAATACGCTTGTAATCGGCAATCAATTGTGTAGAACGCGATAAAATGCTAAGATGGGAATAATCTTTGCAAATACGTGTAATTATTGGATTTTTTCGCGTTGGTATTATTATCGGATGTTCACAATTTGTTTTAATCGGTTCAATGACAGCCTTGATTTTTATATTCTGTGATAATTGTGATTTATCAAGAATAATAATATCTTTGGAAGAGTATTTTGGGTGGATAATATTAATGGCTTTTATATTTGGTATATCTGTGTTGACCGAAATAGTTGAATACACAGGATTTGCAATTGTTGATGTGTTTTCTTTGTGCAAAGCAACCCTGTCATCGCCGATAAATTGTAATCCTTTTGATAGGCAAAAAGCAGATAAAGTGCTTTTTCCAGCGCCAGACAGGCCTGTAATCAAAACACCATTGTTTTTGTAGCCGACAACCGCGCCATGTATAACGGTTGTTGGTGTGTTTTGCAACATATAATAAAACAATCGCATCAATAAATGATTTTCACCCAAATGATAAAAATTATTAAGATCATCATGATCTACATTCATATAAAAAGTATCGTTTGTATTTAATAATATACAATGTTTGTGCACAATCATATCAGGAACGCGTAAAATATCATCGTTTGTAAAATATACGTCTGGTTCAAACTGTTTTGGAACAGGCATATCCACAGGAAATGTTGATTTTAAAACGTACAATTTTATTGCGTTTTGAATATGTTCGCCCGGCAAAGTATTTGTAAAAAAAGAATCGATTTTATCTGCCATCCACTTAACATGACATTCAATATAAATCGGCTGTTTGCCAATGTATACGGTTCCCGCCCACAAAGGTTTTTTTTCATGAGCAACGACTTCAAAAACATCTAGTATTTTTTGAAATTCGTCTTTGTTAAAATTTTTTATATAATTAGTTGGCATCAGATTCTTTTTGGTAAAAAATATGGTTTATTTTGTGTAAATATACAATTTTTTTGTCGCGTTTAAGCCGTCTGTTAACAACGTTGTCTGGACAGAAATGATCGATAATTTTTAATGCGTGTGTTGAAACAAGGCCTGGAATAATTTTGTTTAAAATGCGAACCAAAATCTTTATTTGATATTCATAGCCAGACATTTGGGCGGTTTGCATTATTCGGCCCCAGTTTAATTCTGGGTGTTCACGAATAATTTTATGTGCATCCAAAACCCATTGTGGATGTTGACCGAATATGTCTTTGATGGCCGTATCCTTTGAGCCCGCTTCAAACAAGAAATTGCCATAAAATTCGCACATGATTATAACCAAAATATCTTCTGGACTTGGAATCAATACGTCCATATTGTTGAAACGAATTTTTTGTGCGCGTGACCATATTGCATTATCCATTTGCGGATTCGCACCTTTGAAAAGGGCATAATGAACATCAACGCAACCCATATCGCGTAATTGTAAATCGGCACTGAAAAGCATATCATGATTTATATGGAAACCGTTTTCTGTGGCCAAATCTATCGCGTTTCTATAAACGTCTTTTGGTACTGCAAAATCGGCATCGTTCATGGGACGAGTTGCCGCAGGGTAAAGCAGTTTTTGAACCAACCCTTTTTGTGCCAGAACAGGTATATTGTGTTCGTTGTATAATTTACATATTTTTTGAAAAGCACTCATGTTCATAGCGTTTCCAAAACGTTCGTGCGAAATAACACCGCCCAATTGATTGGTCAGTTGTGTTTTATCTGTTTTTACAACCGCACAGGCCAATAAAAAAACCAAAGGCAAGGGTTCATTATAAACATCGACAGATTTTATCAGTTTTTTTATATCTGTTTTGGTATCAACCCCAGCATTTACGCGTAATATGCGTATCAGACTTTTTTTTGGTTTTAAAAAATACGGAACAAAAAACATACTATCCTTACCGTTGAATCCATTGTAAAAATAATGAGAAATATAGTCAAGTAATAATAAAAAAATGCGGTCTTGCGCCGCATTCTTTTAATTGTTATTTTGTTCCGAATACGCAAGATTTAAAA
>CADBVV010000003.1 GCA_902798205.1 uncultured Pseudomonadota bacterium | reverse complement strand
AAACGGTCGTTTGATGTTTGTTTGTTTATATGCCTAACAGTGTATAAATATATGCAACAAAAATCAAGCCCTTGGTTGTATTTTTCCCTGTGTATAAAAACAAAAGGAAAAATACATGATATATGGATATATTCGGGTCAGTACCGACAAACAAGACTGTGAAAATCAAAGAACCGGAATTCAGGCCAAAGCCACTGAAATGGGTGTGAAAATCGATAAATACATTATGGATTCCGGAATTTCTGGAACAGTCGAACCAAACAATCGTGCACTGGGCGGAATTTTAAGAAAATTAAAGTCTGGCGACATTATTATTTGCAGTGAAATATCCCGCCTTGGCCGAAAACTGTTCATGATAATGCGGATACTGGAACATTGTATGAAATGTGGGGCATATGTTTATACGGTCAAAGACGGTTATGAATTGGGCGACAATATTCAATCAAAAGTTTTGGCATTTGCATTTGGAATTTCCGCAGAAATTGAACGCGATTTAATCAGCCTGCGTACACGCGAAGCATTGGCACACAGGCGTGAATGCGGTGTCATCCTGGGACGACATTGGGGCAGCAAGAACAAGCATCACAAAATTGACGGCCACGA
Organism: uncultured Pseudomonadota bacterium; assembly: GCA_902798205.1. Classification (GTDB taxonomy): domain Bacteria; phylum Pseudomonadota; class Alphaproteobacteria; order Rs-D84; family Rs-D84; genus Enterousia. The sequence goes on along the minus strand of CADBVV010000003.1, from coordinate 72,113 downwards.
AACGCAAATTATAAGCATGATAACCCAAGGTATTCCAAAAACCAAAATAGCCAAGAAATTTAAAATATCCCCACCCACACTTTACGCATTTTTAAAACAGAATACGAAAACCTTCCTGTTGTAAACATCAAACGACCGTTTAATTTTTATAGAAAAAGGAAACATCAAACGACCGTTTAATTTTTATAGAAAAAGGTTTTGTATGCCACGCGTTTCTGTTTTGACACCTATTTATAATACTAATCCACAATATTTGCGTGAATGTATCGAAAGCATATTAAATCAGACGTTTACTGACTTTGAATTTTTGATTCTTAATGACAGCCCGAACAACAAAGAAATTGAAAATATTGTCAAAGAATATGCTAAACACGATAAACGCATAAAATATTATAAAAATGAAAAGAATATGGGCATAACGCCAAGTCGTAATAAATTGCTGGATTTGGCAAAGGGTGAATATCTGGCGATATTTGACCATGACGATATTTCAGTGCCAGAAAGATTGGAAAAACAGGTTAAATATCTGGACGAAAATCCACAGGTTGGTGTGGTTTCTGGTTGGGTTGAATATTTTGGCGAATTTAGTAGTATTTTGAAAGCACCTGAAACAGATGCCGTAACCAAGATTTTTTTGACCACCAAATGTGTTGTTCCGCATACAGCAGCAATGATACGCAAATCTGTATTGATTAATAACAATATTGAATACGAAGAATATTATACGCCATGTGAAGACTATCGTTTATGGGCACGATTAATGGATGTCACACATTTTTATAATTTTCAGGAAGTATTGGTAAAATATCGTTTTTTGCCAACAAACACCAGCCATAAACAATCATCACAAATGGCAGAAAAAGATTTACTTATTCGCAATGAAATATGTGATTCGCATATGTTTTTAAAACAAGAATACGAACACAAATATAATCTTAGAACCAAATTCAGATTACGTTTGTTCGGAAAAATACCATTGATAAAAATCAAACAAGATATAGTTTATTTGTTCGAATTTATACCACTGTTTAAAATAAGGTGGAAATAATGCCAAAAATTAGTGTGATTATACCTGTTTATAATTGTGAAAAATATATATCAGAAACACTGGATAGTGTTATTGCACAAACTTTCACTGACTGGGAAGCAATTTGTGTAAACGATGGTTCTATAGATGATTCGCTAAAAATTCTTAAGCAATATGCAAAACGTGATAAACGTATTCGTATAATCGACCAGAAAAACCGGGGTGTTGTTATTGCACGAAATAATGCTATATCTAAATCAAAATCAGATTTAATTTATCCACTTGATGGGGACGATATAATTAAACCAGATTGCTTGGAAAAATTATATAACAAAATAACAAATTCTAATTATAGGGTTGTTATGAGTAATGTCAGAACATTTGGCAAAATTAACGGATTTTTTAAACAACCAAAATTAAATAAATTACAAATGTATGGTTGGCACGAATGTTGCATTATTTCAGCATTATTTTATAAATCTGATTTTTTAAAATTTGGTGGTTATTGCAAAGATTTTAATGGTTATGGGGGTGATGATATGGATTATTGGCTAAATTATATTGATAATAATTTACCAATGATTCGATTGAATGATATTTTATTCTTGTACAGGACAAAGGAAGATAAAGAATCTTTGTGGAAAAATTATCCTTTCCAAGAAAGAATTCGCAGACACGAATATAAAGAACAAAAACTTATGGAAAAGCATCCAAAAATGAAAAAATGGGTCCGTTTGTATAAGTTTATAAACGGAAAAATTTGTCGTTTCTTTTTCAGAATTCAAGACGGCTATATAAAAATATTCAAAATACCAGTTATTCCTGTATACAAATGGAGAAAAAAATGAAAACGACGGCGTATTGGTATGACACAGAAGCAAATTTTGGTGATATGTTAACACCAAATATACTTCGAAAAATCTTCAATATTTCTCTTGAACACGCTGAACCACAAAACTGTAATATATATGCAATTGGCAGTATTCTGGAATCTCTTTTTACGAATTCTATGTCATTAAGAAAGCGAATAAAAAAATTGTTTAATAAGCCAGTTATTATTTGGGGTAGTGGTTTTATAAAACCAGAACAAAATCAAAAATATATTTCCATTAGAAAAATGGATGTACGTGCCGTCCGCGGTAAATTAACATTAGAACGAATACAAAAATATATAAAAACAAAACAAGACATTGTTTTAGGGGATCCTGGTCTATTGTGTTCAATGTTAATTGATACTAGTAACATAAATAAAAAATATGAACTTGGGATAATACCTCACTATGTTGATTCTAAAAGTCCATATTTAAATAATATTAACGTAAAGAATTCTGTTATTATTGATATAACAAAGCCTGTTGAACATGTTTTAAAACAAATTGCACAATGTAAATGTATTATTTCTAGTGCAATGCATGGATTAATAGCAGCTGATTCTCTTGGAATTCCAAATATTCGTATGATATTATCTGACAAAATCATTGGTGGCGACTATAAATACAACGATTATTATTCTGCATTTGGTATAAAAAATCATCATAAGGTTGATTTAAGAAAAGAATTTTTCTTGGAAAAAGACCTTGGTGCATTATCAAAAAATTACCAAGTAAAAAAAGAAGTTGTTCATCAAAAACAAATCGAATTATTGAAAGCTTTTCCATATAAAATAAAGAGAAAAATATGTCTGTGAAAGTTAGCATAATTATACCTGTATTTAATGTTGCACCATATTTATCTAAGTGTATGGAATCTGTGTCTGATCAGACATTGCAAGATATTGAAATAATCGCTGTTAATGATGCATCGACAGATAATTCTTTGGCGATATTAAAAAAATTTGCACAATATGATTCCAGAATACAGATTATAAACCACAAAAAGAACACAAAAACAGCCGGATGCAGAAATGATGGGTTAGATGCGGCAACTGGCGAATATGTTTGTTTCTTGGACGGCGATGATTATCTGGATGTCGACTTTTGTGAAAAATTATACAAATTAGCAAGAAAAGAAAAGGCAGATATTGCCAAAGGTGTAACAAAAACTTTTAATACTGATGGAACTGTGGTTGTTGCGACCGATAATGAAAATATTATTCGCGATGGTAAATTTGCTTTTATGGGGCATTTACTTACAGGTTTGTATAATCGCAAAAAATTATTATTAAAAAATAACATAAGATTTCATATAGATTTCTTTTGTTTCCAGATTCAGGCTGTTTATTTTGCAAACAAAGTTGTTTGTGATAATACTGCTTTTTATAATTATGTAAGACACGCAAACAGTTGCGACAGTGATGTTTTTACAATTGAAAAATGGACACGATTGAACCTGGAACACGCTAATTTTATATATGATTGGATAAACACACACAAATATTCCGATGACATTAGAAAGATATATTTAGAACGCGTATGCGGATTATATTTTTATGGTTTTTATAAATTGGCAAAATCAGATATAATAACTGGATGCAAGATATTAGCTGAAAATATGGTTAATCATTATAACTGTGGCTATGACTGTTCAAATATAAGCAAGTTGCAGCGTATACTATATAAACAACACCCAAAAATTTCAAAAATCAAATATATAAAAGACAGATTATTGACAAGGATATAAAAATGAACATAAAGCCAAATGATAAAATATTGGTTGTTGCACCACATCCAGATGATGAATCACTAGGGTGTGGTGGTTTTATGATGAAATATGCAAAACAGATTGATTCCTTTTGCTTCTTGTCTAGTGGTATTTCTCCAGATGCAAAAAGCAAATCTGATACACGTATATCTGAATGGAACGCCGCCCAGAAATTTATCGGATGCACAAATTTGGGAATTTGCGAACTATATGGTGATAAACCATTGTTGCCACGTATCAAAGACAATATGAATTTATACTTAAAGACATTGGATACATCAAAATATGATTATATTTTTATGCCACATTTCGATGATAATCACCCTGAACATCAATATGTTTCAAATGAATTGATGCGTAATATCATAATTCAAAATGGATATAAAAAGAATGCAAAGATTTGTTTTTACGAGGTCTGGAAACCGCTTCCTGCACCTAATACTTTTATAGAAATAAATCCGGATGAAAAACAGAGATTATTATTGCTTTACAAGACACAATGGTCGGTTTGTAATCTGCCTAAAAAGATTCTTGGGCTGAATTACTATCGTGGTGTTGATTGTGGTTTCATCGATTGTGCCGAAGCCTTTTTTGTGATGCCGATAACCGAATATTTAGAACAATCACAACCAATTACCGAAATAACAGATAACAAGGACGAGATTTTAGAAAATCGCCTGCAGGTTAATTTCATAAGCAATCGGTTTGATCTATTATATGGTAAAGACTATGAATTGTACGACATGGGCAATGGTGTGGTTCCGGTGCACATTGATGGAAATACTGCGAAACTAGGTTTGTCTTTATCTGCTTATACACAAAAACAGTTAAATAAATTGTATGAACTACTGTTTGCAAAACATCAATCTTTGACACAAATTGAAATAAAACACAGTCTGGTACCATCAGGAATTTGCAATACAGACAATCCATTTTATCATTATCCTTATTGGCATATAGATTTACCAAATACAGTAGAAGAATTTGATGCCACTTTGGCACATCGCGTAAAATATAATACAAAATGGTATCCAAAGAAAATTCGTGAAGATATCGGTGAATTTTCAATCAATAAATATACACGCAAAGATGTATCGCCAGATGTCATAAACCTGTTCTTTGAGTGGAAAAAGCAAAGCCATAATTTCGATTATAAAATGACCCCAGAAAAATATATGAACACATATGGTGTTACGGAAATATACACGCTAGAAACAAACGGTAATGTCTTGGCGGTTGGCTTTACATGTACAACCGGTAGCAATGTTTTCTTTGAACAATTTTCGTATTCCCAAGACAAGAAATATGCGAAATATTCACTGGGTATGGTCTTGTATTATGGGATTATATGTGATTTGATAAAACTTGGGCGTAAAAAGTTCTTTTTATCTGGAGGATGGTTGGATTATAAAAAACGTTATAACGGCATTTTACAATATACATATTCTGGCATTATTTCAAGAAATACGACACCCAAAAAAAGACACCTGTATTCATTGTGGTGGTATATAAAACATTTAAAGTTTTAAAGCCAAAGCCACTATATAAAATAGTGGCTTTAGTTATTATTATATTGTTATTTCATAAAAACCAAAACAAGTCCACCAGAACGCATCACTGTTACCGCGGTTACCAGCATTTTCTACATAATTATTTACATAAAATCCTGTTGTTTGTAAAGGATGTGTACCTTGCATAGTTGATACACTTGTGGTAGAACCCGCTGTATTTGAATCATGTTTTCCGGTTAATATAATATGATAATTTACCGAAGACATTTTAACAGGTAAACTTACTGATATGCCACCACCGCCCTGTGAAACATACCCCCCTTGTTCAACCCAGCCGGATTTGTATTTGCGGTACCATGTATAATTGTTTTCTGCGGTTGGGGTTTGGCTTTCGATTACATAATCATAACCTTTTAATGTGGCTATGTCGTTTGTGTTTGTTCCGATGTTTGTCGTGTGTGTGGCGATTGTTGATGTTAAATCACTGACAGATTGACTAAGGCTGTTTATACTCGTTTGTATTGTTGTTATGTCACCTATGGTTTCAATTTGTTCCGCAAAATCGTCTATTTGTTCGGTGACTGCGTTTATGCGTTCTTTTAAATCATTTGCAGATTTTGTATCTGTGAATTCTGCATATTTTTCATTGAATTCATTTAAAATTGATTTTATATCCTTTAATGATTCAAAGAAATAATTCATATCTTGGTTAAGTGTGGTTGGGTTTATTTTTGCTGTTTCTTGGTAATCTATAACGCGGTTGTATTGTAAGTTTCTTTCGATAGTAATAATATCTGTCGGCTTTGGTGGTTTTGTAAATTTAACATGTCCACCGGTAAATGGAAAATCTTGGTTAGATACGCCCTGATTACAAAAAAGGCCGTATTCCACCGCAACAATGTCATTTATTTTTACCAATACTTCGTCTGGTGAAAAAAACGGAAATGTGAAATAAAAGTTCTTGTTTCGACCATTTCCGATATATGTTTGTTTTGTCATTAAAAATCCTTTTTGTTATAACAAAAAAGCCACCGCAATAATTGCGATGGCAATAAAAAATGACGGTATATACCCGCCAAATCTGACCCTTATTATATCATAAATTCACAAAAAAATCAATAAAATGCGTTTTTTATTTGACACATGGGATTAAAGATATATAATATCCTTGCTTTATCGCGGGATAGAGCAGCCCGGTAGCTCGTCAGGCTCATAACCTGAAGGTCGGTGGTTCAAATCCATCTCCCGCAACCAGTTTAAAAGAAAAATGCACCCAAAAGGTGCATTTTTTATTTAAATTTATTTTGAGATTTGAATCACCGAGGAAGGTGGTTCACAACAAGCAAAAGCCAGACGGCAGTATGGCGGTCAACTGCAGGTTGATGAGCGCAGTTGCCGCGAAAATTTGATTTTCGCGAATTCCATCTCCCGCAACCAAGATTTTATAAAAGGCACCGTTGTGGTGCCTTTTTCTGTATACTTGCATTGTGATTTTTTTACTGCTAGAATCTTTGCATAAGGTTTTTACATGACAAAAGCACTTAAAAAAAATTTAAGACGTTTTTTCAGGTTTATCTATGGTTGGGGCGTGATTCAATGGTTTTTGGCCATTGTTTATTATGTGCTGATTTGGTTTGTTTATCTTACGTCCAGAAAGGAAATTAATGGTCTGCAGACATTAAGAAAATATGCGCGAAAGCCTGCGGTTTTTGTTTTTTGGCATGGTCGAACAATGATGTTATCGCCTGTTATCGCTTTGAATCGTGTGCGTGGGTATGCGATTGCTGATTCCAAAAAAGATGGTCGCGCGATTGCAAAAATGGAAAAACTGTTCGGACTTAAAACAATTTACGGTTCTTCTGATGGCGGTGGCGTTAATGTTTTAAAACGTGGTATCAGTATTCTTAATCGTGGAAAATATTGTTTGGCGCTGTCGCCAGATGGCCCAAATGGTCCGTCAATGCGTTTTCATGATGGGGCGCTTTATTTTGCAAAGATGACTGGCGCGCCAATTATACCGGTTTGTTATTCTTGTTCACGTCCTTGGTTTTTAAACAGATGGGATCGTTATTTGTTAATGAAGCCGTTTTCAATAATGACAGGAACTGTTGGTGAACCTATATTTATCGACAGACGAACCAGCACAGAAGATTTTGAAAAAATCCGTAAAAATCTTGAAGATGTTATGGTAAAACAGGCCTATGATTTGGATAAACGTTTTACAGATTTTCGTGTAGAACAAGATTTAACACCTGAAAATTTTATTAAATAAATGGAATATTTATGAAAACACCAAAATGGTTTTTAAAGAAAGGTTTTATATCAGTGGCGCTTTTGCCTTTTTCTTTGTTTTATATGATGGGCAGCAGATTGGTATTTAATATCCGCAAAAAACATGAATATGTATCACGCCGCCCAATAATATGTTTTGGAAATATTTTGTCTGGTGGTGTTGGTAAAACACCAATTGTTCGTAATGTTGCAAAATTTTTTGATGCGCCTGTTGTTATGCGTGGATATAAAAAAACAAAACAAACTGGCGATGTGGGTGATGAAGCAAAAATGTTGTCTGCTGATAATATTTTGGTTCATGTTGGAAATCGAAAAAGTAATCTGATTTTATTAAATAAACAAAAATCAAATACACCAATTATAATGGATGATGGGTTTCAAAATTCTTCGATAAAGAAGGATATTTCTGTATTGGTGTTTGATGAATCTATTGGTTATGCAAATGGTTTCTTGTTGCCTGCGGGGCCATTACGTGAAAAAAAATCTGCGATTTCACGTGCAGATGCAATAATTCTTATTAAAAGAAAAAAAGTTCATCCTGATTTTACATTGCCAACGAATCTGCCAATTTTCTTTGCAAAAAACAGTGAAATTTGTCCGTATGGCGAAAAAGATTCTGTGATTGCTTTTGCAGGTATTGGTTATCCTGAAAAATTCTTTGATAACATTCCATGCAAGATTGTTGAAAAGATTTCTTTCCCGGACCATTACCAATACAGTGATGATGATATTAAAAAATTGATAAGTTTGGCAGATGAAAAAAATGCAAAATTATTAACAACAGAAAAAGATTGGGTTCGTATGCCAGAATGGGCACAAAAACAAATAAGATTTTCTGCGTTACAGACAAAAATCGAAGGTAATTTTTACGATTGGTTAAAAGGAAAGGTAGATGACATCAGTAAACAAAAAAATTAAAATATCCGGTGTTGGAATTCATTCTGGATTGCCGGCAAACATGGTTGTTAAACCGTCAAAAAAACCAGGCATTTTCTTTCAAAGAACAGATATCAAAGGTTCCGATTTAATTCCTGCAAAGTTTGATAATGTTTCCGAAACACTTATGCGTAATACCACAATTGGTGATAAAAATGGTGCACATGTTCAAACAATTGAACATTTGATGGCTGCGCTTTTTGTTTCTGGTATTGATTCTGCGGTTATTGATATTGATGGACCAGAAACACCAATTTTAGATGGCAGTGCTTTTGAATTTATAAATGATTTAAAAGATAATATCGATAAAAAAACACCAATGAAAAAAATCATAGTCAAAAAGACTGTTATTGCACATCGTAATGAATTGGTTAAAACGATGCCTTTCTGGAAAAGATTAAAAACGATAATTTTAAATCACACCATTTGGCGCAAGGGTAACGGTTATGTTAAATTATCGCCAAATGATAATGGGTTATTGATTGATGCAACCCTGGTTTACAAAGATAAAATTATTGGGACACAATCTTATTCTTGTCTGTTAGATGGAACAAAAAAATCTGTTAATAAATTTATCAAAGATATTTCAAAATCACGCACTTTTGGAAAATATTCCGAATGGGAATGGTTAAAGGCACATGGTATGGGACGTGGCGCAAATGAAAATAATGTAATTGCTTTAAATGATACTGGTGATGCAACACTTAACAAATTACATTGTCCGGATGAATTTGTTCGCCATAAAATCATAGATGCTGTTGGTGATATGTTCACCAGCAGCGGATTTATATATGGACATTTGGAATCTTGCAAGGGTTCACATGCGTTGAATAATCTGGTATTGCGTAAATTATTCAGCGATAAATCTAATTATGAAATTGTTGAAGAATAGGGGGAAATAAATGAAAGGTTGGCAAAAATTTTTAATTTCGTTCGGATGGACTATTTTATTGGTTATTGCTTTTGAAATAACAGATTATTTTATAGAAAATAATATGTTGGGAACTTTTTATGTGTTTTTAATTGAAATAATGTTTTTGGGTCTTGGTGCATCATGTGTAATCATAGAAAATAAATTAAAAGAAACAAAAAAAAGGAAAAAATAAATGAAAAAAATTATATCTTTGTTATCTTTGGTTGTGTTATCTGCGTGTGCCCAGGCGACTGATGCGGGAAATGGTTTAAACAGATTAGACGCAGAACCGAAAAATTGCGAATATTTATATACTATTGATTCAACGGCTACATCATATAAATTGTCTGGGGCCATTGATTATATGGAAAAAAGTATTTTGGAACAAGATAGACAAGGTGATTCTTATTATATAGTTAAACAAGATGCTGTTGAAAATCCGGATGCTGTTTTTGGACCAAAACGCACGTTTAAATTCAAAGTGAAAGTTTATAATTGTCAAAAATAATAAAAAGTCGCAAAAATGCGACTTTTTTAATGCAAATTTCGACTTTATTTTTTTTATCTTTTTATGCTATAATACGCATAAAGAGAGAGAATTGATAAAACAAATCATAACTGTTCACCATAAAAAATTTGCAACAGGGCTTTTTTGGCAACCCCTGGGGGTTGGTAATACTGCACGAAATTGGGCAAAAAAACTGTCTAAAAATGCAGATAAAAAATACACACTTTTCACAGAATATAAATCCATGGTTGGTATGGCGTCTGCGCGTGATGGTGCATATTCTGGAATTGGCAGTGCCGCGGCCCAGATAGTTAATTCGTTGTCTGATTTTATTTCGTTTTTGGCCGTATTCAATGTCGGTGGGCATTTTTATTTGGTTGCGGTAAGAAACGGAATAATAATTCAAGATACCCTGATTGAAACCGAAGATGCTGCGCGTAAATTATATACAAAATTATCTGTTATGCCAGATTGGGGGCTTTTGATTGCGCCGTCTAATTGGGGAATACCAAAATCACAAGAAAAAACTATATCAGATTTAATAGGTTTTTACAGTGTTGCAAAATTAAAATCGATTGGCTTTATAAAGGCGATTGTACCGGCTGTATTAATTGCATTTTTGTTTATTTTATTTGGTATTTATATTTTAAGTAATCCTGTGGAAAACACATCAAACAAGGGTGCAAATTTAAATACAGATTTGGCAAACGAATACAGACGTCAAATTGAATTAAAAAAACAAGAGATTCTTGATAAAAAACTGGCAGAAGATGCAGCGATAGAATCTTTTGAATATCCATATGATAAATTGCCAGATGTTATGGAAAGGGCACAATTATGTTACAAGGCTATTGCTTTTGTTATGCAGCCAATTGCAGGTTGGAATCAAACATTTGCAAAATGCGACAGTGAATATGTGTCTGCAACATTTTCGCGTGATTTCGGAACACTGAATGATTTTTATGAAATCGGTGGTGAATTAATGCCAGGGGCAATTGTTCAACAAACATCGGAAAATGAAATAATTGTTCGTGTTAAATTGCCGCTTTTGCAAACACATACTTCGTTGGAAGAACGTGATTCAACAACCGTGGCGCGTGATGTGGCTACTGTTTTCCAAGAAATAAATACACGTGCAGACATAACCAATGTGACTGATACGATTTTGAATAATGGCAATACAGAAAATTTGAATATTACGGAAATATCTGTGTCTTCAAAATTAATGCCAACTGAATTTGTGTATGCGTTCAAAGATTTTAGTGGTGTTTATATGCCATCGATATCTTGGCGTGCAAATACAAAAACATGGAATTACGAAGTGATAATTTATACAAAATAAAAGGAACCAAAATGTTTAAAAAATTAATGTTCTTTATCTGTCTGGGCTTGATTTCAATGGGTGGTAATAATTATGCCTTTGGTGTCGAAGAAATAGTAGAAGATATGGAATCTGATGTAGAATTGGCAGATCGTGTTTCATCAGAAGCATTGCTTAATTATGATACAAATGGTTCTTTGTTTGAAAAAATCACTGTTTTGGAACAAGAAAAAGTTGTTGCGCAATTGGAAAAAGAACGCGCACAGTTGGATTTAGATTTAGAAAGATTAAATGCAGAAAGAATCAAATTGCAAATTGAATTAGATACCCTTTCTGGTCGTGCCGAACAACAACAACAAGAATTGGAAGCAGCCAAGGCACAACTTGAAATCCAAACAGAAAAGTTAAAACGTCAAATGAATGCTGTTGATGAAGAACCTGCACCTGTTGCAAAGGCTCAAGAGAAAAAAGAAGAAAGCAGCATCAATAAAAAATACAAATTAATAAACGTTGTTGGAATTGATAATCAATTACAGGCAACTGTTGAAGAAGTTTCAACTGGTCAAAACAGACGTATTGCGGTTGGCAAAGAATTAGATGGTTATATTGTTAAATCTATTTCTTTGAACGAAGGTATTGTTTTTGAAAAAAATGGTGAAACAGAAAGCCTTAATATTGGAAAGTAATTATGTCAAATAACGATAATATTTTTTCAAATCAACCATCTATTCCAAATGGGTTAGAAAATGCAAACAGCAAAGAAATATTGGATTATTTGTTTGCTAATAATAATCGTTTGTTGACTGCGTATACGGCAGAATTGGCTTTGCCAAAAGATACACAGAGTTTGATTGCGTATTTTTCCGGTGGTGAAATTATAATATCGCGAACACATCAATATGATGGACGCGTTTTGGCTTTTCTTGATTTATTGCATCAGAAAAACAAAGTTGTTAAAGAACCTTTTTATTCTGATTTGGGTTTGATTTCAAATATATACAAGACAAATGATGAAAGATTGGGTGGCGGAATACATTCGCGTTTAGATTATAACAACCAAATGCAGAAAGATTTTGTTGATATAATAGCACGCGCAGCGGCACAAAAGGTTTCTGATATTCATATCGAAGTTGCAGATCAAACAACGATATATTTCCGTGTTGATGGCAGTATGCAACCGGTTTTTGAATATAATTCACAATGGGGTGAATCTTTTGTCCGTGCGGCATTTGCTTCGGCAGATATTTCTAATTCAAGTTATGCGCAAAACGAATATCAGACTGCACAAAAAGATGGTCGTACACCATTGCGTGGAACCAAAGATTTGTATTTGCCAAATGGTATTTTGGGTATTCGTATGCAATTTAACCCAATTGCTTTTGGATCGCAATACGTTGTTATGCGCCTTCTTTATGATAACCCAAGCGAAGGTATCAAAACAGAACAAGAATTTAACGAATATGAACAGAAGTTATTATTAAGATTACGTTCTGCACCAACTGGTTTGGTTGTTGTTGCGGGACCAACTTCATCTGGTAAATCAACAACATTGGTTCGCAATATGGCACTGATGTTAAAAGAAAGAAGATATGAAATAAATCTTATTACTGTTGAAGATCCTGCGGAACAAAAGATTTTTGGTGCCCATCAAATACCTGTTGTTAATGCTGTTAACGAAGAACAACGTGAAGAAAAATTTACAGAAGCATTGGCGGCGGCATTACGAAGCGACCCTGATACATTGATGGTTGGGGAAATAAGAACGCTTTCTGCGGCACAATTAACGGTAAAGGGTGCACTTTCTGGTCATAACGTGTGGACGACATTACATGCGAATTCTGCGATGGGTGCATTAACACGTTTATTGGATATGGGGGTTGAATCTTTCAAATTAAAAGACGAAACAATGATGCGTGGTTTGGTATCTATGCGTTTGTTTAAAAAACTTTGCCCATATTGTCGTGAAAGATTAAGTGAACATCATGATCACAATGCATACAATCGTGTCAAAGAAACATTTGGTGATTTGGGATTAAATCAGACATTTATCCGTGGTGCCGGATGTGAACATTGTAATGGGTCTGGAACAATTGGTCGTGTAAAGGCTGGTGAAATCATCATGACAAACAGTGAATTTTTAAATCTGGCCCTTTCTGGTGATACAGAAGGCGCAACCAGATATTGGTTGGAAAAAATGAACGGGCGCACATTGAAAGAAGCGGCTGTTGAATTAATGTTACGCGGTATTATCGGTGTTGATGAATTGGAACGCTGGGTTGGTTTATTAGACAGACCATGGGTGTATTAAGATTATGAATAAATTAGAATTGCTTTATGCAAAATTTGTTTTTAAAACTGATACAGAAAAACGTATGGCGATTACCCGTAAAATCGCATCTTTGTTGCGTAATAATTTTACATTGATGGACGCATTACACAGAATAGAAATGATTGAATCGCATGATGGGCAAAAACCAAATGAACCTTTTGCGATAGCCATGCGTGAAATTCAAAAGAATCTTGAACGTGGTATGACTTTTGCCCAGGCAACGCATGGTTGGGTGCCAAGTGAAGAAACACTTTTGTTGACATCTGGTAATGTAAGCAGTTTGTTAATATCTTTGGAAAATGTTGGACGTGTTGTCGAAGGTATAAATCGAATAAAGCGTGCAATGTGGTCTGCAATAGCGTATCCGTTATTCCTGTTCTTTTTAACAATTGGAATAATAGTGATGGTTGGTGTGTATTTGGTCCCACCACTTGTAGAAGCCGCAGGCAGTGAAATTGTTTGGCGTGGAACAGCGGCATCATTGGTTTATGTTTCTGAATTTGCAAATAAATATTGGTCTGTGTTTGCGATAGTGTTTTTTTGCTTGGTCAGTTTTGTATGGGCGTCATTACCAACATGGACAGGCAAATTAAGAACATTTTTTGATAAAATACCACCATATAACACATATAAATTACAGGTTTCGGTCAGTTGGTTGATGTCTTTGGCCGCAATGGTGTCTGCGGGTGTTTCTGTGCCTGATGCGATGCGTTTATTGGCAGATTCTTCGAATAAATATTTATCCAGTATTTTAAACGAAGCATTACATAATATTGCCAACGGTGAAAATTTGGGTGATGCGCTGGCTTTAACGAATAAAAAATTTCCAAGTGAAGAAATTATTGGCGATTTAATGATTTATTCTGATATGAACGATTTTGACAAGAACCTTGATAAAATCGCACGTGATTATATGGAAGAATCTGTTCGTAAAATGGAAAATATATCAAGTGTTTTGAACAGTGTTGGTATTATTTTGGTTTCTGTAATCATAGGTTGGGTTGTTTTGGGTACCTTCCAGATGCAGGAACAAATTACATCGGTCTTTATGTAAAAAAATACCGGCATTTGCCGGTGTTTTTTTATTCGTTTTTATTTATGCCATAAACGGCAGATTTTCGATTGTTCCTTCGGTCACCCTTACATTAACGTCAATTAACATAAATACTGCATCAGGTGTTTTTTCTTTATCACCCGGGAATAAATCTGGTGATAACAAGTGGCTGGTGTTAACTGTTAATTTTGTGACCAAATGATCGTCATCAAGCAATGTGTAAATTGGACCAGCATCACGTGGTGTGTTTTGACCAATTTCGTGTTCGTTTTGTGGACAACGCAGGCCATCCAATATTGTTTTAACACGGTTGTCTATATCTGAATGTGGAACCCCAACAATTTCAGGATGCATTAACAATATATCCAATTCTGCAATCATTTTTAAATTTGGTGTTATAATTGGATTCCAATCAATACCACCAATATGGCGTGTAATAATCGGGCTTTTTGATGCGTCTGGCATCATAAATTTAGTCAGGTTATTCCATGGTTGAAAAGTTACCAGTTTTTTTAATTGTGGGTGAAATTGCATACGGATGTCTGCGATATGTTGTGCACGTTTCTTTGGGTTTGTTAAAATATCGCCATAATACATCAATTTAAATTTCATGATCTTACCTTTTGGTTTTCTATGCGTTTATTTATTTCATCAAGGGCCATTGGGTGTGCCAGCAATTTATCGTCTGGTGTTCTTACTACTATATTAGAAAAGTGCCCGTTTATGATAAATTTTGCGTTTTGCATGGCCAATTTTTTCATTGTTTTTACGACTAATTCTTTGTTTATACCGAATTTTTTTGCAAATTGGTCCGGGTCCAAGAAATCGGACTTTTTAAATGTTTTTACTGGTGCGCCTGGCCCCCCGACATTTAACAAGTTTTTTCGTTCTTGTTTTGTTGCAAAGATTGCTTCTTTTACTGATTCTGTTGGCATTATTTTTTCCTGTTTTTTATACCTTTTTCCTTGATAATTATATCATAAATTGCTATGTTTTACATAGCAAAAAGAAAGGATTTTTAAATGGCTGTAAATAATGAATATACTGGTGATTCAATTAAAGTTTTAAAAGGTCTGGAAGCGGTTAAAAAAAGACCTGGTATGTATATTGGTGACGTTGGCGAAGGTGGGGACGGTTTACACCATATGATTTATGAAGTTGTTAATAACTCTATCGACGAAGCGATGGCGGGTTATGCGGATACAGTTTTTGTGTCTTTGAATGCAGATGGATCTGTGACAATTCGTGATAACGGTCGTGGTATGCCATTTGATATTAACCATGAAACAGGACGCAGTGCGCTGGAATTAATTATGTGTGAATTGCATGCCGGTGGTAAGTTTGATAACGAAGGCAATGGTGCGTATAAAGTATCTGGTGGTTTGCATGGTGTGGGTGTATCTGTGGTTAATGCATTATCTACATGGTTGGAAGTACGCGTATGGCGTGGTGAAAACGAAGCGCGTATGACATTTGCAGATGGTGTGCCAACAACTGATTTGACTGTTGTTAAAAATGAAAGTGGTCATGAACATGGAACAGAAGTAACTTTCTTGCCATCACCAGAAACGTTTACAGGTACAAGATTTGATTTTGATACATTGGAAGTTTGGTTGCGCGAACAATCTTACCTGAACGCCAATGTTCGTATTATTTTGGAAGATTTGCGCGGGGCCGAAAAAGTCGAACGCAGTTTCCATTCTGCCGATGGGTTAAAAGGTTTTGCGACATACCTTGATAAATCAAAAGAATTGTTAAACAGCGAACCTATTCAAATGATTAAAACAATCGACGATTCTTATATTGAAATTGTTTTGCAATGGACAACAGCATATACAGAAACATCGCTTTGCTTTACTAATAATATTCCTAACCGTGATGGTGGAACACATTTGGCCGGATTCCGTGCAGGTTTAACACGTGCATTGAATAAATATATTTCCGAACAGAATCTGAAAAAAGATGTTAATTTATCCGGTGAAGATTTCCGCGAAGGTTTAACAAGCATTATCAGTGTTAAAATCCCAGATCCTAAATTCGGTTCCCAGACCAAAGATAAATTGGTTTCCAGTGAAGTAAGACCTTTGGTTGAAAATACTGTGAACGATTTGTTGTATGAATATTTGGAAGAAAATCCAGTAATCGCAAAAATGATAATTGATAAAATTGTCGAAGCGGCTACTGCACGTGAAGCGGCACGCAAGGCGCGCGAATTGTCACGTAAAAAGACTGGTCCAGAATTGGGCAGTTTGCCTGGTAAATTGGCGAATTGTTCTGAAAAAGATCCATCAAAATGCGAATTGTTTATTGTGGAAGGAGATTCTGCTGGTGGTACCGCAAAACAGGGTCGTGACAGAAAGACCCAGGCTATTTTGCCATTGCGTGGAAAAATTTTAAATGTTGAACGTGTTCGTTTTGATAAAATGTTGGGATCTGATACAATTGGTGCATTGATTACTACATTGGGTGCCGGTATTGGTAAAGACGATTTTGATATTGAAAAATTCCGTTATCACAAAGTTATCATCATGACCGATGCGGACGTTGACGGTCAACACATTCAAACACTGCTTATGACATTCTTTTATCGTCATATGCCAGAAGCCATTGAACGCGGTTATATCTATGTTGCAAAACCACCACTTTATGGTGTGACACGTGGTAAACAACAAATATATATCCAAAACGAACGCGAAATGGATGATTACTTGTTGGATCAATTGGCAACAGACGGTATGATTGAAACAAGTGACGGTCAACAATTGGCCGGGGCTGATTTCAAACGTTTGTTGGAATTGGTTGATGATATGAAAAACAATTTACAAGCATTAAATCATATTGTTCCTTTGCGCTTTATTGAAGCTTTGGCACTTAATAAAGTATTTGAAAATGAAAGTGCTGAAAATTTCAAAGCCGCAGAAAATATGTTGGATAACGAAGAATTAGAATTTGAACGTGGTTGGAAAATTTCCAGCGATAGTGAAGGTATTAAAATTACACGCACATTGCGCAGTGTAACAGAAACACATGTTTTGCCACGCGAAAAAATCAATTCACCAGAAATTCGTTCGTTTATGCGTATGAATGGTCGTGATGAATTGATTGAAACATTTTCTAAACCAACAACTTTGCGTGTGAAATCTAAATCTCAAAAGATTTGGGGCGCATTTAGCCTGTTGAATACTGCATTTGAATATGCGAAAAATGGTTTGAAGATTCAACGCTATAAAGGTTTGGGTGAAATGAACGCGGAACAATTGTGGGAAACAACAATGGATCCAAATCACAGATCTTTATTCCAGGTTAAAATCACAGACGCATCCCAGGCAGACGAAGTTATTTCAATGTTGATGGGGGATGTTGTTGAACCACGTCGTGACTTTATCGTTGAAAATGCATTAAACGCAAATCTGGATGTGTAAAATGTAAACAAAAGGGGTCTGATGCCGGACGATTTTGTAAAAAATCATGATGGTATAAATATAAAATATCCGGTGTCGGACTATGGAAAAAACGCCCAAAAAATAAATGATTATATTGCCAAGTTGGATAAGGCAAAGACAAAAATAAGACAAGAATTAATCACTTCTGATACCTCCGATGATAAAATTGCAACATTTACTGCAATGACACAGTTTAAAAAGACAAATGAATAAAATGTTTTCAAAATCTTGGTTTGAAAATCTGGATGCGCAATTGCGTGAAATGGGCTTGGACAGTGATGATAAATCTTTTGATGAAATCAAAGAAATATTATCAAACAAACCACGTTTTTCACCTGATGAATTTGCCAGTATTGTGTCTTATGTGATTTTGGCCGGCGGTTTTTCACAAAAAACAGCCAAAAAAATTCATAAAATAATTATGGAAAAAATGCCGGCAAATACCGGTGATTTGTTGCCAATTTTTAATAATAAAAACAAGATAAACGCCATTGTAAAAATATGGGATAATCGCGAAAGTTATTGTGATGGTTTTTATAAATGTTCAACATTGGATGAAAGATTAAATTATCTTCAAAAATTACCACATATTGGAAAAATTACGGCAAATCATCTGGCAAGGAATCTGGGTGAAAATGTTGTTAAATATGATATTTGGATACAACGTCTTGGGGTTGTATATGGCGGAAATACTGCGTTATATAAAAAAATAGATAATGGAAAATTGGATACGGATATAAAAAAATGTTGCGATGATATGTTTGAACATTTGCATAAAGAAACAGGTTTACCAATTGGGTATATAGATGTTGTACTTTGGAAGGCACTTCAAAATCATTTGATAGAGGTTTAGTTATGGATGTTAAAATTGAACAATCTTGGAAAGATTTATTGTCAGATGAATTTGAAAAAGATTATTTCAAAAAACTGACTGATTTTGTGCGTAGCGAATATTTGTCCGGAAAAACAGTATATCCTGCGGCAAAAAACATTTTTAATGCATTTAATTTATGTCCACTTTCAAATGTAAAGGTTGTTATTATTGGCCAAGACCCGTATCATGAACCTGGTCAGGCACATGGTCTTTGCTTTTCTGTGGAAAACGGTATTGATTTGCCACCATCTTTGGTGAATATTTATAAAGAAATTGAATCTGATTTGGGACATAAAAGCATAACAAATGGTGATTTGTCATCATGGGCAAAGCAGGGCGTATTATTGCTTAATTCAACATTAACTGTTTTGGCACATCAGGCCGCATCACATTCTGGCAAAGGTTGGGAAACATTTACAGACGCTGTTATCAAAGCATTGGCACAAAATAATAAACATATTGTTTATATGCTCTGGGGATCTTTCGCACAAAAAAAGGCAGAAATTGTTAACAAAGATGAAAATTTGGTGTTAACCAGTGCACATCCTTCACCGCTTTCTGCATATCGTGGTTTTTTTGGAAATCATCATTTTTCACGCGCAAATGAATACCTGATTCAAAATGGTAAAACACCAATAGAATGGTAATGATTAGTAATTATATGTGACACCAACACCATAAAAAGCATACGAATGGTTTTCGTCAGCGGTGTTTGCATTAGAGAAATGTTGTATAAAAAATTCGCCAGCCCATCGTTCGTTAAACATATATCCAAAAGACAGTTTTAATTGGAATAAAAGTTTTGAACCAATACGTGCATTTTGTTGGGACTGTAACCCAATTCCACCGCCAATCAATGTATAAAAATGTGATAATTTTAATAACGAAATATCTTCGCCCAGATAAATTATGGGTATAGTGTAATCTTGCCATTTCCATCCGTATTTTTCGTGCAATCCCAATGTACTGGCAATGTTTATTGAACGTCGTGCCGATACACGAAAGAATGTCGTTGGTTGTGAATATGTAATGGTTCCAATATAAAAGGGTACTGGGCGCACGGGTTGAGGAATTATCCATCCTGTATCAAAGCCCTGACCAACAGATATTTCAATTTGATTGTTATATTTGTTCATAAATGGGTTTTGTGTTGGAAAAATTTGTATATCTGCAAACGCTGGTATTGAAATAAAAGACAATAAAAACGCATATGATTTTTTCATAATAAAAATCATAGCAGGTTATGACTGTAAAAACTGATAAGCAAGTTTTCCTAAAGTATTTGTTGTAGGTCCACTGTGCCGGTGTCCAAATCCCAGATATCAAAATAAAAAACGACCACAAGGGTCGTTTGTTATTTTGGTAGCGGCGAAGGGATTCGGACCCCTGACCAAAGGATTATGATTCCTCTGCTCTACCACTGAGCTACGCCGCCAATGTGTCGCATTATATCAAACTTTTTTCGTTTTGCAATGTTTTTATCAAATATTAACAAAAAATTGATTTTGTGTTTATTTATAGTAGTATGAGCCCTACAACACAAAAAAAGAGAAGATATGAATATTTTGATTACAGGGGCTAATGGTCAATTGGGGACAGAATTAACAAATTTGTTACCAAATGCAATCGCGACAGGTTCCAAAGATTTGGATATAACAAACAGACGTCATGTTACAGATTTTATAAAAAAGTATAAAATCGATTTTATCATTAATTGTGCAGCATATACAAATGTAGAAAAGGCAGAAACAGATGTTTTAAATGCTGTCAAAGTTAATGTATATGGACCAAAATTTTTGGCACAATCTTGTCAAAAAATGATACATATATCAACAGACTATGTTTTTGATGGGGAAACAAACATTCCTTATAAAACGACTGATATCGCAAAACCTGTTTCTGTTTACGGTCATACCAAATTATTGGGTGAAAGAGAGGTTTTAAGATATGCCCATGAATCAGTGGTCATAAGAACAAGTTGGTTGTTTTCACAATATGGAAAAAATTTCTTTAAAACAATGCAAAAATTGGGCCGTGAACATCAAGAAATAAGTGTTGTTGGTGATCAATATGGATGTCCAACTTATGCAGCAGATTTGGCAAGTGTTATTGTTGAAATTATACCACAAATAAACGAATCAAATTCTGGTATTTATCATTTTTCAAACAAAGGCAAATGTTCATGGGCCCAATTTGCGACAGAAATAATGAAACAATCAAATATTGATTGTGCGGTTAAATTTATACCAACAAAAGAATATCCAACAATAGCAAAACGACCAATGTATTCTGTGTTGGATAAAACAAAAATAACAGAAACATTTGGTTTTAAAATACCTGATTGGCAGGATGCATTAGCCAGATGTATAACATCAAATGTCAGATAATAATGCATTTTTAAAATCTTTGTATGCGTTACAAGATACCGCATACAGGGATTTTAATGCGAAACTTATACCAAATATTTCAAAAGATTGTTTTATTGGAATTCGAACACCAATCTTGCGTAAAATGGCGAAAGATATGGTAAAATCTGGGCAATATAAAGATTTTATTTTGTATTTGCCACACCAATATTTCGAAGAAAACCAATTACATGCTTTTATTTTGTCTGAAATAAAAGATTTTGATTTTGTTATAACAGAAACAGACAGATTTTTGCCATATATAAATAATTGGGCAACATGCGACCAATTATCGCCACATGTGTTTAAAAAGAATTTAGATACAGTCTATGAATATGTTTTAAAATGGATAAAATCAAAAGATATTTATGGTGTCCGTTTTGCAATAAAAACATTAATGCAATATTGGTTGGACGATAAATTCAATGAAAAATATGCAGATATGGTCGCAAATATAAATTCCAAAGAATATTATATAAATATGATGCGGGCATGGTATTTTGCTACGGCGGCTGCAAAACAATATGATAAAATATTGCCGTATTTTAAGCGTGGGCAAATAGACGAATGGACCCGTTTGCGTGCTATTCAAAAGGCTTTGGAATCTTTCCGTGTGTCAGATGCGTATAAAAAAGAATTGCGGGCACTTAAATAGGATTTTTAAGTTGATTTTTCATGGTTCGTATATATAATTATTGGCGATTGCCCTAATAGTCTAGTGGTAAAACACGTCCTTGGTAAGGACGAGTCGCAAGTCCGATTCTTGCTTAGGGCACCAGAAATGTATCATCTATTTTGCGTTTGTTCGTTTTTGTTCTGGTCATGTATGTTTTATACATTCGCATCACAAAAACATCACAATCCGCAATATCTAATACATTTCCGCTGATTTCTATAAATATAATGATGCGACTGACAACCGCGGAGTATTTATAAAATCTGACAAAAGTAAAAAAAGCAGGGTGGCACCGCGCGAAAAAATCTTAGCGCCCCTGTGTTTAAGATTTGAATTGGTGCCGTAATCTAAAATTTAAATGCGACACCGAAACAAAATACAAGGTGTAAAAAAATGATGTCTTTAAAATCTAAATACAGGACTCATACTTGTGGTGAATTGACCGAAAAAAATGTAGGTGAAGTTGTCACATTGTCTGGATGGGTTCATCGTAAACGTGATCACGGTTCACTTTTGTTTGTGGATTTGCGTGATAATTATGGAATAACACAATGTGTGTTTGATGGTGGTGATGAAAATCTTGAAAAGATTCACCCTGAATCAGTTATTAAAATTACAGGTACGGTTGTTGCACGTGATGCCGAAGCGGTAAATGATAAATTGCCAACCGGACATATTGAAATTAAATCTGAATCTTGGGAAGTTTTAACAAATGCTGATGTTTTACCTTTCCCTGTATTTGGTGATGATGACACAGTCGCAGAAGATTTGCGTTTGAAATATCGTTATATCGATTTGCGTCGCGACAGTTTGCATCATAACATTTTAACACGTAACCGTATTATGAAATTCTTGCGTGATAAAATGTGGGACATGGGATTCAGTGAATTCCAAACACCTATTTTAACAGTATCCAGTCCAGAAGGTGCACGTGATTACATTGTGCCAAGTCGTAATCATCATGGAATGTTTTATGCATTGCCACAGGCACCACAACAGTTTAAACAATTAATTCAAATTTCTGGATTCGACAGATATTTCCAAATTGCACCATGTTTTCGTGACGAAGATTTGCGCGCAGACAGATTGTTGGAATTCTATCAGTTAGATATCGAAATGTCATTTGTAGATATGTTGGATATTCAGGCTGTTGGTAATGAATTGATGCCAGATTTAATCAAAGAATTTGTTCCTGGCGCAATTGTTGATCCAAATATTCCGCATATCCCATTTGATGAAGCGATGTTGAAATATGGATCCGATAAACCTGATTTGCGTAACCCAATTATTATCAGCGATGTAAGTGAAATATTCCGTGGTTCTGAATTTGGTATATTTGCAAGTGCTGTTGAAAACGGTTCTGTGATTCGTGCAATACCTGCACCAAACAGTGCGGATAAACCACGTTCTTGGTTTGATAAATTGGGTGAATACGCAACCAAAGAATTAGGACTTGGTGGATTGGCTTATATTGTGTTTGCCGATGAACCAAAGGGACCTGTTGCAAAGAAATTAGATGCAGATCGTATTGCGAAATTAAAAGAAATTGCAGGCGATAATTCATCACTTTTCTTTGTTTGTGATAAAGAAGAAGCTGCGGCCAAGGCTGCTGGTAAATTGCGTATCAAATTGGGCGAAGATTTAGGATTGATAAATCCAAATGAATTTAAATTCTGTTGGATAGAAGATTTCCCAATGTACGAATTGAACGAAGAAACAGGCGCAATTGATTTTGGTCATAACCCATTCAGTTTGCCAAAAGGCGAATTGGATGGTGATCCATTAAAAATCAAAGCAAATCAATTTGATATGGTTTTAAATGGTGCCGAAATTTGCAGTGGCGGTCTTCGTAACTATAATCCTGAAACAATGATCAAAGCTTTTGCAGTTGCTGGATATGGTCCAGAAGTTGTAAAGGAAAAATTCGGTGGAATGTATGCTGCATTCCAATATGGCGCACCACCACACGGTGGATGTGCATTCGGTATTGATCGTTTGGTTTCGATTATACTTGGAACACAAAATTTACGCGAAGTTGTTTTGTTCCCAACAAATCAACGTGGCCAAGATTTAATGTTGGGTGCACCACGTGAAGTTACAGAACAACAATTACGTGAAGTACATATCCAGGTTCGTAAAAAAGGATAAAAACTTTTTGAACTGTACAAAAAATACCCCGATTTATTTCGGGGTGTTTTTTTTAGAATTGATTATGTGATTTTACAAATTCACGCATATATTCTGGATCAAAATTAATCATTATTTGTGAAAGAGCAAAATCACGTGAATCATCAGGATATATTATCAAATCAATTGGTTCAGGACTTGCCGAAGTTCCGCGTAAAATCAATTTTAATTTTGTAGTCATTGCGCCATTTTTTATATCCAATATACCTGTTGCTTCTGAATGTGGCATATATAACGTAAATGGTTCTGTTGTTGTTATATCGCCATTTTCATAATCACCAACAATATGCATCTTTTTAATTGGTGTTGTGCCAAACTTTAATGCACTGGATAATATTTTTTCTGCATTTATATTTTTTTGTAATCTTGGTGCGGCATAGTAAAAATCAGATAATCCCAAACCATATAATATACCGCCATCTAATGATGCATCAAAAGATCCTTTTAAATTATTGATAATATCATGTGCGATTTTACCAATTGTATTTAATTTAATTTCTGCAGTAATTGATGTATCAGAAATATTAAGTGGCATATATTCTGGTAACATTTTTTTATCAAATACAAATTTATTTAATTGGATATCAATTGCGTATTTAATGTTGTTTTTTGTTATTGTTGCCAATAAATTACCACGATTAGAATCAGATATTGAAAAAGTTTGTTTGTCATTATTTAAAGAATACACAAAGTTTTTATATTCTGTTGAATCGTAAATCAATTTATTTGCAGATAATGCAATATTCACATTTGTTTCAAATGGCAATAATATCGGATGTGTTGTAAAAAACGACATTTCTTCAAATTTCTTCATAAAAGATTTATTTACAAACGCATCAACATCAAAAATATCTGTTTTTAATGTTATAGATTTTCCAGATAATGTTCCAGTAAGTCTGTGGTTTGCAATTTCTATTGTAAAATCAGAAATAGTGCCATTTTTATAATTGCCAGATAAAATATATGGCAAATCATTTATTGATTGTAAATCAAGTGTTCTGGTTAATTGTTTAAAATTTTCACCACGTAATATAAAGAAGTCATCACTTTTTGATAACAACCATTGTTTTGAATTTGGTGTAAAAATCATAACGCCGTTAACACGTACAAAATCGCCAGGTTCGTCCTTCATAAAATCTGGCAAGAATTTTAAATTAACCTTTGCCTGATTTAAAGATCTGTTGTCAAGACGTGTATAATCTACGGTATAACTGTCTTTTTCCAAATGCAAAGTCCCTGTCATATCTGGATAATAAAATCTAACTTTGCCACGTGATGCCAATTTTCGTATTGTTACAACAAACGGTTTCATGTCAGCATAGATAGCAGTAGAATAAACGTCTGCATCAATTACATCATCTTTGACTGAAAAGACAGAAGTAATATTGTTTCCGTGTGAATATTCTTTGCAATACCAATCTTGTGGCGTTCCGTTGAAAAGACAAGTTGTGTGCAGACCTGATAAAGGACCTTCGATATGAACATCGTGTGCACCATATTTATCAACCGTTCCACCATAAATTTTTGCATCACCTGCAATAATTGTATCAATTTTTATTTCGTTATCTGTACCGCGTAATAAGACTTTTAAATTGTTAAATCTTTGATTAAGGAATTTCATATCACCATGAAAATCTAAATCAAAAAATGAATTTTTTAATATGTCTGGCGTTGATTCAAAAAATGAAAAATCAAAATTTGCATTATCAGATTTTAATTTGATTATTTTATAACCGTCATCTTTATATTCAATGCTGCCGCGAACACCTTGGGCGACAATATTATCAAATTTTATTCCGTATCCACCATTCCATGAAATATCAGCGGTTATTGGAAAGCGACCTTCGATACGCGGTGTTTCAAATTCAAACCATCTGTTTACATTTTGTGCAATTATGCTTATGTGGCCTTTGGCAGTGCCATTCTTGAATAATTCACCGGTTAAAAGTAAATCGTTATTTTTATTTTTTATAACGAATTTATTGTTTTCAGATTTGATTTCGTATTTATGTTGATCTGTTCGTACGAATGCATCCAATTTATCTTTGGATATATCTGCGTGAATAATTTTATATTCTTTGTTAAGAAAGTTTATTTTGGAATCTTCAACAATAATATTTTTATTGATATTAAAAGGAACAATTTTATCGATGTGTAAAGAAGCGCCATCTACGTATATATCACCAGAAATATCGGCATTTTTTAAATCAAATATATCAAAAAACGGAAACGTGAACCCAACGGAAGATATAATGCCGTTTGGAACAGAAACATCGTGTGCGACAATTGTTGTTTTACCCAGCAAACTGAAATTTATACTTCCATGAATTTTTGCCTGGATACCGGTTTGATTTAAAATGGCTTCTTCTATCTTTGTTTTAACATTGCTGTTCAGGCTTATCATCGGCGGAACAACAATCACAGCCAGCCCAAGTATTGTGATAAAAGACAATACAAAAACCAATATTTTGTTTATATATTTTATTTTTGTGGACATCATTCTCTTTCCTTGTATTTTCATTATAATGAATTATATTAAGGTATGTGAATAAAAAAATGAAAAATATAGAAAGTATTTTTTCACTGGAATCTGATTTTGCGCCGATGGGGGATCAACCAACGGCCATATCTGAATTGGTTAATGGTATCAAAGAAGGCCGAAAATCACAGGTTTTATTGGGGGTAACCGGTTCTGGTAAGACATTTACCATGGCAAATGTTATCCAAAATTTGGGCCGTCCAACAATGATTATGGCACCAAACAAGATTCTGGCGGCACAATTATATACAGAAATGAAGGCGTTTTTTCCGCATAATCATGTGGAATATTTTGTGTCTTTTTATGATTATTACCAACCAGAAGCCTATGTTCCAACCACAGATACCTATATTGATAAAGATGCGTCTATAAATGAACAATTGGATCGTATGCGCCATTCCGCGACGCGTGCCATGTTGGAAGAAAGGGATGTTATCGTTGTTTCGTCTGTTTCGTCTATTTATGGTATCGGGTCACCAGAACAATATTCTGAAATGAAATTGGTTTTAAAGGCCGGGGACAAGATATCTGAAAAAGATGTAATGCGCGCTTTGGTTGATATTCAATATAAAAGAAACGAAATGGGTTTTAATCGCGGTGATTTTCGTGCGCGCGGTGATACATTGGATATATTCCCATCACATTCACAAGACAGGGCATGGAAATTATCTTTCTTTGGCGATGAAATTGACGAGATTTGGGAATTTGACACCCTAACTGGTGGAAAATTACACAAACTGGACAGAATAGTTGTATATCCAAATACACACTATGCAACACCGATGCCGTCCGTATTACAGGCAATTGGTAATATCAGACAAGATTTGGAAGAAAGATTGAAATATTTTCACGACAATATGAAATATGTCGAAGAACAAAGATTACGCGAACGTGTGAATTTTGATATCGAAATGATGGAATCCACGGGAACATGTCGTGGTATTGAAAATTATTCAAGATATTTAACAGGGCGTCTTCCGGGACAGCCACCACCAACACTGTTTGAATATTTACCAAAAGATGCAATTTTATTTTTGGATGAAAGTCATGTAACGGTTCCACAAATTGGGGCTATGTCACGCGGGGACAGGGCGCGCAAGGAAACATTGGCGCAATATGGATTTCGTTTGCCATCTTGTGTTGATAATCGACCGTTAACTTTTGATGAATGGGACGAATTGCGACCACAGACCATATTTGTATCGGCAACACCGGCACAATGGGAATTGGAACAATCAAATGGTATTGTCAGTGAACAGGTTATTCGTCCGACGGGCCTTTTGGATCCAATATGCGAAGTGCGTCCAACGGAACATCAGGTTGACGATTTGTTGTATGAAGTTAAAAAGACCAAGGGTCGCGTTATTGTTACAACACTTACCAAAAAAATGGCGGAACAATTAACAGACTATTTTGTTGAAAATGGTGTTCGTGCGCGTTATTTGCATTCTGATATTGAAACATTGGAACGCATAGATTTATTACGTGATTTAAGATTGGGTAAATATGATGTTTTGGTTGGTATAAATTTATTACGCGAAGGGTTGGATGTTCCAGAATGCGAATTGGTTGCAATTATGGATGCCGATAAAGAAGGATTCTTGCGTTCTACACGTTCGTTGATTCAAACCATAGGGCGCGCGGCACGTAATGCAAATGGTCGGGTGATTTTATATGGTGATACGATAACTGATTCAATGCGTTCTGCATTGGACGAAACAGCACGCAGACGCGAAAAACAAATGGCGTATAATACAGAACACGGTGTAACACCAAAGACCATTTCAAAGTCTGTATTTGATGAAGTTAAAATCAAAGAAGAAAAAACTGACAAATCACGAAAATTTGTTTACAGTAAAGATGGTGGTGTTATGGATGCTGAATCTTTGCGCAAGGAAATCAAAGCACTTACCAAGACAATGCAAAAGCATGCAGAAAATTTGGAATTTGAACAGGCAGCCCAGGTTCGTGATTTGATACATGCGCTGGAAGACGATTTATTATTGGTGGAATAAAATGAAAGAATATATATTAAATAATATTGAAGAAACACATCGCTTTGCGCGTGAGTTTGCAAAGACTTTGCAAGCGCCGCAAACGGTTGCTTTGCATGGTGATTTGGGTATGGGTAAAAGTGAAATTGCACGTACAATAATTAAAACATTGCGTGGCGAAGATACTGTTGTGCCAAGTCCGACTTTTACACTGGTTCAAAATTATGATGGTATATCGCATTTTGATTTATACAGAATAGGTGATGCATCTGAATTGGAAGAAATCGGTTTACAATATGCAATCGATAATGATATTACACTGATTGAATGGCCAGATATTGCGAAAGATAAATTGCCAGAAAATACAATTCATATTTATATTGTTCAAAATGGTGATGGTCGTAAATTAACGATTCAATAAACTTTGAACAGCCAATGGAAAATCTGTTGCATATGCCAGATAAGAACCGCTTACCAATAAATCGGCACCGGCATTCCAACATAATTTTGCGGTATCTGGATTGATTCCGCCGTCTACACTGATTAAATATTTAAGTCCGTGTTTTTTACGTGTGTAATTTAATGTTTTAATTTTTTGTAAAACATTATCATCAAAATCTTGACCTGCGGCACCGGGTTTAACACCCATGACCATAACTTCATCAATTTGTTTTAATATTGGAATTAATATTTCAACATTGGATTCTGGGTTAAGGGCGATACCCGCGCGTTTGCCGGCATCTTTGATAATTTTTATCGCATTTTTTACCCCAGATGTATTTGTTGAAACTATGACTGTATCTGCACCCGCATTAATTGCATCGCGTGCCCAAACAGACGGACTTTCTGTCATTAAATGAACGTGTAAATGAGATTTTGTTTTTGATCTTATGTTTGCCAATTCATTAATGCCGCCGGCAATTTTATCCACATAAAAACCATCCATTATATCAACATGTATCATTGATATACCGGCGCTTGCGAATAAACTGTATGTGGTCATATCATCCATATTAAAACACAGCGTGCTTGGCATAATTGGGATGAATTTTCTTTTCTTTGGTTTCTTTTTGTGTTTGAAAATACCAGTTATTTTATCGATTATATTTTGAACTTTTTCTTGTCTTTCAATATATGCATTTCTTTCTGGTAAATAAGTATTCCAAATATATTCGGATAAAGCATTTAATGTTGCACCGTCCCCCATGTTATCAACCGGTAATTTAAACACGTGTTCGAAAATATTATTGATATTATTTATTGTTGCGCCACCACCAGTCAGAACAATTTTTTCAGGTTTATATTGTTCAATATATTTTATTGATTCTTCATAAATTGTTGCGATTAATTCTTTCAATGTTGGTATAAATATATCGTTTATATCTGCACGTGAAAAAGATGCGAATTTTTCAGATGCATCTGCCGGGGTGAAGCGATCCATTTCATTAGGTATCGCGTTTGCCACAGATATTTTTAATGTATCTGCATCAAGTGTTCCGATATTTAAGCCGGAAGCAATCGCGTTTGTAATATCGCATCCACCAAATTCTATCTTGTTAAAATATAACGGTCCACGCATTGTCCATATGGAAACAGTTGTGAATTCGTTACCCAAATCTATGAATAATATTTTTTCATTTGGTTTTCTGTAAATTGCGTTTTGTAAAAAAGCAGGATCCAAAAAACCACTGGATTGAATATGGGTACGGCGAAGAATATCGGATATGTATTTTGTTTTATCTGTTTCATACGATATTACACTGAATATAGATTTTAATTGTGTATCAATATGACCGATTGGAGAATTGCTTATATTTTTTATGTTTTGCGTACCATAAAAAACAGGAATAATATGCATCGCATAAAAACCTTCGGGTGCGGTTATTTTTGCAATTTGGTGACGTAAATCTAATTCATTAATTTTGTGTTCATCATGCCATAATATTGTATCAGACACAGTTTTAAAATCTGCATTTCCAAAATTACCGGTAACAAACGCGGAATTAAAATGAGTATTTAATTGTTGTTCCAATTCATCAATAACACTTTTAAGTGCGAATATCGTATTTGTATTTTTTACAAAGTGTGTTTCTGATTGAATAATTCTGGCATCCCTTACACAATGTGCAAGCCCCCTGACACCATAGGTTCCGATATCAAGACACAAAAAAGATGAATTAGAAAGTTTCATTTCCTTGTTTTAACTAAAATTCTGGCATCGTCACGCATATCAATAATATCTAAATTACGTGATAATATTTTGTGCGTTTGATTCAAATGGCTTATTTTATTAACAGCAACATTAGGATTGTTTTCCGGCAAATATATCGTTATGCCGTTTTTTGTATGTATATCCCAACGACGTGATTCAACCATATTCATATAATCTATATATTCTGATATTCCAGAAACACCACTTATTATTTCTTTTATATTTTCTGGAATCGCACCACGAAAAACAATTGTGTTTTCATCACGTTCTGTCGAAGGTGTGTCTATTTTTGTACCATCTTCAGATAACGGATAATAATATGCGCCATCACTCCATTGTGCAGCAACCTTGTGTTTTTGAATTTTTACAACAATATTGCCATTGGATAATCTGCGGATTGATGAATTTTTTATACCGGGTATTTTTGAAACGCGGGTATTTATTTGATGTAAATCAACAGATTTAATATTAACACCGCTGTTTATACCAAGTGCCAAACGCACAGATTCAAAATCTGTATCTTTTGAATCAGCAATAATAGATATTTGTTTTACATTTGAAACCGGGCCGCGTCCCATAATACTGGTTATAACGCGTGTCGCAAAATACACCGCCAATATAATTGACGCGACAAAATACAGCCAAAAGAATATGGATTTCTTCATAACGATAATATTATATCATATTTTTGGAAAATAACCAACAAACAAGTATTTTATTTTGCACGAAGCAAATAACCACGTCTTAACATACACTTACGGTAATATCCAACGGTTTTGGACGCTTTGTTTGGTGGCACAGAAAGCAGGGCGCGTTGACCAACATCTTTATATTCATTAGATTGAAATGTCACCCAAAGGCCATCCCAATCTGGCATTTGTGCGCTTTGGTTTGGGGATAACAGTTTGGAAATTCTGGAACGTGGAGCATAATTATTATCTTTTATTCCCAGACAAGATTTATGGTCGCGAACGAATTGTTCTGTGGTCACAGCATCGTTTTCCCAATTCAATATTGTCGCATCATCAATTGATCCACGATTGGCAGATGCACAGGCCGCCAAACCAAGTAATAAAAATAAATATCTTGTTTTCATAATTTACATTATAATTTAATTGCGTTTGTGTGGCAATAGTTTTTATAATGTAAAAAACAAACCAGGGGAAAGGCGATGGCAATAAGTGTTCAAAATTATATAAAATTGGCTAATTTTTATAACGAAATGTCGCGGATTTTGTCTGCTATTTGCGTGGAAAAGGGCGGAATTGCGCTGGAAAATTATGTCGGGCGCTTTTTTGCGGCAGACGTTTTGGAATACATTGTTGAATATGGAAACAGACTTAAAAAGGCTGGTATCCAAATTGATGCAAATGTTGCAGATGCGATGAATTTGTTTGAAAAACAATTCGAAAACGTAAAAAGTTTGGTGACGCCAAATCAAAAACCTATTTTTGAAATGACGTTGGAAGAGTTTGAAAAAATTATGAATATAGATTAATATCTGTAATATAAAAGATAAAAAAGGAAGAAAAATGGCACAAAACAATATTAAAAAGACTATCGTTTTATGCGGAATAATGTGCGCAGTGATGATTTCAGGGTGCGCCAATCGTCAACAATCTGTACCGCTTTATGATACGGTAAATGTTGTTGAAAATATTGTTATTGATGAAAATTCTGTGCCTATTTTCCCAAAGAAAGCTGCTCTTACTACAGACACTGCGCAAAGATTTGCCCTTGATTTGCCAAAAAGATGTACGGTGAATTGGGATAATCAAAGTGTTGTGACAGTTGTTCCAGAAGAAAAGATAGAAATAGTCCGCATTAATACCGGTGACGCGTTGCCAGATTTGAAAGTTTCTGATTATGATTTTAAAAAGGTGTACGTAAAAGATGCACTGGAAAAATTATTGGCAGATACTGATATTACTGTTATAGAAGATCAGGCAACATTTGAAAAAATATCTGGAACAATTTCAACCAGTTCCTTGACAGATGCTGTTGAATTAATGTCAAAATTGGGACGCGTTTATTATTCGTATGATGCAGAATTTGGCGAAATTCATTTGACTGGTAACGGTAAATGGATGATAAAAATGCCAAAAGACGAAACCATGATAATGGCCATTTTGGATGCTATGCGTGGTGCAGATGTACGTAATTTATTGGTGAACTGGCAAGATAAAACAGTTGTATTCGAAGGCAATTATCAAACCGAACGCGAAGTTTCAAAGATAATATCCGATGTTGGTTCTAAAAAATATGTTTTGGCATGGGATATAGATGTTTATCGTGTATATCCAAAAACAGATAATCCAATTATTTGGATGAATATGTTGCCGGCATTTGGTGAAAATAATATCCGTATGTCGATACCGGGTGTTGTTGGACGTGCTTTGGTGGTAAGTCCTGAAATTAACACAAAGACATTGCAAGAATTTATATCACAACAAGCAAATATGGTTTTGGTATCCCAGGGAACATTTGCAATACCAAATGGTTGGCAATCAAGATTTGATATTGGTCAATGTGGTAAAGAAGACAGACTTGAAACAGATTTGATAATTGGTGCAACAGGGACATATGGCAATTACGGTGGTTATAAAAAGATAGATGCAAAGATTGTGTTATCAACAACAAACGGTGAATTGTCTTCGTTCAAGATACCATCTAATGTTGGGGATAATTATGTGATTGTTGGTATCCCAACACATTCGTTTGTCACAACACCTGAAACATTGATTTCACCATTTGCAGAATTGGTTGTATTTATGTCGCCACGTTTAATATCTATTGTTGATGCTGATAATACCAGTAAAACTTTAAGTGGTGATGAATTGCGTGATTTTTTGAATAAATAATGGGGTAGGCTATGTTATTTAGCGCATTAGAAAAAAAGATAGCATTCAGATATTTGCGTGCAAAAAAACGCGGATTTGGTTCGGTCGTTTCATGGGTATCTTTGATTGGAATTACTTTGGGTGTTGCAACTTTGATTGTTGTGATGTCTGTTATGGGCGGTTTTCATGATACGTTGCTTTCACGTATAATTGGTATGAATGGACACGTTGTTGTTTATCATCAAAACGGAACAATTTCAGATTATGATTTTTTGATTGATAAAATGCGTCAAAACAAAGTTGTTGCAAAATATGCAACTTCCATTGTTCCAATTGCCGAAGGACAAATAATGGCGTCCGCAAATGGTAATAATTCTGGGGCAATTGTTCGTGGTATTCGTATGCCAGATTTAATTTCAAAAACAGCAACCGGTACACGTATATATGGCAAAAGTTTGGATAATGTAAAAGATGGCGAATTAATCATAGGTTCATCTTTATCACGCGCATTACATGTAACCGCCGGGGATAAAGTATCATTGATTTCTGCAAACGGTGGAACGGCAACCCCGTTTGGAACAATGCCACGTATTATGGCGTATCCGGTTGTTTCTTCGTTCTTTGTGGGAATGTATGAATATGACAGTGGTTATATATTTATGCCATTATCAACAGCACAAAAATATTTAAATATTGAAAATTCTGTGACGCACATTGATTTATTCTTAACAGATGCAGAACAAAGCGAAACCGTTGTAAAGGCTTTGGATGCATTATTGCCAGATGGTTTTGTTATTCGTGATTGGCGCGATTTAAATCGTGGTTTTGTTGGTGCGCTTCAGGTTGAATCCAGTGTTATGTTTTTGATTTTGTTGTTGATAGTTATCGTTGCTGCATTTAACATAATTTCTTCATTGGTTATGTTGGTCAAAGATAAAAACAAAGATATCGCAGTTTTGCGAACATTTGGTGTGTCGCGCAAATCCATGATGAAAATATTCATATTGTCTGGGACAACCATTGGTATTATTGGTGCGGCGTTTGGAACTTTCTTTGGTGTGTTAATGGCAATATATATTGAACCAATAAGAAAATTCTTTCAATTTATTACCGGGCGTGATTTGTTTCCAGCACAATTATATTCATTGTCTGAATTGCCATCAAAATTAGTGCCATCAACGGTTGCAAGTATTGCAATAATTGCAATAGCATTGGCTTTCTTGGCAACGTTGTATCCGGCATGGCGTGCGGCAAATACAGATCCGGTTGAAACACTGCGTAACGAATAGGTGAAAAAATGGCAAGCATATTAAATTCTTTATCTAAAATAACAAAGAAAGACATTGTGATGTCTGTGCGTGACATTAAAAAAACTTTTGTCGAAGCGGGTCAACCTTTGAATATTTTGCGTGGTGGCGGTTTTGATTTGTATCGTGGCGAAATCGTTGCGCTGGTTGGACAAAGCGGTTCTGGTAAATCTACATTATTACAATGTGTTGGTTTGTTGGATAAACCAACTGGTGGCGATATATTTATAAATGGTCATCCAATTGATAAAATTGATGAAGAAACACGTACAATGTTGCGTCGTCAAAAAATAGGATTCGTTTATCAAAAACATAATTTATTATCAGATTTTACCGCACTGGAAAATGTAGTTATGCCAATGATGGCAAATGGTGTGGCGGAAAATGTTGCACGTGCACGTGCAATGAAATTATTAAAATTGGCAAATGTTGCACATCGTGCCACACATTTTCCAACCGAAATGTCTGGCGGTGAACAACAACGTGTTGCGATTGCACGCGCAATTGCAAATGGTCCAGAAATTTTATTGGCAGACGAACCAACCGGATCTTTAGATCCAAATCATGCAAATGTTGTTTTTGATTTATTACTAGATTTGGTTCGTAAATCAAAAATGTCTATGTTATTTGTGACGCATGATATGAATTTGGCAAAACGTGCAGACAGAATAATCACCATCAAAGATGGCATCGTGAAATAAAAAAATAAAAAACAGAGGAGAGAAAAAATGAAAATGACACATGCAGAATATAAACATTATCGCCTTTATGGAATAATAGGCTTGGTTGCAGTATTTTTAATGGGTGCATTAGTTGGGTTTATAGTTAATGGTTCCGGTAGAATAAATCATTCAATAATGACAAAGGCACAATGCGAAAGATTATCAGATAAAATGTCAGATGCAATTTATAACAACCGTTATGCAGAAATAGGGCAATTGAATAAAATTTATTCTGAAAATTGTCTGGACAGAAATTTTGATGAACCAAAACCAACAGCACGGGCAGAAGAAAACAAAATGCCAGAAACAACTTGTGGTCAGATAGAAAGAATATTATTGGAAGAATTGTATTCTATTGACAGCCCTGATTCAGAAGCACACGTTGATAACGCAAAAATTTATGCAAATTTATCTGAACGTGGATGCCCGGAACATTCTGAACAATATAAAGATTTGGCAAAAAAAGAATTAGAAATTGCGCGCGCTATAAATGATGATAATTTAAGAAATACTAGTCAAGCAACAGAAATCGTTGAAACATATAAACGTCTTCAAATGCAGCAAGAGGCAGAACGTATGATTGAAAAAGCGAAAAAATTGACTAACCCTGCGATAGATTTTATAATTCAATTGGAAAAAATAATCGAAGAAGACTAGGGTGATGGATATGAAAAAGAAAGTTGTTAAAAAATCTGTGAAAACAACACTAAAATGTAACAAATGGTTATGGATAATTTTGGCGTTTGTTTTGGGTGGAATAATTGGCTATACAACACATTATACAATCGTTAATTGGAACGGTTTCTTTGCAACATGTTCGGATGGTGCGCGTCCTGATAAAAACGGTTGCTGTGTCGGCGAAGTTTATACAGATGCTGGTGATGGTTGGATGGTGTGTTGTCCAGATGGCGGCGATAATTGTTTTCCACCAATAAAATAAAAAAAATACCGGCAAATGCCGGTGTTTTTTTATTTATAGTTTGAAATCATATCAAACAATATTTTGTTTGCTTCAATCCAGGCATTATCTATTGTGACCTGTTCAAATTCATGGAAATTTAGATTATCTGAAACTATTTTTACCGATTTAATATTCGGGAAAAATGTTGCAAATGTATAAAGTTCCATATCAAACACGCCGGTGTGTTTTGTTGATTCTACGAAATCAAGTGATGAATAACATTTAACTTTAGATTCCTTATCTAATGTAAATGTTGGTTCTTTGACGGTGTGTGATGGGGTTTCCCTGGATACAGTTCCAACAACAACAACCGTACCAATTGGAAATTCATTTGATCCAACATATCCAATATTGAAAAATCTGTCGCCTTTTTTAAATTCGCCGTTTAATAATTTTTTGGATAACGTTTTGATTGCTGCAGTTTCACCCCATTGGTCTAATACAATAACTTTTACATTATCCTTTAATTCGTTTGGAATTTTAATATTGTTCGCTTCTTTTTTATCGGCAACAAAAATGTAATTCATGTTTTGGTTTCCTTTTGTATGGTTTGAATAAAGACCGGCAATATATGCACCAGCCATACATCCCAATGCAATTGTAATTATTAATATTTTATTTAACATATCTTGTCCTTTTACATGTGTATCATACAATATAGTAATAGGAAAATGAAGATTTTTAATTTGTGTTTTTGGTGGGAGACAGCTTGCACTAATCGAGCAGAAAACAAACAAGAATTTATTGATTTAATGCAACGGGTAAAAGAGTTTAAAGAGAAATGGTTGAATTAAAACACATCTTTGAATATAATTAATCATCATAGATAAAGGATTAAACATGAAAAAATTGCTTATTTTTGTTCCATTATTAACATTAATTGCATGTTCTTCTGAAGAATATGATTGTCATATCATAACAAAAAATCATACTTTTACAGAAACAAAGTTATGTGATGGGCAATGTTCACCAATGTTTAAAATAACAGATGTAAAAGAACAAATAACGGACAGGCACGAAATAGTTAAAAAATCAGATTTAAAAAACTTTATTAAAGCAGAATATGACTCTGCAGATATGGTTAATGCAATTCATCCAGATTTTGTATCTCAAATTGGGTATAACCCAATTCAAATTATAGAATTAGATTGCAAAAAATTATAAAAACTGCCTCGGTGGGTTCGAACGGAGCAAACCCTTGAAAATCTTGGCTGTTCGAAGATTGATAAAAATTGGTGTTTTTTAGATATACTTTCTTCGAACCTTTAAAAGTATTGGAAATCTAAAAGAAAACCGCACTTTTACAGTGCGGTGTATCTTTTGATGTTGAGTTTTATTTGATGAATATTTAGAGTGGGTGGATTGGCTCGGCATAAATGCCTGCGCCGCATTCGTTAGCGCTCAAACTTCGTTGACACTTGTTTTCGCTTACTCATAGTCGAACCAAACAAACTTCGTTTGTATGGCCTAATACCATAAACCAAACCCGACAAAAAAATAAAACCACCGCAAGGGTGGTTATATTTTTTGGTGGGAGTGGGTGGATTCGAACCACCTCAGTCGTAAGACAACAGATTTACAGTCTGCCCCGGCTCTCCAACTCCGGCGCACGCCCAATCTCGCAAGAACTTTTATTATCGTTCTTGGTGCGAGCAGCGGGAATCGAACCCGCATTTCAAGCTTGGAAGGCTTGCATTCTAGCCCTTGAACTATGCTCGCAACGATTTTCAAGCCCCTTGATTATATCTTATTTTTTCATAAACGCAAGTATTTATTCTGCTACTTCTACTGAATCTATATATTTGCGTGAAACCTTTTCCATTTTTACAGGTTTATATTCTTCGTTTGAAACGGTTTCTTTTTCGTCGCTTGCATAAATCTGTATCGGGGCATCTGTTGTTTCTGCTGGTTCGTCAGATACATAGTTTGCACCAATTGTTTTTGTTCTATATTCTGATTTGCGGCGCAGATAATCTGGTATTTTTATATAATCCCCAGGGTTTATACCGCGTGTTTTTAATTCTTTTTCTGATACAGGCTTTAAATTAGAAGTGTTTATGCTGTATAATGGGGTTAAAAAGTTTGTTGGGGCTTCTTTGAATACAGATGCTTCGCCAGTCCCGTTTAATTCCATTATACGCAGGGCTCTTTCTGATTCACCAGATGGTTGAACACGGAATATTCCTGTTGTGCCGATATAGCCACTTGGGTCATAAAGATATGCATCTTTTGATTTTGCTGTATAAAGCATGCCCAATGATAAATTTGCGGCATCATAACCAAAAGCAGACAAATAATCAGGATCTTTGCCGGAAATCATATTGTAAAGTGATACAAAGTTATCAGATATTGGTGGCAAAGTCGCATATTTGGCACCACTTAAAGTAAAATCTGATGTGATATTTGAATTATTCCAAAGCATTGTCCCATAAAATGCTGCATCACGAGTTCCAACGCCATAATAACGCAAGAAAGACGCTATTGTTTTGGTGTCTTCGCCAGAACCCAAGAATAATATTGCATCATAAGGCAATTTTCCAAGTGTTTCTGTTCTGGATATTTTTTCCAGCTGTTTCTTAAGGTTGCCACGTGTTGATGCGTCTAATGATTCTTTGTTTATGATATCTGATAATACTTCGCGGGCGCGTGTATTTGCAGC
The DNA here is from genome assembly GCA_902798205.1 of uncultured Pseudomonadota bacterium. Classification (GTDB taxonomy): domain Bacteria; phylum Pseudomonadota; class Alphaproteobacteria; order Rs-D84; family Rs-D84; genus Enterousia. The sequence continues at coordinate 32,763 of CADBVV010000003.1, read as the reverse complement.
GCTGCGTGCGTTATACATTGATGCGCGGATTGATGCGTCTTTTATAGAATCCGAATTGCCAGATTTATAATAAAACAAACCATTTATTGGCATATCGTATGCGTCTGATATTTTTGCAGCAACAGATGCCATTAATTTACCAGATTTGTCATCTGGCGATAATATAATCATGTTTTGCGCACCGTCATCTTTGATTTGTTTTATGATTGTTTCGATGCTTTGGGTTGGGATTAAATTCATAGTTATAACATTGTCACCCAAGGCTTCAACATCAGATGTAAATGAAATAACAGGTGTTTTTGAAGGTTTTGCATCGCGCAAGAAATTAGCATCTTCGGCAAACAATGGCCCAATAATAATATCTGGGTTTGTGTTAAGCATATCGCGTACCACTAAATCGCGTCTTGATGCTTCACCAGACATATCATAGAAAGAAACACGTATATTTTCTTTTGGTTTGCGTATAAAGGCAGCCTCGATAGATGTTTTTATGTTGTTTCCGACAGATTTTGCCGGCCCATTCATTGGCAATAACACGGCAATGTTTGCATTTGGGCCAGAATCGTCAGACGTATATAATGTGGACGAATAAAGATAATCGTTTTGAATATCTGTTGGATTAGAAGTCGCAACAGGTACAGGATTGATTATCTGATTTGCGCCACAACCAGACAATAAAACAGACAAAAAAACTAAAAATTTATTCATATACATTGAAAAACCTACTTTTTATATGTATCATTCTACTATAAAAGGATTTAAAATGCAATCAGGCCTTTATATTGTTGGAACGCCAATTGGAAATTTGTCAGATATGTCGCCACGCGCAATCGAAGTTTTAAAATCTGTCGATTTGGTTGCGGCCGAAGATACGCGTGTTTTTGGTAAATTGGCGCACCATTTTGATATTAAAACTAAATCTGTGTCGTGCCATGAACACAATGAACGCGAAGTCGTTGATTCTTTGGTTGAAAAAATGTTAAATGGTGCGGCGATTGCAACGGTGTCTGATGCCGGTATGCCGGGGGTCAGCGATCCTGGTTTTCGTCTTATACGTGCGGCGCGCGCTGCACGTGTTCCGGTATTTGTTGTTCCAGGGGCAACAGCGGCAATATCTGCGCTGGTGTTGTCTGGGTTCCCAACAGACAGGTTTACTTTCTGTGGATTTTTTGATGAAAAGAAAGTTCGCGAAGATAATAAAATTCGTCATACAATTATTTATTATGAAAGCCCAAATCGTGTTATGGATACAATAAAAACTTTGGCATCTGTTATGCCAGAACGCGAAATTGCAATTGTTCGTGAAATCACAAAAATTCACGAAGAAACAATTATTGGATATCCGGCCGATTTATTAAATATTGAACCACCGCGTGGTGAAATTGTAATTGTTGTTGCGCCGGCTCCAGATAAAAAAATGACTGATGATGAAATAAGTGAAATCGTAAATGATATTGTATCAAATTCTACTAAATCTGCGGCGGCTGAATTAGCGGCGCGTGCAGGTATATCAAAAAAAGAAGCATATAAAAAATTGGTGAATAAATAATGATTAAATTTGTTGGATCCTTTGAAACTGTTAAATCACTGCCAAATACACAATTTGCAGAATATGCTTTTGTTGGGCGCAGTAATGTTGGCAAATCATCACTTATAAACGCTGTGTTGGGTGAAAAAGTGGCGCGTACTTCCAATACACCGGGGCGTACACAAAGTTTGAATTTGTTTAATATGAACGATAAATCTATGATTGTTGATTTGCCGGGTTATGGTTTTGCGCGTGTGTCAAAGGCGGATGCTATGAAATGGCTGGAAAGATTGGAAGAATATTTATTAAATCGTTCGCAATTACGCAGATTGTTTCTTTTGATTGATTCGCGTATTGGACCAAAAGATTCAGATCTGGATTTAATGGATTTTTGTGATAAAAACGGAATTTGTTATCAGATTATTTATACAAAGAAAGATAAAAAAATTCGTGAAAGCGACCAGGTTAAATTGTCACATGAAAATCATCCTGCGATGATTGAAAATATTCTGGAAACTTCGGCAGAAAAGAAATTTGGTTTGGAAGAATTAAGAGATATTATCGGTGTTAAATAAAAACATTTTTAATGTTTCGAATCCTGGGCGTATATTGGATGCGCTGTGGGGACAAATTTCACAATACAGTGATGATTTTTCACGTGTTTTGATTTTTTTACCATCACGTCGTGCAATACGAAGTGTTGAAAAGTTTATTGTAAATAAATCTGGGCACAGTGTTATATTGCCAAATTTAATTCCGTTGGGCGAAGGGGCCGAAGACGAAGAAGAATCTTATATTGATACTATATCCAATCGTGAACGTGTGATTATTTTATCGCGTCTTTTGTCTGCGGACGCCAATGTAAAAAATATTGCAACCGCATTGACCCTGGCACAAGATTTTATTCGCTTGCAAGATTATTTGGAAAATGAAGGTGTGCAAATCACAGATGTTAATTGGTCAGATATCATAGATGATAAATACGCAACACATTTTCAAAATAAAGCACGCATTTTGGATATTATAAAACAATTACCAAACGACAGATTAACAACAACACAAAAAAGAAATGCCGATATTCGTGCATGGAAAAAACATTTGGATAAATATGATTGTGTGATTGTTTGTGGATCTACGGCTTCTGTGCCGGCAACTGCTGATTTAATGGAATATATTGCTGGTTTGCCAAATGGTAAAATAATTTTATCTGGGAAAATATCTGGCGAAACAAAAGATTTTGAATTGGATACGAATCCATACAAAAGCGAATATTTATTTTTGAAAAAGTTGGGTTTGTCTGTTGATGATGTTCAAACAATTGATGTTGGTAAAAGTGATATAGATATTATGAATATTGCATTTGGTAATACCGGACAACATATCAAAGATAAATTAGACAATTGTAAATTAATAGAATGTGCACGTGAAAGCGAAGAAGCATTAACCGTAACACAAATCGCAAAGCGTGCGGTAAATGAAAATAAATCTGTGTTAATTATTACACCTGATGCGGCGGCGAATCAGCGTATTAAATCAGAAATGGAACGTTGTGGGATAAATGCAGATTTTTCATCTGGTTTGTCTGGAACAATGACTGATTTAGGGCGCGCGATATTAAATTTATTTGATGATTGGATTGAAAATAATCAAAAAGAATTTGAAAAATTATATGCACAACATAATTATAATTTGTTTGATATGTTGGTTGAATTTGTTGATTCTGAAAATGGTTATAATTTTCAACCGAATTTCACAATTGAAAATGAAAGCGATGTTCCAATTTGGAATGCGATAAAAGAAACAGCGGACATTTTACAATCAAACGATATTATTTTGAATGTTCATGATGCGCGTGCCTTTATGGCGGATGCAATTAGTTCTGTATCAATACGTCCAATAAAAACAGAAGATTGCAAAGTATGTGTTTTGGGAACAATAGAATCACGTATGCAGACTGCTGATGTTGTTATATTAACTGGACTTAACGAAGGTATGTTCCCATCCATTGGTTATGAAAATGCTTGGTTGCCGCGCAACGTTGCAAATGAAATTGGTTTGCCATCACCAAATCGCAAGGTGTCATTAATGTCTTTGGACTTTATGAATTTATCGTGCGGAAATGAAGTTTATTGGTTGCGTTCTAAACAATCTGGCGGAACATTAACGACAGAATCACGTTTTCTTTCACGCGTTCGTGTTGCAATTGGTGATATAAGAACAGATAATGAAATGTTAAAAGTGGTCAGGGCGATGGACGATGTTCCATATCACCCATTAGATTATTCACCGCCAACACCACCAATTGATAAAAGTGATGTTTATGTTACAGAAATTGAATTGTTAATTCATAACCCGTATGCATTTTATGTTAAACACATTTTGAAATTGCGTAAAAAAGATGATTATTGGGTTTTGCCAGATGCACGTAATTTTGGAATCTTGGTTCATGATGTAATTGAAAACGCACATGATTTTAATGCACAAAAATTAATAGACGAAATGGATGTGCGCGCAAAGCAAGTCTTGCCAGATAATTCAATTTTATTTTATTTTTGGCATAAAAGATTTTGTGAAATCGCACCATTTGTCGAAGAATTTTTTAAGAATAAATCAATTAAGTATAAAGAGGTTCTTGGATCAGTGAATATTGCCGGGCGCAATGTTCGTGCGCGTGCAGATATTATATGGGACGGTGTGGTTATGGACATAAAAACAGGATCAGCCCCAACAAAAAAACAATTATTGGATGGCACAATGCCGCAATTACCATTGGAAGCATTCATAATGCAAAACAATGGTTTTTCATTGAAAATGCATGATGTTTCAATTACACCGATAATACAATTTTTACAATTAAAAAATGGTAATCCTGAATTGATAGAATACAAGGACAAAATTGCACAAGAAATGATAGATACATCTGTGCAAAAGGTTCGCGAATTATTCGGGCAATACAGCACAGACAAAGTTGCAGAATATGAATACCGCGAAAGCGTCGGCGCAAAATATCATGAATTTGATGATCTGGCCCGGGTAGGGGATTAAAAAGGGAATTAAAAATGAAACTGACTTGGCAACGAAAAAATTTTGAAAGCGATTTAGATTTTATTCTGTTTCACCAGAAAGATGAAACGCCTGTTTGGTGGCAAAAACAGTTGTTCAATGCATATCCTGATTTGAATTATGAATATGCTGTATCTTTATCCGAAGAAAAACGGTTTGAATATATTACTGATCAAATGAAAATTCAGGCAGAAAAAAGAAAACCTATCATAGATAATTCTATGAATATGTTTATTGCAGAATGGGAAAAAATAGCGGATAAATTGAATGGTGCGTACAGTGTTGCTTTTGATAACGATTGCAGTGGTATTTTGAATGATATGGTTGCAGAAGTTTCTTTGAACCCGATATGCCCCAGGGATATAGAAACACACAGTTTTAATATATATCATTACTTTGATCCAAAATTGGCTGTATCAATGGCTACGCATGAAATAACACATTTTGTTTGGTTTTATTTTTGGAATAAACATTTCAAAGACAATCCAGCAGAATATGATTTTCCAAGTATCAAATGGTTATTATCAGAGATTGTTGTAGAAACAATAAATCATAATACTGATATTGCGAATTTAGGTAAGCAACCAAAATATATTGCTTATTCATATTTTTACGATATGACAATAAATAATGAATTGATATTTGATACTATGAAAAAAATGTATCTTGGTCGTAAAGATATTTATGATTTTATGGAAAAATCTTTTGATTGGATAAAGACCAATGAAAAAGAACTACGTGATAAAATAGCAATAGCAGAATCAAAATAATTTAATCTTTTAATTCCAACATTAAACCGCAATGGTCGGTTGGTTTGTCGGCCAATCTGGGTTCTTTATCTATTTCGCAGTTTTTAATCATTTTTGCCGCGGTTTTATTACAAAGGAAATAATCCAGGCGCAAACCCTGGTTGTTACCAACTGTATCACGGCCACGATATCCGTACCATGTGTAATCTATATCGTCTGGGTGTAATTCGCGCCATGCGTCGATCCAGCCCATGTCCAACCATTGTTGCATAATATCACGTGCCGCCGGTGCAGATATAGATGAACCAATGTAATTCTTTGGATTCCATATATCACGATCTTCGATTGAAACATTGTAATCACCACCGATTATAACCGGTTCTTCGCTGTCGATATATTGCGATATATATTGTGTAAATGCGCGCATCCATTCCAATTTATATGGAAATTTAGGTGATTCAATACAATCGCCATTTGGCATATAAACATTTATTAAACGGACACGACCATCAATCACGGTTTCCAGAAATCGTGAATTTACATCTGGGTATGTGGGCATGCCCATTGTTACATCTTCAATAGAATTTTTTGAAAAAGTTGCAACGCCATTCCATGATTTTTGACCAAAAACTTTGATGTTGTATCCATATTCGTCCAATAAATTATATGGGAAATTGGCGTTTTCCACCTTTAATTCTTGGACCAATATAGTGTCATATTCGTTTTTACGCAAAATATCCATAAAACTTTCAATATGTGCGCGAATTGAATTGATATTTAAAGTAAGTATTTTCATAATTGCAATCTTTTTTTTATAAGTCTATAATACACAATGTCCAATATAAAAACAACAAGGATTTTATGTTATGAATATGTATCAAGTGTTTAAGCAAGTGGCGAAAGAATCGCCAAATGCTTTCTATCTGGTACGCGAAAAAATCACATTCAAGGAAGCTTTGAAATTAATTCATGCGCGGGCAACTACATTACACAAGGCAGGGGTAAAATCTGGTGATGTTGTTGGGTTGTTGGCGCATAATATCCCAGAATTTCCTTTGACTCTTTTCGCGATATGGTATCTTGGTGGAACGGTTCTTTTGTTGGATACAAATTTAACACCATTTGAATACGATAATATGACCAAATTGGTTGGGTGCAAATTTGTATGTGCAGAAAAATCTTTTTTCTATAAGGCAAAAGGTTTCAAATTCTTTGATATACAAACGTCTGATGAAAAAGCAGATGCAAAATTAAAACCGGCAGAACTTGATGAAAATGATATTGCTACATTATCTTTCACTTCTGGTTCGACTGGTAATCCAAAGGTTGTGCCTTTGACACATGGTAATTTGAAGAATTCTTCGGATTATTATGCTGATATGGGTGAATGGATTCATAAAAATGAAATAATGTATGGATTCTTACCATTGTATCATATCTTTGGATTTGCGGCGGGTATTTTGGCACCAATGCATTTCCATATGGGAATATTGTTGCAACCAACAATTAATCCGCGCAATATTTTGGAAGATTTCAAAACATATAAACCACATTGTATTCCGGCGGTTCCACGTCTTTACGAAGTTTTTCGTAACAAGATTATCGAAGGAGCCAAAGAAAAACATATGTGGTGGATGGTATCTTTCGTGCTTAGACATCAAAAGTTTTTGCGCACGATTGGATTATCAAAACTTGTAAAGAAAGTACAAAAACCTTTGCGTGATATTTTTGGTGGTCGTGTGAATTTGATGATTGCCGGTGGCGCTGCTACAAAGCCAGAGGTTGAAAAGTTTTACGAATCTTTGGGTATTACTTTTGTTCAGGGCTATGGTATGACAGAAACAGTTGGGCCTTTCTGTTGTTCGCGTCCAGCAAAACATCGTGTTCCGTTTGCATTTGGGACACCAATTGGTTGTTCAGAATGCACTATTCGTGATGCCGATGAAAAAGGTATTGGGACATTGTGGGTTCGTGGCCCAAATATCTTCAAAGGTTATTTGAATAATAAAGAAGCCAATGATGAATCTTTTGATAAAGACGGTTGGTTTAATACAGGTGACCTTGTTTATTTGGATAAATATAAACAGTATCATTTTGCCGGACGTAAAAAACAAGTAATTGTTTTGGATTCTGGTAAAAATGTTTATCCTGATGAATTGGAAGCATTATTCATGGAAATGGATGGTGTTAAAAATGTTGCTGTATTTGAACATAAGATCAAAGATAAAACAGTGACTTATGCCGTATTACAGGTTGAAAAAGGGACAACACTTGTTAAATTGGGGGCGCAGATTGCGCTGGCAAATCGCAAGGTTGCACCTTATAAATGGGTGACCCATTTTGCCATGACAACGGAAGATTTACCTGTAACAAGTACGCAAAAGGTAAAGCATCATATGGTTCGTCAGAATTTAATAGATGGCAAATATCCAAATAATACAGAAAATATATTAAGGTAAGGAATAAAATTATGAATATGTATCAATTGTTAGAAAAAAACGTAGAAAGAAATCCAGAAACCGTGTTTTTGGTTCGTGAAAATGTAACTTTTAAAGAATTTTTAGATTTAGTAAAAGCGCGCGCAACAACTTTGCATAAATTGGGTGTAAAACATGGTGATGTTGTTGGTGTGTTATCACATAACTTGCCACAGTTTCCATTGACTTTGTTTGCGATATGGTATTTGGGTGCCAAAGTTTTGTTGTTGGATACAAATTTAACATCCGAAGAATATGACAATATGACAAAAACAACAGGTGCAAAATTTGTATGCGCAGAAAAATCTTTTTTCTATGAAACGAAAAATTTTGAATTTTTTGATATAGAAACAAAAGATGGCGATGCCGACAAATCTTTGAAACCGTATTCTTTAAAAGACGAAGATATTGCAACATTGTCTTTTACATCAGGATCAACAGGAACACCAAAGGTTGTGCCATTAACACACTTTAATTTGGTTTCTTGTTCTGATAATTTGGAATATTTAAATCAATGGTTAAAACCTGGCGAAATGTTCTATGGATTTTTACCACTTTACCATGTGTTTGGTTTTGCCGTTGGTTTCTTGGCACCACTTCATTTTGGTATGGGAATATTGTTGCAATCTACAATTAATCCAAATGCGATTATGGCAGATTTTGCACAATTTAGACCCCAAGTTATACCTGCGGTGCCAAAGTTATGGGAAGTGTTCCGTAATAAAATTATCGATGGTGTAAAGGCTAAAAAGAAATGGGGTGTTGTATCATTTGTTATGAACAACCAAAAATTATTGCGTGCAATTGGTTTGTCAAAATTGGTTGATAAAGTATTGAATCAAATTCGCTCTGTATTCGGTGGTCGCGCAAGATTATTGGTTGCCGGTGGTGCCGCAACAAAACCAGAAGTTGAAAAATTCTATACTCAACTGGGAATGGCTTTTGTTCAGGGTTATGGTATGACAGAAACTGTTGGACCAATCTGTTGTTCAAGACCTTTGAAAAAACGTGTTGCATATGCGTTTGGTGCACCAATGGGTGATACAGAAATCCAAATTCGCAACCAAGACGAAAGCGGCATTGGTATGCTGTGGGTCAAAGGTAACCAAATATTTGGTGGATATTTGAATAATGATGAAGCCAACAAAGAAGCCTTTGATAAAGAAGGTTGGTTCTGTACTGGCGATTTGGTATGGCAAGATAAAAATGGAGCATTACATTTTGCCGGACGTAAAAAACAAGTGATTGTTTTGGACAGTGGTAAAAATGTTTATCCTGACGAATTGGAAGGATTATTCATTGAAATCCCGGGTGTAAAAAGTGTTGCTGTATTTGAACATGAAATAAATGGCAAAACGGTTGCATACGGTGTATTCAGCGTGGAATCTGATATGACAATGGAAAAATTAGCGGCCGCTGTTGCAAATGCAAATAAAAAAGTTGCTTCATATAAATGGGTGACACACTTTGCAATGACAACTGATGATTTTCCTGTGACCAGTACACAAAAAATTAAACACCATGTTGTTCGTCAATGGTTAATCGATGGAAAATATACTTTGAGACATGAATAAAGGTAGGTATAACATGAATATGTATCAAAAGTTAGAAAATGCAGTTAATCAATGGCCAGAAAATTTATTTTTGGTTCGTGAAAATGTTACTTATTCCGAATTCTTGGAACAGGTACGTGCGCGTGCATCAACACTTAACAAAGCAGGTGTAAAACATGGTGATGTTATCGGTGTGTTATCACATAACTTGCCACAATTTCCACTGACTTTATTTGCAATATGGTATTTGGGGGCAACAGCATTAATGTTGGACACAAATTTAACACCATTGGAATATGATAAAATGTGTGAAATTGCTGGGTGTAAATTTGTTTGTGCGGAACCTTCGTTCTTTTATAAAACAAAGCAATTCAAGTTTTATGATATAACCAAAAAAGACGGTCCAATCGATTATGATTTAAGACCTTATCCATCTGAATCAACAGATGTTGCGACAATGTCATTTACATCTGGTTCCACTGGAACACCAAAGGTTGTGCCATTAACACACTTTAATTTAACAGAATGTGCAAATTCTTTGGAAGATATGTCAGATTATTTCCATTCTGGTGATGTTATGTATGGATTTTTGCCACTTTATCACATCTTTGGTTTTGCGATTGGTATTTTGGCAACCGTCCATTATGGCGCATCATTGGTTTTGCAACCAACAGTTAATCCGAAATACATTTTGGACGATTTCAAAAAATTCCAACCACATGTTATTCCGGCTGTGCCACGTGTTTGGGAATTGTTCCGTAACAAAATTGTTACAACAATGAAAGAACAAGGTAAATGGCGCGTTGCATCATTTATTTTAAGAAACCAAAAAACATTGAAAGATATGGGACTTGAATTTTTCGTTCGCAAAGTTCAAGAACCAATTTTAAGTGTTTTTGGTGGACGCGCTAAATTATTGATTGCTGGCGGTGCTGCAACAAAACCAGAAGTAGAAAATTTCTATGAATCATTGGGTATGGCATTTATCCAGGGTTATGGTTTGACAGAAACTGTTGGACCAATCTGTATTTCAAAACCAACAAATAAAAGATTGGCGTATTCAATTGGTGCACCAACATCTAATAATGAATGTCAAATTCGTGATAAAGATGAAAATGGCGTTGGTGTATTATGGCTTCGTGGACACCAGGTATTCAATGGTTATTTGAATAATCCAGAAGTTAATGCCGAAGTTTTCGACCAAGACGGTTGGTTTAACACAGGCGATATGATGTACATGGATAAAAATGGTGAATTACATTTTGCCGGACGTAAAAAACAAGTGATTGTTTTGGACAGTGGTAAAAATGTTTATCCTGACGAATTGGAAGGATTATTCATTGAAATCCCAGGTGTAAAAAATGTCGCAGTATTTGAACACAAGGTTGGCGATAAAACAGTTGCCTATGGTGTGTTCAGTGTTGATAAAGATATGACCATAGATAAGTTGGCAAAAGAAATTGCTGAACAAAATAAAAAGGTTGCATCTTATAAATGGGTGACCCATTTTGCGATGACAACAGAAGATTTACCAATGACCAGTACACAAAAGGTAAAACATCATATTGTTCGCCAAAATCTGATTGATGGTAAATATCCCGACAGAAAAGAGTAAAAATAAATTATAATAATAAATCTGTTTGCCGTTGGTTCGCTCATGTAGGTCAACTACACTACGCTTGCCAACGGCTTCGCATCTTCATCATTCTAATTTATTTTTGTAAATCAGTTTATATTTAATTTAAAAAATTCACTTTCCCAAACACAATCTTGAAAATGTGGCGTCTGCGATTTCGGCCGTTGTTATTGTGCCCAATATTTTTCCAATTGCGTCAGCGCCACGTCGTATGTGTTCTGCAAATATATCATAATTGCCATCATAATTATTTATGGCTGTATCCAATTCAAAAATTGCATCGTTTAATAATTCATATGTGCGTTCATTAATCGCAATTCTTGATTCAGACCCGCCCATCAATTCATGCATTTTATTTTTGATGGTGTTTAATAATTTATCAAAACCGCTGTCGTTTATCACAGATGTATAAATAACAGATTTGTTTGATGTATCCGATAATAAATCTGATTTGTTTATAACCGTTATTTCATCACCAGAAAATTTTTCAGGCATTTTATTATATACATGAATAATTAAATCTGCATTTTTGATTTCTTCGTGTGTACGTTCGATTCCAATCTTTTCGATTTCATCGGTTGCGTCCCTTATACCCGCGGTATCTGATAAATTGACCAAATATCCATCAATATCAATTTGTTGTGATACTACATCACGTGTTGTGCCGGCAATGTCGGAAACTATCGCGCGATTTGATCCAACCAATTTATTGAATATTGATGATTTACCAACATTGGTTTCGCCAACCAATGCAATATTGAAACCATTTCTTATTGCGCGTGATGCATGGTATCCATTTATATTTTCTTTTAATTCATTTAATAAAACTTCTGTTTGTTTGATAATTTTTTTATCAATATCTTTCGGTAAATCATCTGCATCATAATCCAATATAGCCGCCGCATAGGCCGATATTTCAATCATTTGATTACGCCAATTGGAATATGTTTTTGCATCACCACCGGTTAATGATTTTAATGCGCTTTGGCGCTGTTTATCGGTTTGTGCATCAAGCAATGCGATTAAACCATCAACATCGGTCAAATCCATTTTGTTGTTATAAAATGCACGTTTTGAAAATTCACCACGTGTTGCGATACGGCATTTGTGTGCGCGCAAAAAATCAAATATTTTGTCGATAACCGCCATTGCACCATGTGAATATATTTCGATAACATCGGTGCCTGTAAATGAATTTGGGCCTGCAAAAAAAGTTGCAACGCATTGATCAATCAAATCGCCATTATCATCACGAAAATTTGTAAAATAGTTATATCGAATATCAAATTTATCTTTGTTTATAATGCGCTTGAAAATGTCTGATAAATTATCACCAGATACGCGTATAACCGCAACGCCTGATTTGCCAGGTGCCGATGATAATGCAAAGATTGTGTCGTTGTTTTCCATTATTTACCGCTTATTTCTTTTAATGCCAATGGAACAAGTTTGGAAATATCTGCATCTGGGTTTTGTGATACAAGGTGTTGTGCCATGTCGATAATATCCATACGGCGATAACCCAAAGATTCCAATGCCGCCAATAAATCAGGTAACACACCAGAATCTGTTCCAAAATCAAAATTGGCACCGCCCATTTTATTCTTTAATTCAACAATGATTTTTTCGGCTACTTTTTTGCCAACCCCTGGGGCTGTTGCAATTGTTTTTGCGTCTCCGGTCGCAATTGCTGTCATCAAAGTATCTGTTTTGATTGTTCCCATGATGGCCAATGCAACCTTTGGACCAACACCGGATACGGTGGTTAATTGGTTAAACAGGTTTTGTCCGGCAATTGTTGAAAAGCCGAATAATCTTATGGAATCTTCGCGGACGACCGTTTCAATCCAAAGTGTAACAGGGGCCTTTAGAGCAAAGATTTCAGGGGTGTAAACTTTATAACCAACAGGTCCAGCCATTAAAATAACATAATCTGGGCCAATATAATCAATTACACCTTGCAATTTTCCAATCATTTGTTATCCTTTTGGTGTAATTTTAATACAATAAAATCAAAAGGTCAAATATGAGTGGACACAGTAAATGGCACAACATCCAACACAAAAAAGGATTGGTTGATGCGGCACGCAGCGGTTTGTTTACTAAATTGGCGCGTGAAATAACTATGGCGGCAAAATTGGGTGATAAAAATCCAGATAATAACCCAAGATTGCGTTTGGCAATTTTACAAGCACGCAAGGCATCTATGCCTAACGATAACATTAAACGCGCAATTGAAAAGGCATCTGGTGCAAACACAGATAACTTTGTCGCAGTGCGTTACGAAGGTTATGGTCCAAATGCAGTTCCTGTTATCGTAGAAGCTTTGACTGATAATCCACGTCGTACAGTGCCAGAAATTCGTAATATTTTTGCCAAAAATGGTGGAAATATGGGCGAAGAAGGTTCTGTTGTTTTCATGTTTACACATGTTGGTCAAATTATGTATCCTGCATCCATTGGTAAAAGTGAAGATGAAATGATGGAATTGGTTATGGAAGTTGATGCAGATAACCTGGAATCATCCGAAGAAGGTTTTATTATCACAACAAAACCAGATAATTTCATGAATATTCAAAAGGCTTTGGCTGACAAACTTGGCGAACCAGAAAACGCAGAAATCACATGGGTTCCAAATATGCCTGTTGATTTGGATGACGAAGCATATGCCAAAATTGAAAAATTGGTTGATGCGTTGGACGATAATGATGATGTTCAAAAAGTCTTTACCGCAGCAGCATAATTGTCATTAAAGAAATAAAAAAAACACCGGCATTTGCCGGTGTTTTTTTATTTTTCAAATCTTATTGATTTGCTGGTTTTTGTTCAGCAGCTTGTTTTTGTCTTTGTTCATAAAGATCTGCAAAATCAACCAATGGCATAGAAAGTGGTGGGAAACCAGATTCTGCGGTTAATCTTGTCACCATAGAACGAACATATGGGAACAAAACAGTTGGAACATCAATCAATAATGTTTTCTTTTTGATTTCTTCGTCTTTTTCTTCGTATTGGACCATACCAGTATATGTTGATTCAATCAAAAATACTGTTTTGTTGTCTTTTTCCAATTTAGAATGAACGCGTGTAATCAAATCTACCATAAATAAATTGTTTTCGGCACCTTTGATATTAATGTCAATGTTGATTTCCATTTTTGCCTGGCCGCCGTCCTGTTTAAAGAATAATTCAGGCACATTTGGGCTTTCAAAAGAGATGTCTTTTAAGAATTGAGATATAATATTAAACTTTGGCATTGCGATTGCTCCTTTTTTTATCCATCGTTTTATGATAATATAGCATTAAGAAATACTTTTTACAAGTGGGGGGATGTTAAAATGTTGTCTTTTTGTAATTTTATGCGTTTTTGCGGAATTTGTTGCCTTGTCGCATTGATGTCTGGGTGTGATTTGTCTGCACCAACACATGTTGGCGATGATTCCAAGATACCATCTAATTTGACAGCGGTTTCTTATGCTGCGTTGCCGGGGTGGCGTGATGATGATGTCAGATATGCTCTGCAGGCATTCCGTAATACGTGTAATGCAAAGATTCAATATACTGGTTCTGTTATCCCGGATCCGGAATTATTGCGTGAAAAATGTAATATGTTGCCAAGCAGTTCTGCGGATGTAAAAACAGTGCGCGCATGGTTTGAATCTAATTTCCAACCATATCAGGTTTATAATGAAAAAGGTGGCAAAACAGGGACATATACCGGATATTATTCGCCTGTGATACCGGGATGCAAAACACGCACTGCGCAATGCAATGAACCTATTATGGGTGTGCCAATTGATGGACGAAACTATAAAGGAGTTTCAAAACGCGACATTGTGAATAATAAAATAGGGCGCATATTGTATTGGGCAAATATTGTTGATGTGCAAAACCTGCAAATCCAGGGCAGTGGTATGTTAAAATTGGAAGATGGGACAATGGTTAAATTGAATTTTGCCGCTGTTAACGATATGCCATTTAAATCTATTGGAACACAATTACAACAAAAGGGTATAAAGCCTGCGGGTGGATACAGTGCAGATGCCGTATGGACACATTTGAAACAAAATCCGTCTTTGGCAAAAGAAGTTATTTATAATAACCCGCGTTATGTTTATTTCTATGAAGCACCACAACACAGTGTGATTGGTAAATTGGGAACACCACTTTCAAAAATACGAAGTGTAGCAATGGATGACAGTATTTATACACTTGGATTACCAGTATATATAAATACATCTTTGTCTGATGGGCGTTCTTTTAACAGATTGATGATTGCCCAAGATACAGGTGGCGCAATTCGCGGATGGATACGTGCAGATATATTCTTTGGGTCTGGGGATGAAGCATATCAGGTTGCACATGGTCAACATTCACAAGGTCAAATGTTTATCTTGATGCCAAAGGAATACAGTTATGTCAAACCAAGATAAAAAAGTTAATTTAGATTTGCGAAAATCACGTCCACAAACTTTGGCGTCTGCGTTTGGCGGTTTGATGGAAATGTTTGGTGTTCGAACCAGTGATGCAGATTTGGTTAATAATTGGTCAAAAATAGTTGGTGATGATATATCAAAAATATCAACTGTTGTTGCAATCAAACTTTCACGTGATAAAAAATTTAATATAGTTATAAGACCAATATCACCGGCATTTGCGCTGGAATTATCATACAAGGTTGAAGAAATAAAAACAAAAGTTAATAAATATTACGGCAGGGAAAGTGTCAGCAAAATAACAATACGAAAATGAAAAGAATTATAGGAATCGATCCTGGACTTTTGCATACTGGTTGGGCAATTATAGATGTTGCAGGTTCTTCGCGCAAATATATTGCCAGTGGTGTTATATTGCCACCAACTAAATTATCCTTGGCAGAAAGATTGGCTTTTATTTTTAATGGCGTAAAAGATTTATGCCAAGAATTTCATCCAACAGAATGCAGTATCGAAGTTATATTTGTTAACAAAAATGGAAAAACAACTTTGTTGTTGGGGCATGCGCGTGCGGCGGCTATAACTGCTGTCGCTGTTAATGATATTCCAGTGTTTGAATATGAACCAAATAAGGTTAAAAAGGCATTAACTGGAATGGGACATGCGGACAAAGATCAAATATATAAAATGCTTTCTATATTATTGCCAACCGCACACCCAAAAACACCGGATGAAAGTGATGCTATTGCGATTGCATTGACACATGCGAATACATCCCGCTTTGATATATAAAAAAATCAGTTTATAAAATATTTATATATGCTATATTTATGCCAAGGGAAAAAATGAAGAGAGAACGTTATCTTTCTATTAATAAAAATGTAAACGGATTTTCTTTTGCAAATCTGGGGTTATTTACTGGTTTTGCCAACAGTGTTGTTAACACGGTTTATTCCCTTTGTTTGTTGGGTATATTTAAATTATTTTTTAATGAAGAAATGGCTTCTGCCACCGTTGGTGTTTATGCATCAATTTATGCTTTGTTCGCTGTTATAGTTGGTTTGTTTTCTGCAGAAATTTTACATTGGTTTACAAAAACAAGATTGCTTTATATAACCATGGTAATATTGGGCGCATGTTATTGTATGATGAGTTTTTCTGTTAAACCAATGACATTTATTACATTAGATTTTGTAAATAATTTTGCGCTTACTATGCTGGGGATTTTATTACCACTTTTTATGTCTGATTTTTCCAAAGATATTGGAATGGAACGTTTGAATGCACGATATCATTTTTGGGGAAATGTTGGTGGAATTGTTGCGCCTGTGTTTGCGATGACGGTTGTGAATTTTTTTGGTGGAAATTATAGAATGCCATTATTGGCGGCAGGTATGATATATTTTTCTGGGCTTTTGTTTTTTAAACATTTTGGAATAGTTCAGCAAGATAAAACACTTAAACGTGTTAATATGAAAAAAACAATTCGTTTGTTGCGTATGGAAGCAGTGTCTTTTTTCAAAAAGACAGGTATGTTGCGGGCTTATGTTGTTAATTTTGGTTTTTTTGCGTTGCGTTCAATGCGATTGCTTTATGTTCCAATTATTGTGATAGAAAATGGTTTTTCAAATGAAACATTGGGAACAATTTTATCAATTGGTGTTTTGCCGTATGTCTTGGTTAATTTATTTATAGGAAAATTTATCAAGAAATATGGTGCGCGTTTTTGGTTAACATGTGGTTTTGCTTCGTTTGCGGTATTTTCTGTTGCCGCAACATTTATAAGTGGACCTGCATTATTGGCTATATTTGTTTTGTGGCAAATATCTGGGGCATTAATGGAATCTTCACACGATTTATTGTTCTTTAATAGTATGCCAAAAAAAGAACAATCCAAATATTACGGTTTTTTCAGAACCAGTGTTAATTTTCCAAGTGTAGTTGCACCAATTTTAGGAACGATGTGTATCGCTGTGTTTGGAACGACTTCTGCAGTATGGATAATTACTGCGACAATGGCTATTTTGTCAACAATAGTTTTGTGGTCAGACAATAAATAATACCCTTGCGTTAGCATGTTTTTCTTAGTATGATTTCACTATAAAACGAAAGGGGTATTTTATGGCAAAGAAAGAAATAGTTAAAGAAAACGCACCCGCAAAAAATCCAGCATTGGAATCGGCACTTGCTCAAATTCAAAAGCAATTTGGTAAAGAAGCCATTATGAAAATGGGTGATGGTTCACAACAAAATATCGAAGCAATTTCATCTGGGTCTTTGGGGTTAGATATTGCACTTGGAATCGGTGGTTATCCAAAGGGACGTATTGTTGAAATTTATGGTCCAGAAAGTTCTGGTAAAACAACATTAGCATTGCATGCTGTTGCTGAATCTCAAAAGAAAGGTGGAACATGCGCATATATTGATGCAGAAAACGCATTGGATCCAAGTTATGCGAAAAAATTAGGTGTAGATGTTTCTAATTTGATTATTTCACAACCTGATTCTGGTGAACAGGCATTAGAAATCGCAGACACACTGATTAAATCTGGTGCGGTTGATGTCGTCGTCGTTGATTCTGTTGCGGCATTGGTACCAAAGGCTGAATTGGAAGGCAACATTGGTGATACATATATGGGAACAACCGCAAGATTGATGTCTCAATCTTTGAAAAAATTGGCTGGTTCTGTATCACGCAGTAATACATTGCTTATCTTTATTAACCAGATTCGTATGAAAATTGGTGTTATGTTTGGAAGCCCAGAAACAACATCTGGTGGTAATGCATTAAAATTCTATGCGTCTGTTCGTTTGGATATTCGCAGAACTGGTGCAATCAAAGATAAAGAAAATGTTATCGGTAACGAAACACGTGTAAAGATTGTTAAAAACAAAGTTGCACCACCTTTCCGTACGGTTGATTTTAAAATTATGTATGGTGAAGGTATTTCCAGAATAAGTGAAATTTTGGATATGGGTGTTAAATATAATTTGATTGAAAAGGCTGGTTCGTTCTATTCATACAACAATGAAAGAATAGGTCAGGGTGAAGCCAATGCACGTCAATGGTTGAAAGATCATGAAGAGGCTCAGAAAGAATTGCTTGATAAAATCATGGCAAAGGCAAATGGTATTGCCGAAGAAATGACAACTGGTCCGATTGATGAAGACGAAGGTATTGTTGAAGAATAAAAATGATGGGCGGCATATTTTTGCCGCCTGAATTAACTTTGTAATACAAAGGATAAAAAATGAATTTTTCTAACAAATATATAAAATTTAAACTGGTTTTATTCGGACATATTTTGAATCCTTTGTGGTATTCGCGTGATAAAAGACGAAAAATAAGGACTGATTATATAATGAAAACTGTTGATAAATATTTTCAAAAATATTTACCAGCAGTTAAAGATGTTAAAGAAACCAAAGTGGAAAAAAATGATAAAAATGAAAAAATCTGGACTCTTTGGTTGCAGGGTGAAGAAAACGCACCGGAAATTGTAAAATCTTGTTTTCGCAGTGTTCGCCGTCATTGCAAACAAGAATTGGTTATATTGGATTCAAAGACAATCTTTGATTATATTTCTTTGCCGGATGTTATTGTTCAAAAATATCATGATGGAAAAATAGGACATGCGCATTTTGCAGATATTTGTCGTGTTGAATTACTTTATAAGTATGGTGGTTACTGGTTGGATGCAACAGGTTTTGTCACAGAACCAATACCAAAGTTTATAACTGATGCCGATTTTTTCATGTTTTTGGTAAATCCTGACTGGTCTTTTGGATACAGTTTTGTTCAAAATTGCTTTATCCGTGCACGCAAGGGTGCCTATTTATTGGCGGCATGGCGCGCGATGATATTGGATTATTGGATGCATGAAAATAAAGAAACAGATTATTTTATGCATCAATTATTATTCAAGACACTTGTTATGCATGATGAACGTGCAAAGAAATATTTTGAAGAAATGCCACACGTGTTACAAGATGGAACACATATGTTGTGGTGGGGATATCGTGATAAACCTTTTGATGAAAAAGTTTTTAAACAGGTTACAAAAGATGCTTTCTTTCAAAAAACAACTTTTCGTGATTTAAAGGTTTTGCCGGGTTCGTTTGCTGAAAAAATTATTAATATGAAATAAAAGGATGTGTTATGAATGTAAACAGATTACCTGTATTAACAGATATCGCAATTCGTGGGCATATTTTGAATTGGTTTTGGCGCCCACGCAGTGTTCGTCACAGACGTCGTGAAGAAGTTTTGGTACAAGCGATTACTAAATATTTCAGACGCTATTTACCAAAAGAAAATGTTATTCAAGAACAAGAAATTATAAGAAACGACAAAAACGATAAAATTTTTTCTATATGGTTCCAAGGTGAAAAAAATGCACCAGATTTGGTGAAGGCCTGTTATGCAAGTATCCGAAAAAATTGCAAACAAAAATTGGTTGTGTTAGACGAAAAAACTATTTTTGATTATATTTCTTTGCCTGAAATAATTGTTCAAAAATATCGCGAAGGTAAAATACATCATGCACATTTTGCAGATATTTGTCGTGTAGAATTACTTTATCAATATGGTGGATATTGGATGGATTCGACTGATTTTTCTATGTCTGCAATTCCAGACTGGATTGAAAAAGAAGATTTCTATGTTTATTTAACAGGTACAAAATACGGCAGTCCATATTCTTTTATGCAAAATTGTTTTATTCGTTCTCGCAAGGGGGCGTATTTGTTAGCCGCGTGGCGTGCCATGATTTTTAACTATTGGATAAAAGAAAATCGTGAATTTGATTATTTTATGCACCAGTTATTGTTTAAAACTTTGATAACATATGACAAGAGGGCAAAAAAATATTTTGAAAAAATGCCACATGTTTCTCAAGATCCTACGCATATTTTGTGGGCAGAATATCGTGATAAAAAATTCAATCAAAAAGAATTTGATAAATTGGCAAAAGAGGCATGCTTTCAAAAATTGACATATCGTGGCAGCGAATATAGCAAAGGTTCTTTTGCAGATGTTATGGTTAATAAAATGTACAAGGATTAAAAATGAAGCCAAAAATATCAGTAATTATTCCAATGTATAATGTCGAACGTTTTTTACGTCGATGTTTAGATTCTGTAAAAAATCAAACATTTCAAGATTGGACGGCAATTTGTGTTGATGATGGCAGCCCTGATAAATCAGGTAGCATTGCAGAAGAATATGCAAAAAAAGACAAAAGATTTATTGTAATTCACAAAGAAAATGGTGGACTTTCTGATGCACGAAATGCAGGTATGGAAAAAGTTAAATCTGAATATGTGATGTTTTTGGACAGTGATGATTTTATTCACCCACAAACAATGGAAATCGCTTATGGTCTGGCGCAAAAAAATGATACAGATATTGTTTCGTGGTATAAAGATAAAATGTACAGACCACAATTGTTGGTGCGACATAAATTAAAGTTGGACACAGAACACGTAATGCCACATGGAATAAAAAAACGTTTTGATATAAATAAAGTGAAATATTTTGTTACAGATAATATTTTTGAACATGCGACAGAATTATCACATACCAAAATGAAATGGCCAATAAAGCATTGTTATGTTTGGCGCCATTTGATAAGGACAGATTTCTTGCATGGTATAGAATTTATCAAAGGTATTTTGTTCGAAGATTTTCCATGGTGGTCAACAGTTATGTTACGTCACCCAAGCGTTACTATAACAAAATTGCCGTTCTATTATTATTATCCTAATTTGAATTCCATTGATATGGGGTCAAAAAAAGCCAAGAAAATTATTTCTTGGTTGGTTGGTTTAAAAACTTCTTTTGTCCTATATCAAGATACTGCAAATGATTATGAAATGCAAAAATGGCAAGAAAATTATATGTGGCCGGTTATTATTCATCAAATCGCCAAAGAATTAAAAAATGTTAACGAAGAATCTGATAAACAACAGATAAAAGACATGTTGATTGATTTAAAAAATCTTGGTGTGTTTGAAAACCCAACCGGCAAAAAAGCAGATAAATATATGGAATTAATATACGATTTTATCGGGAAATAAAAAATGAAATCAAAAATATCTGTGATTATACCTGTTTATAATGGGGCAAAATATTTGCCAAGGTGTCTTGATTCGTTGCTGGCACAAACTTTTAAGGATTGGGTTGCAATATGTGTTGACGATGGCAGTGTTGATGAAACACCAAAAATATTGGATGAATATGCAGCAAAAGATAAACGCTTTGTTGTTATTCACAAGAAAAACGCGGGTGTTTCCGCAGCACGTAATGATGGTATAAAAAAGGCAGATGGACAATATATTCATTTTATGGATGCCGATGATACATTAGATAATAATTATTATGAAGAAATGTTAAATGCGTCCGATGATGCAGATATGATATGTTCTGGGTTTGTTTCTAACAGTAAACACTCTGCGAATTTAACATACAAAAAGCAACATGCACTCAATACATTGTTTGGTAAACTGTTTTGGTCGCAGGCCCTTATAAAATCTTTTGTGTGGCGGTATTTATATAAAACAGATTTTATTAAAAAACACAAATTAAAATTTGATACATCTTTGATATCACAAGAAGATGCGATATTTGTTTTGCTGTCTTTTGTTTTTGCGAATAAACTGATTATTGTCCCAAATGTAAATTATCACTATTTGTTTAATGAAAATTCTGCATTAAATAAAAATGATAAAGCACATCATGATAAATTAAAAAAACAATATAAAATCGGTAAAAAATTTAGAAAAAATTATGCCGTAAAAAATCATGTCGCTTTTTTATGGTATTTCAGAAAATTAATAAAAATATTTTTTTAAGTGGGGTTTAATATGCAACCAAAAATATCAATAATAATACCGATATATAATGTTGAAAAATATCTGAAAAGATGTCTGGACAGTGTGTTAAATCAAACTTTCCAAGATTGGACTGCGATTTGTGTTGATGATGGGTCGCCTGATAATTCTGGAAAAATTGCCGATGAATATGCAAAAAAAGATAAAAGGTTCATTGTAATTCATAAAGAAAACGGTGGGGTGTCTGATGCAAGGAATATCGCTTTGAAAAAAGTGAAAACAGAATATGTAATGTATTTAGACAGTGATGATTTTATTCATCCACAAACTTTAGAAATAATGTATAACAAGGCAGTTGAAAAAAATGTCGACTTAGTTGTGGCTGGTTTTAATAATGTTTCTCAAAGTGTAAAAACTAACCATTTTGATGTTTTTACAAATATTGATTATGTTGTAACGGATAATATTTTGAAATATGCGGCGGAACGTGATGGTATCAAATCAAAATTTGCCGTAAAAAGAATGTATATGTGGGGAAAATTATACAAAACAGATTTAATCAAAGATATTTGGTCGCCAATTGATGTAAGAATATGTGAAGATTTTTACTGGTTAAGTGATTGTTATGCAAAATTACCAAAAACTTTGATAATGAATATACCACTTTATTATTATGTTCAAAATGCAACGGGTAACGTTAATTCTGCAAAAAAAATAAAATTTATACAATCTGTTTGTGGTGGCATAAAATATGGTGTTTCTGTATTTAAAAACAATAAAAGAAAATCTTTGTATATGAAAAATATAATATGGCCGTTTGTCTATTCTGTCGTGCGGACAATTAAAAATATGGATAACGAACAAGATAAAAAGATGGCGGTGCAATATTTAAAAGAAGTTTATGATATGGGTGTATGTTCAAGACCATATGATTTACAATCACTGAAATATTATTTCAGAATTAAAAAATTGTTGAAATTATATCCCTGATTTCTTAAATCGACTTGGGATTTTTACAACAGGTTTCAAGCCCAACATTGCTGGTTTGCGCAGGGCATAAATTGGACGACAATATGTTTGTAATATGCGTGCAATCTTTAACCATTTTTCAGATTTAGCTTTTTTGTGTGTGATTGTGTTTATTGTTCCATTACCACGACGTTTTAAATGTTTAATCCAATCGGGACCTCGATTTTTTGCCTTTTGTTCCAACATATCCATATCAACAGAACCAAAATGTAATAAATAAAGATTTTTATCAATGTGGAAATTGTGATGACGAATGCTGTGAAATCCAGATCCCCAATTGACAGGTTTGGTTATTACAACCGGCTTTGTATAACGTGTTGAAAGCAGGGCATATTCGCGTTGTTCTAAAAATGGTGCATGTTTATCAAGGATAGCCTCGTTATATAAATGTTGACCGATATCCAGCCCAAGCCCAGAAATTGTTGTATGTATTTTTTTGTTTGATAAATATTTGGATAATGTCGTATGAAGTTTTGGGTCAATAATCAAAAATTCATCGCTGTCGCATCCAATAACAATATCATAAGTTTTTAATAATTCGTGTGCCAATTCAGATAATTTTTGTATTCTATATTTGTCGCCGGCCACACGAGATAATTGTTCGTGTGGTAATTTTGTTATGTGTGCATTACCAACATTTGATGGAATATTTTGGTCGATACCATCCAATAAAATATAAAGGTTTTCTGTGCCAAATTGTTTTCCGTAATAAGCAACCCAACGCGACAAGAAAAATTCGTCGTCACGTGCCATTGTTATTGCTGCTATTTTTTTGTTTTTTATCATATCCAACCGTCTTTTAATTTGTTCTTGCCGTATATAATGGTACGATACAATATTTTTAACGGGTTATATGTTAACAGCCAATTTATATATTTTTCCCCGTACAAATAATTTGCCGTTTTTATAATTGCATTTGATGCGGGTTTATCACAGTGGTTTAGTATATATTTTAGTTGTTTACCAAACATTCCATTGTGTCGCGTAAAAGATAACTTTTTTATAAATGGACACCCGTGTTTAAATAAATATTTTGGTTCGTTATAAGTAAAGCGACCGCGTTTTATAAATAGTCCAGACAAAGAATAACCATTGGTTTCCACAAGGTTCGAAAGACCATGTTCGTATTTAATTGTTACTTCTGTTTTGCCAGGTTCTTTTCTTACCGCATGCATAAAATTATGAAACCAAGTCGACATAAATATAGTTTTATTCAATCGCATAAACCAAGATTCAATAAACGCATGTGTTTTGTGTTTTGATACGACCATTCCGCATGCATCAGCAGGATTGTTTTCTAATTTTTTCAGTGTCTTTTTGATGTCGTAAAATGGCCCAAATACAGAATCATTCACCAAATAAACATAATTATAATTTTTTAATAATTCGTTTTCATATGCGTATTCAAAACAACGTTTATAAGAACCAAAATCATATTCGCCATGTCTTTTGGCAACAGTATGGATTGTATATTTTTTTATTTTTTCAATTTCGCTTTTTTTGCAAGTGCAATCCATGCACAAAATCACATCGCCATATTTGGAAAGGCTTTTTACATAATAAAGCAACGCATCATCAATAATGCAATCTTTGTTAAACCCGGCAAATAAAAATAATCGATCAGGCATATATTTTTATCTTTGGTATAACTATACAATGTTTATATGTTTTTTGCAACAAAACAAAAACCGCCCGTTTGGGCGGTGGTTTTAATCTGTTTCGGCAAAGCGGTATGCTTTTTTACGTTTTCCGCTGTCCAATTCTTTTTTACGCAAACGAATTGTTGCTGGGGTTACTTCCACCAATTCATCGTCTTGGATATAAGACAATGCTTCTTCCAAAGACATCTTTCTTGGTGGGGCAAGGAACAATTTTTCATCTGCGGTAACAGAACGAACATTTGTTAATTGTTTACCACGAACAGGGTTAACTTCGATATCGTTTTCTTTGCTGTGTTCGCCAACAATCATACCAGAATAAACTTCTGTTTGTGGGCCAACAAATAATACACCGCGTGGTTCCAAATTGTGCAGGGCATATGTTGTTGTTGCGCCCGCTTCCATAGATACCAAAACGCCAGGGCGGTATTGAGTAATTGGACCACGGTATAAATCATATTTATCAAATACGCGGTTCATAATACCTGTGCCACGGGTGTCAGTTCTGAATTCAGATAAATAACCAATCAAACCACGTGATGGTGCAGAAAATACAATACGTGTTTTACCGATACCAGATGGTTTCATTTCGGTAATTGTTGCTTTGCGTTTAGTCATTTTTTCAATAACTACACCGCTGAATTCATCGTCAACATCGATAACAACTTCTTCGATAGGTTCCAATTTTTCGCCATTTTCATTTGTTTGCATAACAACGCGTGGACGGGATACGCTCAATTCAAATCCTTCGCGACGCATTGTTTCAATCAAAATACCCAATTGTAATTCACCACGACCAGAAACTTCGAAAGCCTCGTTATTTTCACTTTGGGAAACTTTCAAAGCAATATTTGTTTCTGCTTCTTTGAACAATCTTTCGCCAATCATACGTGATGTTAATTTCTTTCCACTTTGTCCGGCAAGTGGTGATGTATTAACAAAGAATGTCATAGTAAGGGTAGGCGGATCAATAGGCATTGCAGGAATTGGTTCGTTAACAGATGGATCACAAAGTGTATCTGCCACAGTTGCCTTGGAAAAACCAGCGATAACGACAATGTCACCGGCAGATGCGCTTTCGCGGGAAACTTTGTTTATACCCTGGTGTTCAATGATTTTTGTGATTTTGGCGTTTTCGATAAATTCGCCCTTCATGTTTATCGCTTTGACGCTTTGTCCAACCTTTACAGTTCCAGATTCAATTTTACCGGTTAAAATACGACCAACGTATGGGTCAGCTTCCAATGTGGTTGCCAACATAGTAAATGGCGCATCCAATTGGCAACGTGTTCCATTACAATCTGGGGCAGGCACATGGTCCACAATTAATTGGAACAGTGGGGTTAAATCTTTGTTTGGATTATCAATATCTTTCAAATCACGAATTGCCCAACCGTCCCTTCCGCAAGCATACAAATATGGGAAATCAAGCTGAGAATCTGTTGCACCCAATTTATCAAACAAATCGAAAGTTTCGGTTAAAACTTCGTCTGGGCGTGCGTCACCACGGTCGATTTTATTGATACAAACGATAGGGCGCAGGTTTAATTTCAATGCCTTGGATAACACGAATTTTGTTTGTGGTAATGGGCCTTCAGCACTGTCCACCAATAAAACCACACCATCAACCATAGATAAAATACGTTCCACTTCGCCACCAAAGTCCGCATGTCCCGGTGTGTCCACAATGTTAATTTTATATTCGCCCCATTGAATAGATGTAGGTTTTGCAGATATTGTAATTCCGCGTTCGCGTTCAATATCCCCACTGTCCATAACGCGGTCTTCGACGTGTTCGTTTTCACGGAAAGTACCGGCCTGTTTCAACATATTATCAACCAAGGTTGTTTTTCCGTGGTCAACGTGAGCTATGATAGCAATATTTCTTATTTTCATGTGTTATCTCTTATTTTTTATCGCAAACGAAAATATTATACTATATTTTTGTAAAATCAACAAATTATATATGATTTTATGCGTTTTTATGGTACAATATGTCTGATAAAAGGAGTTTTTTTATGGCACCAAAAAATATAGATGAAACAATACAAAAATTATTAAACGGCTATGCCAAATGGGTGGCTACTGTTTTGGCTAAACAATTAAAAGAACTTCAAAAGAAAAAATTCTATACTGAAAAAGATCGTGCAGATGCCAATCAAGAATATACGCGTGCTAAACAGGCCTATGAATATTTACTGGAAATAGTTGCAGATCCAAAGAAATATCTTTATACAGAAAAAGATATTATTTATTCAGATGTTGTAGATTATAATAAATTGAGACCAATACTTGGGTGGCGCTTTGACATGACCAAAAAAGGACATTTGATTGTTCGTTTAAGCGAAGCAATCGCGCATCATGTTAAATATGGATATAATGATCATAATGGTAATTGGATTTATTATGGCGAACCAAACCAAGATTTCGAAGCGCAAAATATTATCAAAATGAACAAAGCGGTTGCTTTGTGGAATGCAAATCCTTTTGTTGCGGCAATTAAAGATTTTGCACCGGCATCAGTATTTGCGGTTGATGTGTCCAAATACGAAAGATAAAAAACGCCCGTTTGGGCGTTTTTTTATTATTTGTGTGTTTTTTTTGTTTTCGATTAATTGTTGACATTTAAATATTTTTGTCTATAATACCTGTACAAGAATGTCAAAAAAAGGAAAAAAGATGACAGAAAACGAAGTTATGACAACACAAAATTATATTGCTGATGGTTTTGTCGCATATAAAAAATTGGCAAAGTATTTGTTGAAATCGCGCTGGAAAAGCATGACTTTGCATGAACAATGTAATGCTGCACGCGCTTTAGTTGTTATGGGTATTGTTGCAAAAGAACCAGATTGTTTTTCAAGAAAAAAATCAGAATATGCATGGCGTGAACGTGTGGCCGAATATGCAAAAAAATATAAGTTGGAACAACAGTGGTATGGTTATTATTTTGTTGAAGGACCAAAAGAAATTGTTTGGAACCAATCAACTGCGGCTATGATATACCCATTGTCACATCAATATTATCATTTCTTGGATGCAGTTCAAAATTATGAATATGCAATGAATGATTGGGAAAAAGAAAGATACGCCAAAGAAATAAAATCTAATTCGGAACCTGTTGTTAACAGTGTTGATATTATTGAATCTAAACCAATAGTAAAGCAGTGGAAACAATTAAAAAGACATTTTGGTTTAATGCGATAAAAAAATCACCCAATCGGGTGATTTTTTATTTTGTATTATCCTTCTTTTTAATAATAAATCCATTTAAGAAGTTTTGCGTTTTTATTAAAGAATCCAGATGTTTGTTGTTTTCCATTGTTTCGCGCAATGTTTTTTGTTGTTCTGATTTCTCTTTACATTTTTTCCATAATTTTGCGAAGTAATCACAAATATCTTTTGGCATATCGTATCTTGAAAAATGTATGAACAAACCAGATTTTTTTATTTCTAAATATTCATAGGTTGGTCCATGAATTGTAAAAATAAGTTCTGGTTTTTTTCTAGTTTCATTAATTTTTTTAACTTCAATCTCTCTTACAAATCCATTTTCGTATTCTGGATATAATACGATATCGTTTTGATCCAAAATCTGTATGCATTTTGTTATGATATCATTTTCAAGTTTATATCCGTCCGAAAAAGGTTGTTTCTTTGCCATAACACATTCCTTTTAATAAAATTAATGTTTACCACCAATTTTTGTTCGTCCGCCCATATATGGTTGCAGAGCTTTTGGAATATTTACAGATCCATCTGGATTTTGATGGTTTTCGATAATTGGAACCAAAGCGCGCGGCAAAGCAATCGCAGTATTGTTTAATGTAGCAACATATTTGACTTCGCCGGTTGCATTTTCACGATAACGTGTGTTTGTTCTGCGTGCCTGGAATTGCCCAATGGAAGAACAAGAACCCAATTCGCGATATGCGTTTTCAGATGGGAACCATGCTTCGACGTCATTCATTTTTACTTTATTGAATCCCATGTCGCCTGTTGAATTTGCAATAACACGGTATGGCAATTCAAAAGCTTCCATAAATTCACAAAGGTTGTTTAAAATATGTTCGTGCATTTCGTCGCTTTGTTCTGGTTTGCAGAATACATATTGTTCAACCTTGTTAAATTGATGAACACGAACAATGCCACGTGTGTCGCGACCCGCCGCACCGGCTTCTTTGCGGAAGCATGGTGAAAAACCAGCGTATTTAAGTGGTAATTCGTTTTCATTTAATATTTCATCACTATGTAATGAATTGATAATAATTTCAGCGGTACCAGCCAAACATCTGTCTGTGTTTTCCAACATAAATACATCGTTATTCATAACAGACAAATCAGATCCCATAAAGTGACCAGCGTTAAATATGGTTTGTGGTTTTGTAATTGATGGGCATTCGATATATTTGAATCCTTTGGAAATCAAATTTTGAACAACATATGTTTGAACAGCCAAAGCCAATTCGGCCAATTCACCACACAATGCGTAAACACGTGTTCCACAAATACCGGCGATTTTTTCAGGCATCCACCAACCATTCATTTCCAACAATTCCCATTGTGGACGTGGTGTAAAATCAAATGTGCGTGGTGTGCCGACACGTTTTACTTCTACATTAGCAGATTCATCTGCACCAACCGGGGCAGATGAATCCGGAATTTGTGGAACGCGATGCATTAAATCATTAAGCAGTGCTTCTTTTTCTGCTAATTCAGCCATATCTGTGGCGATTTCTTCGCTGATTTCTTTTGATTTTGCAATCAAAGGTGCTTTGTCAGTTGCTGTTGGAATTTCTTTGGAAATTTTATTTTTTTCAGCCGTTTTTGTTTGGGTAATTGTTTTTAATTCACGAACGCGAACATCCAGTGCCAATAATTCATCAACGACATCTGGAAAATTTTTTACCGCACAAGCATTTTTAACAACATCTTTATTTTCACGAATAAATTTTATATCTAACATTTTTTACCTTCTTGTTTATCTTCCGCTGTGAAACCAAATTATATTTTTACTGGCCCATTCTCTTGCTGCCAATTCCATTTTTCTTGATTGTTCAACCGCTTCTTGAATGTAGTCATTATATTTAGCAAGATTTTCTGCAATGAAAATTTTGCTTGGAACAACAGGATAATCAGAAATACTTTTAAATGATTCCATTTTTAATCCTTTGAATTCAAATAGGCGATTGCATTCATACCGGCGCTGCATCCTGTACCAACAGCAGTTGCGATTTGCATTTTAATATTACTGTGAACATCGCCCGCAACAAACATTCCGTCTGGTAATGCTTCTGGTGCCAGGCGTCCCAAATCATCACGTTTAATTGATTCAGACAAATAATCTGTGTTGGCTTCATGGCCAATTGCAACAAATATTCCGTCTGTTTCAATTTCTTTACCGTCAGTTGTTGTTGCAATTAATTTATCGCTGCCGTCTTTTTGTGATATGGATTTTAATTCAGTGTTATAAATACATTCGATATTTTGTTTTTCGGCAACGCGGTCACGCAAGACTGCTTCTGCGCGGAAAAATTCAGATTTGCGATAAACTATTTTTACAGATTTTGCGAGATCTGCCAAATATAATGCATCATTTAATGCGGCATTACCACCACCAATTACCAATACATCACGACCGCTGTAAAAGAAACCATCACATGTTGCACAATATGAAACACCTTTGCCAAAGAATTCACGTGCACCGTCAATTTCCAATCTGCGTGCGGTTGCGCCAGTTGCCAATATAACTGTTTTTGTATCAAATGTTTTACCATTGTCGCATATAACAGTAAAAGTTTTGTCGGCATTTTGTTTTATATCTGTTGCAGATGCAAATTCAACCTTGGCCCCAAAAGATTCAGCCTGTTTTTTCATAAATTGAATTAATTCCATGCCGGAACCAGCCCAACCTGGATAATTTTCCAGTTTTGCGATTTCAGCCGTTTGTCCGCCAAGCGATGCGCCAGCCAAAACAATGGTTGATTTATTTGCGCGGCCCGTATAGATTGCAGCGGTTAATCCCGCAGGGCCTGAACCTAAAATAACAACATCTTGCATGATTTATCCATTCGTTTCGTTTGCAAAATCATAGCACAAAATGATTTCTGTGCAAATATAAAATAGGGGGCTTTAATTATTTTTTGAAATACTTTTTAAGTGTTTCATACGCGGTATTTATACGCGTAAATTCGTCTGTTGAAGTTTTATCTGTCGCAGTATCTGGGTGATATTTTTTTGCCAATGCACGATATTTTGCACCAACTTCGCGCCATGTTGCGCTGATTGGTAAATCAAAAGTATGCAATGCAGATACGATTTGTGATGGCACAGATTTTTTTGCCGGCATTCTGTCAAACGTTCCACGACCAGATATAAAATCATTAAGAAAGTTTACATAATCGGCTTCGTTTTTGTTTGCTTGTTCTTTGTCTTTATCGGCAATTCCAAATGTTTCGCGTTCCCATTCTGCATCAATTTCATCAGGGGTCATATTGGCATAATAATTCCAATTTTTATTATATTCGGCCGCATGTTCTTTGCAGAACCACCAATATTCTTTTAAATCACGCGTTTTTGGCGCGCGACATGTTCCTGCTTTTGTACAACCTGGGTGTTCGCATTTTGTTATCATTGTTTATATATCCTTGATTTCATTATGTGCCAATGGATGCGCACTTTCAACTGTATCACGTAATTTTTCTGGTAATACATGTGTATATATTTGTGTTGTTGAAATATCTTCGTGTCCCAACATTGTTTGTATTACGCGTAAATTTGCACCGCCAGCCAACAGATGCGAAGCAAACGAATGACGCAACACGTGCGGGCTTACACGATGTGGATCAATACCAGCCAATACGGCACATTTTTTTAATATCTTGAAAAAGCCATCACGTGTAATATGACCCGTTTGTGAATTTGTTGGGAATACATATTTTGAATCAATATCGCCACGCATTTCCAACCATTTGTGTAATGCGTCTTGGGCGGCTTCGTGCATTGGGACCAATCTTTCTTTGGCGCCTTTGCCATGTATTAATAATTTATCACCCAAATTTGCAGATAATGGTAATTCGCATAATTCACTTACACGCAGGCCCGATGCATATAATAATTCTATCATACATTTAAGGCGGACAGATGTTTTAATATCACCACTGGACGATATTAATAATTCGATTTCTTCTGGGGATAAATATTTTGGTAATGCACGTCCGCGTTTCGGTAATTCAAGATTTGATGTTGGATTTTTTGTTATGATTTTTTCCAACATCAAGAATTTATAAAAACTGCGCAATGCGCTGGCTTTTCGCGCAATTGATGATGGTTTGTCAGGTAATACAGATAAATAGTTTTGAATATCTTGGGCATTTGCTTCCAATAAATTTCCAATTGAATCTTGGGCATGTTTTAAATCAGAAGAATAGGCGCTTAGTGTTTTTTGACTGCGCCCTTTTTCTGCAGATAAAGCTTCTAAGAAAATATCAATGTAATTCATGGATAAAGAACTATTTCTGTAAATACCGGATTGTTAGAAAAAGACCAAATCATACCAATGGCCAATATAATTATTATTGTCCAAATCAGAAATTTCTTTTTGTTTTTTTCTCTTCTGCGAATTGGCATTTTTGATTCCTATATCGTGTCAAAACTGGTTATGAAAGTACATGCACCAGTTATGATAATTATTTGTGGTGCGACAATTGCGATAATTGGTGGCAAAGCACCAGTGTTTCCCAATGCGTTAAATATATTCACAATAAAATAAAGTCCAAAACATGTGACGATGCCCAAACTGAATTT
>CADBVV010000002.1:135996-153876 GCA_902798205.1 uncultured Pseudomonadota bacterium | reverse complement strand
TTTTATACACAGGGAAAAATACAACCAAGGGCTTGATTTTTGTTGCATATATTTATACACTGTTAGGCATATAAACAAACAAACATCAAACGACCGTTTGTTTTTTACTTTCTGGGGTGTGTTATGATTTTACGTAAACTTAAAAAATTCTGTATTAATATTGTGGGGTTTTTCTTTTTCTGGAATAAAAATATTCGTCGCTTTGTGAAAGATTTCTTAACTGATTTCAGTCTGCAAAGCTTTAATTGTATGCTTAAATTCAAGAAAAATAAAATTCGCAATAATTCTGTCTTGTTGATAGAAATTAATAATTGTCATGGTGAAGTTATTTCTGGATATATCAAATATTTTGAAAAACTTGGTTTTAATGTTGATTGCCTTTTGCATATTGATTTTTACAAAGAAAATCCTTTTGTGCGTCTTGATATGTCAAATGTGCATTGTTTTTATTGCAACAGAATTGATTTAACACAATGTCTAAAGTATAAATTTCTGTCTGGATATAAACATATTGTTGTTATGTCATCAACTTGTTATTGTGGAAAAAATTGGCGTGGGGTTTTAGATATGATGCCACATCTTCGTAAAGACCATTCGCTTTATGTTGTTGAACATGAATTAAATTGTATTGAACCACAAAACGAAACAGATTTGTTAAAAAACAATCGTGTGATAGTTCTGGGAAAATTCGACAGGGGTGTTTTTGTGAATCCATGTTTATTTGGCGATGTAAAAATAACACATAAAAATAAAATCACAACTTTTATAACAGTTGGTGGAATTGCAGCGTTTCGAAAAAATCATGCTGAATTAATAAACGCGATTCAGGAATTGGTTAAACAAAAACTGAAATTCAAAGTCATCATTATTGGCAAAGGGGAATTAAATAATTTGCCAGACGAAATAAAACCGTATATAGAAATCACAGGACGTTTAAAGTTTCCAGAAATGTTTGAACAAATGGAAAAAGCGGACTTTTTCCTGCCATTACTTGATCCAGAAAATCCAGACCACAACCGTTATATTACAACAGGCGTGACTGGTTCGGCACAGTTGATATATGCGTTTGAAAAAATTCCAGTTATACATAAAAAGTTTGCTGATTTTTATCGTTTTGATAATAAAAACGCCATTGTTTTCGATAAAGATTTAGCAACCGCAATGGCAAAGGCAATATCTTTGTCGTCCCCAGAATACAACAAATTACAATCTGAATTACACAACACAAAACAAGAAATTATTTGTGAATCAGAAAAGAATTTAAAAGGGATATTGTAATGATAATTCCAATAGTTTTTGCGTTTGATGATAATTATGCAATGCCGGCCAGTATTGCTATTCAAAGTCTGTTGGATTCAAAACATAAAAATACAGAATACGAAATAATTGTTTTTCACGACGGATTGAAAAAGGCAACAATTAAGAAAATGGAAAAAATTTGCCATATCCGTTGGATAAAAGTTGATAAAAACTTGTTGAAAGACGTTCCAATTGGTTGGTCTGGCCTGTCAACATACTATCGTTTGTTAATTGCAGATTTGTTACCGGAATATGATCGCGTTTTGTGGTCCGATGTTGATGTTTTATTTTGTGGTGATTTATCAGATATTTATTTGATTGATATGGCGGATGCCGATTGGGGTGGTATTGCCGCCGAAAAACAAGACGAAAAAAATGGTGTTCATCCACATTATCCTGAAAATAAAAAGCCATATGTTTATATGCCTGGATTTATGGTTGTTGATACAAAATTGTGGCGTGAAAAACATATGTGGGATAGATTTATGAACATCATAAAAACTTATGGACAAAGACTTAAATTTTTCGATTTAGATATTTTAAATCTTGCCGCTGACAAAATTTATCCGGTTCCGTTTGAATATTGTGTACTGGAAAATGTATATGATACAGATGATATAAAAAACGTACCAGAATATCCATGGTTGAAACGTGCACAAGGTGAAAAATCCTTATTAAATGCTAAAAATAATCCGATAATTATACATTATGCAGGACGAAATCCAAAGATTTGGTTGCGTAAATATAATGAAATACCAGAATATTATTGGAAATATATTGAACAGTCTCCGTTTTATGTTCGTGAATACTTTTTTCCAACACCAATTACAAAAATAAAAAAGTTTTTATTGCGGTTTTTAAAACATATAACACCTGTAAAATCTTGGCGTAATAAAATTAAAAATAATTTAAATAAATACAGATGGTAAATTTAGGAAGTGACAAAATGATATCAAAAACATTAATAAAAATGATTCCGATTGCTAAATACAGAAAAAGATTATTGTATAAATATTATCCGGAATTATCTTTGGGTTTTCATATTAATAAAAACACACGTATATTGGTTGTATGTCCGCATCCTGATGACGAAATGTTGGGTGCAGGTGGTTTCATGATAAAAAATGCAAAACATATCGATTGTCTTTGTATGGCATCTGCTGGGGTAAAAACACAAAAAATAGATGCAGAACCACGTGCAGATTTACGAATAAAAGAATTTCACAAAGTAATGGATACAATCGGTGTTAAAAACAGATGGATTTTTAAAACATTTGGCATTCCACCTATGTGCGATCAAATTCAAAATTATTTTGATGATTATTGTAAAATCTTAGATTTAAAAAAATATGATTATATATTTCTACCAAATCCAGATGACAATCATCCAGAACATCAGTTTATAACAAATAAATTGTTTAAAAAAATATTGCATCATAATGGTTATAACCCCGACACACAAATTGTTTTTTATGAAGTATGGCGGCCAATTCCTTTTCCACATTTATTTTATGATATTTCAGATGTTGCAAAGAAAAAATTCAAAGTCATAGGTTTATATAAATCACAAAATGGTTGGATAAAATATCCGTTCAGAATAGAAGGTTTAAACAGATATCGTGGCATGTTAAGTAATAACATAGATTATGCGGAAGCTTTCGGTTTTATGCGTATAAAAAAATATTTAAAGGATAAGAAATGAAAACACAAACAATTATTTCTTTGATTCCTGTCAAAAAAATACGTCATAAATTACGCGATAAATATAACAAAAAACTGTTCTATGAACAACATCCGATTTATCGTGACAATTTCATAGATCGTGGTGTTGTTTTATATCACGAAGAAAATATGAATTTTGGTGGCAAGGTATATGTTGGTGAAGATTGTCGTTTCTATGCCGAAGGTGGATTGAAAATAGGTGCTTATACCAAATTTGGCCAACAGTGTATCATTATGACAACAGAACATAATTACAAATGTGATACACGTATACCATACGATCATCGTGATGTTGCCAGACCAGTAGAAATTGGAAAAAATTGTTGGATTGGTGTGCGTTCTGTGATTCTGGGTGGCATAAAAATAGAAGATGGTGCAATTATTGGTGCCGGCAGTATTGTCACAAAATCTGTGCCAAAATGTGCGATTGTGGCTGGTAATCCGGCGCGCATAGTTGGATGGCGTGATAAAAATGAATATGAACGCCTTGAAAAAGCCGGTTTAAATTTTCCACAAGATAACGAACCACCATATTCGCTTATTTATGATGATTCTGGATTTCGACCATTTATAAAAGAAGGCGATAAAAAATGAAAAGATTTGCAAAACTTTTAACTTTTTGGATACCGGTACGTGCATGGCGGCATTGGTTACGCGACCATATTGAAAGCGCTTTGACAAGTTTAATACCTTTAAAAGAAAATTGGGTTATATTTTATGATACTTTTTCAAAAAGTGGTAATGGCGACAGTATTCGTCCACTGGCAATTGAATTACGTAAAAGAAAACCAAATATGCGTTTTTTCTTTGTTGCGAAAGAACAAAAAAATATCGAAATGGCAGATGAAGTTTTAATAATCGGTTCTAAACGTTATGAATATGTTCTGCGTCGTGCGAAATATTTATTTTCACCTATGGATTTACCATCCACAAAAAGAAAAGGTCAAATATGGGTTATGACATGGCATGGAAATGCAATTAAATCAATTTATCTCTTAAAGGATAAAAGCCCAGAAATGTATAAACAAATGTCCAGATTTAAACCTGTTGATTATTGGATGATCCCTTCACAAAAAACAAAAGATATTTTTAAAGAAATGTTCAATTTACCAGATAATATATTTGTTGATACTGGTATTCCTCGCAATGATATCTTGTTTGCTGATAATAAAACAAAAGAAAATATTCGTAAAAAAGTAAGACAAAAATACGGTTTAAAAAAATCAGATAAAATTATTTTCTATTGCCCGACATGGCGAAACGACCGTTATAAAATGCCATTTATGATTGATATCAAATTACTTAAAAAAATAATCGGTTCTAAATATAAATTATTAATACGTTCACACGTTGGAAAACATGATTGGGTAGACAATGATGGAAATACATTTAAGTTTGATGATGATTTTATGATTGATGTTGGCGAACATGCCATGATTTCTGATTTATACTTGATTGCAGATATTTTAATTTGTGATTATTCATCGGCTATTTTGGATTTTGCTATATTAAAAAAACCTATCATTCTTTTTGATTATGACTACAAGGATTATATAAAAAAAAACAGGTTTTTGTTATGATTATAAACAAGAAATGCCAGGACCAATTGTTTATACAACCAAAGAATTGGCAGAAGCTATTTCATCTATTGATACAATAAAAAAACAGTATGCTAAAAAATACAAATCTTTTATAGAAAAATGGAATTCTTTTGAACAAGGAAATGCTACTCAACAGATTTTAGATTTAATTTTAAATAGAAAGGAAACAAAATGAAAAATTACGGTATTATTTTAGCCTCTGGAAGTGGGGTTCGTTTTGGTTCAGAAACACCAAAACAGTTTATAAAAATCGCCGGAAAAACCGTTTTGGAACACACAATCGAACTTTTTGAAAAAGCACAAAAAATTGATGAAATTATTGTTGTTATTTCACCAGAATACAGATATGTATTTGAAGATATTTTATTAAAAAATAATTATAAAAAAATAACAAAAGTGCTTAATGGTGGAGCCACCCGTAAAGAAAGTTCTTATATTGGAATATCTTCTATTTCAGAAAAAGAAGCAAATGTTCTTATTCATGATTGTGCTAGACCATTTTTATCACAACGTATTATTTCAGATTGTGTAAAAGCTCTTCAAAAATATGATGCTGTTGATGTCGCTATTAAATCAGCAGATACAATCATTCAAGTAGATAAAAATAACATTATTAAAAATATTCCTGAACGTTCTTGTATGCAACGCGGACAAACACCACAATGTTTTAAATTATCTGTAATAAAAAAAGCTCATGAATTAGCTAACAAAGATAATAATTTTACAGATGATTGTGGCCTCATTGTAAAATATAATTTAGGAAAAGTTTATGTTGTAGAAGGCGAAAATGATAATATAAAAATTACATATCCAGAAGATATATTTCTGGCAGATAAATTATTTCAAATTCATACAATTAATGTCCCAGAAAAAAGTGATTTAAAAAATATCAAAGGTAAGGTTATTGTTGTTTTTGGTGGTTTCAGCGGAATTGGAAAATGTATTATTGATTTAGCAAAAGAAAATAAAGCATTAGTTTTTTCTTTTTCATCAAGAAATGGTTACGATGTATCAGATTATAATTCTGTTGAAAAAGCATTAAAAGAAGTTTATAAAAAAACAAAACATATTGATTATGTTGTAAATTCTGCAGGATTATTAAAAATAGGAAAACTTTTAGACCGTGATATTAAAGATATAAATAAAGAAATAAATGTAAATTACATGGGCTCTATCAATGTTTGTAAAGCGAGTATTCCTTATTTAAAAGAAAGTCGCGGAAGCATAGCTTTGTTTGCTTCAAGTTCATATACACGTGGACGAGCATTATATTCAACATATTCTTCTACAAAAGCAGCTATTGTTAATTTAACTCAAGCTTTGGCAGAAGAATTATTTATAGATAATATTCGTATAAATGTAATTAGTCCGGAAAGAACTGCTACTCCTATGCGTTTTGCAGCTTTTGGAAAAGAACCAGAAGGAAGCCTTTTACAACCAGAAATTGTTGCAGATTCTACTATAAAAACACTTCTTTCTGATTTAACAGGACAAGTTATAGACGTAAGAAGAAAAAAATAAACATCGGGCGGATTACTCCGCCCTTTTTTTAGGCATTTTTTAAAGGATAGAAAAAAGCTTTTGATGAACCTGAAATATCTATTCTGGTTAATGTTTCACCCTGTTGAACAACAAACCAATTACCTGCTGCGCGACTGCTGGCGCCAACGGAATTATACGTCCAATCATTTAATTGAATATCTAAACTTGATTTATAATAAATATACCCATTATAAACAGCATATAATCGCAAATAACCATCTGATGGACAAGTGTATGGTGTTGTTGTAATTTCTATCGCATTAGAAAAATCCGGTATAAATTTTGGAATTGGTGGTATTTCTGGTATTTCGCTTTGTTTGGCTAATATTGTTCCACCTGGGGTTATACCATCGTGAACACGTAATGTTTTATTTGTGGTGTCCATTGTGATTTCCCCGATGGCACCTGTAAAATTAGTGTGTGCCGTGGCACTGCCACGACGTATTTGTACTTGTCTTGACATTTTGTTCTCCATTTTTTAATTAAAAAAGGCCGGTAAACACCGGCAATAAAAAAACGACGGATACCTCCGTCGAACTTGGCTGTATTATATCATAAAACGCTTAAAAAATCAAGTTAATCAATATCGGATAAATATTCTTCATACATAAAATCCCAAATATTCATGTATTTTTTGCATACGCGTTCATAATTATCTAAAACTGCTGGTAATCTGCGTTTATATTCTTCTGGGGTACACATTTTTAAAATTTTCTCTATATCAGATTCTGTTGTGATTTTAATTATGCCATCAGGGTTAAAGAATTGGTATATTTCTGTCGCCCCCAGGTAAATAGGAATACATTGGTTTGCAAGTGCCGTTGTAAATCTTTCTGAAAAATAGTATTTATTTACATCATTTTCCAAACAAATACAAAACATATAATCACGATAAGTGTCTGATAAATGTTTAACGCGTGGACCGCCATCAAAATTACCAAAAGTATCACACAAATGTTCTTTTTTACATTTATGTGCTAAATTATATCTGAATTCATGCAAAGGACACATATGTTTATTAGAAGAAATAAAAGAACATTTTTTACTTTTATGTTTATATAAATCTGGTTCGCACGGTTCACCCCAAACACCCGCAGCAAACGGAACAAATCTTGCGTTTGGAATTGTATCTAAAATTTTTGAAGAATATGTAAAAATATAATCGAACTGTTTGTATAAATCAGGATATTTTTCAAATATTTTATAATCTTCTGGAACTATCGATTCTGATTCAACAAACATACCAAATTTATGTTTTGGGTTTCCCATTGTTTCCAACATTGCATCGTTAGTATAAAAATGCATATCCAATCCAATATTAAATTTATCCCATATAAAATATTTTGATGCTTCGGCGGAACAACAATCAAAATGCCTGTCGCGCAGGAAAAAAGACCGCATTTTTTGTCCATCTTTGTTATAAATATCTGGTTCTTTATTACTTGGTAAAATTGCAAAATTATAATAAGGAAAATACAATTTTCCATATAATGTATTAACATAACGGTGGCTTTCGCTGGTATTATTTGTATAACTAAGAATCTTTATACCACATAAATATATGTGTACACGACCATTTGTGCCTATTTCTTTTTTTAAAAGTTTAAAATTCTTCATATCTTTTACTTCTATAAGATATAGTATAGGAATATTTACATATAATATCAATCAGAAAACTGTTAATCAAAACACTTTTTTAATGTTTCACCTGTGTCATTGATATCCACATGTTTATTGCGGATTTCTTCGTCTGCACGAATTTGTTGTTTTAACAATACTATATCCGGGTGGTTTTGTAATTTTTCATTTAATTTATCTATTGCAGGTTCTATGTCTTTTTCATTTTTTACAAATATTGGAACGATTGAATCTGCGGCCTTTTCTATCGATTTTTTAAATGAATTTTTATTATCTTCTATGATTGATAAATATGCACGTATATGTTCGTCTTCGTGTTGTAATATCGCATTATATGAACAAGAATTTGGTCGATGCGATATATCTATTTGAACCAAAAAATCTGAATATCCTATGGTTGAATCTATGTTTTTAAGTGCCACACAAAAACCGTCTTCGATTGATGTTATATCTGCCGTTATTTCAAATTCATCAACCAATGTCGCAATAACATTACCATGTAAAACATCCATTTTTTCCAATGGTTGAACTACGCTTTTTGTCCAAACTGGCGTATTTATAGTGATATTTGGTGTTAATTTATAATCCAAGCAATCATCCGCAAATGTAAAACCTGGGATAAAAGCCAATAATAAAAATACGATTTTTTTAAACATATATTACATTGTTTGCTTTTTTAAATATTCTGCAACAAAATTATTTCCATATGTTTTATAAAGTTCTTCGGCCAATAATACTGATGAACGTCCAGATTCAAATAATTTCAACATATTACCAAGTCCGCCCAATTCTGTATTCAAAATCACAGATTCACCATTAACCGGACGTGATAATAATACTGCACGTTTCAGGTTTGGATAGGCCTGACCCTTGATAAATGCCATTTCCAGTGGGTTAAGATTCCATTTTTCATAATCTGCATTATCTGCCGCCGGATTACGGAAGAATAATACTGTTTGTGCCTGACCACGAACAACATCACCTATTCCCAATTTATCCAAAACATTTGCACGTTGGAACGCAACCATGTATGCCTGACGGTTTTTACGCCCTTCTTGCAGGCCGGCGATAAAGTTATCACGGAACATCTTGTTTTCCAACATTGGCGCGGTTTCGTCAATCATAATAAGTGATGGATTTCCACCAGATACTGTTGTGTTATTGATACGATGCAAAATGTAAGATATCACAGCCGGTGCCAATATTTCGTCTTGTAAAATTTCTGTAAAATCAAATGTTGTTAAACGCGAATTCAAATCAAGTGTATCATTTTCTTCATTAAATATATCGCCATATTGTAATGGATCTATCCATTTCTTTAATTCACTGCGCATTTTACCGGCGGACGAAAAACAACTTTCATAAAGATTCTTTAATAATCTGTCTTTATCTTGTAAATAATCAAAATTCACAGATACTGCACGTGCAATTTCATCCATAGATTCTGCATCATCAATATTTGTTATCATTGAAAACCATCTGCGTAAAAATGCACGATTTGATGCGCTGTCCGGCATTTTTAATGGGTTTAAGTGTGTCAAGAAACTATCGTTGCTTGCATCTTTTTCTTTGCCGTTCATTGTTATATATTTACCATCAACAGCCAATGTGAATATTTCTGCACCTTTGTTTCTGTCAAAGAAAAATGCTTTTAATTTTGGATGACGTAATGATTGCGCAATCAAGAAAGAGAATAATGTTGTTTTACCACCACCAGTTGGACCAATCGTAAGTGTATGACCAACCGCAGCCGGTTTATCAGATACATGGAATTGGAATTGATATGGTGTTCCCTGGGCTGTTGGGAATACAACCAATGGTCCATGTCCCCAATCGCTATCTTTGACACCTGTTGGCATTGATGACAAAGGTATACTGGTTGCCGCCGTTTTTGATAACATTTTAAATGTTCTTGGGAATACATCAAAGCCTGGTAATTGTGCAAAAAATGATACCTTGGACGCAAAATTTTCAACAACCGGTGATATACCAAATGATGCAGATATTTTCTTGAATTCATTGATATTTTCATCTAATTCTTCGGCACTTTTACCAAATAATATAAATAAAGGATAATAATCAACCAATGTTTGATTACCGGTTTTATTTTCATCCATTTGATTTTGTGCTTCACTTATTTGTTGTAATGTAGATTCTTCTGTCTCATCAGTTATCGTTGAACGATGTTGACGCAATAATGTTTCTATGTCACTGCTTTGTAAAATATGAAATGCATTCATACATATCATTTCACATTGAATAGTATTTATTGTGTCAAAAAATTCTTCATCCATATAATCAGGTGAAAATTTAAATGAAAGTGCCGCAGCATAGTATGTTTTATCACCACTGTTATATGTTATAACACCATTTTTATTAAATTCGACATTATCAACACTGATTAAATTTTTAATATTATCATCACATTTTTTTATCACTGGTTTTGTCACAGGTGATAAAATTCTGCCAAAAAATGTTGCCATATTATCCGTATTATTATTTCTTAATAATTCTGGTTTATATGCAGATAATATTGATTCAATATAATTACAATATTGATTTAATTTTTCACGATTATCCTGACCATGAACAGATATAACAACATAATAATTATTAGAATAAATTTTTAACCCCTGGTTATTCCATTTGTCATATATTTTTTGAAGTGTTGGTTGATCAAATTCATAATCTGTCTTTTGATCTATAAAATCACGAATTGTAAAAAATCTAAGATAAACATCAGGATCTTGGATTTGATTGAATAATTGCGCCCTTAAATCCAACATTTTTTCGCGATTTTCATTATTCATCATACTTGTTTGTAATCCTTTGATTTTATAAACACGAACCAAAGAACCATCATTAATAGATATACTGTCATCACTGTAAACAGTATTAAACGGTAAATAATCAGAATATTTTGTATAACCAAAATTTGGGAAAATCTTTTTTGTAAGTGCAGGTATATAAGCCAACAAAACCAAAAATACAAAAACAACAGCCATTGATATTATAACCAAAGTTAATATCATTGAATCTGTGTTTCCTGCAAAATAACTAAATAATTTTTCCATTTTTTATACTACTAATTTTCTTGGTATTCTGTTTTTTATTATTTTTACACTTGAAAATATCAGTTGTGAAATCTGAGGGTCTTTTTTTGAATAAAAAGCCAATATAGTATGACAAAGTGACAATAATCCAAAAAATATTAATGGCAGTATTGCCGGTGGATTATGCGGTGGTAATATTGCAAAAACAGCCACCATAAAAGCAAAAAGTATAAACCAAACCAGGAAATTTAAGACTGCAAGTGTATAAGGCACATAAAATATGCGCGGTGGGTTTGCCAAAGCTTTCAGAACTTTTTGCCTCAAAATCTCTCTCCTGATGGATTAATTATAACAATTTCAACTTTTTTCAACAAGCATAAAAGTAAAAATATTGATTTTTGTTAAATTTATTAAAAAAGCCATATTTTTAAACAAGTTTAATATTACTGATATTTTTCAACTTTTTATAAAAAAGTGCCAGAAATTAAAGATTTTTTTGTTTAAAAACTGTTTATAAAAAGTTAAAATCAGTTTTTAATAAAATAAACAGGTATAATAAAAACAACAAATAAATATAATAAATATTTGATTTTTTATAAAACTGGTTTATAATTGGCCAGTAAAAAGGATTCAGATATGAAATTTTTAAGTTCTTTGAAAGCTTGGAAAAAACGCGGTAACATTAAACAAATTCGCCGTGGTAAACAAGTTATATTGATTGACCCTTCTAATCCTAA
The DNA here is from genome assembly GCA_902798205.1 of uncultured Pseudomonadota bacterium. Classification (GTDB taxonomy): domain Bacteria; phylum Pseudomonadota; class Alphaproteobacteria; order Rs-D84; family Rs-D84; genus Enterousia. Next base: position 142,284 of record CADBVV010000002.1, on the reverse strand, counting down.
ATTAAAGGCTAAACAGGGCTTCAAGAAAAAATAATACATCCATGTATTTATTGGATAATGTTTTTATACCTGGGTTTCCTGGGTATTTTTTTTAATTTAAAAATGCTTCTTCCAGGACTTTTTTGATTTCAATTTCACCCAGTCCAGATTCACAAAGATAATTTATCTGATTTTGATTTGGTTTATAAAGTGAACTGTTATGAACAGCATTTTTTGGAACACTGTTAATATACTGTGTTGGTTTTAATATAATTTTTGCATCTTTATCCGCCATAACAGAAAAAGATATATCTGAATCACTGTTTATCGCATTTTTTTCTATTTTTGCACAGCCTTGTAAATCTGTTAATGTGTTTTTATATGCCGCGACGCGTGTTTTTACAAAAATACCGGTATTTTCATTTAAATGTTGTCCAATTACGTTAATTTTTAATTTATCATAATTTTTATCAATAATATAACCATTAAATACACTGTTTTTACTGGTGTTTTTTATAAAAATATTCAAAAAAGCCGGTGTTTTATTGGTTGTTTTTAAATCCATAACGATATTTGAATTTTCGGCATTAATATCAATATTTAAATTAATATCACCGGCAATTTCACCGATATATATAATATGAATTGGTAATTTTGGTGTTTTATTAACAGATATTAAATTTTTTTCAGAATCAAATTCTATATTTTCATAATCTGATAAATCTTCATAAAAAACACCATCACGAAAAACCAAAGTTTCCGCCGGAAATGTTTTTATATTGAATTCTTGCCAAAGGTATGACATATTTATAACCGTATTATTATAGTTATATAATATAAGAATTATAAATAAAAAACAACTTTAATTGGTGAAAAGATATGGGATTTAATTGTGGAATTGTTGGTTTGCCAAATGTTGGAAAATCTACATTATTTAATGCATTAACACAAAGCGCGGCGGCGGATGCACAAAATTATCCGTTTTGTACTATTGAACCAAATACTGGTCGTGTTGTTGTTCCAGATAAAACATTACATGATTTGGCAAAAGTGGCCGGTGCAGAACGTATTATTCCAACACAACTTGAAATAGTTGATATTGCAGGTCTGGTCAAAGGGGCATCTGCTGGCGAAGGTTTAGGAAATAAATTTTTATCAAATATTCTTGAAACTGATGCAATTATTCATGTTGTCAGATGTTTTGAAAATGATGATATTGTTCATGTTAATGGAAAAATAGATCCGTTGTCAGATATTGAAACAATTGAAACAGAATTAATGTTGGCAGATATAGAAAGCCTGGATAATCAAATTAAAAAACTGGAAAAGAAGGTTCATGGCCAGGATAAAAATGCGGCTAAATTATTGGCTGATGCAATGGAAATAAAAAATAATCTTGAAAAATCTGTTCCGGCGCGTGATGTAAATATAGATTCAAAACCTTTTAATTTATTAACATCAAAACCAGTTATTTATGTATGTAATGTCGAAGAAAGTGCGGCTGCAAGCGGTAATAAATTTTCTGATCAGGTTCGTGAAAAATTTTCAGGCAAAGCACCAGTTTTAATTATTTCTTCAAAAATCGAAATGGAAATAGCACAAATAGTTGATATTGATGAAAGAAAAATGTTTCTTGATGAACTGGGGTTAAAAGAATCAGGTCTGGATCAGGTTATTCATACAGGTTATGATACATTAGGCCTGCAAACTTTTTATACGGTTGGACCAAAAGAAGCACATGCTTGGACTATAACAAAGGGTATGACCGCGCCACAGGCCGCTGGAAAAATTCATACTGATTTTGAACGTGGATTTATTCGTGCAGAAATAATTTCCCCATCTGATTATTTACAATATGGCGGTGAAGTCGCTGTGAAAGAAGCCGGTAAAATGCGACTGGTCGGTAAAGAATATATTATGCAAGAAGGTGATATTTGTCATTTCTTGTTTAATGTATAAAAAATAAAATAAAAAAATTACCGGCTTTTTTGAATATTTTTATCAAAAAGGCCGGTATTTTTATTTGTTTATATCTAATAATAATTCCAGTTTTTCGTTTGCTTCTATTATATTCTTATCAATTTCTTTCAATTTATTTCTATAATTTTCATCTGCATTTTCCGGTATATTCGATAATAATTCCGTTTTTTCTTTGTTTAAAGATTTTATATATCTTTGTAATTTAAAAGAAACTATAAATTTTTCGGCATTATTTAAACTAAGTTCTGTTTTTTGAACATTATCATCAAACGATATATTTAAAGATACCAAGAAATCCATATATTTTTCAGCCAATTCAGGATATGTTTGAACAATAGATTTAATAAGATTTATGGTCATTATATCAACATCTGGAATTTCAATATTTGTTGTATATTTTTGTTGTTTCCATTTATGCCATTGATTGAATTTTCGTTGATTGTATTCTTGTTCAATTTCATTTTGGAAAATTTTATCTGTTATTTTTGACACACAATCTTTTAAATATTTTTCTGCCTGTGTGCGACCACCAGGGGTATTAACAAGGTAATTTTTATTAACACTGTCCCACAAGAAATCAATCAAAGGTGTTGCGTTATCTATGATTTTTTTCATAGCATCTTTACCAGAATTTTTTAATATTTCATCTGGATCTTTTCCGCCGGTAACAAATGCAAATTTAACATCGCTATTATCACGTAAAAACGGTAAAACCAGCGTGCACGCCCGTAAAGCAGCTTTTTGTCCGGCATTATCACCATCAAAACAGAAAGTAATATTACGATTAGATTTACATAAAATTGCAATATGGTCTTCGGTTAATGCGGTACCAAGTGGTGCAACAGTTTCACCAAATCCATGTACCTGCATTTGAATTGCATCAATTTGTCCTTCGACCACTATACTGCGGTTATTACGATGTATGGCATCGCGTGCAAAATTAAAACCAAATATTGTTTGACGTTTATGAAATAATTCTGTATCTGTGGTGTTTATATATTTTGGTTCACTTCCATCCAATGATCGACCAGAAAAAGCAACAACCTGACCATGTGCGTTAAATATTGGAAACATTAATTTATCACGAAAGAAATCATACGGACCATAATCGCCAATTCTGACCAAACCCGTCGCGGTTAATTTATCACGATTTATATTATTAAAAAATGACGCAATAATATTATTTTTTGGTGCATAACCTATACGATATTTTTTTATCATTTCATCACTGAAACCACGATTTTTTATATATTCCAATGCGTGTTTTCCAGAATCTTTATATAATAAATCTTGATATATTTTTGTGGCTTGTTCTGTTATTTGAATATAATTTTCTTCGGCTTCTATTTGTGCAGCAGATTTTTGTTTAATTTCTGGCATTTTTAATCCGGCCATATCTGCCAATTCTTTTATTGCTTCCTTGAAATCTACATTTTCAGATTTCATAACAAAAGAAATAATATCGCCATGTTCACCACATCCAAAACAATGATAAAAACCTTTTTCTTCACTTACCGAAAAAGAAGGTGTTTTTTCGTTATGAAATGGGCAACAACCCCAATAATTTTGACCTTTTTTTGTTAATGGGACACGACGTGAAATAACATCAACCAGTGATAATCTTTGTCTTAATTCATCTGTAAAAGAATTATCAAATTTAGCCAATTATTTTGCCTTTCTTTTAAAAGATTTTTTTGGTTGTTTATTATTTATTAAATCAATCGCTGTTTCCAAACTTGGTTGTTCTTTGACCGAAACATTTACACGATTTGATGATAAGTAAGGACCATATCTGCCGTCAGAATAATAATATATAGGTTTATCAGTTGATGGATTTTTACCCAATATTATTGGTTCAACTTTCTTTTTATCTGTGTTTAACAAATCGCGTGCAATATCTAATGTAATTGTTTCAACAGTATAATTTTTAGCCGGCGCATTTTTTGTACCGTTTGTCACATAAGGACCATATTTACCAACTTTGAAAACTATATTTTCACCTAAATCTTTTTCGTTTTGTTCATTTGTTGTATTTGTATCTGGTTCTTTGTTATCCGAATCATTGGTCAATTTCATTGTGTAATTACATGTTGGAAAATTACTGCATCCAACAAAAGCACCAAATTTAGATAATTTTATACCTAATTTTCCACCACATTTTGGACATTTATCACCATTTTTATTAAATAAATGATATTTCATAAATTCATTTATTGTATCAATAATATCTGTTGTTTTTATATCACGTACAGATTCAATTGTTTTATCTGTTGGTTCCCAGAATGATTTAAGTGATGATAATTTATCACGTGTTCCATTTGAAACATCGTCCAATGTATCTTCTGTTTTTGCAGTGAAATTTACATCAACCAAATCTTTGAAATATTTTGATAAATAAGATATTAATACCCACCCAGAAACTGTCGGATGAAAACGGTGTTGTTTATCTTGTTCAACATATTGACGATCAACAATCGTTGACATAATTGTTGCATACGTTGATGGACGGCCAATACCCAATTCTTCCAATTTTTTAACAAGTGATGCTTCTGTGAATCGTGCAGGTGGTTGTGTAAAATGTTGTTCTGGTTTTAATGATTTTATTTCAATTTCATCACCAATATTTAATACAGGTAATTTTACATCATCGCTTTCTTTTTCGTCATCAACATCTTCGATATAAACTTTCATAAATCCATCAAATATTCGCGAAGTTCCAACACAATGGAATACAGAATTTTTAATATTTATATCAACAGCCACAGAATCAAATTCTGCATTTGTCATTTGACAAGCGATTGTTCTTTTCCAAATCAAATTATATAATTTTAATTCGTCCCCAGATAATTCAATATTTTGATTCAAGAAATGTGTTGGACGAATTGCTTCGTGTGCTTCTTGGGCATTTTTAGATTTTGTTACATAAAGATTTGGTGTTTTCGGTAAAAATTTATTTCCATATTCTTTTTCAATATATTCACGAATTTCAGATACTGCTTCGACAGATAAATTTGTCGCATCTGTTCGCATATATGTAATAAAACCTTGTTCATACAATTTTTGTGCAGTTGCCATTGTACGTTTTGATGAAAAACGAAGTTTACGCGCAGCTTCTTGTTGTAATGTTGATGTTGTAAATGGCGCAGAAGCATGTCTTTGTACTTTTTTCTTTTCTATATTTGATATTTTTCCAATATTTGGTGTATCAATAGAATCAACAATTTCATCGACCATAGATTTATTTTCCAGGGTCATTTTTTCAATTTTTTTGTTGTTATGTTTTACCAGATTTGCTTCGAAATTTACTTTATCAAAACAGCAATTTGCGATAAGTGTCCAATATTCTAATGGTTTAAAAGATTCAATTTCTTTTTCACGATCAACAACCAATCGCACAGCCACAGATTGAACACGTCCCGCAGATTTACCCAAATTTCTTTTCCATAAAAGTGGTGAAATACCAAATCCAATCAAATAATCAAGAATACGACGAACCATATAAGCATCAACTAAGTTTTCGTCAATTTCGCGTGGATTTTTTAATGCTTCTAATATTGCGTTTTTAGTAATTTCATGGAAAGCGACACGATAAACATTTTTACCTTTTAATACATTACGTGCATTTAAAATATCATTTATATGCCATGCAATTGCTTCCCCTTCGCGATCCGGATCAGATGCCAGATAAACATTATCGGCCTTTTTTAATTCATCGATAATAAGTTTTAATTGTTTTTCTTTGCCAGGCATAATTTGCCATTTTGGTTCGTAATTATGTTCTGTATCAACACTGCCATTTTCTGGAACCAAATCACGAACATGACCAACAGATGCGATAACACGCCACCCATTACCAAGGTATTTTTCAATAGTTTTTGCTTTTGATGGAGATTCTACGATTAATAAGTTCATTTTTTAAAACCCCTTGGATGATAATTGTTGATCTTTGTGGATATGAGCATTTTGACATAAACCAAAACCAAAAAGCAATGATATCAAACTGCTGCCACCAAAAGACATTAATGGTAATGGAACACCAACCGTCGGTAATATCCCAAGTACCATAGAGATATTTATAAAGTAATAAATGAAAAAGTTCAACATAAAACCAAAACATATTAATTGACCAAATCTGTTTCGACATGTTTTTGCCGTCCAAAACAGCATAATTACTATAAATGTATATATGGAAAGCAACATAAATGCACCAATAAAGCCAAACTCTTCGCCCAACATAGTAAATATAAAGTCAGTTTGTTTTTCTGGTAAAAACGATTGTTGTGATTGGGTTCCAGACATATATCCTTTGCCAACTATACCGCCACTGCC
>CADBVV010000002.1:0-135958 GCA_902798205.1 uncultured Pseudomonadota bacterium | reverse complement strand
CCACGCGCATCTAATTCAGGGTTTATAAATGTTATAATACGTGAACGTTGATAATCGTGCATTCCACCATACCAAACAACAGGCAATGCCAGCAATCCAAGAATTCCAGCAATTAAAAACCATTTTTTATTCGCACCAACAATATAAAACATACCAACCGTAATTAACGCCAAAGATAATCCTGTTCCAAGATCTGGTTGTGCACAGATTAATAAAAATGGTACCAACAACATTAAAACAGGAACAAGATAGTTTTTAAATTGTGATAATTCGACGCTGTTTTGCCATGCAAAATAACGTGCCAATGCCAAAACCAACGCAATTTTAATAAATTCAGATGGTTGTATGTTTATAAAACCCAAAGAAAGCCAACGTTGTGCACCCATACCAACATCGCCGACAAAAGTTACCAATAATATCAATATCAATGCAATTGCATATATGAAATATGCAGACTTTATCCATGTTTTTATATTTGAAAAAGCGACCAAAAAGAATATCACCATTCCAAAAGTGATTTTTGATAATTGTGATAATGCAAATGGATGCCATGCACCACCACCTGCACTGAATAAAACAACAATTGAAAATATTAAAACAACACACATTGGTATAAACAACGCCCATGAAAAACGTGAAAGTTTTTCACTTAATGTCATCATATTCGCATTAGATACACGTGTTGTTGCCATTTTATTTTAATAATTCCTTCATAATTTTTGATGTTGCGCGTGCAGCCGGACCAGACCCACCCGCATGTTCCATAATAACACATACGGCATATTTTGGGTTATCTGTCGGGGCGTACCCAACAAACAGACCGTGATTGCGCAAATTCCATTTTAATTGTTCATTTGTTAAAACACCACTTGCGCGTTCGGCTTTTGATATATTACGCACCTGGGATGTTCCTGTTTTACCGCCCATTTTTTTGCCCTTAATATTTATAGCACTGCCAGATGCGGTACCACCTTTTTGGGTAACTTGTTCCAGACCTGTTAAAACATGTTTGATATTTTTTTCTTGTAAATTAAGGTTTTTAAAGTTTGGATTTTCATCTGAATAAATTAACCGCGGAACAACTTCTTTATTAGAAGCAACACGTGCCATCATAACGGCCAATTGTAAACAGTTTGTTAAAATAAAGCCCTGACCAATACCGGAAATTACAGTGTCTCCATGAACCCAAGATGCACCAACATTTTTTTCCTTCCAACGTCTGTCCGGTATAATTCCAGGCATTTCATGGGCCAATACGTCGTCCATATATTTTTGGTTTAACCCCAATTTTAATGCCATGTGTTTTATAGCATCTATCCCGATACGCAAAGCAATTTGATAAAAATAAACGTCACAAGAATGCTTTAATGCGCCATATAAATCAACATATCCATGTCCGTGTTTTTCCCAACAATGATATTTATGATTTCCATATTCCCAAAAACCTGGACAGAATATTTTTTCTTTTGGCGATACAGCACCACTTTCCAGTGCCGCCAATGCCACAACGATTTTAAATGTGGATCCTGGTGGATATAAACCTTCGATGGTTTTATTCATAAATGGTTTTGCCACATCTGTTAAAAGTGAAGATATATATTCTTCACCATCATCTGTTTTGAAATTATTTGGATCAAAACTGGGGGTTGATGCCATTGCTAAAATATTACCATTTTCAATATCAAGAACAACACCGCAACCTGCCCTGTTCATTGCCAAAGAATCATACAATACCTTTTGGACATTTTCTTTTATTGTTGTTTTTATATCTTTGCCAACAATTGGTGGAATAAATTGTGTTTTATCTTCGCCTGTTATTCTTCCAACAGCATTTGTCATTAATACTGTTTGTCCCGGCGTTCCGGCCATTTCAGTATTGTATCTTTTTTCAAGACCATTTATACCTGTTGAAAAAAATGGATTATTTGGAACAGATTTTTTCGGCGCGCCAACATAACCAAAAACCTGGGCACCAGCCGGCCCCATTTCATACACACGCGAAAAACCATTTCCAATATGAATACCCGGAATATTTTTTGCCGATAATTTAGCAAGTGTGTTCCAATTAGTGTTTTCTGTTATTAACACAGGTTGAAATTTTTGCTGTTTTTTTATGTTGCGCCAAATTCTGTCGACAGTTTTTTGACGCAATTTTAATTCAGCGGTTACTGTTTCAATGACTTCATTTATATTGTCTGTTTCTTCTGGAATAAAATATATTCGATATATTGGTGTATCTCGTGAAATAATACTGCCTGATTCTGATAATATATTACCGCGTTTTGGCATTGTGATTTGAACACGGAAAGAATTATTTTCACTTTTACGACTGTATTCTTTGTGTTCAAAAATTTGCATTTGAAGCATACGCAAAATTAAAACAGAAGTAAGAACCGCACCACCTGTTAAAAACAGTGCGCTGCGTCTGTCAAAAGTGCGTGCTACTTCTGTATCTATCATGATTTTGCCCAATTATCTAACGCTGTTATTGGTGTATATAAAATACTTAACCATATAAATAACCATAAATTATTAATTAAATTTGTCCATGAAAAACCGAAAAGTATCAAAAGAAAAATACCAATACCAATAAACACCATAAATGCATAAATTGCATTATTGTTTGTGTGTTGAAAATCTGTGTAATTTTGGAAACCGTTTATCGCATAAAATAAACAAAAAAGCGATGTCCAAAAAAGTGGTAAATTACAACGATAATCAATCAAAAAACAAAAAATCAGTGCGAATATTGCAAAATAATTAACCGGACGAACGAAAGTATAATAAAATATTGGTATTAAACACAATATTCCGGCCGGATTCCAAAAATATACCGACAAGCGCCACAAAAACAATGTCATAATAAATGGCATCAATTGTTTTAAAATCGGCACAATTTTATACATTATTTATAAGAACCCACATCATTAAATTGTAATACCATAACGCGTGATATTTCGTTTGGACGCAAAACATCGACAGTTTTTTCATCCAACATATCCCCAATATATATTCCAGATGGTAAAATACCACTGATATTGCTGGTTATAACTTTTAATCCCTTGCGTCCAACAAATTGGGTGTCGTTAAAGAACCCAATAGACGCGTTTGATTTTCCATTGCCCTGTAAAAATCCAGAAACATCAGACCCAGAAATTCTGATTGCAATATTTGTATCTGCATCTGTAAGGGCGCGAACACGACAAAATTCGGACCCACAATCTGTGATTGTTCCAACCAATCTGTTATCAAATGATACCGCAACCATACCACGGGTTAATCCATCTTTTTTGCCACGATTTACAAGGAAAGTATTATGATGAAACACAGAATCATCAAATTGTATATCTGCAATAACTGTTTTATAAGGGGACGCTTTTTTTACATTGATTTCGTGTTCAAGCTTCTTGTTTTCTTGGATAGCAATATCACACATAGATTTATTTGCCAATGCTTCGTCCAAACGAAGACGTAATTTTTCATTTTCTGTGCGTAAATTAGATGTTTCTTTTATCCAATTTGCGCTCTGACCGATAACACGTATTGGCCAAGTTATAACAGAACCAATTCCGTGTGCCACAGGCAACACTATATGGGCCAACCCATTCATAATGGTATAATCTGGTTTTGCTATCATTATATATATTATGAACACAGGGACCGCAGCCGCCGCAACGGAAGATTTTATAATACGCATTAATTTATAAGATAATTTGTCCTTGGTCATACGGACAACTTTAAACGCAAAAGAATCAATATTCAATAAAAACTTGATTTTTCTTTTTTATATGTCAAAATAAAGCCAACCGAAATGGCAAAGGCATTGCCATAAGGGTATAACTAAAAGGATAAAAAATGCCAAAAATGAAAACAAAATCGTACTTGAAAAAACGTGCGTCTATGACTGCAAGCGGTAAAATCCGTGTTGCCAGAAACTCTCATCACAAATGCTTGTTGCATAAGTCCAAACGTGCTAACAAAGCCGGGGCAAAACCACAGTATTTGAACGAAAACATGGTGGGTCAGGCTAAAATCTTGGCTCCATACGGTTTGAAATAATAAAGGGGGCACATTATGGCAAGAGTAAAACGCGGAACAACCGTTAAACAAAAACACAATAAGATACTTGAACGTGCCAAAGGTTATTTGGGCCGTCATCATTCAACATATCGTGCTGCTCGTGAAAAAACCGAAAAAGCTGGACAATATGCATATCGCGATCGTCGTCAAAAGAAACGTGATTTTCGTTCCTTGTGGATTGTTCGTATCAATGCAGCTGTTCGTTCAAATGGTTTGACATACAGCCAGTTCATGAATGGTTTAAAGAAAGCAGGTATTACATTGGACCGCAAAGTTTTGGCCCAAATGGCATACGATGCTGATAAAAACTTTGAAACATTGATTGAAACTGCAAAACGATTTATTGCCGGATCTGCGAAATAACGCTTTACGGCAAGGGTTTTGTTTTGTTAAAATTAAGGCCGTAGAGATACGGTCTTATTCTTTTTATAAACGGGGTAAAAATGAAAGATAAAATTAAAAACGCATCGTCACTTGAAGAATTACAGGCTTTGTACACAGATACTTTTGGTAAAAATGGCACAATGACTGCAAAATTAAAGACAATGGCAACACTTTCTAATGAAGAAAGGGTGGTTGTTAATACAGAAAATGCCGAATTGCGTCAATTGTTTAAAGAAAAACAGACAGAATTGGAAAATGCGGCATTAAATGCAAAGTTGGCCACAGAATATGTTGATGTGACATTGGATAATGAACCTGAAAATCGTGGAACATTACATCCGTTAACACAAAGTTTAAAAGAATTGTCTGCAATTATGGAATCTTTTGGTTTTACACTTTGGACAGGTCCAGAAATCGAAGACGATTGGCATAATTTTACGGCTTTGAATACCCCGGAATATCACCCTGCCCGTGATATGCAAGATACATTCTTTTTGGAAAATGGCAATGTAATGCGAACACAGACATCTGCAATTCAAATTCGTGCAATGGAAAAACATGGTGCGCCTATAAAAATTTTTGCCATCGGTTCTACTTATCGTAAAGAATTAGATGCAACACATTCTTGTATGTTTGGTCAAATGGAAGGTTTATATGTGGACAAGAATATAACAATGTCTGATTTAATCGGGACATTGCGTTCGATGCTTTCAAAATTCTTTGAACGCGATATTGAAATTCGTATTCGTCCATCTTATTTCCCATTCACAGAACCTTCTGTTGAATTTGATATGAAATGGGGTGATAAGTGGCTTGAAATGGGTGGTGCAGGTATGGTGCATCCAAATGTTTTGAAAAATTGCAACATAGACCCAAATGAATATCAGGGCTTTGCATTTGGTTTTGGGTGGGATCGTATGGCTATGATTAAATACGGCTTGAACGATTTGCGAAAATTCTATGATGGCGATATTCGTTGGTTGAAAAACAGTGGTTTTTAATAAAGGGGTTATAAAATGAAATGGTCTATTAATTGGTTAAAACAATATTTAAAAACAGATTTAACCCCAGAACAAATTGCTGATAAATTGACAGCCATTGGATTGGAAGTAGAAGATTTATATAATCCTGTTTTGCCGATTGCTGCAAAAATTGTAGAATGCAAACCACATGAAAATTCTGATCATTTACATGTTTTAAAGGTAGATGACGGAACTGGTAAATTGCGTCAGGTTGTATGTGGTGCACCAAATGCCCGCGAAGGTTTGGTTTCTGCGCTGGCATTACCAGGGTGTAAAATTGGCGATATGGTTATCGAACCTGGAAAATTACGCGGTGTTGAATCAAATGGTATGATGTGCAGCGCAAAAGAATTGGGTATTGGTGATGATCACAGTGGTATTATCGAATTAAATGAAAAATCTGAAACGATCGGTCAACCGATATCAGCGTTGGCGGGTTCTGGTTCTGCAGTACTTGAAACATCTATTACACCAAACCGTCCTGATTATTTGTCTGTGCGTGGTATTGCGCTGGATTTATCTGCGGCGGATGCGGGTGAATTTGTTGATGAAAAAATCATAGAATTAAAAGATGTCAAAGGAACACGTAAAGTTAATTTGGTTGCTGAAGATGCATGTCCAACATATCGTTTCTGTGAAATTCATGGAATAAAAAATGCACCGTCAAATAAGACAATTCAAAATTGTTTATTATCTGCCGGAATAAACCCAAAGAACGCACCGATAGATGCAACAAATTATATTTGTTATGATTTGGCACAACCAATGCATTGTTTTGATGCCAATGAAATTGTTGGTGATATAACTGTTCGTATGGCAAAAGCCGGGGAAAAATTCACAGACCTGTTCGGAAACGAACACGAATTGTGTGATAAAGATTTGGTAATCACTGATGATGCGGGTATTTTGGCTTTGGCTGGTGTTGTTGGTGGTGCGCGCGGCATGACCACAGATAAAACACAAAATATTATATTGGAATCTGCGTACTTTAATCCGGTGTCTGTTCGTAAATCTGCAAAAAGACATGGTGTATCAACAGATTCTTCATACAGATATGAACGTGGCATAGATCCAGATGGAACATTGCGTGCTTTATCAAAAGCGGCAAAAATCATAATGGATACCTGTGGTGGTAAAATTGTAAATGTTGGTGGCGCGGGTCGTTTGTCCTATACGCCAGAATCTGTGGTTTATAATCCAAAATTGTTGGAACAAAAGACGGGTATTCAAATTGATTCAAAAACCCAAAAAGAAATTTTGAAAAAATTGCATTTTGATATTAAAGAAGATAAAAAAGGCAATTGGGTTATTACACCAACATCACAAAGGGTTGATATAGTAATTCCTGAAAACATAGTTTCTGAATTGGTTCGTATTTATGGCTATGATAAAATCGGTTTGAAAGAAATGCCACAAAATACAATTACGGCCGTTCATAACGATATGAATTTGGAATTAAAACAAAAATTGGCAAATCGTGGATTAAATGAAGCGGTCACTTTTGGTTTCGGTAATTCAAAGGTTGAAAGTTTATTAACAGATAAACCAATAATTAAAATTGCAAATCCAATTGTTAATGATTTGGATACGGCCAGAAATGGTTTGTTGGGAAATTTGTTGATTGCTGTTGCTAATAATGAAAAACGCGGTTTCGCAGATATAAACATGTTCGAACTTGGCACAGTATTCGATGGTGATATGCCGGGTGAACAACATACAGCTATTTGTATAGTTCGCAGTGGTGAAACATCGCCTAGACATTGGCAAAAACACAATCGTGATATTGATGTGTTTGATGTAAAGGCTGATTTGGTATCATTACTTGGTGCGCAAAAATATACCATAGATACAACAAATGCACCACTTTGGGCACATCCATACGTTTATGGAAAAATTGTTCAAGGTAAAAAAGTATTGGCTGAATTTGGACAATTACACCCAAGTGTTGCAAAGCAATTGCATATAAAATCAAAAGTATTTGTTGGTATAGTGAATAATATTGATGATTTACCAAAAAATCCAAAATATAAAAAGATACCGATGACTGATTTTATGCCAATCAAACGTGATTTTGCTTTTGTTGTAGATTCTAATTTTGAATCACAAAAAATCATTGCTGCTGCAATGGCTGCAGATTCAGGTATATCTGATGTAGTTATATTCGATGCATTTGATATGGGAAATGGTCAAAAATCAATTGCGTTCACAATTACAATTTATCCAGATCATAATATGTCTGATAAAGAATTGTTGGATATACAAGATAAAGTGATAAAAAATATAGAAAATAAATGTGGCGCAAAGTTGCGTGCATAATGAAATAAAAAAATACCGGCATTTGCCGGTATTTTTTTTATCTTTGTAAATTATTTGTTATTTGTAATATCTGTTGTAAACGGTTTTGTTCGCATGCTTCAATAATATCTTTGGCATCTTGATTATAAAAATTAAATATATGATTAAATTGTTTTGCAAGTACGCGAACGGAAGAACCTTGGACCAATTTGTCATGTTTTTCATATCCAGGTAATTTCATTTGGGATGCTAATTCTATGCCTTCAACAATCCATTTGTTGTATTTGATTTGCGTTAAATTGTTTTTATATATAAAAGTTTTTACAACGGCTACACCGTTTGGTAAAAACTCTGGTGTGTTTTCAATGTTTAATTCTGTTTCAGGACACCCTGCAATATACATTGCCATTTCTTTGGCTTTGTCGCGAGTTGTAAATTTTGTATCTTTGTTAACAATCATTGCTATTCTACCTTGTTGTTTCAAAACGATGTTTGATTTTTTCGATTTTTGCTTGTTCGCGCAAGAAAGCCGCAAGTCTTAATTTGCAAGCATTGCTAACAAGTTTCGCTTCTTCGGGTTCTTCTATTTTAATGTATTTTGTGGCGTTTTTAATGTGTTTTATACAGAATACCAGGGTTTCTCTGCCTTTTTTGTCGCATTGAACTGTTACAAAGGCTTTTCCATCGCCAATAAGATACATTTGATCTGTAATAGAAGTTACTGGTGTAGAACTGATGTCATCGGTCAAAATCGCGTCAATAATTTCACCACATTTTTTACTTGTTTTGTGTATCATTTATAACCTTTTTTATTTTTTGTCGCTTGTATTATATATAGTAATTTTGACAAGTCAAGAAGTTTGTCAAATATATAATAGTATCAAAAACTTGATTTTTGGATATATTCATTGTATAAATAAGGGCATGAAAATAAACACAATAATTATTATTAAATAAATGGCACTGCGCTTTGGCAATGCCCGGGGCGCGTATGGCGCCATTTTTAATATAAAAAGGCAAAAACATGTCGTATAAAAAAACAGAACCAAAGGCTAATTTTTCAGAAATTGAACACAATGTGCTGCAATTTTGGCGTGAAGATGATACTTTTCATAAATCTTTGAATAAAACCAAAATGGGCGAACCTTTTAATTTTTATGATGGCCCACCATTTGGAAATGGTTTGCCACATTGGGGGCATTTGGGGGTTTCTGCGATTAAAGATATGGTTTCGCGTTTTCAAACAATGCGCGGAAAACATGTTGTTCGTGAACTGGGCTGGGATTGTCATGGCTTGCCAGCCGAAAACAGTGTTGAAAAGAAACAGGGAAAATCAGCAAAAGATATTGTTGCAGATAACGGAATTGCCGCGTTTTGTGATATGTGTCGCTCTGACGTTATGACATATACTAACGAATGGTTGCGTTATATTGAACGTATTGGCCGTTGGGTTGATGGTGGCGATAATTTTGGTTATCGCACCATGGATAAAAATTATATGGAATCTGTTATCTGGGCGTTGAAACAGTTATACGACAAAGGTTTGCTTTATAAAGATTTCAAGGTTAATCCATATGATTGGAAATTGGGAACTGTTTTATCAAACAGTGAAGCGTCCAGTGAATACCAAGATATTGTTGATGATACTGTAACTGTTTGGTTTGAATTGGAAAATGGTGATCGTGCAATTGCGTGGACAACAACGCCATGGACATTACCTGCGAATTCTGCATTGGCTGTAAATCCAGATATGGAATATGTTCGTATGCGTCACAATGATGGTCATGTTTATGTTTTGGCTGCATCACGTTTAAAAGCATATGAAAAAGTTTTCGGTGAATCTGAAAATATTGGAACGGTATTGGGTAAAGATTTGGTTGGTATTCATTATAAACCAATATTTAATTATTATGAAAACAGTGATGCTTTGCTTCATCAAATAATTGCCGCCGATTATGTAAGCGATGGCGATGGTACCGGTATTGTTCATATTGCACCGGCCTATGGCGAAGATGACTATTGGGCGGCCAAGGCTTTGGATCCAAAATTTCCGGTAATTTTAAATGTTGATAATTATGGTAATTTTGATTCGTCGGTTAAAGATTGGGCGGGTCAAAATATATTTGAAGCCAACCCGAAAATTATTGATTGGTTGAAACAAAATGAAATTTTGGTCAAAAAAGATCAACATAAACACAGTTATCCATTTGGTCCACGCAGTCATGAAAAACTGATTTATCGTGCAACAGATGCATGGTATATTGATGTTCCAAAAATTCGTGAACGCTTGGTTGAAATAACCAAAAATGAAACAACATGGACCAGTGCGGGTAATCGTTTTATGGCGTGGATTTCAAATGCACGTGAATGGGGTATTTCAAGAAACAGATTTTGGGGTGTTCCGTTACCAATTTGGGAAAAAGACGGTGAATATAAAATCTTTGGTTCAATTAAAGAATTGGAAGATTTCTTTGGTGTAAAAATCGATGATTTGCATCGTCCAACATTGGATGCACTGACTAAAGACGGATGGCATCGTATAACGGACGTTTTAGATTGTTGGTTTGAAAGTGGATCCATGCCATTTGCACAATTGCATTACCCATTTGAAAATGCAGATAAATTCAAAAAGAATTTCCCAGCCGATTATATTATCGAAGGTCAAGATCAAACACGTGGATGGTTTTATTCTTTGATGATAATGGCGGTTGCATTGTTTGATAAACCTGCATTCAAGACAGTGTCTGCGAACGGTATGATTTTGGATGAACAAAAAAGAAAGTTTTCTAAATCATTACATAACTTTGTTGACCCAAGTGAACAAATTGAAAAATATGGCGCAGATGCAATACGTTTGTTTATCCAAGGCAGTAATTTTATGAAAGCCGAAGGTGTTGGTGTTGATAAAGAAGGTGTTGTATTTAACGACACAATTAAAACAATTTTAACACCACTTTGGAATGCGTATCATTTCTTTACTTTATATGCGAACGCAGGGAATATCACTGTTGAAAAAGATCCTGATTCTGACAATTTGTTGGATAAATATATTTTGGCTGAATTAAACGAATTGATAAAAACAACAACAGGTGCGCTGGATGAATATAAACCAGATGTTGCGGTCAAAGAATTTGTTAGATTCCTGGATATATTAAACAACTGGTACATTCGTCGTAATCGCGACAGATTCTGGGACGAAGATGTCAGTGCGTTTGAAACATTACATTATGTATTAAAAACATTTGTAAAATGTTTGGCACCTTTTGCACCGTTTATCAGTGAATATATTTATAAAAATTTAACTGGCGATGAATCTGTACATTTACAAGATTGGCCAACGGCTGGAAACACAGATACAAAAATATTGGACGATATGCGTCGTGTTCAAATGATTGTATCAACCGGAAAACAATTGCGTGAACAATATAAATTGCGTAATCGTTTGCCACTTCAAGATGCTACAATTGCCGGTGTTGAAATGTTTGACTATGCAGATATTATTGCGGACGAATTAAATGTAAAAGAAGTCAAATTCATAGATGATATTCACAGTGTTGCAGACAGTTTTGTATATTTAATCACACCAAAAATTGGTTCGCGTTTGGGCGGTGCTTTGAAAGATATTATCCCGGCCGTTAAACGTGGCGAATACACAATTGATGGTGATAAATTGGTTGTTGGCGAATATGTATTAAATGCTGACGAATTCGAAAACCGTTTAACCGTAAAAGATGGTGTTACGGGTGCCGCATTGTCTGATAATACGGCGGTTGTTGTTTTGAATACCGAAATCAATGGTGAATTAATTGCCGAAGGATTGGTAAACGACGCATTGCGTTTTATCCAAGATTCGCGCAAGGCTGCAAACCTGGATGTTTCAGACAGAATCAAATTGACATATACTGCCGATGTTGCATTGTCTAACGCAATCGAAGCACACAAAAAACGCATAATGCATGATGCCTTGATTGTTGAAATGGAAATGGGCGATGCCAATCAATTTGAAAAGCAAATCGAAGATTATAATTTCGCAATCAATATTGAAAAAGTAAATGGCTAAATCGAACATAACTCTTACACCGGATATTTATTTTGAAAATGTTCCACGGACATTGAATATGAATATCCGGTCTGAATTATATTCGACAAATGAATTTACTTTTGCGGTGGCTGTTATTTTGTCGGCCCAGGCAACTGATAAAAAAGTCAACGAAGTAACCCCGGAACTTTTCAAGATTGCACCAACCCCGGATAAAATGTTGAAATTGGGGCTGGACGGACTTAAAGAACATATTCGTGTTATTTCTTTCTTTAATAACAAGGCAACCAGTATTATAAAATTAGCATCACAATTGCATGGCGAAAACAGTGATGATTTGAATTATAAATTTCCACAAAAATATCATAACAGAAATGAACTTATGAAATTAGGCGGTATCGGTCAAAAGACCGCCAATGTTGTTATGAATGTTTTATGGAATGCACCAAATATAGGCGTTGATACACATGTGTTCCGTAATGCACATCGATATGGCTGGGTTGGTGAAAAAGAAAATACACCAGAAAAAGTCGAAGAAAAACTGATTAAAATTATTCCATCTAAATATCACCCAATTGTAAATCATGTAATGGTTTTACATGGACGTTATACTTGCAAGGCCCTGCGTCCAGATTGTGAACATTGTCCAGTTGCCAAATGGTGTAATGCGAAAGATAAAAAGATATAAAAAACACCGGCAAATGCCGGTGTTTTTTTATGATGGTGCCGGAAACAAGACTTGAACTTGCGACCCCCTCATTACGAATGAGATGCTCTACCAACTGAGCTATTCCGGCGATATGGGGATATTAGTATATATTTTTATTTTTTTCCACTTTTTATTTTACGCAAAACGACCATTATGCCGGCCGGTGTCATGCCCGGGATTCGTGATAATACCGCAATGTTTTCAGGACGCGTTTTGGTCATTTTTTCAACCAATTCGTTCGTTAGTCCTGATAAAGATTGATAGTCAAAATCGTTTGGTATTTTTAACATAGAATCTTTTTTATAATTTGCAATTTCGCGTTCGTTTCTTTGTATATATCCTGCATAAAATTTATCGTTTTCAATTGCAACAGATTCGCGCATATTTAAAATTTGTTCGTGTAATTCGTGCGATATCAAGCCCAATTTTTCCGACATATCGCCCAATCTTAATATTGCATTATCTGCACGTAAATTAAGTCTGTATTCTGCGCGCGAAGTAAACATACGGTATGGTTCATCAACGCCCAATGTTGTTATATCATCAATCAAAACACCAATCATAGAATTTGTTCTGTCGATGATTAAAGGTTCGATATTTAATGCATATGCGGCCGCATTGGCACCGGCAATTAAACCCTGGGCGGCTGCTTCTTCATATCCGGATGTTCCATTGATTTGACCGGCAAAAAATAATCCATTGATATCTTTTGATTCCAATGTAGATTTTAATTTGCGCGCATCAATTGCATCATATTCAATTGCGTATCCGTATCGTGCAATACGTGCGTTTTCCAGGCCCGGAATTGTGCGTATCCATTTATCTTGGACATCTGCACCAAAACTGGTTGATATTCCATTTGGATATATTAAATCACTGTTATAACCTTCGGGTTCAAGGAATACATGATGTGTTTTATGTTCTGGGAAACGCATAACTTTATCTTCAAGCGACGGACAATAACGTGGCCCCAGACCGCGAATATCACCATTATACATTGGTGCGTTTTTAATATTATCACGAATTATTTGATGCGTTTCTTCGTTCGTGTGTGTGATAAAACAAGTATCGTTTATTGTGTTGTTTTTATCACCCAAACCAAACCAATCATGTGGTGTGTCGCCCGGTTGTAATTCACAAACAGAAAAATCAATACTGTCGCGATATATACGTGCTGGGGTTCCTGTTTTTAATCTTAATAATTCAAAACCATTTTCACGTAACACATTTGAAATATGATTATCATTTTCCTGATATTCGCCATTATCCATTAAACGACCAGATTCAATTTTTTCATTTCCACGTGTGACCAACCCACCCAAGAAAGTTCCGGTTGTTAACACAATAGATTTTGCGATGTATTTATCGTTTATTGTTTTATTTTGTAAATCCAGTTTTTCAACCTTGTCAAAAACGACATCTAAATTCTGGGTAGATTTTAAAATTTTCATAACCGCATCATGGTAAAAATTACGGTCTATTTGTGCACGCAGGGCCTGTGTTGCGGCACCATGCGTTGCATTTAATGTTCGCCAATGAATACCGGCGCTGTCTGCGGCATTTGGCATAACACCACCGAACACAGACATTTCAGCAACCATTTGTGATTTTCCCGGACCGCCGATGGACGGATTGCAAGACATTGCACCAATATCGCTTTCGCGCATTGTCAAAAGCAAGGTTTTTGCACCACGACGTGCAGATGCCGCTGCGGCCTCGGTCCCGGCATGTCCACCACCAATAACAATCACATCGTAATTTTGCATTTGATTAAAATCTTCCCATTCCGCCGTTTACATGAATTGTTTGACCGTTGATGTATGACGCTTCGTCACTGGCCAAGAATACACATGCGTTTGCAATATCAATTGGTTCGCCAAAACGACCTGCTGGTATTTGTTCCAAATATTTAGCTTTTAATTCTTCTGGTAAAACATCTGTCATTGGTGTTTTGATAAAGCCCGGTGCAATTGCGTTTGCGGTGATTCCGCGTGATGCAACTTCGGCGGCAATAGATTTTGTCATTGCGATAATTCCACCCTTACTTGCGGCATAATTAGCCTGACCTGCGCCACCAATTGTACCGATAATAGACGCCATATTTATAATACGACCAAAACGTTGTTTCATCATTGGCATAATAACGGCGCGACACATTTTAAATGTTGCACGTAAATTAGTATTCAAAACATTATCGAATTGTTCATCACTCATACGCATCATAAGTGTATCTGCAGTAATTCCGGCATTATTAATTAAAACATCAATGCGACCTGCTTTTTCAATTGTGTCGGCAATTAATTTTTCTGCGGCACCGTCAGTTGATAAATCAGATTGAATTTTTATGAAAGAATCATCAAAAGATGATAATTTTTCCAAATTACGTCCGGTCACAACAACGGTTGCGCCTGCATTTTTCATTTGTTGTGCAATTGCACCACCAATGCCACCGGTTGCACCAGTAATTAAAACAACTTTATCTTTTAATTCAAACATGATTCATCCCCTTATTTATGTGCGTTTATTTTATCTGTTGTGCGTTTTGTCATACCAATCAAGGCTTCGCCTGGACCAATTTCTGTTAAATCATCAATTCCCAGATTTACCATTTCCAGAACACTTTCACGCCAACGAACACCATGTGTTATTTGATATAATAATGCGTCCTTGATTTCGTTAACATCTGTCATTGGTTTGCAGGTTTTATTTGAAATGATTGGGATAATCGGTGTTTTTATTTCAACTTCGTCCAATGCTTTTTTCATAACCGCAACCACGGGTTCCATTAAACGTGAATGTGGTGGCACAGATAAAGCCAATTTCATTGCGCGTTTTGCACCATTTTCTTTTGCCAGTTCCATTGCACGTTCAATTGCGTTATTTGCCCCAGATATAACAATTTGTCCCGGACAATTATCATTTGCGATATCACATACGCCACCTGTTTCTGATTCAGCCTTTTCACATACCTTTTTCAATTCATCAAATTCCAAACCCAAAATCACAGCCATTGCGCCCTGACCAGCCGGCACTGCGTTTTGCATAGATTCACCGCGCAGGCGAACCAATTTTATCGCGTCCGCCAAAGATATAGCACCAGCGGCGCATAATGCAGTATATTCACCCAATGAATGTCCCGCAACATAATCAGGTGTTGGATAATTTCCCGCGCGATACATTGCGATAGATGTTGCCAAAATCGCCGGTTGAACATTTGCAGTTAAAGTCAAAGTTTCAATTGGACCATTAAAAATAATGTCTGATAATTTTTCGCCAAGTACCCTATCCATTTCATCAAATACAGCGCGCGCATCGGCGTTATTTTCATATAAATCTTTTCCCATACCAACAGCTTGTGCGCCCTGGCCCGGAAATACATAAATCGATGACATATTTGTCCTTTTGTTATATATCAATAAAATTATAGGAAATTAAAAGCAAAAATCAACCGATTATCATTTACGCATGGAAAATTCGCAACCGCAATATTTTTGACGATAAAAATCAGTTTCATGATTGATTTTATTGCGCAATTCTTCGTTCCATTTGATTGGTAAATATTTTATTTCGCCACATGATTGTTCACCGGCACAATCAACCTGATTCTGATCTTTGAAACGCGATACCCCAAATACAGATGCAATTGCATTAAACCCATGCTTTTTTGCGTATTCGCGTGCATAGCAAAAACGATATGCGAAACACTTACTGCAACGCGCACCGCGTTCTGGTTCGTTTTCAAGTCCTTTTACGGATCTGCGCCAATCATCGTGATCGTAATCGCCAACAACGTATTTAACGCCCAATTTTTCACAATATTTTATTTGTTCGTTAAGGCGTTTATGATATTCGGTTTCTGGGAAAATATTAGGGTTAAAAAACATAACGATAAAATCGTCTATGTTTTCGATTTCGCCATCTGCCAATTGTTTAATTGCACCACATGAACATGGTGCACAACAAGACATTAAAATCAGTTTATTACCTGGCATTTTTCTTTATATATTTCATTCGCAAGAATTTAAAAATTTCTTTCAATTCTTCTTGTTCGCTGTTTTTGGCGAGTATGTAAAAATCATCGGATATAAAACTTGCCACCCTGCCACGTGTAAAATTTATTAAAAGTTTTTCAGTGTTGTGTGCAACTGTACAAATTTCACGTTTATGTTTTATATTATGACATTTATGTTGAAGTTTGCAATCTTCGCATGAAACATGTAAAAATCTATATGAAGTTCCAAGGTGAAAAATATTCACTTTGTGTATAGTTGGTTTTGTGCGGTAAGATTTTGTGTGTTCTGCTTCCATTAAAATTCTTGCCCTAGTTTGGATTCGTCGGTTATTTCATACAAACCAGAATCGTCTTCTGAAATATTTAATTCAAATGGCGAACATAACATACCCATAGATTCAATACCGGCAACATTACGTGGTTTAATTGGTTTGTTTGTTTTTGGTACAATTGCCCCGATTGGTGCAAATACCGCCAACATATCTTTTTTTACATTTTGTGCACCACAAACGACACTGTAATCTTGCAATCCATCATTTATTGTGACAACGTGTAAATCTTCGCGTTGTGGATGATTTTTTACATCAACAATTTTTACAACTTTTAATTGAGGTGTTTTTTTAGATGAATATTTTTCTGTTAATGTTTTAACCATATCTTCGTCTATTTTTTCAAACAGATTTTCAGGGATTGTGAATTCTGTGCCATCTTTAACGCGTCTTTCGAATTCATTTGGCCATGATAAATCATGTTTGTCTGCAAAAATATTTTTCATTTTTTCAGCGGTATCTGGAATAAATGGTTGTGACACACGTGCATAAAAATCAATCAATTGAAAACAGTTGTTTAACACGTGTTGTGCCGCGTCCATATCGCCATTTTTAACTAATGCCCATGGTTCTTTTTCTGTCATATATTCATTACCAATCGCCCAAAGACCGCGCAATGCAAATACAGATGCACGCAATTCGCATTTTTCAAGTGCGTCTGTTAATTCAGATAATTTTTCATCAATTCTTGATTTTAATTCGGTGTCTAATTCACCAGATTTTGGAACAATATTACCAAAGTTTTTATTTGATAATTTACAAACACGTGAAACAAAATTACCCAACATTCCGTTCAAATCTTTGTTAACAATATCTGCAAAACGATCTATTGTGAAATCTGTATCATCTGTTTCAGGTGCAGATGCCAACAAAGCATATCTCCATGTATCAGATGGTGCGTCATTTATAGCATCAACCAAGAATATCCCGTTTCCTGATGATTTAGATATTTTTGCACCGTTGAAATTCATAAAATTAACGGCTTTCAAAACATCAACTGTTTTCCAATTATCATTCATTGCTAATTCTTGTGATGGGAAAAACACGGCATGGAAAGATACATTATCTTTGCCCATAAATTGAGTGTAATGACAATCTGGATTTTTCCACCAAGATTCCCAATCTTTATTTGCGGCCTGGGATATAGAAACATAACCCCATGGTGCATCGAACCAAACATAAAATACTTTGTCTTCAAATCCTGGTTTGTTTACAGGTATTC
Source organism: uncultured Pseudomonadota bacterium (assembly GCA_902798205.1). Classification (GTDB taxonomy): domain Bacteria; phylum Pseudomonadota; class Alphaproteobacteria; order Rs-D84; family Rs-D84; genus Enterousia. The sequence continues at coordinate 117,866 of CADBVV010000002.1, read as the reverse complement.
CCCATTTTAAATCGCGTGTAATAGGTGCGTCATGTAATCCTTCGTCTAACCATTTATTAGCAATAGCAGTTGCTGTTTTTGGCCAACCCTGACGTGAATTTATCCATTGTCTTAATTTGTCGGACATTTCGCTTAATTTGAAATACAGGTGTTTTGTTTCACGCATTTCAACTGGCGAATTTGGATCTTCGGCACTGTGCGGGTTAATCAAATCAGATGGTTCAAGTGAAGCACCACATTTTTCACATTCGTTTCCGTATGCTTTTTCATAACCGCATTTTGGACATGTTCCAATAACGTATCTGTCTGCTAAAAATCTTTTTTCATTAACAGAATATGGTTGCATAGATGTTTTTTCTTCTATCAAACCTTGTTCATCAAGACGATTAAATAAATCATGAATCAGTTTTTCTTGTAATTCGGTATGTGTGCGCCCAAACAAATCAAATGACAAATTAAAATCTTTCACAGATTGTGCATGTTTTGCACGATATTTATCGACGTATTCTTCGATAGATAAATTTTCTTTGCGGGCGCCGATTTCTGATGTTGTTCCATGTTCATCAGAACCGCATACAAACAAAACATCTCGGCCCATTGCGCGACAAAAACGTGCATAAACATCACTTGGTAATAAACAGCCAATCAAATGCCCAATATGTAAATTGTTATTCACATATGGTAATGCAGATGTAATAAGATATTTTTTTGCCATGTATGCCACCCTTTTTATTTATAAATAAACGCCCACATTATGGGCGTCATTTTTAATTCTGGTGGGTGGTATTGGGCTCGAACCAACGACCTCCACGATGTCAACGTGACGCTCTAGCCAACTGAGCTAACCACCCAAAGCAAAGTGATTATAACAGTAAAAATCTTGATTGCAATAAAAAAACCGGCTTGCGCCGGTGTTTTTAATACATGGTTTGTAAAATGTGTTTACTTTTATCAATATTGGATAACATTTTACCACTGCCCAATGCAACGCATGCCAATGGGTTATCTACCAAAAATGCTGGTAATCCAGTTGCGGCACGGATAGCGGCATCAAGACCGCGTAAAAGTGAACCGCCACCAGTCATGGCAATACCCAAATCTGCAATATCGGCAGACAATTCAGGTGGTGTAGATTCCAATGCCAAATGAACAGTGCTTACAATTTTCGAAACTGTTTGTGATAAAGCAGTTGCTATTTGTGATTCTGTGACAATTGTTTCGCGTGGTGTGCCACTCATCAAATCGCGTCCTTTGATTTTCATTGATAATTCGTTTGCTTTATCTTTTGGCATAATGGCAGTACCGATTTTCTTTTTGATTTCTTCGGCCGTGTTTTCACCAATCAACAAATTTTTATTTTTACGGACATAATCAATAATATCTTCATCCATTTGGTCACCGGCAGTACGGACAGCATTTGAATAAACGATTCCGCCCAAAGACATAACGGCAACTTCTGTTGTTCCACCGCCAATATCCAAAACCATAGATCCCAAAGGTTTTTCAATTGGCAGACCCGCACCAATAGCAGCCGCTGTAGATTCTTCGACGATATAAACGCGGCGTGCACCGGCTGCATCAGCGGCTTCTTGGATAGCACGTCTTTCCACAGGGGTTGCACACGAAGGTACACAAATAATAATAAGTGGTGCAGTTAATAAATTTCTTTGATGAACCTTGCGAATAAAGTATTTAATCATTTCTTCTGCAACTTCAAAGTCTGCGATAACACCATCGCGCAATGGACGAACCGCGCTGATTGTGCCAGGTGTACGGCCAAACATTTGTTTTGCTTCTGCCCCAACAGCCAATATTTCTTTGCGTCCCTGCAGACGGTTTTCTTGGACCGCAACAACAGATGGTTCATTAAGAACAACACCGCGTCCCTTGACGTAAATCAAAGTATTTGCGGTACCCAAATCTATTGCCATATCCGCGGAAAAAAACTTTAATAACCAATTATACATTATTCAATCCCTTGTCTTTAATGTTCGCATTATAAAACAGGCTTTTAAAAAATCAAGCACACATAGCAAATTTTGCTTTTTTATTTGATTTTCTTTATATTCTGGTATAATTCCGGGCATGAAACGAAAAACAATACGTAATCACAAAGATTTTATTGTTCCGCACGATTGTCCTGCGGTGATGGGGCAATATTTTATTGTAAAAGCCAAACCAATGGCAAAATCAGATGCCAGATATGGTGTTATTGCATCAAAAAGAACTTTTAAATTGGCGGTTCAAAGAAATCGTGCAAAACGTCTGTTGCGTGATTGGATTGCGTATAACGAAGATTTAATGTTGCCGAATTTTGATTATGTTTTTATTGCGCGCGGGGCAATTTTAGATTGTACACGCGAAATCGGACGCAATAAAATGGCAGATTCTTTAAAGAAAATTTCAAAATGAAAAACGATTTTTTTACACGCACAGGCTGTCACCTGGTAAGATTTTATCAATTATGTATATCCCCATTTATTGGCGGTCGTGCGGCGTGCAGATTTGTGCCAACGTGCAGTGAATACACAAAACAGGCAATTGAAAAATATGGATTAATTCATGGAACATGGTTGGGAATAAAACGTATATCACGATGTCGTCCGGGTGGTGGATGTGGATATGATCCTGTTCCTTGACATAAAAATACAATATGGTAAAATTTAAATAATATGCATTAATAAAAAGGATTTATAATTATGTCTTCTTTTAGGTCAACAGTTGAAAATATGTCCAAATTAATGGATGAAATGGGCATAACAGAATTGGATCTGGAACGTCAACTGTTATTGGGTTTATATCGTAAACATATTCATTTGTCTAAACAACAGGCTGTTGCTGCGGCCCCTGTTGGATTTGTTGCACAATCAAACAAGTCAAATGGCGAAAATAAAATATCTGGTCATGTATTAAAATCACCAATGGTTGGTGTTGCGTACCTTGCCCCAGAACCAGGTGCTAAACCTTTTGTAAAGGTTGGCAGTGAAGTTAAAGCTGGTGATACAGTCGCTTTGGTCGAAGCCATGAAAACTTTCAATCCGATTAAATCGGATGTTGATGGTGTGGTCAAAGAAATTTTGGTGACAGATGGTATGGCTGTTGAATTTGATACGCCTATTATTGTCATAGAATAACGGGGTGGATATGCCACAAATAAAAAAAGTTTTAATCGCTAATCGTGGTGAAATTGCGTTGCGTGTTATTCGCGCATGTCGTGATATGGGTATACGAACTGTTGCTGTTTATTCAACGGCTGACAGGGATGCAATGCATGTTAAATTGGCCGATGAATCTGTATGTATTGGGCCGGCACCCAGCAGTGAATCTTATTTAAATGAATCTGCGATATTAACGGCTGCATTGTTAACAAATGCAGATGCTATTCATCCGGGATATGGTTTTTTATCTGAACGTGCAGACTTTGTGGACAAGGTTGAACAACATGGCCTGGTTTGGATTGGGCCAAGCAGCGATATGATTCGCAAAATGGGTGACAAAGTTAATGCAAAACAAACGGCAATTAAATGTGGTTTGCCTATTGTCCCGGGCAGTGATGGCGCATTGCGCGATATCGAAGATGCGCTGGTTTGGGCAGATAAAATCGGATACCCAGTGATGATAAAGGCTGCTGCAGGTGGCGGTGGTCGTGGTATGCGTGCAATAAATAATGCAAACGAATTACGTGAAGCATTCCCGATTGTAAAGGCTGAATCAAAGTCAGCATTTGGTGATGATACGCTTTATATGGAAAAGTTATTATTGCATCCACGTCATATTGAATTTCAGGTTTTGGGTGATAAACACGGTAATGTTGTAATCTTTGGTGAACGCGATTGTTCGTTGCAACGTAAAAACCAAAAGGTTATGGAAGAATGCCCTGCGGCAATATTAACGCAAAAACAACGCGATGATATGATTGAAGTTTGCAAAGCTGCGGCCAAGAAAATGAAATATACAAATGCCGGGACTTTCGAATTTATGTTCGAAGACGGTAAATTTTATTTCCTGGAAATGAATACAAGATTGCAAGTGGAACATCCTGTGACCGAAATGGTTTATGGTATTGATTTGGTTCGTGAACAGATTCGTATTGCGGCCGGTGAAAAATTGGGATACACACAATCGAATTTGGTCGCGCATGGACATGCAATTGAATTTCGTATAAATGCCGAAGATCCGGAAACATTTATTCCAAATCCGGGCAAAATAACATTGTATGCACCGTCTGGTGGACTTGGGGTGCGTGTGGACAGTGCGGCATATACAGGTTATACAATTCCATCAACTTATGATTCCATGATTGCAAAATTGATTGTTCATGCACAATCAAGACCTGCATGTATTATGCGTGCAGAACGTGCATTGGACGAATTTGTTATCGAAGGAATCAAAACAACAATTCCTTTACAGAAAAAATTGTTGGGAAATTCTGATGTTCGCCAATTAAAAACAGATAATCATTGGTTGGAACATTTTTTGGAATCTGAAAAAGAAGCCAAAGAAACAACAGAAGAAAATAAAGAATAAAAAACACCGGCAAACGCCGGTGTTTTTATTCGTATCTTAAACTGTCTATTGGGTTTAATTTTGCGGCTTTGATTGCCGGCATTACACCGGATGCCAATCCAACAACAATCGCAACAGAAACAGATAATATTACCGGCCAAATTGAAAACGGGACGATGTAGTGTAATATTAATCGTCCAACACCCTGGGATAATCCAACCCCCAGGACCAATCCAATCATAGACCCAATAAAAGATATCATCACAGATTCAGATAAAAATTGTATAATAATCATACGTTCGCGTGCACCGATTGCCTTGCGAACACCAATTTCGCGCGTTCTTTCCGCAACAGATGTTAACATCATATTCATAATGCCTATGGATCCAACCAATAAAGATACGGCAGCAATCGCAATCAATAATAATTTTAAATATCCAGTAACTGTATCCATGGTTTCCATAATTTGTTTCATATCGGTAATTTGAAAGTCGTCTTCATCATCTTCTTTTAATCTGTGTCTTTGACGCAAAAGAGATGTTATTTGTTCAATAACAACATTGTTATCAGAATCATTATATATTTTTAATGCAATCATTGTGACGGCATCTGGAAATTTTGAACCCTGTAATCGTTTTTTAAGTGTTGTTATCGGAATTATAATCATGTCGTCTTGTGATCCAAATGCAGAATCACCACGTGCGCGCATCATTCCAACAATAACAAAAGGCATGTGTTGAATACGAATAATTTCCCCAACTGGATTTTCGGGCAATCCTAATTCAAAAGCTGTATCTGGGCCAATAACTGCATATGTAGATGCATTTTTAACAGCATTTTCATCAAAGAAAGTTCCGTATTCTATATCTATGTCTTGGATTGATGCATAATCTGGTGATGTTCCCAGAATCATGGTTGACCAATTTTTGTTTCCATATATAACCTGGGCATTCCCCATTTGGGCGGGCGCAACGAAGGTAACATCATTTAATCTTTTTATTTGATTTGCATCTGTTAATGTCAGTGTTTGTCGATTCCCCATTCTGACACCACCAGTTCGTGCAGCGCCCGCGCGAACGACAATTGTGCCATAACACCGATAATAATGCCAAGGACCGTCAGAAACGACCTTGATTTATTTCCGCTTATCGATATCCAAGATTCTTTTAATATATCACCCAGTGTCATTTTTGTTTTTCTGATTTTAAAAGTGTTAATTCGCTTTTTGGAACAGGACCATCATAAGTGACGCGTCCATCAAAGATATGTATAATTCGGTGTGAATATTGTGCAATTTCAAATTCATGGGTAATCATAATAATTGTTATGCCCATTTCTTTGTTTAATTTTTCAAAAAATTTTAAAATTTCATTACCCATTTTGGAATCAAGTGAACCTGTTGGTTCGTCTGCCAATATCAATTTTGGATTGCCGGCCAATGCGCGCGCTATCGCGACCCTTTGTTTCATTCCACCCGATAATTGTGTTGGAAAATAAGTTTCAAATTTTTCCAACCCAACAAGACGCAACATTTCGCGCGCACGTGTTATTCTGTCATTCATAACCCAACCACGATACATTAATGGCATCATTACATTGTCCAAAATAGTTCGTTTGGTAAGTAAATTAAAATTTTGAAAAACAAAACCAATGTATTCATTACGAACGGTTGCTAAATCGTCCGCACTCATTGTGCTTATATCTTTGCCATATAATTCGTATGTGCCGGATGTTGCGCCATCTAATGCACCAATAATATTCATGCATGTTGATTTACCAGAACCACTTGGGCCCATAATTGAAACAAATTCACCACTTTTTATTGTAAAATTTATATCAAACAAAACTTGTTGTGTTCCACCAATGCTAAGTGGAAAACTTTTATTGATTTTATTTAACACAATAATATTTGTTTCGTTTTTCATTTTACATTCGTGGACGCATAGAACTTTTGTTTGTTGTGGTTTGACCTGTAAAACCAACAACGATTTTGTCCGTTTCTTTTAAATCGTCAGATATAATTTGTGTTTCTGTTGGGGTTGTGATACCGCGTTTGTATGGGACAAAAATAATGTCTTTACCGCGTTTAATCGCCAGGTGTGTTTTTGGTGTAATATCATCACTTACGTTTTCAATAATGTTTTTATATGAGCGTATTAACAAACTGGAATTTTTTGTTTTCCATGTGTCTTTTGCATTTGCAACAACAACCGTCACAAAAGCGGTCATCCCCGGCATTAATTTTAAATCGCTGTTATCAACATTAATTACAACAGTATAAACGACAACATTTGAAACATTTGTTGGTGATAATCGTATTTGTTGAACGTTGCCTTTGAATATCATATTTGGATATGCGTCCACAGTAAACGTGACAGGCATACCTTCTTTTATCATGCCAATGTCTGCTTCGGATACAGCGGTTTCAATTTGCATTTGGGATAAATCTTCGGCAATTTCAAAAAGGTCTGGTGTTTGAAAAGATGCGGCCACAGTTTGTCCTTTGTCTACTTTCCTTGAAATAACGGTTCCGTCCACAGGTGAAGTAATTGTTGCGTACCCAAGATTTGTTACGGCGCGTTCATATGCATATTGTGCCTTGTTAACGGCCTGTTGTGCCTGTTCGTAAAGTGTTTGTGATTTTTCCATTTCTGCGCGTGAAATAAAACCGTCTTGGTATAAAGATTTATTTCGGTTATATTCGCTTTGCGCGTATTTTAATTCTGATTTCATTGAATCAAGTGATGCCAATGCTTCATCGACGGTTGATTGTAAAACAGAAGGTTCGATTTTTAATAAAATATCGCCCTTTTTTACATGTGAATTATAATCAACGAAAATGTCTTCTATGGTTCCAGAAACTTGCGATCCAACATTAATTGTATTAACGGGTTGAATTTCACCACTGGCAGTCACACTTTGTGTTATGTCGCCACGTGTTATATCCATTGTGATGTATTCTTTCTTTGTAGATTTAAACGGACATAACCACCAACAAAGTAATATTAAAATTATGATTAATGCGCCAATCCACCATTTGTTGCGCCAAATATAGTTCCATAATCTTTTTATAAAAGATGGTTTTTCATTGTCCATTATTTATTATCCTTGATGCCATTTTTTATATCACCAATCGCCAAAGCAACGGCTGCGCGTTTTATAAATAAATCATATTTTGCACTGTTGTTTTGATTGCGTGCGTTGGCCAATTCAGATTGGGCCGTTTGCCAATCCAGCATTGTTGCGCGCCCTACTTTATACATGCCAGATGTAACACGTTCGTTTTCGGTTGCTGATTTAAGTAATGATTCTGTTTGAATCAAAACATTTTGTGCGGTTTTATAATTTTGATATGCAGTAAAAACATCCATCATAGCATTATTAGAAATGTTTTCTTCGTTGTATTTTGTGCTTTCGTAATCTGCACTGGCTGAACGTGTATTATAAAAATTTAGAAAACCTGTGAATATAGGCATAGATGCAGAAAAACCAATACTGCCATGTGTTTTTAATGTCATGTCTTTAAACATTCCGCCAACGGTTGTATCGGTTGTTTCAACGGAAGCATTAACCGAAATTGATGGTAAATTTTTTAAAAAAGCACTGTTGCGGCGATGCCATGCGGCATTTGTTTGAGATTTCGCTTTTAATAAATCTGGTCTTTGTTTTCGTGCAACAGAAATTAATTCGTCTATGTTTTTACTTTCAGCGGTGCTGCCAAATGAAGCAGGCATATCTTTTATTTTAATGCTTTCGTTTGTTGAAAAAGACAAGATATTTAAAAGATTACCTTTTGCAATTTCACGATTGTTTTTTGCGCGTTCTAATGCCAGTTCTGATGATGCCAATGTGGTGTCTGCTTTGTAAACATCAGCGCGTGCGACCGCACCAGATTTATATTTTTTATCTGCGGTTTCTTTTGCTGTCTTTGCCACAGTTAATGCAGATTTTGCCGATAATACATTTGCATCTGAATTTAATAATGCATAGTATGCGCCAACAATGGAATATATAAAATTTTGAATTGTTTCGTCGTAATCAAATCCTGCAGCCCGATATGTTGCCAATGTTTGTGCGAAATCTGATTCGCGTTTCCCAAAATCGAAAATTAAATAAGATGCCGAAAGTGAAGCATTATAATTCCAATCATCATCTTCTGTGTGTGAACGGTGTGCGCTGGCACTGCCCGAAATGGATGGTAAATAATAAGAATGTGCGGCATTTTTGGTGAAACGTGCAGATTGCAAAGATGCGTATGCAGCGGCTGTGTTTGGGTTGCGACAAAGCCCCAAATCTATAACCTCAATCAATGTTATTTCTTGTTTTGGAATATGACGCATGGTTGCACAATCGGAAAACGCGTGTGCACAAAATGGAAAACACAAAAAAATCCCGTAAAGGTATCTCATAATATATAAAGATACCTGTTTTTTGACCCAAAAAATATCGGAACAAATTCATTTGGGTAAAGGTTCATTTTTATGTTGAAATATGATTCTTTTTTGCCTAATATGGTCTTACGCGAAAGGCCAGGTGGCAGAGTGGTTATGCAGAGGACTGCAAATCCTTGGATGCCGGTTCGATTCCGACCCTGGCCTCCACTTTTAAAAATGATAAATCAGATTACTCTTACTAATTTCAGAAATCATGTTTGTTCGCGAATCAAAATTGATGGCGTAAAAAATATCATAATTACAGGATTAAATGGTGCTGGTAAAACCGCTGTTTTGGAAGCGGTGTCGTTACTTTCCGGGGAACGTGGATTGCGTGGCGCAGATATTCCAACCCTGGCACGTTTTGGTGGGGACGGTGGTTTTTCTGTTTTTGCAACATTGGGTGATGAAAGTGATATAAGTGTGTTTTTGAATCCTGGTGATACAAATCGTCGTGCAAAGATAGATAATGATAATGCGGTATTATCTGATTTGGCAAAGAAATTACGAATTGTTTGGTTAACACCGAAAGAAGACAGAATTTTTATGGAAGCCGCGGCAGACAGACGGGCTTTTTTTGACAGATTGGCCGCCAGTTTTGAACCCGCACATATTGGACGAATTGCAAGACTTAATAAATTGATGAGTGAACGTGCCGGTGCAATAAAATCTGGTGCAGACAGTAATTGGTTAGATGCAATTGATAAACAAATTGCGGCAACTTCTGTATCTGTGGCGGCGGGACGTATAAGATATGCATCCGAAGTAAATTATTTCTTTGAAAATGGTGCTGTATCTGTTGATGGTAATGTTGAAAGATTGGTTTTGGAAAATACTGCGGCCAAAGCAGAAAATAAATATTTCGAATATTTGCAAAATAATCGTGAATTAACCGGCGATAAAATGGTTATCGACGGTGTTCATAAATCTGATTTTGGCGTGTTTAATAAAAAATTGAATTTGCCGGCCCAAATAACTTCCACGGGTCAGCAAAAATCTATATTAATTGATTTGATATTGGCGCATGCTAAATTAATTCATATAAAAACAGGTGCCAATCCAATAATTTTATTAGATGAAGCGGCCGCACATTTGGATAAAGATGCACGCACAAAATTATTCCAAGATTTAAACGAAGCAGATGCCCAGGTTTGGGCGACAGGTATTGATTCAGAAACATTTAAAGATGTCCCGAATGCTTTATTTGTTACTTGCGTTGATGGAACAATAAGTAATATAGTTATAGCGGAGAAACAAGATGCATAAGATAGATTATCAACAATTGTTAGATAACGCATTAAAGTCTGTTGTTAAAGAAGCGCTTATTTATGCGCAATATAATGGATTGGGTGATGATGCGGGATTTTTTATTACTTTTAAAACACGTGCGCCGGGGGTTGTGTTACCAGATTTTTTAAGGATAAGATATCCGGACACTATGACAATTGTTTTGCAATATTCATATAACAATTTAAATGTATCTGATAAAGAATTTGGGGTTCAATTAACTTTTGATGGTCGTCCATTTTTTATACGCGTCCCATTTTCTGCGCTGGTTGAATTTAAAGATCCATCAACTGAATTTATGTTGTCTTTTCACCCGCGTCAAAAGGTGGCGGAACAAACGACCGAAACACCGGAATTACCGTTGGAAGAAAAACCAGGCACGGTGCCAGATGATAAACGCGTTGTATCTTTGGATGAATTCAGAAAGAAAAAGAATTTACAATAAAAAAACCGGCATTTGCCGGTTTTTTATTATTTACGCAGACCCAATTTTTTAATAAGATCTTCATATTCACCAGGATTGTTATCCTTGATGTATTTTAACAGTTTTTTACGACGGTTAACCATCAACAACAAACCGCGTTTTGAATGTTCGTCTTTGTGGTTATTTTTCATATGTTCTGTTAAATTGCGAATACGTTCTGTTAAAACTGCAACCTGGGCAGCAGCAGAACCACCGTTATCATGTTCGCTTGTTTTAAAAGCAGCGACCAATTCGCTTTTCTTTTCTTTTGTTACGGACATTGTTTTTCCTTTTTGTTTAAAGTGTTCGTTTTGGTTTAAGTGTTTCGTCTTTTACGCGCCCTATTCCAACAAAGTTTTCGTTTGAATATACGCGGTATAAACCGTCACTTTCGCCGATTTTGATAAAGCCACCATTCTTGTAAAGTATGACATCTTTATCGTCCAAATTGATTACCGGAATGTCCCCCAGTGCACAATCTGGTTTCATCAAATATTCTTTGATGTGTCCCTTATTATTAACCAGATTTTCCAAAAAATCAAGTTTTACGGCATTTTTTATGTCAAAGCCATTTGTAAGTGTTCGCCGTATATATGTTGTTGTGGCAATTGCGCCACATAATTTTGCTATATCCCGGACAATAGAACGTACATAGGTTCCACGCGAACAAACGACCCGAAAATTATATTCGTTGTCTTTGTTTTTGCCGGTAAATTCCAATTCATAAATGTTTACCGGGCGCGGTTTCATTTCTATGTTAGCGCCATTTCGAACAAGTTCATAGGCGCGTTTCCCGTCAATGTGAATAGCAGAAAACTGTGGTGGAATTTGTTCAGTTGATTCTTTTATTTTTTCGCATGCGTTTATAATATCTGTATCGCTTGGGATAATATCGTTTGTTTGTTTTATGTTTCCTGTTATATCCAAAGAATCTGTATCAATTCCAAATTTCAGACCAAATAAGTATTCTTTTTTATTTTCTTTGGTTTCTTCGATAAACGGTATTATTTTTGTGGCATTTCCAATTGCAATTGGTAAAACACCGCTGGCCATTGGATCCAAAGTCCCAATGTGTCCAAATTTTTTTGTATCAAATAACTTTGCAACATGCCAACCGGCTGTTCTACTGAAAACACCACTGTCTTTGTCCAAGATGATAAATCCGTCCATTTTTCCTATCCAAAAAGTGATAATTGTGATTTTGGTTTGTCTTCTTCAACAACAGGTTTTACAGAAGATTTAGTATGTTTTGTTGTGGTATTTGGTGTATCTGATTCAAGATTTTCCAAAACAGATTCCGCACGTTTAACAATGTTTTCTGGCATGCCAGCCATTTTTGCAACAGCAATACCGTATGAACGATTTGCAACACCATTAATAATTTTATGTAAAAATATTATATCATTATTGTGTTCGCGAACATCGATTGTTAAACATGAAACGCTGTCCAGATTTTCATCAACAACCAATTTAGTTAATTCGTGATAATGTGTTGCAAACAATGTGCGTGCTTTTAATTCATTAAGGTATTCTAATACAGCCTGGGCAATTGCCATACCGTCAAATGTTGATGTTCCGCGCCCTATTTCGTCAAAAATAATAAAAGATTTTTCTGTGGCACGATTCAATATGTTTGAAGTTTCAACCATTTCAACCATAAATGTCGATTGCCCTGCCGCCAAATTGTCAGAAGCACCAACACGACTGAATAATTGATCGCATATTCCGATTTTTGCAGATGTTGCCGGAACAAAAGATCCCAAATGCGACAAAACCACCAGTATTGCGTTTTGACGCAAGTAAGTTGATTTTCCGGCCATATTAGGACCCGTTAATAATGCCACCGGTTTTTCGTTTAAATTACAATCGTTTTTAACAAAACTGTCGCCACTTTTGCGTAATACATATTCAATAACAGGATGCCGTCCACCAATAATTTCAAATTCATTATGTTGGGTTATTGTCGGGCGGACCCATGAATAAATATCCGCGACATTTGCCAATGATAACCATACGTCTATATCTGCAACCAAATCAGCCGTATTCATCAAATCATCAGAAACAGCGCGTATTTTTTCGATAAATTCATTGATGATGTCGTTTTCAATGGCGGTTGCTTTTTCAGATGCACTGCGTATATCATTATCCAAATCAATCAACGCAGATGTTGTGAAACGCATATTGCCAGCCATCGTTTGACGATGTATAAAGCCTGATTCTGGGGCCATAAGTGTGTCAGCACGACTGGATGGGACCTCTATAAAATATCCCAGTATATTGTTGTATTTGATTTTTAATGTATTTATGTTTGTTTCGTTTATATATTGTGCCTGCAGGCCCGCGATTGTTTCCATTGCACCATGTGATAATTCGCGCATCTTATCAAGAGATGGGTTAAACCCTGGCTTTATAACATTGCCATCGCGGAAAAATGTTGGCAATTCATCGTTAAGCGCCAATATCAATTCATTTGCCAAAGCATCGTGAGTGTTTATTGTTTCAAATTTTTGTGCCAACACAACATCAAGTTTTTTACCAACATTTTTAACAGTATCCAGAATTGATAAAAATTCGGATACATTTTTCAAATCACGTGGTGTCCCGCGTCCCGACAATAATCTTGAAAGTGCGCGGTTAACATCAGGGATTCGTGTTAATACAGATGAAATTTCGGCCATCAAAGAATGATTGGTTAATAAATGCCCAATGTGTTCTTGACGTTGTAAAATTGTATCAATATCACCAGGCAGTGTTCGCAAATAAGAACGTAATTTACGTGCGCCAGATGCCGTTTTTGTTTGATCTAAAACATCCAATAAACATGTTCCACCATCATTTATTGGCGCATCTATTTCCAAACTTTTCCATGTGGAAGAATCAATTAATAATTGTCGACCAGATTTAAAAGAATATGGTGCACGAAAAGATATATTTGCACCGCGTTGGGTATTAAATAAATATCCGGCCAATAACCTTATCGCAGAAACATTTTCATTATTTTCAGATTTTATATTTCCACCAAAAACATGTGATACAATTAAATTAATATCCGAACGTAAATATAATTTTTCATAAACAGGTGTTGTTTTATATATTTCACGCAGGTTTTTAATAATTTGTTTTTCTGCATCGCTTTCTGGATATATTATTTCCGCAGGATTAATGCGAATCATATCATCGATAATAGAATCTGTTTCACCAATAAAAAATTCACCTGTGGATATATCACAACCTGCCAAATCAAATTTAGTATTACCCAACGGAACAATAGATATCAAAAAATTAGATTTTTTTGGTGTTAATAAATTTTCATCTGTTAATGTTCCGGGGGTTAAAACACGGACAACTTTTCTTTCGATGTATTTATGACCACGTTGTTTTGCCTGTTGTGGTGTTTCCATTTGTTCAACCAGGGCAACTTTGAATCCCGATTTTACCAATCTTCCAAAATAATTATCAGATGCATGCCATGGAATACCGCACATTGGAACATCAACACCAAAACCATCTGTTCCACGGTGTGTTAAAACCAGACTTAAAGTTTCGCTTACTGTTTTTGCATCTTCAAAAAAAGCTTCGTAAAAATCACCCAGGCGGAACATCAACAACGCATCCGGATTTTCCGCTTTCATATCAACATATTGTTGCATTACTGGTGAAAGTTTATTTTTTTCGGCCATACTTATTCACCGACATTTGTCACCTTAAGTGTTTCAATTTTTAATTCGGCTTCTTTTAACAATTGTTCGCAATATGCTTTTAATTTTATACCTTGTTCATATGCAGCAACAGAATCAGCCAAAGGCATTTCGCCACTTTCCATTTTTTGAACCAGTTCTGTTAATTGTTTATAAGCTTCTTCGAAAGACAATTTTTCATCGGCCATATTGTATCCTTTTGTTTTTGATAAAGATAGCCCATAAAACCATGATTTGCAACAAATAAAGGAATAAAAAAACCGCCCAAATGGGCGGTAATTATTTTGCAGGCGCAATAATTATTGATTTTGTTCGGTCATCTGGTTTTGATTTTGATTCCAATGTGCCTTTGTCACCAATTAATTCAACGATATGTTCGAATAATTGTTGAACAGAATCACGACCACGCGCCAAAACTTTTTTGTTACCCTTGGTCATAACGGCAATTTTTACTTTGTTACCTTCGCCCAAGAATTCGAAAACCTTTTTCAATTTGATATTCAAATCATTTTCTTCGATAAAAGGTTTTACCCAAACTTCTTTCAATTCGACAGTTTTTTGTTTCTTGCGTGCTTCATTAGCATGCTTTTTTTGTTCATATTTGAATTTGCCATAATCCATAATTTTTACCAATACAGGTGTCGCATTGGCATTTATTTCAACAAGGTCTAAACCCATATCATACGCCATATTCAGCGCATTTGCGGTTTCCATAACCCCCAGGTTTTGACCGTCTTGACTTATAACTTGGACTGATTTTGCGAATATTTTTTCGTTTATACGTGGGCCCATATCGCGAGCTTTGCCGTTATTCATATTAGGTTTAATAGTTGTGCTCCTTTTTAACTTATGCGCCAATTATTAAATATTTTTATGGGTTTTTCAACAATTTTTGAATATTTTGTAATACATCCCATACATCTTTTTTTGCACTGGGTTTTAAAATTAAATAATTAGGATGATACATTGGTATAATTGTGTATCCATTATCTGTTGTTATTTCTGCGCCGTGTTTGTCGGTTAAATTGGTTTTTGCAATTTCTGTCGTGCTTAATGTGCCCAATGTTATTATGATTTTTGGCGACAACATTTCTATCATTTTTTTAACAAAAGGCATTGATAAATCTAATTCTTCGCGATTTGGGGTGCGACCACCAGGCGTGCGCCAAAATAATAATGGGATAATAGAAACGTTTTTGCGTGACATATCAATCGCAGATAACATTTTGTCCATTAATTCGCCGGCCGGACCAGATAATATTTTGCCAGATAAATCATCATCGGAACTTGGCAGGTCTGTAATAATCAATAAACCGTTTGGGTTTGATGCAATATTCGGCATAACTACATTTGTTGCACCACTGCGCAATGGATGATTGAATTCTGTAATCATGCGTACCATCGAATCGATATCGTTTGGACGTTCCACCATAGAATTTACTGTATCCAATGTTATAGGGGCGGATGCCGGTATTATAATCGGTTTTGATTTTTCATTGGTTGAAAGCAATGTTTGTTGAACAGGTTCTTTCTTTACATCCTGTTTAACAGGTGTTTCAGATAGTTCCCAACGAACACCAGCCATATTCAAATCTTGCAACATATACTTTCCCATGTTTTATTCCTTGATTTTTCGTATTCCTTGATATAGAATATACACTGAGCAACAAAAACTCAAGGGAGTATTTTCATGAAAATATTAAATTTTGCTTTATTAGCTGGTGTTGCTGGATTGTTGGCCGCTTGCGGTGGATCCAGTGTTGTTGAACCTTCTGATTTGAACAATCAACGCGTTTTCTTTGCTTTTAATTCAGCAGAAATTTCTGAAGAAGCAGAAAACAACTTGTTGGGTCAATCTTTGTATATGAAAAACCACGAAGGAACAAAAATCCAAATCGCAGGTAATTGCGACGAACGTGGTTCTACAGAATACAACTTGGCATTGGGTGCACGTCGTGCAAACGCTGCAAAAGCAGTTTTGGTTCATGACGGTATAGCTCCATCCCGTATTTCTACAATCTCTTACGGTAAAGAACGCCCATTGGTAAAAGGTTCTGGCGAAGACGTTTGGAAATACAATCGTAATGCAACAACAACAGTTAAATAATATAACTTTGTTATTAAAAGCACCGGCGATTGCCGGTGTTTTTTTATAAAAATAATTTATGTTTTTTGTTATAATAAATTGAACAAGGATTTTTATGGTGGAATTATTGGTTTATTTTTTTGCAGCGGTAATTTTATATATAAATGTCTATTTATTATTAAAATTTATAGAATATTTTTATTGTGCTTTTATTGCAAGGCAACCACCAAATGTCACCAGTTCCAATGCAATGAAACAAAAGGTTTTGGAACAAATAAATACCTGTTATAAAAATGCCAAAAATATATGCGATATTGGATCTGGATACGGTTCTTTTACCAGGTTTATCGCAAAAAACACAAAAGCTAACGTAATTGGTATTGAAAATATGGCTTTTTCGGCATTTGCAGCCAAGATTTTAGATGTGTTTTGCTTTGGAAAAGTGAAAACAGTTAAGGCCGATGCATATGAATTTTTAGATAAAACGAACATTGTTTTCGATGTTGCAATTGCTTATCTGGGCCCACGGGAAGTACAAAAACTTAAAAAATACAAAAACAAAATTCGTGTGTTAATATGTCTAGATTTTGAAATAAGAAATATAAAACCTACCAGAATAATAGATGTCGGACACGGGTTTACAACATTTAATCATAAAAAATATCCGCATAAATTATTTATATATGAATTTAAATAAAAAAATACCGGCAAATGCCGGTGTTTTTTGTTGTTATTTTGATAACTTGTCTATTAAATATTCCATTTGAATGCGATTATCAAATGAAATTATAAATTGCCCCGCCCCACCCCGTTTTTCGCGCAATTTTACAGATGTTTTTAAGTGTTTTGAAATTTTCGATTCGATTTTTGATACATATTCTGCATCTAAAGTATTCTTTACCAGATTGCGACTTGATTTAGAACGATTCGAATTTTTTACATGTTTTTGCGTTTCGGCAACCGATAATTTATTATTTATAATATCATGCGCCAATTGTTCTGGGTTTTCAGATACAGCAATTGTTCGTGCGTGTGATGGGGAAATTTTCCCTTCGATTATCAATTGTTTAACAGAATCTGGCAAAGAATTTATTCGCATAAGATTGCGTATATAACTGACAGATTTGCCGATTAATTTTGAAACTTCTTCCAATGAATACCCGCATTTTTCCATCAGGTTTTTATAACCCAATGCTTCTTCTATTGGATTCAGGTTTTCGCGTTGAACATTTTCAATCAAAGCGATTTCCATTGCGTTTTTATCGTCCAAACTTTTTACCAATGCCGGTATTTCACTTAATCCGGCCAATTGTGCGGCGCGATATCTGCGTTCGCCAGCCACAATTTCATAAAGGTATGGTTTGTTTTGGACACTGCGTAAAATAATTGGAACCAATACGCCCTTTTCTTTTATTGATTCGGCCAAATCATTTAATTCTTGTTGATCAAAAGTTTTTCGTGGTTGGTCTGGATTTGGGCTTATTTGAATTAATGGTATTGGTTTTACGACAACACGTTCTGTGCCAGTTAATACAGAAATATCTGGAATTTGACCCATTTCTTCATTTAATTGTGCCAAAGATTTTCCTAAAAATTTAGATGACATATTTAATTCCTTTTTTCAAGCGCATTAACGACTTCTGTTGCTACACGCAGATAAGCCTGGGCCCCGGTTGATTTAAAATCGTAAAACAAGGCTGGTTTGCCATGACTTGGGGCTTCTGAAATACGGACATTGCGTGGGACGACTGTTTTGAAAACTTTGTCGCCAAATGTATTACGAACATCTTCTTCAACGGCGTGTGTTAACCCCAGTTTTTTATCGTACATAGTTAAAACCATTCCCAAAATATCCAGGTTTGGATTCCATTTTTGTTGTATTGCCTTTATTGTGGAAAGCAAGTGTTGAACACCTTCCAAGGCAAAAAATTCGCATTGCAACGGTATAATCACATAATCCGATGCCGATAATGCGTTTATTGTTAGCATACCCAAATTAGGCGGGCAATCTATAAGAATATAATCGTAGGCATCTTTTATAGCATTTAAAGCGTCACGAAGTTTGTATTCGCGGTTTTCCAAATCAAGCATATCTAATTCTGCACCGGCCAATTTTGCAGATGCTGGCAACAGATGCATATTTGGAACAGCGGTTGTTAATATGTTTTCAGCAATGCTTGCAGTGCCCATTAATACGCCGTATACACTTTGTTTGTGGGATGCACGAACAAAACCAAGACCGGTTCCTGCATTGCCTTGTGAATCAAGGTCTATTAATAATACGCGTTTTTTTATTGCGGCAAGTGATGCAGCGATATTAATAGCAGTTGTTGTTTTTCCAACCCCGCCCTTTTGATTTGCAAATGATATTACTTTTGCCATTTTCAACTTTCCCTTGTATTTGAAAACAGCATAAAAAAAAGAAAAAAAATAGTCAATATAAATTTAAAATTGACTTTAATCAATGACTTATTTGTTATTTCATGTGAAATAAATTCTTATTTTACATTTGATATGCATATTATAAATCCGTCGCCTGTTTCGGATTTATATAATTTATAATCAAATTTATATTTGGTTTTTGCGGTATTGATTTCTGATTCTATTTCCCGGCCTTTTAATAAAAAAAGCCGGCATTTTGTTTTGTGTGTATAATCTAGAATTTTAATTAATGGTGCAAAAGCGCGTGCGGTAAATACAAATTTGTCGGCCTTTGCCGGTGTTTTTGAAAGAAAATTTTCTATTCTGTCATTTATGATAGTCAGATTTGGCAAATCAAGTTCTTGTTTTAATGTTTCCAGAAATCGTGTTTTTTTGCCAATTGATTCGATGCATGTAACGTTCCAACCCATTGTGGCCAAAACTACGCCCGGAAAACCGGCGCCACTGCCCAAATCGATAATGTTTACATCTTTCGGTAAATATTTGGCCAATTGCGCGCTGTCTTTGATATGGCGTGTTTGAATGTCGCTTAAAGTACTTGGGGCAACAAGATTCATTTTTGTTGACCAATCTTTAAGCAGGTTTTCGTATTTAATAAATTTTTCTTCTATTTTCATAAGATTTATTCTAACATATTTTATTATGAAAGGAATTAAAAGTTTTTATACAGTGCCGTTTTTTATTACGGTTGTTGTTTTTTGCTCTGCGTTGTTGGGGCAGAAAGTGTTTGATATGGGTGTTAAAAATCAAGGGCAGGTTGGTGCTGTTTTTGATACAGATTTTGGTTCGTTTTTGGCTGCACAACACGCGCTTTATATAAATGATTTTGAAAAAGCTTCAAAAATGATAGGCGAAGTTAAGGCCGATAATAAAAACATAAAGCAGATTAAAAGTTTAACAGAATTTTTTGGTGGTAAAATGCCACAAGATGCAGAATCTTTCAAAGATTCAAAGGATGTTGTTGAAAGATTAATTTATGATGCTTTTTTAATACAGAAAGACGATTGGAAATCTGTATATAAAAGACATAACAAAGATACATCTATTTTGGCTGCACCAATTCGTATATTTTCCGGTTCAAAAACAAAAAATCCGAAAGATACGGCAAAATTCATAGATTCTGTCAAGGCTGATGCAAATTGGAAATCTTTCGTTCGTGGTCAAATTGCTGTGTTGAATAACGATATTGATACTGCGGCCAAAGAATTTGCCAAGGTTCATCCAGAATTTATGAATGTTAATGATTATCTTTATTTGATGTCGTTTTACAAGCAAAACAACATGTTGGAAGATATGGAAATTTTGCGCGATGATTTTCTGGCCAAAGTTGGTGGAATGTATATGTTGAATTATACTGATATCCCAGATTGGTCGAATTATGAAGGCTATAAAAATAATCTGGTGTTCAGTTTGGTTCAAACTGTATCTCATACACAAATAATGCTTTATACAGATTTGTCTTTGATGTTTTTGCGTTTCGCAGAAATTATTTCTGATGGCACAAATATGGACGCGATAAATTATTATTTGGGTCAATATTATTATTACAATAATGGCGATTACAAAGAAGTATTTAATCGTATTGATAAATCAAGTCCTTTGTACCTGTTTGGACAATTGAAAATTGCCGAAAAAGCAGGGGATTTTAAAGCAATAGAAAAAATTGCACGAAATAATCCGTGGTTTGTTCCGGCCGTTCAAATTGTTGGTCGTGAAAGTATAAAAAATGGTGATAAATCGCGTGCGTTGTCTGTTATCAATCGTGCGCTTGAACAAAAGAATTTGCCAGTTGATGGCCAGATATATTTTCTTAAACAACGTGCATATGTTTACATTATGTTCAATGATGGCGATAAGGCACAGAAAGATTTAGATACTATCAAAGAATTGGACAGTATTGTGCGACCTGATGTGATGCTTTTGCAGGCACGCGCATGGGTGTTGCAAAATAAAAATTTGGATGATGCGTATTATTACACAATGGCATTGATAAAGGTAAACACTTCTGATGTTTCGGCATGGGATTTGTTAAGTGTTATTGTTGATAAAAAAGAGGGTGTAGAAAACGCTTTGGAAATTTTGGAACGTGTTGGCGAAGTTACACCAACATCATCTGTTTACGATCACCTGGGGGATTTTTATCAAAAACAAGGTGATACAGAACGTGCAAAAAAGGCATACAGTCATGCGTTGGATTTGGCTGATGATGGTTTAGTTGTTGTGCCTTTCGTTCAGAAAAAAATAAGGAAAATAAAATGAAAATAGGTGTTTTTGGTGCGGGTGCATGGGGAACTGCACTGGCATATACGTGTGCAAAATCTGGTAATGAAGTTATACATTGGGCATATGCTGGGGTATTTGATGGGCTGGCAGATTTAGAAAAACCAGAAAATGTTACGCGCACAGATAATATGGCAGATTTAAAATCTTGTGAATACTGGTTGATTGTAACGCCTGCCGCATTTTTTCGTGAAACAGTTAAAAAAATGAAATTGGTTTATAATGGTCAACCAATCCTGATTTGTACCAAGGGAATGGAGGGCGAATCTGGTGAATTTATGTCTGAAATATTAAACACGGAAATTCCAGAATGCCATGATTTCGGTGTGTTATCAGGCCCACAATTTGCACGTGAAGTTGCAACCGGTATTCCAACGGGTTCTACAATTGCCGGAAATGAAAAAGTTAGATCTGGTGGCCATATTGCATTATCAAAACTTTATTTACAAGACAGTTATGATTTTATCGGTGCACAACTTTGTGGTGTTGGTAAAAATGCCGAATCTTTAATTTCTGGTTATTTGACAATTAAAAGCGGTGGCGAAAACGAAAGGGCGTTGATATTTACACGTGCTTGGAATGAAATCGTTGATATTGCCGTTGAAATGGGTGCGAATTGTGGAACATTCCTTGGACTTTGTGGAATAGGGGATTTGTTTCTTTCTGCAACATCACCGACATCACGTAATTTTTCTGCGGGCGAAGCAATTGCGCGTGGCGAACAATATACCGGCACAGTCGAAGGAGTTTTTGCACTGCGTGGTTTAATCAGACGCGCCGAAAAATTGGGTGTAAAGACGCCTGTTTTAATCGAAATGCGTGATAAAATGGGATTATAGTTTTATCTAACTTTGATCGGGTTGAATATGCGTTCATAAAACCAATAATATTGGTCTTCGATTTTGCAGCCGCGTAATAATTCTTTTTTTATCTGTGTCAGGGCTTTTGGTTTTTGTTGTTCATTTAACCATGGTGTCATTATTTTGCGTCCAGAATTTTCACCCAATGTTACGCGCCCAAAATTATCAAACGCAACAAGTGTGTGCGGATTGTTATAAACGTCAGATACAAATGCAAATTGTGGATATTGCATTTGATAAGCGTTGACCATTTTTGATGCACGCCCACCGCTGAAAAGTGTCGCACCACTGGAAAAATAAAGTGTTTTATCGTTTAATAATTTATAATTTGTGCCTGAATTAAGGCTTATCAAATCATCTTTTTTTACGTGTTTGAAAAGTTCTTGTTCGAAAGTGTGAACCAATTCTTCTTGACCATCAAACGAAGAAAGATGAATCATAACTGGTAACCCAGCCAATTCTTTGATAACACGCATATTATTTTCGAAACAGTTTGTGTGGTATGTGTCCAAAGATAAAGATATTTGAATTTTTGGCATTTCATGTTCGCCAGGTTTGTTGTCGATTATCAATTTTTTTAAATCACTGAATATTTCACGACCAAAAGAAGTATTTGCCCATCCTGCATTTGTTTTTATATCGGCGCCGATTTTGTTGTCTATGCAATATTGTAAAAGGTTGGTGATATATTGTTTATCACCAAATTTATAAGATGAAAATATTTCACCACCGGTAAATACAACTTCGTTTAAAAACTTTGGATCTTGTTTTGCCTGGACAAGAAAATTGATAATGGTTTCTTGTGGAATATATGTTTTTTCTTGGTCTGGGCCAGCCTTTTCACAACAATGTGGGCATTTGAACCAACAATAATTTGTTGTTTTAAATATCAACAAATACGGCAATTCTTTGAATGTGCCGGCAGAATCAATAGGTGTGCCCAAAAAGTTTACCAAAGCGTTTAAATTTTTCATGTTTTTATATTTAGCACAAAAAATAAAATTGTCAATAAAAAATCTGGTCTAATATCTTGCAAATAAATAAATATTTTTTATAATAAATTCGTGAAAGCCGCAGGGATGAAATTGTTCTTTCTTGTATTTGGGCAAAGAATACAAAAACGAATGATTTTTCTCTGCATAAATAAACAAACAAAAATGGAGAAAATATATGTTTGGAATGTTTAAAAAAGGCGAAAAACATGTTTTGAATAATCCAGTCACTGTTGAATTCCAATATGGTGATGAAAAGGTTATTTTGGAAACAGGTCGTTACGCAAAACAAGCAACTGGTGCCGTTATGGCAACAATGGGTGGTACAATGGTTTTGGCAACTGTATGTGCCGAAAAAACAGCAGTAGAAGGTCAAGATTTCTTTCCTTTGACTGTTGATTATCAAGAAAAATATGCGTCCAGTGGTCGTATCCCGGGTTCCCGCGACAGACGTGAAGGTAAAGCAAGCGTAAGCGAAACTTTGATTGCACGTTTGATTGATCGTCCTATCCGTCCTTTGTTCCCAGAAACATTTAAAAACAAAGTTCAAATCATTGCCCAGGTATTTTCTTATGACAAGAAAAACCAACCTGATATTTTGGCGATGATTGCGTCCAGTGCTGCTTTGGCAATTTCTGGTGTTCCTTTTGCAGGCCCAATTGGTGCGGCACGTGTTGGATATAAAGATGGTAAATATTTATTGAACCCATCCAAAAAAGAAGTTGAAGAATCACAAATGGATTTGGTCGTTGCTGCTACAAAAGATGGCGTGTTGATGGTTGAATCTGAAATTGGTGAATTGGATGAAAAAACAACATTGGGTGCTGTTAAATTCGGTTTTGATCAACAACAAACTGTTATCAAAGCAATTAACGAATTTGTTGAAAAGGCTGGTAAAGAACCTTGGGCGATTCCAGAACACAGCGAAGAATATGTTGTTATGGAAAAAGATTTTGAACAATTTGCAAACGAAATTACAGACGCTTTGTTAATCAAAGAAAAATTGGTTCGTCTTGATACATTGTCTGAAATTCATGCAAAAGCAAAAGCACGTATTCCAGAATTGTTCCCAGAAACCACAACTGCAACATCTACATTGGAATCTTGGGCTGATGAAATTGTCGAAGGTATTACTGCGCGCATTATGCGTACAAATATCTTGGAAGGCAAACCACGTATTGATGGTCGTGATACAAAAACTGTTCGTCCAATTGAAATTGAATTGGGTATTTTGCCACGCGCACATGGTTCTGCATTGTTCACACGTGGTGAAACACAGGCTTTGGTTTCTTTGACATTGGGTGGTGGCAAAGATGCATTACCAATTGAATCTTTGGATGGCGATGATGAACGTGATTTCATCTTGAACTATAACTTCCCAGGTTATTCAGTTGGTGAAGCCAAAGGCTTGAAATCCCCAGGTCGTCGTGAATTGGGTCATGGTAATTTGGCATGGCGCGCAGTTCATCCAATGGTCCCAAGCCGCAGCGAATTTGATTATGTAATTCGTATCTGTTCTGATATTTTGGAATCTAATGGTTCTTCATCAATGGCAACAACTTGTGGTGCCACATTGGCGATGATGGACGGTGGTGTTCCAATGAAACGTCCGGTTGCAGGTATCGCAATGGGATTGATCAAAGAAGGTGATGATTACGCAATCTTGACCGATATTTTGGGTGACGAAGATCACCTTGGTGATATGGACTTTAAAGTCACAGGTACAGACCAAGGTATTACCGCATTGCAAATGGATATTAAAATCACATCTATCACATTTGAAATTATGGAACATGCTTTGGCCCAGGCAAAAGATGGCCGTATGCACATTTTGGGCAAAATTGAAAAGGCTATCAAGGCCCCACGCAAACAATTGTCTGAATATGCACCACAAGCATACACAATGAAAATTGATCCAGACAAAGTTCGTGATGTTATCGGCAAAGGCGGATCTGTTATCCAGGCTTTGACACGTGAAACAAATACACAAATCGAATTAGATGACGATGGTAATGTTAAAATTATGGCTTCGACCCCAGAAGAAGGTCAGGCTGCAATTGCACGTATCAAAGAAATCGTTGCAGAACCAGAAGTTGGCGAAATCTATGAAGGTGAAGTCAGCGGAATCAAAGAATTCGGTCTGTTTGTAAAGATTTTGAAAAACTTTGAATCTTTGGTTCATATTTCTGAAATCACAGGCGAAAGATTGGCAAAAATTGAAGATGCCAAAATCAACGTTGGTGATAAAGTTTTTGTAAAATACCTTGGTACAGATAAACGCGGTAAAACACGTTTGTCCATGGTCGGTATTGATCAAAAAACTGGTAAAGAAAAGAAATAATAAAAAATAAGACCCCTGGGCAGACCAGGGGTTTTACAAATCAAAGGTAAAAAATATGGATATGGAACAATTAATGGCCCAGGCACAAAGTTTGCAAAACAAAATTTCTGCGGCCCAAGATGCGCTGGCCCAAATGCATGTTCGCGGAATAGGGGGCAATGGCGATGTAATTGTTACAATGACGGGTAAATATGATGTGTTGTCTGTTGTTGTTCAACCATCTGTATTGGAAAATGGCGCAGATAAAGTTGCAGAATTTGTAATGAGTGCATATAAAGATGCCAAAGAAAAAGCGGACGCTTTGATTGAAAAAACAATGAATGAAGTGACCGGTTCGATGGAATAATAAAAGCCGCCGTTATGGCGGTTTTTTAAATGTGCAATGACTTGTTTGTTGTTGTTTTATATGATATAATGCACCGTATAAATAGGTGTAGGAAATTGCGAAAATATATTTTACCAATATTATTAATATCAATACTGCCAGGAATATGTTTCGGGGCATCTGCGCGTTATACACAATTGGTTCGTGAAAAACAGCGTAAAATAGAACAATTGGAAAAATGTATGGGGACCAACAAGGGACTTCAAATAGCAGGTATATCAACGTTGGGATTGACCGCGGTTGGTGTTGCCGGAAATATTGCAGAAGCAAAAATCATAAAGAAAAACGAAAAAACACTTGAAAAACAAAATACAACATTAGCGGAAAAACAGGCAGAATATAACAAAAAGCATCAAGAATATCAGCTTAAAAAAGCTACTGTTGAAGCCACAACCAAAACACCATCTGAAAACATAGTGACACATAGAAATCTTGTAACTGTTGTGGAAGAGGATATACAAAGAATTGCAGCTCAGGATGTAAAAATTGGCGCACAAGCAATCACACATGGATACAGACCAGGACAATTACCAACAGATTTAAAAAATAAATTGGCTGCATCTTTGGCGGGTTTTTCGCAGAAATGTAAATCACTTGAAAACAATAATGGGGTTGCTTCTGTTGAAGTGTGGGAAAATTCAAGTGCACAAGATACAACAGGTGCGTATGAAGACGAAACAAAAACTTTACAGAATATAGATGCATTTGTTGTTATGGAATGTAAATTGAACAAGTGTATAGAAGAGACACACGCCAAAAGAGGCGATAAATGTGTTAAAAAATCATCAGATTGTACGGAAGAAGCAAAGAAAAAAGATACAAATGTTGTATTGGCCACAAAAAATGGTGATAAATGTGAAATACAACAATGTTCAGACGGGTTTGAAGTGTCAGATGATAAATCTAAGTGCGAAGAAAAAAATCAATTATCAGATGAAGAAAAAGCAAATTGTTTGATTAAGATAATGAGAGATTTTCCAATCGAAGGGACCATTCCAGAAAGGTTTCAATCAAAATATAATGAATATTTATCTGGTTTGAAAAATCGTGTGTCTGATATCGACGGTTTTATACAATATGAAGTAAATGGTATTTATTCAGAATGTAAAAATGGGCAAACTTTTTCACAGTGCACAAATGCAAACATTATATTGCCTGCAATAGCAAGAAGATATACAAAAGAATATGCAGAAAATATGGAATGTGATGCATCAAACAATTTGAATTATACAATAAATGTTAAAGCACAAAGAATTTCGTTTGGTGAAAACACAACAATAAAACAGCAAAAGAAACAAATATGTATAGATGGTGGTGCGACCGGTTATGATGTATTGACTAATCGATGTGTGTGTCCGGATAATAAAGTTTGGGCACCAAGTGCGAGACAATGTCAAGATCCTGAAACAGCAGCAAGGAATGCTGACTTTGACAAGAATTTAAAACGCTGTCAACAAGGTGGTGCGATGGGATATTCTGTAACCAAAGGATGTTTATGTGAAAATGAAACCAAACAAGAATGGGACGGTTCAAAATGTGTTGGTATAGATAAAACTGCACAAAAAAGATGTTCTGATTCTGGCGGTAAATGGGAAAATGCCAAATGTGAATGTCCATCAGGTCAATTAGAGGTTTCTGGTAAATGTTTTGATGGTCATAATGAAAATAAAGTTAAATGCATAGGGCTTGGTGGTGATTGGGTTGATGGGTCGTGTGAAAATTTAGTGAATTCCAATTTAAGCGATGAAGATGCGTGTTTCTTTGAAGGTGGTGATTTTATAGATGGTATTTGTATTTGCAGTGATCGTGGGGATTCTTTTGATCCGATTAGCAAGACTTGTAAAAGAGCAGATTTGTTGCGTCCAGAATCTGTTGGGTTAAATGTTGTGCCGGTTTCAATTCAAAATGTGAATATAAAAATAACAGAAGGCCCTGAACAAATTGGTTGCCGTTCTGCAAATGGCACATGGGATACAATAAATCATACATGTATATGTCCGCAAAATGCGTCATTTTGGGATAATATAAATAAAACATGTAAAAATCCTGTTGCCGTACAATATGGATTTTCTGGTATTTTGGCACAATAACAAAACCGGGATGACCCCGGTTTGAATTCTTGGTGGGCGTTAAGGGACTCAAACCCCTGACCCTCTCGGTGTAAACGAGATGCTCTAATCAACTGAGCTAAACGCCCAAAGCGATAGATATATTACAGTATTTTTTTCATTTGTCCAGAAATAATTTTAAATATACGCTTTTTTATGATACAATATTCATAAAATATCAGGGGGGATTTTCGTGAAAAATATATTTATTATGTCTTTGATGGGCGTGTTTTGCATATTAAATGCGGACGCTGCGGTTAAAACAAAAAATCATACTGCGGAAAAATTTGCCATTGAACAAGGAATGGAAATGGACGAATCCGATGCAATCGCAACATTGGAAAATGATATAGCCATATTGGACGAAGAAATTGCAAAATGTGAAAAATCAAAGAAAGGTTGGATTGCTGCAACTGTGATTGGGTCGGCGGGTGTTGTATCGACCGGGATCGCCGCCGGTGTCCAGGGTGTAAAAATCAAAGACCAAAAAGATACAATTTCTGATAACAAGAAAGCAATTAGTGATTGGAATACAAAAATTGCCGATAAAAATACAGAAATCAAAAGTTTAAATGCAGAAACTGCAAAATGGACAGAGTAAAAAACAATGAAAAAATATTTGGCTTCTGTTTTATTATTGTTAATTGCGCCGGGAATATGTTTCGGGGCATCTGCGCGTTATACGCAATTGGTTCGTGAAAAACAGCGCAAAATGGAACAGTTGGAAAAATGTATGGGGACCAACAAGGGACTTCAAATAGCAGGTATATCAACGTTGGGATTGACCGCGGTTGGTGTTGCCGGAAATATTGCGGAAGCGAATATCATAAAGAAAAACGAAAAAACACTTGAAAAACAAAATACAACATTGGCGGAAAAAGAGGAAGAATATAACAGAAAAGAAAATGCAAAAAAAGACGCAGAAAAAGAAAGAGACCAAGCAAAAACGGATTGGAATAATGCACATAAATTAAAAGAGATTGTTAGACAAGATATAGACACTATCAACGCTCTTAATATTACCATTGGAACTGAAGTTTTTGTTAGTGGTTATGACCCATCAGCGTTACCGGCTGGTGATTTAAAAAATAATTTAGCAACCGCCCTAATAGGTGTTATTACAAAATGTGAAAGTTTGAAAGGCCAAGATGGTATAAAAAAAGTAAGTTTGCAAGATAGTGATAATCCAACATGGGGTGAAGAAGAGGGAACTTTGAATTTAGAAGCGGTTTGGACAGAAACAAGCCCAAGACAAGTAATGGTATGTAATTTGATTGAATGTGATACACCAACATACCGTCGTGATGGTGATCAGTGTATCAAAGTAGAATCTTCTGAAAATAAAGATGCAGCAAAAGACGAAAAATCCAATAAGAAATCTGGCGGACAAAAATCACAATCAGATAAAAATGGTGGCGATCAAAAAGGCGGTGCTGCTGTTGTTCCTGGTTCTAAAAAGAAAGGCTCTGGCTCATCTGACAAGGATATATGTGAAAATTCTGAAAATGCCGGCACATGGATGGGGACAACATGCAATTGTGGGTCAGAAAAAGTTTGGAATACGAAAAATAAAAGATGTGAAGGTTATGAAGAAAAAACTGGGCCTGATATACAAAAGAAAGATGGCTATCAATGTGATACAGCGTGGCTGACGCAACATAATGCGACAAGGGGTGTATATCATGTTGCCGAAGGCGAAACAGAATTATCTTGTTTTATCCAAGAATGCAAACACGGTTATCACCCAACATTAAATGGTAAAGATTATGATATTGCAAAAGAAGGCTTAGATGATGAAGTTGTTTGTACAAAAGATGTTACGGGACCGCAAAAATGTAGTCAATCTGCATTAAACGCGATAAAGGCAAAAGATGGTATTGTCGAAGGTGGCAAATGCAAAGTGACAACATGCAAGGGAAATTTAAGAAAAACCAGTGATGGTTTGAACTGTGAATGTCCTGGAAATGATTATAAATGGAATGAAACAAAACAAACTTGTGAAAAAAATAAACAGGAAATCCCAGATGAAAAAACGCCTGTATTATCGGTGGAATCAGAAAATGTAGAACTGTTTAAAAATGTTAAGGTAACTTTTGATCAAGGTGTAACACTGGCAAATTTGTATGCAGAAAAATACAAATTGAATTTTGATTGTGAATCCGGATACAAGCCTGGTTCTGATGATTATTTAACCTGCAGGGAAAGCAGCGGGAAAAAATATGTGTTTCATTTTGATTCTTTAACCGGTGGATCTGATTACACACCTGTGTTGGATGTTATGTGTGAAATGTATGGTGGAAGTAAAACTAAACGTGGTAACAACAAGATTATGTGCCTTGGAATGAACTTAAATTTATGTGATCATATGTCACAATCTATAAACAAGGTATTACCAAATATTCATGCATCAAAATATCACGATAATTTTTCAGAAAAGTGCGTTTTTTATCGGGATTGATGTTATATAGTAAAAAAGCCGCCGTTATGGCGGTTTTTTTAATGTTGTTTTTGCCATTGATTAGCGCGGTTGATATATGCGCGTGCCAAATCAGTGTCAAATAATGCCTTTTCTTCAAACAGTGTTTGTGATTTCAGTTTGCCTTCGGCATCACACCATATTTCATTGTCGCCAACAACCTTTTCAATTTTCCTAAGGTTGCCAACAATATTATCTGGTGATAATCCACCGCTGTATCCCATTGGGTGTTCATCATATACTGGTTTTTGCCATTTTTCTGGCGATATGCCATTGCCACCACTTGCGTCAAAAAGCAGCGAAAATTTTGCCCCGCTTTTATGCAATTTTTCGATAGCATCTTTTGTTTTTTCGTTATATTGGAATATGAATTCTTGGTGACGAAAATCATATAATACACCACGTAATGCATTTACATTAATATTATCCGCAGTGTTTCGTGACATATTTAATTGTATGCGTTTTATAAGTGGTATATTATTCGGTTTTTTTATCTTTATCCATTCCAGAATAATATCAGGGATAACCCCATTTGCGCACATATCATATGCCCATTCTGCATTAATATGAATTGCCAAATTTATGTGATGCAATCCCATCGCATCATGCAATAATTCGTTAAACCACATATTACGCGGCATGCCTTTGGACATTTTGCTTGGGTGACATTGGACCGCAATTTCTGCGCGTCTTTTTTGTGATAATTCAATTATAGATTTGATTGAATTATGTTCGCGGGGGTCTGAACATGTTATGTATCTTAATTTCATTTTTGTCCTTTTGCATTTTTAAGTCTTAATTGACCACATGCCGAACCAATATCTGCCCCCCGTTCCCGTCTGATTCGTGTATGAATTCCGTTTTTAATCAAAATATCTTGGAATCTGTGGACTGCATTTCCAGAAATTGATGCAAAATCACGTTCGTCCACCACATTCCATGGAATAAGGTTTACCATAACATTATGACCACGCATCAATTCAACCAGTTTGTTTGCATAGTCTTCATTTGCATTATAAAGCACCACAGAATCGTTTTTGTCTTTTTTGCCCAGCAGTATGTATTCAATCATTAATTGGCGATTGTGCGTGTCTGAAAACGCGAATGCGGCATCTAAAACCTCGTGCAATTTATATTTATTATTAATAGGCATGATTTGTGAACGCAATTCGTCTGTTGGGGCATGTAATGATATCGCCAAATTGATTGGTCGTCCCCATTTGTTTAATTCTTCAATTCCAGGGACTATACCACAAGTTGAAACAGTTATTCGGCGCCATGATATATTTAATTCGCTGTTGGCACGTTCCAAAAATCCAATTACATTTTCAGTGTTCTGTAATGGTTCGCCTGTTCCCATAACAACAATGTGCGAAACATCGCCATTATTTGCATCACCATTTGGATGAATATCTTTTTTATCCAATCTGTCGTTGCGTAATTCCCATTGTGCGGTTAAAACCTGGGCATACATTTCATTAACAGTTAAATTACGTTTAAGTCCCAACAATGTTGATGCACAAAATTTGCATCCCATTGCACATCCGGCCTGGGACGAAACACAAACACTGTTACCGTACGTTGTGCGCATTAAAACACATTCAATTTGTTCACCGTCATTTAATTCCAATAAAAATTTAGTTGTTTGATTGTCACTGCTTTCCAGTTTTTTAACAATTTTTAATAGCATTGTTTCTGCGATTTCAGATAATTTATTTCGCAAATCTTCTGGAATGTTTTTCATAACACTGAAATCTGGTGCGCCACGATTTAACCATTCGCGAAGCTGCTTTGCGCGAAAACGTGGTTGCGACAAATCTGTCACAAATTTTTCCAATTCAGAATCATTTAAATTAAAAAGAACTGTTTTCATAATTTGTATCTTTCGTCATTAACAATAATAACTGCTTTGCGGCGCAATTGTTTTAATTGTTGGTCTGCCGCAAAAGAAGCCTTTCTATACGTTGCGTTTTGTTTTATGATTTCGTCCAGATTTTTATATTCTTTACCCTTGGTTTCGTTGCAGACCAAAAATACAGTGCCGTTATTATTTTTTGACCATGTCAGCAATGGTAAATCCGCAATCTTTTCACGAACATCTGGCGCCAATTCATATTGCATTGCTGTTATCTTTTGTGGATACCCGCCAAATTTTTCAACCATTTCTTCGGCATCATCACAATTTTTTGGTTTTGATAATTTTTTATAAACATCGTTTGGAACATCTATAAGGCGCAACATAGTTATTTCAATTGGTAATCCGTGTTCGCGTGCCAATGATGCGCGTTCTTCGTCAATGTCTGATTTTGCAATTTCTAAATCCGGGACGATTGTACGTGCCATTATAACATTCCATGCGATATTTGCGCGCACCGCCAACCGTGCCATTGCCAGTGTTGTTGCGCCCATTTCACCCAAATTTAAGTTTTTTATTTCTTTATCGGCATCTTTATCGGTTGGTTTTACATTGTAATTTGCCGCATAATCTAATTTTATATAATCATCGATTATATTTTGAAAAGCCTGTTTGCGATTTGTTGCAGATGTTTTTCCTTGCTTTGCCATCAATTCTGTGCGCGCTGTTATATCAGAATCTGTTATTGGTTTGCTATTAACAGAACCAATAACTGTTGCACCGTTTGCACAATTAATTCCCATAAAAACAAATAAAAACACATTAAGGAATTTTTTCATCTTTCTTTTCCTTTTCTTTAATAATGTCTGCCATCAATACTCATACCAAATTTGAATTGATATGTCGTGTTTCCAACATAGTCTTCTTTTGTTGCATTATCGCGATGGTATTCCACAGAAAAATAATAACAAGGATGTTCATAAAATAAACCACCAGCATGTCTTTGAATGATATGTTCGTATGCGTTATATATTACAGAACCTTTGATACTCATTCTTTTTGTTATTTGTAATCCTGCGCCTGCTGCAACTTCATGTGTATCTTTGTTGTTGATTGAATCTATATCAATAGGTTTTGTATCCCATATATGACCAAGAGTTATATAATTATTTCCCTGGCCAATGTAAATGGAATTTTCTGTGTGATTTAATCTCATTGTGTCACGATTGTTTCTGAAACGGCTTGATATTTCAAAATATTTTCTTGAATAAGCAATACGACCAACATAATCTGAAAACCCCTTTCTGAATCCATTGTCATTAAAATCTTTTGCATCTGTGTTCAAATCATGCGTTTGACCCAAGAATACTTCAATGTTATTTTTGCTGTTAAATGCTGCCCATCGTGCACCGTAATCTATGAAATTACCATTTTCCCACACATCGTATCCAGCATATCTGTTGTCTGAAAATAATGTTGTATCAGACAAAAAACGCCCAGAAGAATCGTTATCTTTTGAAAATACATAATCTTTGTTTGTGTGTTGCATAATTGTTAAACGTGCACGTGGTTCGATGATATATGTCCAATCTGATTGTGCGCTGTAAAGTGGCAGTCCCCATTCAACATAACCACTTGGTAAAAATCTTGTTTTTGCACCAGTGAAATCTTTGGTGCCATCTGCCAATTCTGTTTTTTCAAAATTATAAACATCGTATCTTGATGCCACGCTAAGCGTTAATCTGTTTCCCCAAAAAAGTGTCCATGGTGAAGTTATGCGCGCTTCACCAACAAGGCGTTGACTGTTTGTGGTGTCGCCAGACACAGCCAATATGTCACCAGATACAGATAAATACGTTTCATGCCAAAATGGATTGGTTTGATATGTTCCGTGAATGTTTGGTAAAATGTTTCCAGATACAAGTGACTGGTTTGCTTGCGGTGTACGTAATTCTTGGAATATATGGGTGTCTGCAACGACATAACTGTTTTGTCCAAATAATTCCAATTTTGCACCAGAATCAAGGTATGGTTGATAATCATAAAATCCATATTTTTGCAAATATGTTTTATCAGACGTTCTTTCAATATGAATTGTAGCGCGTGTATTATCGCCCATTTCAATTACATCGTTATTGAATAAATGCCAACGATTTTTTCCTGCTTTGTTGTGTGTGAAAGATCCTTTGGTTCTGAATTCTGAATGCGTCAGATTCAATCTGTGTTCCATTTGGAACAAAGGGTTTTCTTTTGTCAGGTATGATAATGTTGTTGTTATATCGTGTCGATCAGATATATTTACATAAAAAGGAATATTTATCTGGGTTCCCATACCGTTTGTTGAATTAAAACTGGGTGCCAGAAAACCTGTTTTGTATTTTACACTTGGATCTGGCATTTCATAATATGGTAACCAAAAAATTGGCAGGTTGTTATCATAAACCCAAAACGATGCGTTGTGGAAATAAAGCATTTTTTCTTCGGCTTCATGAATAATCGTTCGTGCATGAATATCCCATGCGTTTCCATATGAATCGCATTCATAACATGCTGTAAAATCCGCATGCTTGGCAACAGTTTCATCGCCATCGCGTTTAACAGAATCTGCCTTGATATAAACATGGCTGCCCAGCCATAATTCAATATCATTAGCCGCAACATCTGATTGCTTCTTTGATAAAGATAATTCATTTAATTTTACACGTTGACCGGCGGCATTTGTTAATTCTGTATTACCAGATGCCTTAATTTCTTCCGATTTTACATTATAATATATCTTGTCTGATTTAAGTGTTTTTGGGCTGTCAGTATCAACACCCAAACAAAAAGCGTTTGTTGTAATTAAACACATCAATAAAGATAATTTTATGCTTTTCATTTCTTTAATAATAAACCAATCATTAATAATAACAGGCCAATTACACCAAGTGCCAACAAGCCAACCTCTGTTAAAGATGTTACCATATTAGACATAGACATATAAAATGCCATAACTGCGGCCATGCCCAGAACCGCCATTGCGGGTGCAAAACTGGCGCGACGACGCAAAAGTGAAGATTTTAACAATATAAGTGTACAAACAATCGCCAATATTATATCCATCAAAGGATTTATTAGACGTGTGCATATTTCAACCAGTGTTAATTTATGTTGGCGAAAATCGTCTTGTGTAAATACTGTTTTTAATAAAGTCCACGTTGGTATTCGGCGAACACGAAAAGATGCATCTTTATCATTTTCAACCAAGTTTAAATCCATGTCCAGATTATCAAATGTTCCGGTTGTGAAACCGTTTTTTCCTTGAAGTTGTAAAGAACCATTATCTGTGACTATTGAAAGTCCATGAACAGTTGAAACCAATTTGCCACGTTGCGCAAAAACCAGCATTTGATTATTTTCTTCACGCATATCAGACAACATTACCTGATTTAAATCGTGGCCAGACACATTATCTACATAAACGACCAAACCATCTGCCAAACGCGTAAATGCAGATTCTTGTAATTTTAAATGTGCCAAACCATAACGCAAATTCCATTGGGTGCTATAGAACATAGACTGTGTTGCCGGGACAATCCAGATATTTAAAATCAAATGTGCAATTGTTATCCAACCGGCTAATCTTATTGCTGGTTTTGCAATTTGCCACGGGGATAATCCAGATGCTGCCATAACCGTGACTTCATTTTCTGTAATCATCTTGTTGTATATGAAAATCGTAGCGATAAATGTCACAAACGGGACAATGATTGATATGATAAAAGGTATCATAAGTGATGTAAGATATACGAAACTGGTGAATTTAATCCCATAACTTAACAAGAATTTCATCATAGACATAATTTGCATCATCCATGCCAATCCTGTTAAAATCAGCAACAGCATGACAAATATACCTAGCAATTGACGCCTAAAATATCTGTTAATAATTTTCATAATAATAAAGTATAAAGCCCAAAAGCGACACCGTCAAGCAACAAAGATAATAATATATATTAAGTTTTACATTAATATTACTGTATTTTTTGCTTGATTTTTGACGATTCGGACATAATAATATACAGTGTTCTTAAAATAAGTTTTAAGGGCGGGGTTATAAAAACCCCGCTCTTTTAGTAAAAGGCAATAAAAACAACATCTAAGGAGAAACAAATGTCTTTTGAATCTATGCCACGTCAAGACTTGTTATTAGCGATTGATTCTTTGGCGGCAGAAAAAATGATAGATCGTGAAACTGTTATTGAATCATTGGAAGCTGCTATCGCAAAAATTGCAAAACATAAATATGGCGAAGAATTTAATATTGTTGCACAAATCGATCGTAAAAACGGTGCAATACATGTTAAACGTTTGTTTGAAGTTATTGCGTCCCCTGAATCAAAAGGTGATGAATATGATCCAAACACAATGTTGACGGTGGAAAAAGCGAAAAAATATGCCGAAAATCCACAGGTTGGCGATGTCGTAGAAGATATGTTACCAGAACCTGAATTTGGTCGTATGGCTTTCCAAACAGCGCGTCAAATTATGACTGCACGTGTAAGGGATGCAGAAAAAGGCAACCAATACGAAGAATTCAAAGACAATATTGGTGATATTGTAAATGGTGTTGTTAAACGTATTGAATTTGGTAATGTTTTTGTTGATATCAATGGCAAAGCCGAAGGTTATATTAAAAATACAGAATTAATCCCAGGTGAACGTTTGGCAGTTGGTGACCGTGTTCGTGCCTTGATTATGGACGTTGTTCGTTCAAATACAGGTCCACAAATTTTCTTAACAAGAACACACCCAAGCTTTATGGAAAAATTGTTTACCCAGGAAGTTCCAGAAATTTACGAAGGTATTATTAAAATTAAATCTGTATCTCGTGCACCTGGTTCTCATGCTAAAATCGCAGTTGAAACCCAAGACCCATCTATTGATGCAGTTGGTATGACTGTCGGTATCAAGGGTACACGTATACAGCCTGTGATAAATGAATGCCATGGTGAAAAGATTGACGTTATTTTGTATTCAGAAGATCCTGCGGTGTTTATTGTTAATGCAATGCAGCCTGCAAAAGTTGCAAAGATTATCGTTGATGAAGATACTCATACAGCAGCAGTTGTCGTAACAGAAGATCAACAATCTTTGGCAATTGGTCGTCGTGGCCAAAATGTCCGCCTTGCTTCTCAATTAACTGGTTGGAATATTGATGTTATGAGCGAAGCTGAAGAACAAGAACGTCGCGCAAAAGAATTCAAAGAAAAAACAGAATTGTTTACAAGTGCGCTGGACGTTGATGAAACAATCGCTCAATTGTTAATCACAGAAGGTTTCAGAACAATCGAAGAAATTGCTTATGTTGAACAATCTGAATTAGAATCTATCGAA
Source organism: uncultured Pseudomonadota bacterium (assembly GCA_902798205.1). Classification (GTDB taxonomy): domain Bacteria; phylum Pseudomonadota; class Alphaproteobacteria; order Rs-D84; family Rs-D84; genus Enterousia. The sequence continues at coordinate 80,278 of CADBVV010000002.1, read as the reverse complement.
GGATTTAATGCAGAATTGGCAGCAGAATTACAAAATCGTGCAAAAGCTTATCTTGTAAAAGTTGAACAAGATTATTTTGACAATGGACACAAGATGGGTATGAGTGACGATTTGTTAAAATTTGATTTCATTAAACGTCCAATCATTATGAAATTGGGTGAAAATGATGTTAAATCTTTGTCTGATTTGGCAGATTTGGCATCTGACGAATTGGTTGAAATCTTGGGCGAAGATAATATGTCTCAACGTCTTGCAGAACGTATTGTTATGAAAGCACGTGAATTGGCATACGGTATCGTTCCAGAAGAAGATGCTGAATAATAAAAAAGATAATTATTAACCAAAGGTTAAAAAATGGCGACATTAACACTTGGAAAATCTGTAACAGTTGGTGCAGTACAAAGCAAGAAAGGCGATGCGGTGTTCGTAGAACGCCGTCGCCGTATTGTTGCACCCGGTAATAATGAATTGCGTGAAGAACCTAAAAAGGTTGAAACTGTCCGCAATGCTGCAGATGAAAAACTGCGTGCGGTTTTAGAAGCCGCCAAGGCACGTGATGAAGAACGCAGAAAACGCGAAGCCGAAGAAGAAGCTGCACGTAAAGCACGCGAAGCAGAAATTGAACGCGAAAATCGTGAATACGAAGCGGTCAAAGAACAATTGGCACAACGTGAAACAGAACAAATTGCAGAAGAAGCTGTTGTTTTACCAGTACGTGAAAATACCCACGAAAATAAAAAGAATAATGTCGCCTTTAATAATCATAATAATCGTCGTGACGAAGATAATGATGATGTTCGTGGATCAAAACAAAACCGCTTTAAGAAAGATTTCAAAAAAGGTGGAAAAATTTCTATCCATGATATTGTTATCGGCGGTGGTGATGATGACGATGATGAAGAAATTGGTTTGCGTGGTGCAAATCGCAGACGCAGCGAAGCGTCATTAAAACGTTTTCGTGAAAAAGCACGTGCCGTGTTTACCGCGCCACAAAAAGTGGAACATGTTGTTACTTTGGGTGATACAATAACTGTCAAAGATTTGGCCGCTGCCATGGCTGAAAAAGTTGGCAATGTTATCAAGAAATTGATGGAAATGGGGATGATGGCATCTCAAAATCAATCTATTGATGCAGATACTGCCGAATTAATCGCGACAGAATTTGGTGCAACCGTTAAACGTGTTGATGTAAAACCTTATGCCAATATTTTGGAAGAACAACCACACGAAGATAGATTGCAACCAAGATATCCTGTTGTGACGGTTGTTGGACACGTTGACCATGGTAAAACATCACTGCTTGACGCGTTCCGTAATGCAAATGTTGTTGCCGGTGAAGCAGGTGGAATTACACAACATATTTCATCATATGAAGTTAAAACAAAATCTGGTGCAATAATTACATTCTTGGATACACCAGGCCACGAAACATTTACAGCAATGCGTGCACGTGGTGCGCAAATTGCAGATATTGTTGTTTTGGTTGTTGCGGCAAATGATTCTATTATGCCACAAACAATTGAAGCAATTAATCATATACGTGCAGCCAAGGTTCCATTTATTGTTGCAATCAACAAATGCGATTTACCAGAAGCCGACCCATATCGTGTTAAAACAGATTTACTGCAACAAGAAGTTCAGGTTGAAGAAATGGGCGGTGATGTTCAATGTGTTGAAATTTCAGCAAAAACAAAAATGGGATTGGATAAATTAGAAGAAGCAATTCTTTTACAGGCTGAAATTATGGATTTAAAGGCCGACCCAGATATGATGGCATCTGCATATGTTGTGGAAGCTAAAATGGAAAAAGGTTTGGGCGCAGTTGCAACCATATTGGTACGCCAGGGTACTTTATCTGTTGGTGATGTATTTGTTGTTGGTGAAACATTTGGACGCGTTCGCGGGCTTATAAATTCAAACGGTGTTCGTGTTAAATCTGTTAAACCTGGACAACCAGCAATGGTATTGGGATTGGAATCTGTACCGGCAGCTGGGGATGAATTACATGTAATGGAAACGGAAGCGCAAACACGTGAAGTTGCTGCATATCGTGTTCAGAAAGCAAAAGACAAAGCAAATGCTGTTAAACGTTCATCGCTTGAAGAATTGTTTGCAAAACGCGACGAAACCAAGAAATTGACATTACCAGTTATCTTGCGTGCAGATGTTCAGGGGTCTGTAGAAGCAATTTCAGATATGTTACGTGGATTCAATTCAGATAAAGCAGCGGTTGAATTATTGTCTGCCGGTGTTGGTCAAATTACCGAAGGCGATATCAGATTGGCAACCGCATCAGGCGCAGTTATCATTGCGTTTAATGTTCGTGCTGATTCTGCGGTTCGTGATATGGCGCGCAATAATGGTGTTGATATCAGATATCACAGTGTTGTTTATCGTATCACAGACGAAATTAAAGAAATATTGTCTGGTAAATTGGCACCTGAAAAACGTGAAAACTTTATCGGATATGCAGATGTTATCGCATTGTTCACTGTGGGCAAGGGTATAAAGGTTGCCGGTTGTCGTGTAAGTGAAGGTGTAATAAAGAAATCTGCAATGGTTCGTTTGTTGCGCAATAATGTTGTTATCTATGATGGCAAAATTGGTGAATTGCGCCGTGAAAAGAACGAAGTATCCGAAGTTGGCGTTGGCGTAGAATTTGGTATGAGTTTCGACAAATATAACGACCTGAAAGAAGGTGATCGTGTCGAATGTTACGAAGTTCAAGAAGTCAAAGCACAACTTTAATAAATATTGATAAAAACAAAAAACGCCCAAACGGGCGTTTTTTGCTAAAAACATATTTTTGTGGTACAATATTCATCGATATAGAAACCATAAAAGGCAGTAAAAATGAAAAAAGCAGATTATATGAGACATGATATTGTCAGAGATGAACATATAGATTGGGGGTTAAATGAATTTGAAAAATATGAAAAAGATATTGAAAAAATAAAAACAAAATCAAAAAATGACGATGATTTGTTTTTATTTTATGGCAACAGTAAAAAAATAACAGAAATAGTCGATGCTTTGGTTAAATTAAGAGACAAAGCAAAAGGTTGGCAACACAGGTACGAAGCACAAAGAGATTCTTTAAGGGCAGATCCTTTTATGCATAAAATGTATATTGATTGGATTTATACTTGGATAAGCATAGTAAATGGTGTAGAGAGTGAAATTTGGGCGCTTGAAGAAATACAAAAAAAGTTAGAAGAGATAAAATCAAAAAAACTGAAAGAGGCCTCTGATAATTTGCAAGACAAATCGGAAAGCGTGATTACATATCCAATATCAAATGGTCGTGAATAAAAAACAACCGCCCAAACGGGCGGTTGTTTTTTTATCTTTCTTTTTTTTCAGCGTATGTCAGGTTTTGTTTATAAATTTTGTTATTAGATGTTGTGCGCGTAAAGAACTTTTGATGTTTTGCATCCAATTTTGCGTAATCTGATGATTTAATATACAAAACATTAAAGCGCATATTGCCGCGTCTTAAAATATGTTTGTGTAATTTTATACCGATTTTGCCGTATAATTCTTGTATATGATCAATATCATAACCCGGTGTAATAGAAACACAAACACAAGGTGTTACTTTGTTTTTTACAACAATGCGAAATTCAGTGGCACCATTTGTTGCTTTATGTAAATATTCTTCATTTTTTTTCATTTGTTCGTCCACATTGTTTGTGAACATTTGTTTTACTTTGTCTATTGCTGATTTAAAAGACATAACAACTCCTTTTTTATACATGCATTATATCAATTTGTTTGTTTTTGTGCAATATACAAAAACACCGCCCGAACGGCGGTGTTTTTTATTTGTATATCATCAAATATTACATACCTTTTGGTGTAGACATTTTTACAGATGATACTTTTTTGTTTAATGCTTTTACTACTTCGTCTGTGATATCAAGATTTTTTACATTGTCACCCATACGTGCCATACGTCCATCAATTACCAAAGACAATTTTTTCTTTGCAATTATAGCCTGGATAACAGGATCAAGGTGTTTCTTTTGAATTGTCTGAAGTGCATCTTGGTATGATGATTCAATTGATTGTGCGCTTTCTGACAAATGACGTTGAAAATCATTTACACGACGTTGATAATCAACAACACGACGTTGCAATGCTTCTTGGGATAAAACATCTTGAGATTTTTCAATGTCTGCTTTTTCTTTTTCGATTGCTTTTTGTTCTTTTTCAAGTTTTGTTTTTAATTTGTTTTCAAAATTTGCACGTTGTTTGTGTAAATCTTCCAAAACTTTTGCTTCCATTTGAATTTTATCCATACTGATTACTGCGATACGTAAATCAGCAGCATTTGCAGCATCTGTTGATACTTCTGCAACAGCGTATGCAGTATCATGGCTTTTTACCATGTGTGATACGGCAAATATACCGATTAATGCAACAACTACAACAGCAGTTGCGATGATGCCTGTTTTAGAATATTTTTGTAAGATTGGATTTAAATCTTTTATTTTTTTCATCTTTTCTTCCTTTTGTTTTATTGGTTAACAAGAATATAGCAATATTTATAGAAAAACGCAAAATGTTTTTATCGGGCAGGCGTCAATCGAATTTCAACGCGACGATTGGTAAGGCGCCCTATGTCATCTTGGGCTGCGATTGGTCGTGCCGCACCACGTCCGACAATAAACATGCGTGATGTAGAAACATTATGTTGTGAAAAATATACGCCAACACGTTCTGCCATATCCAGTGATAATGCATATGATGCATTTTTATCATTCATAGAATCTGTGTATCCTGCGATTTCCATAAATGTTGCGTTATATTTATTTAATATTTTCGAAATTGTTTTAAGTGTATCGGCACCATCCGCAGATATATCTGCAACAGATTGATTCATAATTGAATCGCGAACCAGTATAACAACAACATCTGTGCCGGCGCGTTGAACAGAAATACCAGGCTTGCGTAACGCGTCATATAATTCATATTCTAGATTCGCCATGTAATTTACCAATACAGCATTATCTATGGCGTTTTTATCACCGTATTGCATTTTTTCGGATAATTCACCAGTTTGTGTAACAACTTTGCCACCGTGTCCCATGTATACAGGCATTTTTGCAATGCGCGCGGTTTCTGTCATATCCATAAAGCTGGCGCCATAAAGATGTTGTTGCCACGTGTTACGGGCAGGACTGTGATATTGCAAGCAACCCGTCAGCGCAAAACATAAACCAATTAAAATTATTTTTTTTAAATTCATGTCTTATTTTGCAAAAAACGATATTGTGTTATCGCCAGTTTGTAAGCAATACGATGAACTGTTTGCATCATATCCGTTAACAGTAATATGTGTTGTCCAATCTAATTTTTTTGTTGTGAAATATGCACATTCATCAAATGTTAATTCAACCAAATTGATTGAAAATTCTGTACCATCAAAATTACTGGTTATGGACCAATTTTTTCCACCTGCTGGTGCTTTATCATTTGTTAATGCGCCGGCTTCGATTAAAAAATCAACAGATACAGGTGTATATCCAGAATATTCCAACAATGTTTTGGTTTTTGTTGCGATATTTTCCAATTCTGTTGATGCGATTAATCTTTTTTGTTTTGCATTTGTAGAATTATATATTGCATAGGTCCCAGAAACCATAATTGCACCAATGGCCAGGACCCCAATAATTTCAATTAATGAACGTCCAGATTGTTCCCTCATTTTTATTCCCCCTGTTTATTTAGATATATTAACGATTTCTGCACCTTCGAATAAATCCATCGCACTGGCCACCATCGGATCAGATTCAATTTCAGATTTTGTGTGTTCTGATAATGTTTGTTGATGTGGTGCTTCCTGGATAGATTCAATTGTCCAATCTTTACCGGTTGTTTCTTTTAACCATGATACCAATTTATGTGAAAAATCTTTGTCGCCTTTGCGGTCAAAATATTTGATTTTTCCATTTTCAAATTCTGTTATTTCAAGATTGGTTGTGTAATAAGAATACAACAATAATTCGCGTGCCTTTTGCAAAGCGGTTGCCAATTCATCAGAAGTATTTATTTGTATAAATTTTGATTTTTCTGGTGTTGGTTTTTCTTCTTTTGCAATGGGTGCGTTTTGTTGATCTTGTTTTAATAATTCCGGAATAGAAGGCATATCTGCAATATGCATCAATCGAACAATCAACATATCAAAACATTGTTTTTGATTGTTTGATGCCTGTAATTCAGGAACCGCAGCAACCATAACCTGCCATATGCGGGATAAAGTGTTCAAAGAAATTGTTTCGTTTATCTTTTTTATTGTTTCGCGTTGATCAGCAGTATAAGGAGAAGATGTCACATCTTGCAAACGCAAAGATGGATACATACGTGTTGCCCAATGTGTCCATTCCATCATATCGTTTAACAACATTGTTAAATCTGCACCGTTATTATAGATTTCATCCAATCTGGTTAATGCGGCATTTGTATCACCCGATAAAACGGTTTTCATAAAATTAACAACTGTGCCGCGATCTGTTCTTTTAAGCATATCTAAAACAGCGCCTTCATCAACATGGCCACCTGTTTGTGCGATGGCTTGGTCAAGCAATGAAAGTCCATCACGAACAGAACCATCGGCAGCGCGCGCCAATAATTCATTTGCGCCATCTGATAATTCGATGTTTTCTTGTTCTGCAACCCATGCAAAATGTTTCTTTAATGTTTCCACCGGAACACGTGCCAAATCAAAACGTTGGCAACGCGACAATATCGTTACAGGAACCTTTCTTATTTCTGTGGTTGCCAAAATAAATATTACATGCGCAGGTGGTTCTTCCAATGTTTTCAGCAATGCATTAAATGCACTGGTTGATAACATGTGGACTTCGTCGATGATATAAACTTTGTATCTGGCATTTGTTGGACGATAAAGCGCGGCATCCAAAATTTCGCGCATATTATCTACGCCTGTATGTGATGCAGCGTCAATTTCCATAACATCAATATGTTGACCTGCAGCAATTGCACGACAGTTTTCACAAACACCACATGGTTTAGATGTTGCATGATCAGACGATAAACAATTCAATGCCTTGGCTAAAATACGGGCAGTACTGGTTTTTCCAGTTCCACGAATACCTGTGAAAATATAGGCGTGTGCGATGCGGCCTGTGTTAATAGCGGTGGTCAATGTTTTTACCAAAACATCTTGACCAATAAGAGATTCAAAATCTTGACTGCGATATTTGCGGGCTAAAACTGTATAATTGCTATCCATAATGCTTCCTTTGGGGGAAAGCATAGCAAATTAATACACGATTTCAATAAAAAAGAGCCGGAATTTATTTCAAATTTGTAATAAAATCTGGAAAGCCAATTTCTTCGTCATCGCCAGAATCATTTTGTTCGTTGTTTTCAGATGTTTCTGCGATTTCTTCAGTAATTGGTGTTTTGTCTTTTGGATCGCGTTGGGAATCAATTTTGACCTGTTCTTCGTTTACGATGCGACCATAATGTTCCGCGGTTTGAAGCAATCTTTCGCGTTCAACTTCGTCGCTGGTTTGACGAGCCAAGTCAATATATTGTTTTCTTTTTTGACGCCATTTATGACAGCGTTGAATCATCTGACCCACAGACGTTTGATTTTTTTTATTTGGCATATTTTTTTCTTTTTATTTTTTATGGAAATAAACTTTTCAAACAGCAAACATGTTTCACTGTTTGTTCTTCAACAATATAAATCTTAAAGCATCTTAAAACTGATTGCAATAATTTTTTTCAATTGCTATGCTTAAAGTCGTAGGAGGGAGGCTTTTGCAAAAACAATCGGGTAATTTTTTACTGCAAGCATTGCTGGCATTGACTTTGGTCTTTGCTTTTATGCCGTTTTTTGCCCGTCGTATTTCGTCGCGTGATATGGCCGCCCAAATGTATGCTGCGACAGAACAAATTGAAACTGCGCAAACTGCTGCGCGTATTTATTTGCGCGAAGAAAAGGATAATCTGCCATATAAAAGACAAGAATTAAGCAAAGAACATTTTGTCGAAGTATTGGAAAATTATGGATTGCCACTTGGGTTTATACCGCAAACACATTTTAATCAAGATATTTCTTTGGTTATAAACAAAGATGAAAACAGTTTTTATGGTTTTATAAATGTCAGTGGCGGAAAATTATCCAAAATTCAGTTGGCTGAATTGGCCCGCAGAATAGGTTTTTATGCAAAAATCAAAGGAAATAACATAGAAGTCGATATACCAATAGATGCCATGTACAGCGATATAGTTTCCAAAAAAGAAACAGGCGAAAATGTTGGATTTTTGTCTGAATTAGATATGAACGATAAAAATGTTGATAAGGTTGGCGTGTTGTTTGCACGTAATGGTGAATTTGAAAGTGCACAATTTAACACATTGTCGCTTTATGGCATAGAAGAAGGCAGAAAAGATAAAAATAAAATTTCTGATTTATATGCAAACAAAACGGTATTTCAAAGTGCAGATGGTGGTGCGGCATTATCGCTTTCGCGTGGTGAAATAAAAACTTCTTCTGCGTCATTGCGAACAATTTCAAGGTTTGGAACAACTGGTGGTTTTGAATCAAATGTTGCATCTGTGTATGATTTTTCTATGTCAGAAGGACGCACAGGATTTGATGGTCCGTCCCAATGGTTGGTGCGTGGTTCTGTGTTGGCTGATAATTTTACTTTCAATGTTGACAGGTTGGACATAGGTTCATATCTTGACGCTTCGCGTGGTCAAGATGTTTATATTGATCCAGAAAGTTTTTCATACGCATCAAAAACGGGTATAGATGTTAAAAATATTTATGCCGCAAATATTTCTTTGCGTGATCAAACTTCGTATGGGTTGTTGGATGGACAATCTGGTCCATTATTGATAGATGTGCGACCGGCCGGAACTTCACTTTTGCCAGATGCATATGTTGATGGAATAAACAATGATTCTTTTGAAATTATCGCAGATCCAAAAGATACAACAGGAAAAAAGATTTCTTGTAGAGATATTATAAATCAAATGGATGTTGCATATAACAGCAAATCTTTGGTTCAAAATATAATTTGTCAGTATGTTTTTTGGCAAAGATTAGAAGCAAGAATAGATATAAAACAATGTTTAAAAAGTGGTCGCAGTGATTGTATGTAAAAAATATTTTGACAGATTGAATGCGTATAGTGTTCGTGGTGCAACCTTGACCGAAGTGGTTTTGGCGATTGCTGTTGTAATTGCTGTGTCGCCATTTATGTATAATCAAATTATTGAAATGTCCAATGAATCAGAAGATATTGCGCGTGCCAATGAAATTGTTAATTTGCGTGATGCAGCGATAAATTATATTCGTATCAACCAAGAAAAATGGGCCGATGTTGCGGAAATAAAATTGTCTGATGAAGAATTACAAAAAATATCGTCTTTGCCGCACAGTGGATATGTTGATAAATACAAAGTAAATGGTGCGTCCATAAGTGATGTTTATTTGGCATTTAGTATGAATGGTTCTGATTACAGGGCGGCGAATATTGCAAAACAGATTGGTGAAGATGCCGCAGTCGTTCGTGAAGATGGAATTGCATATTCACAAAGTTGGGCCGTTTCTGCGCCAGATGATTTTTATGTTGGTGATTTGATTTTCAGAATATCTTATGATTTCGAAGGGGCAGATAAATCAAGGTTTTTACATCGTGGCACCATGGGTGAAGATGAATTAAATAAAATGCAACGTGATTTGCATATGAATAATTTTAATGTATTTAATGCCGCAAAAATAAATGGTCTTTCTGCCAAAATCATAGATGTTGATGCAGTGTTCCTTGAATCAGATGTTGTTGATGCTGGCAGTGTTTATTTTACATCTGGGGCAAATATGAATTCTGATAATATAACATTTTCTTCTATGCGTGTGACGGGTGATACCAGTGGATTCAGACTTATCAAAGCAGATGTTTTAAATGACAGTAAGTATACAACAAATGGTAAATTAATTGTGGATCGTGCAACAATTGGGAATTCCGTTAATGTTGCGGGAAACCTGGTTTTGAAATCTTCCAGTGGTCGAAGTGTTTCTGGGTTCAGTGGTATATCAATGAATAAATTATTAACGCCATATTTATCCGCAACCGATTTAGTGTTTTTTGAAAATTTTGGTATAACCGTATCTGGCGAATTATTGTTGGCGGGTAAGGCACCTTTAAGAATTGGAAATTGGGTGTTTCCATCAACAACGCCACCATCGTTTTCAAAATTGATATTAACACGTGCATCTGTGCCACCAACACCAGACGCAGATGAATTTGATAAAATAACAGAACAAAATTGGCATACAAGATAATGAATACAAAACGAAATCTTTTCTGTAAAAATACCCAGCATGGTGGAATGTTGGTTGAATTGATGATGACTATTGCATTGGCTGCAATAATCATTCCGTTTGTGTTTCGTTATCAACAAACGGCCGTATCGCGTGCAAAAAATGTTGCGATAACCAAACAGATGGAAAATGTTCAAAGTGCGCTGGAAAGATATATTGTTGAAAATAAAACTGAATTAATGCGACCAAAGGGTAAAAATATATCCAGCATAAAAGTGGCAGATTTGGTAAATTATGGTTTGCCAGAATATATTGCGGACACTTATGGTGATGATTATCAATTAAGAATTTTAAAATCTTCTGATAATAACAATAAATCGATATTGCAAGGAATAGTGCTTTTATCCAATCGGGAAATGTCCCCAATGCGTACACGTGAAATTGTAAATTTGGGTGGTGGCAGATTTGGCTTTGTCGAAGGCAATATGACATATGGTGGATTTGGTGCGTTTCGTGGATCGGCGGCTGATTTTGGAATATCAAACGCAAAAGGTTTGGTTGGCACAACAAATGTAAAACGTGGAAATACAGAATATTTATGGCGTTTGCCATCTGAAAGTGAAGATGATGCAACAATGCAATCTGCATTAAATTTAGATGGACATGATATCAAAGATGTTCGTTTCGTTGATGCGTACAAAGCGCAATTTGAAGAAAAATTAAAGGTTGGAAAATTAGATGTTTCTTCTTTGGTTTTTGCCAATCGTGCAACAATTGATTCGACATATTCAACAAATATTGCTGTTATAAACGGGGCGTTGACAGCGGATTCCAGAAATTTAAGTGTTAACGGGACATTGTCGTTGGCAGATTCTGCAAAATTTTCGTCTTTCACGACAAATGATTTGTATGTTAATACATTAACATTAAGTGGCTTCAGTGTTGCAAGCACGGAAGGAAAATCTTCGGCGTTAAAAATAATTGGTGATATGGATTTGGTAATGGGGCGCGTAAGTGCAACATATGTATCTGTTGGTTATACCGGATCGGTAACACCACAATTAAACATCACAGACAAGATTCAAGATTCCAAAGATTCTTCTTTCTATTGGGATGTAAAAAATGGCAAAGCGCGTTTTGTAGATATAAATTCACCAGAACTTTCTCGTATGGCATCGCTTATAATGTCACAAGAATTTGTTTCTGGGACGGTTGCGACAACTGTTTTTGGTGGTGTTGCGGCAAATGCGAATGCCACGGTTGCAGATTATATAAATGCGATAAACAATATGCAGACACAAATACGTGCTAAATATGAAATGTTGAATTTGTAATATTTTGTGATATAAAAATATCAAACGGAGTGATTTTATGAAAATAGTATGTGATTTTTGTAAAACAGAATATGTTTTGGATCATACGCCAACCAAACCTGTTAAATGTGCGGTGTGTGGCCATGTGTGGACCCCGCGTGTTCCATTTCGCCAACAAACGATGATAAAGTTTATTGCTGCGGCATGTGCTTTTATTGCGGCATGCATATTTTCATTGGTGGTTATTTTGAATTTTTCTGGGGTTAAGAAAAGTCAACCATTGGTGACAAAAATTGATGAAAAAAATATACACACCGTATTGGATGAAAATGGCAACAACCGTATTTTTGTATCTGGTGATATCACAAACACCACAGATGACATATATGGTTTGCCGAATATAATAATTATTTCCTATGACGCGGTTGGTAATGTTTTGTCGCGTCAGACCTTTATGCCACCGGCAACATTAATTGAATCTAAAACCACAGTCACATTCAATCATATGTTATCTGTGGATCCAACAAATGTGAAAAGATTGTCTGTTGAATTAAAGGGAACAAAATGAGATTTTTAACATCGATAATTTTATCAATAATTTGTTTGCCAACATTTGCAGATGTTGTGCCACCAATTCCACCAATGCCGGTACCACGCGTTAGTGTGTTTTCAACAACTGTTGATTGGGAAGCTGTAACGGGTTTATCATTGCGTCAATATACAGGAACAGTACGGGGTGTGGATAAAAAATTTGTAAAAGAAGGTCTGGTATTATATTACCTGGATTCGTTTCCATGTTATGGCGAAGCGGACAGTGTTCGCGTGTGGCTTTCACCAAATGGAAAAATGTCTGGAAATTTACGCATAGTTTGTGTTTATAAACCAGATACAATTTCTTTTGCATGGCGTAATGCAACCGAAGATGCAACCCAGGCACGTTCGACAGGAATTTTGACTTGCCCAATCGAAGGCAATCGTAATTTTACAATTGATATTTCAAAATGCGAACAGGGGCCAGATTGGACGGAATACAGATAATGACAGATACAAGAACTTTTTCTGTTAATGAAGAAAATGTTGGTGTAAGAATTGATAAATTTTTATCGATTTGTATGCCTGAATTTTCGCGCAGTGAAATTCAAAAATTTAATATCACACGCCCGGATGGCAAGGCTTTGAAATTATCAGAAAAAACAAAGTTGAACGATGAATTTACGGTTGAAATTGCCGAAAAACAAACTGATGTTGCGTATGATAATATTTCCAGTGATTTTGATTTAGAAATTTTATACGAAGACGATGATATTATCGTGATTAATAAACCGCGTGGTGTCGTTATGTACCCAAGTGCTGGTAATAAAACAGGAACACTGGTTCAAAATTTGTTGGCTTATACACATTTGTCTGCGCTGGGTGGACAAACACGTCCGGGGGTTGTTCATCGTTTGGACAAAGATACCAGTGGTGCAATGGTTTTTGCAAAAAGTGATGCCGCATATCGTGGTTTGGTAAAGATTTTTTCGACGCACGATTTAACACGTAAATATGTTGCGTTTGTTTGGGGTGTTCCAACGTGGGGCGGGGCAGAAATCACTGGAAATATTGCACGTTCATCACGCAATCGTCAAAAAATGAGTTTGGTTAAAACTGGGGGCAAACCGGCACACACAATAGTCAATGTTATGGACGCTTGGACCAGACCTGGAATTTCGATGTTTCGTTGCACATTAATGACGGGTCGAACACATCAAATCAGGGTGCATTTATCTTCGCATGGTTTTCCTGTTTTGTGTGACCCGCTTTATGGTCGTGAAAAGGGGCATATTGGTTCTGTAAAAGATCCAGAATTGCTGGAATTTTTGAAAAATCACAATGGACAAATGTTGCATGCAGAAATTTTGGAATTTGTGCATCCAATAACTGGTGAAAAAATGCACTTTAAAGCCCATATGCCAGACGACATGATTGAATTGAAAGACATTTTGGATAATCAGTAAAAATAATCACAAAATATTTCATTTTTCGCTTTCTTTATTTGGCGTGTTATGATAAAATAAATACAAAGTAAATGGAGAAAGGGGATGAAAAACATCATCAAAGCATTTGGTTTATTGTCAATTATTGCCGTAATTCCGGGGGCAATGGCTGCTACTTCGCGTGTAAGTATGATATCGCGTGCCGCGCCACGTCTGACGTCTTTTTCGGGGTATATTACTTCCATTGCGTCGTCAACTACGACAACAAGTGGTGGTGCTTCGACATGGGGTGATGTCGATTGTATCGATAATTACACGGACTGTATCACCGCGGAAGATGCGTGTGGTTCTGATTTTGAAGAATGTACAACAAATGTTTTGTTTCATGCCCAAATGGCCAAATGTGCAAGTGTTTTGGCACAATGCAGCACAACAGGTATAAATTCTTTGTTTGGAACGTCAAATTTGTCGGTTTTGTCTAATATTAGCACTTATAAAGACTCTGAAAAAACCGAAGTTGAACGTTACACATACCCATTGGATGGCAGTATTTTGGGCCAAAGAATTATCGGTGGCGCAATTGCAAACAAATTAACGACCGAACAATGTGTTCGTCGTTATACTAACTGTTTGAATCGTGATGATATTTGTGGTTCTGATTTTGAATTGTGTACAACACCACGCGAATTCAAAAAACAGGCTGTTTTGTGTGCATCAACATTGGCACGTTGTGACAACGATGGTAAAAAAGAATTGTTTGGTTCTGTTGAAAACGCTGCTGCATTAAAACCATCTGGCGATGATGCAAGATTGAAATCTATGATCGAAGATGGACAACAATTGGCGGCAATGAATGCGGTTAAAACTTGCCAAAGGGTGACAGATAACTGTTTGGTCAGCGCATGTCTTAAAAACCCATGGCGTTGTGTCGAAGGAACTTCGATGAAAACAATAAACGCTGCTGATTTCATAGGCAGTGCGTCTGCTGGTGAAAACACAACAACAACAACGTTGAAACATACGGCGGATGGTTATATCAGGGACGGTGATGATACTGCTGTTATCACAGGAACAGAAATTCGTAAAATGTTAAAGGCTCAATGTTTGGAAACGATTGGAACAAACAGATATTGCCATATGACATATCGTGAACATAAACCACAAGAAAAAGATTTAATGAATCTTGAATTACAAGAAGATGTATTTTCTATGGCTTATGGTGCACGCAAAGAATTGGTAAATGTTAAAATCCAAGAAGAATTAAAGAAATTTGATACCGAAGCAAAAGATGCTTGTGTTGATACAATTACATCTTGTGCAATGCGTTCTTGCGGTGGCGGTATTGGTTCTGTGTGTTATAATGATGCAAAAGGTCCAGAAATTCAGGGTATTAGAAGAAAGAATCAAACTTCGGAAATCAAGATAAACGGTGCGCCATATAATGATATTAAATCTGGGTGTGCTGCGATTGTAAATACAGATCAGAATTGTATTTATGCGGCAACTGCATTAGATGCCAATGGTTATAATTATTCTTATATAAATGACAAAGCTTTTGATACATTGTTCCCAACTGCAACAAAAGGTGGGGATCCAATTGGTGCGGTTGCATATTTGAATTCTTTGTTGGCAACATCGTATAATGATGCAGCAATTGAAAAATTGAAAAAACAATGTCAAACAACTGCGTTGGCTTGCGTGAAATCTATGTGCGGAACAGATTATGAATATTGCTATCGCAACAGAACAGATATAATTGCTGGATCTTATGATACAAATAACAAAGCGCTTGATAGAAGCATGAACAAAGTTGGTGGTGTTCTTGATTATAACATCGTTATGGGGTTGTGCATGAACACTGTTTCATCTTCATCTGTTTGCGAAGAACATTTAAAAATCGCCGCAAACAAAACACGCAGAGAGAAAGATACACAAAGTTGGTATCATGACGTAACGGAAAATGATGTTACGACATCAAAACGTTATGATTCTGTGCGTGAAGCATGGTTGGGTGCAAACACAACAAAAACACCACAAGAAAGTAAATTGGCGTATTGTTCTATAAGTGAAGCGAATGCAACAGAAAATTGTCCGGAAGGAACTATAAAAAAAGCAGAAGAAGGTCAAGAAGATTGTATAGCCGTAATTGATGACAAAGGTTGTATATATACAGAACCTAAATATATTACATATTCTGAATATATTTTAGAAAATGCTGGTAAAACTTTGTTCCAAGAATTGTTGGCAAATGTAGAAAAAGAAGTTCAGGCAAAATACAATGCCAAACTTACAAAAGAACAAAATACATGTTTGGCACAAAACAATGGTGGTATTATGGGTGCCGCAGAAAACGGTTCAACATTTATGTGGGTAAAATTGAATTCTAATAAAATCCCAAAGAATTATAATATGAAGGGTTTAACCACAAAACAATTCAAGGCATCAAATGATTTGTATGGTTCGTTCTGTCGTGCACGTATAACCGTCACATCTGATGATCGTGCAATCCAAGAAGTTTTGGGTGACAAAGCAACCGCATATTTCGCTGTGGGTGATGCATTTACATGTGGTTCTTGGATCGACAAGAAAACATTAGAAAAAATCACAAAAGAAGTTGGTGAAAAAGCACGTAAAGATGCTGGCGAAGGTTCAACACAAGAAAAAATTGCGTATGCATGGGGCACTATTGCACCTGCATTGGCCGGTGGTGCTATAGGTACAGGTTTGACAGAATCTGGCGTATTGGGAAAATGGCTGAATAAATCAAATAACAAATCAGATCAAAAACAGAGAAAATCATCATGTATTTCATATGCTAATAATGCAATTAGTTATGCCCAAAAAGCTGCCACCGTAGGATTAACTGGCGATCAAAAAGATGCTTATATAAATTCTGCTAAGGATTCTTTGAATGCGGCAAAAAATATGTGTGATAACGTTGTTACTTCTGATAATGATAAGGATAAGGCATGTCCTGCGGTTGCTGATGCAGCAACGCCAGAATCAATAGAAGGAAAGGCGAGTTTTATCAAATCTTCTTGTGAGAATGCTTCTGATAATGGTGGAAATGATATTTCAGAAAATAAAGCCGCACGTATTGCGATTCCAATTGCTACCACACTTGCAGGTGGTGCATTGGGTGCCGGTATCACAGCATCTGTATTAAAGGCTAAATATGAAAAGGCTGAAAATGCCGCAATTGCCGAATGGATGGAAGAAATCGGTGAACATATCCAATGTTATCTGGGGGCCGAAGAATTGGGTTCTTATGGTGACGTGATATCTTTCACAATTGAATAATACAAAACCAAATATTAAACCGCCCACCCGGGCGGTTTTTTTAATTAAAAAAACTTTTGCCTTTCGTTTTTTTTATATCTATAATCAAATCAAAACGAAAGGATTAATTCATGAAAGATTTATTGCGTAAAATTTTCGGTCCGCGCGGAATTAAAATTACCGCCGGGGAATTGGCCAAAAAATTCGGTCTGGAATTAAAGGGCGATGAAAAAGTTGTTGTCAGTGGCGTTGCACCAATTGCGGATGCCAAACCCGGACAATTGGCATTTTATTCAACCGAAAGAAATTCCAATGCTTTTAAGATTTTACCGATTGAGGTTTTGCAAAAAACACGTGCATCTGTAATTCTTTTGCAGAAGGAACAAATAGGCGACGCACCAAAGGGCGCAACGCTTTTAATCACTGATTCACCACGTGGAAATATCGTTAAAATTTTGGGTGAAATTTATGCAGAAAAACCACGTTTTGGTGTGTCTTATTTTGCAACTGTGGAACGTGGTGTTTTCTTTCGCAAAAAACGCACAAATTATATCGGACAATATGCCACTGTGGAAAAGGGGGCCGTTTTGGAAGAAGGGGTAAAAATTTATCCCGGTGCTTTTATTGGTCGTAATGTTGTTTTGGGTGCAAATACCGTTGTTTATTCCGGGGCACATATTGAAAATGCAACAATTGGTTCTGATTGTGTTATAAATGCAAATGCTGTTATCGGCAAAAACGGTTTTGGTTATACGCGTCAAAACGGTAAAAATGTGTTTATTCCACATACTGGACGTGTTGTGTTGGGAAATCGTGTTTCTGTGGGTTCTAATACCTGTATCGACCGTGGTGCAATGACAGATACAATTGTCGGTGAAGGTACCAAGATAGATAACCTTTGCCAAATTGCACATGGTGTTGTAATTGGTAAAGAATGCTTCTTGGCAGCGGGTGTTGGTATCGCTGGCGGAACAACAATTGGTGACAGAAGTTTGTTGGGCGGACATGTTGGTATTTCAAACGGTTTGAAAATTGGTGACGATGTTGAAATCGGGGCCAACAGTGGTGTATTCCGTTCAATTCCAAATGGTGAAAAATGGATGGGGATGCCTGCGGGGCCAGGTATAGAATTTTTCCGTAATTATGCATGGGTAAAAAAACAAATGGAAAAAGACAAGAAAAATTAAAAAAAACACCCGTTTGGGTGTTTTTTATTTTGGACATACAGACAACATTCCGATTGCCTTTTGAACGTCTGAATTTACAGATACATCTATATTGCGTTGCAGGCCGTCTGTGAATGTGTATATAAATTGTGCAGATTTAAATTCTGGGACACGTTCATATATATCGTTAAATGGTTGTAACAAAGCATTGAACCATTGTTGATTTTTACATAAACACGCATTGCGAACATCTGCAACCATTTGACCATCAACACCATTTGAATATTTTGGTGCAATATCTTCATCGTCCATAACCAAACAACGTTTCATTACGGCAAAATAATTTGCATCGTCTTTCAAGAATTCATATACGGCTTTATCATCTGCACCGTTTTGACGCATTTTATATATTATACCAGATGTGCAACATGCATCACTTGCATTCATTAACATATTATATCTTTCAACCAATGGTGACATAATTGGATTGTTTGCGTCCACACCAGAATATATTGCATATATCATATCGTCAACGCGGAATGGATTGATGTGTGGTGCGCGTGGTGCCACTGTTGTTTTATATGCAGGCTTTTTATACCAAATTGCACATTCGTCTGCGCTTTCAAATGGACAATTATAATCGTAATAACATGTTTGTTCTGTTTCGACAATTGTCTGTGACGGCAAAGTCCAATTTATTTCGTGTTGTGCCGGAACCAATATTTCCGAAATTTCTTCGGATACCAATTCACAATCATCATCAACACATTCAGATGCGCAAACGTAATTTACATTTAACGCAATGGCCAAAATTGCCAAAAAAGATATTTTGCTTTTCATAATTGTTAATTTTATCACAAAAAAGGCATGTTTTAAATAAAAAATTTATTGTTGTGTGACTTTAATCAAATCTTTATAATTATGAATAGATTCACACAAAGGATTACAAATGAAAAAAATTTCCATCATATCTATGTTGTCTGTTTTGACTTTACCTGCATTTGCAGAAACAAATATTGCAACGGTTGACGCAAAACAAGGTGAAACAAATGTTGTTGAACAATATTCTCAACAATTTGAACAACCAATTGTTAAACAAACAACAAAATATTCAAATCCTGAAACAAAGTTTCCACGCGGTTTGCAATTGGGAATTGGTGTATCGGCAACATCTGGTTTAAATGGGTTTGTTGGTTATAATAATAAAAAGTTTGATTCTTTCTGGTGGAAACGATTCGGTTTCCGTTTAGATTTTGCATCTTATTCGCTGATAAGAAAAGATACATCCAAGGTTTCAAATAATGACGGTTATAAGATTTATGATGATCTTAAATTAAACAATGTTAATGTGAATGGAAATCATTTTGGCGCAATGGTTGACTTTTACCCATTCGGCGATACCTGGTTCTTGGGCGGATTGCGTGTAAGCGGTGGTTACTTTACTGGTAATCTTGATTTAAATGCTGATATTTTTGCGAATAATGACGCGGGCAGATTCAATTTCGAAATCGGTGGTGAAAAATATTATTACGAAGGTGAAATGAAAGGTACATCAAAATTGAATTGGAAATATAATGGACCTTACCTTGGTGCTGGTTTTGATTTTGGTTTGATTGCAGGCTTGAAACTTTACTTTGATGCGGGTGTTGTTTTTGCTAATAAATCTGCAGACATAGATATAAATGTGCCAATCACAGGTTTGAAAGACCAAATAACTGGTAATGCCGTTGTGGAAGCAGCATTGCAAGAGGCACATGATAAGGCAATTGCAGATGCTAAAAAGGAATTGGATAAATATCCATATGTTCCGTTGGTAAAAATAGGATTAATGTATAGGTTTTAAAAAAATTACCGCCCTTTTGGGCGGTTTTTTCAAATACGAATCGTTCGATTCGGGGTCGAATCGGGTTTGTTCGAATCGTTTTTTGTTCTTTTTTAAGCATCACAAAAAAATTTTTTGAAAAAATCAATGAAATAAAATGCCGGATTTCCGGACTTTTTGAATTTTTTTACTTTTTTTGAAAATTATTTTTGAAAAATCGCTTGACTTTTTCAGACTTCAAACACATAATAACCGGGCTTTAAGTTGCGACCATATAGATAAAAGGTTGTAACCTCTGAAATTCAGTGATAAGAAATCACAACATTGTTAATAAAAGCAGCTCATCAAAATGATTTTTGATAAGTTTCAAAAATCTGTTCAAGAAGAGATATGCAGACAGTTGAATTTGGAATATCCAAACTTTGACTAAGTCAAATGTGCATATCCTAGACAGGTAGTAGGTTAAAATATAACCTCGTTAAAAACTTGTCTTGCGAATATATAATATGTAAAGACGAACTGATTAAAGTCAGCTTTGTTAAATGCACAGGACTTAAATTACAAGTTTTTTTTAGAACTTGAGAGTTTGATCCTGGCTCAGAACGAACGCTGGCGGCAGGTCTTAGGCATGCAAGTCGAACGGATGACAAGAGAGCTTGCTCTCTTGAAGTCAGTGGCGCACGAGTGAGTAACGCGTGGGAAACTGCCCTTCACTGGGGAATAACGTTTGGAAACGAACGCTAATACCGCATACGCCCGCAAGGGGAAAGATTTATCGGTGATGGATGTGCCCGCGTTGGATTAGCCAGTTGGTGGGGTAATGGCCTACCAAAGCAATGATCCATAGCTGGTCTGAGAGGACGATCAGCCACGCTGGAACTGAGACACGGTCCAGACTCCTACGGGAGGCAGCAGCTAAGAATATTGGGCAATGGAGGAAACTCTGACCCAGCCATGCCGCGTGAATGAAGAAGGCCTTCGGGTTGTAAAGTTCTTTTAGTCATGAAGATGATGACAGTAGTGACAGAAAAAGCACCGGCTAACTTCGTGCCAGCAGCCGCGGTAATACGAAGGGTGCAAGCGTTGTTCGGATTTACTGGGCGTAAAGCGTCCGTAGGTGGTTTGTTAAGTCAGGGGTGAAATCCCAGGGCCCAACCCTGGAACTGCCTTTGATACTGGCAAGCTAGAGCGCGATAGAGGAAGATGGAATATCTGGTGTAGGGGTGAAATCCGTAGATATCAGATAGAACACCAATGGCGAAGGCAGTCTTCTGGATCGTCGCTGACACTGAGGGACGAAAGCGTGGGTAGCAAACAGAATTAGATACTCTGGTAGTCCACGCCCTAAACGATGCATGCTTGTTGTTGGTTTCCTTCGGGGGATCAGTGACGTAGCTAACGCGTTAAGCATGCCGCCTGGGGACTACGATCGCAAGATTAAAACTTAAAGGAATTGACGGGGACCCGCACAAGCAGTGGAGTATGTTGTTTAATTCGATGCTACGCGAGAAACCTTACCGACCCTTGACATCTTGGTCGCGACTTCCAGAGATGGTTGTCTTCAATTCGGTTGGACCAAAGACAGATGCTGCATGGCTGTCGTCAGCTCGTGTCGTGAGATGTTAGGTTAAGTCCTGCAACGAGCGCAACCCACGCCCTATGTTGCCAGCGGGTAATGCCGGGAACTCTTAGGGGAC
The DNA here is from genome assembly GCA_902798205.1 of uncultured Pseudomonadota bacterium. Taxonomy (GTDB): domain Bacteria; phylum Pseudomonadota; class Alphaproteobacteria; order Rs-D84; family Rs-D84; genus Enterousia. The sequence goes on along the minus strand of CADBVV010000002.1, from coordinate 58,716 downwards.
TGCCCGCGTCAAGCGGGAGGAAGGTGTGGATGACGTCAAGTCATCATGGTTCTTACGGGTCGGGCTACAAACGTACTACAATGGTGGTAACAATGGGTCGCAATGTCGCAAGGCAAAGCCAATCCTTAAAAACCATCTCAGTTCGGATTGTCCTCTGCAACTCGAGGGCATGAAGCTGGAATTGCTAGTAATCGCTGATCAGAATGCAGCGGTGAATACGTTCCCGGGTCTTGTACACACCGCCTGTCAAACCATGAGAGTCGATTTCACCCAAAGTCGGTAGTTTAACGCAAGAGGGCGCCGCCTACGGTGGGATTGGTGATTGGGGTTAAGTCATAACAAGGTAGCAGTACCGGAAGGTGCGGCTGGATCACCTCCTTTATAGAGAAAACCACTTACACGAAAGTGGTCACCAAATACGACTGTCTGAATATCTCTTTTTGATGATTCTGGTATCAGCAGAACTAATGGCTTGAAATCAGAATGTTTCTATGGGTCAGTAGTTCAGTTGGTTAGAATGTCGCTCTGATACAGCGAAGGTCGAAGATTCGAGTTCTTCCTGACCCACCAGTTTTTTAGATGAGGTTAGAATCAAAAATGATTTTTCATTTTTGATTCCAAATATTCCACGGAATATCCAATGGAATCTGCTTTTATAGCAAAATATTGTTAATCGGTTTTTATGTCGCAAGTTAAATCGAAAGATTTGATTTGTTGAACATCGTAATCTCAAAATATTCTTTCTGAAGAGTAATCACGAAAGTGATAATTCAATTCAAAGAAAGCAAGAATCAACTTAAATGCTTAAAAAACTCATTTCAAGTTTCTTTTAAGATTATCTTGAAGACATTCTCTTCAAGCATAAGATAAAAAGTAACAAAGGGTGTTTAGTGGATGCCTTGGCAATCAGAGGCGATGAAGGACGTGAAAGACTGCGATAAGTCCGGGTGAGGCGTCAATATCCTTTGACCCCGGAATTTCCGAATGGGGAAACCCAATACCTTGTGTATTATCTTTGACTGAATACATAGGTCAAAGAAGCAAACGCGGAGAAGTGAAACATCTCAGTACCCGCAGGAAAAGAAAGCAATAGCGATTCCCTTAGTAGTGGCGAGCGAAACGGGACCAGCCCAGTGACCGAGATTTTAGATAGCAAAATGTGGTGGAAAACACAGCAATAATAGGTGATAGCCCTGTATGCGAAATCTAGTTTTTTGGTTCAAGAGTAGAGCCGGACACGTGAAATCCGGTTTGAATACGGGGGGACCTTCCCCCAAGGCTAAATACTCCTGATTGACCGATAGTGAACAAGTACCGTGAGGGAAAGGTGAAAAGAACCCCGAAGGGGGAGTGAAATAGACACTGAAACTGAATACCTACAAGCTGTCAGAGCCGGTTTTCCGGTGATGGCGTACCTTTTGTATAATGAGCCAACGAGTTATTATTGCATGCAAGCCTAAGTCGTTAGATGTAAGCGTAGGGAAACCGAGTCTGAATAGGGCGAATTGAGTATGCAGTAATAGACCCGAAGCGGGGTGATCTAGGTATGGGCAGGCTGAAGGCGGCGTAACAGTCGCTGGAGGGCCGAACGCACCAATATGGCAACATTGGGCGATGACCTGTGTCTAGGGGTGAAAAGCCAATCGAACCCCGTTATAGCTGGTTCTCCGCGAAAACTATAGAGGTAGTGTCTTGTGTGTTCCTTGTTGGGGGTAAAGCACTGAAATGGCTAGGGGGAGTAAAATCTTACCAACCCATATCAAACTCTGAATACCAGCAAGTCATAGCACAGGAAACAGTCCATCGGTGCTAAGGTCGGTGGACGAGAGGGCAACAGCCCAGACCGCCAAATAAGGTCCCAAAATAATGATTAAGTGGGAAAGTGAGTCGAGATTCCAAAACAACCAGGATGTTGGCTTGGAAGCAGCCATCGTTTAAAGAAAGCGTAATAGCTCACTGGTCTATTAGAGTTTCGGCAACGAAAATGTAACGGGGCTAAAATCATTTACCGAATTTGCGGGTGGCACGTAAGTGTCGCGGTAGCGGAGCATTCTGTAAGCCTGTGAAGCTGAAGGCGCGAGCCACGGTGGAGGTATCAGAAGCGCGAATGTTGGCATGAGTAGCAGCTAATCAAGGTGAGAAACCTTGACGCCGTAAGAGCAAGGGTTCCTATCCAATGTTAATCAGGGTAGGGTGAGTCGACCCCTAAGGCGAGGCCGAAAGGCGTAGTCGATGGGAACACGGTTAATATTCCGTGACCTGCGTGAGAGTGACGAATTCCGTAAATTGTGTTACCTTATTGGATTGGTGATGCAGTGAAGGGGTTCCAGGAAATAGCCCACGCGTATAGATCGTACCCAGAACCAACACAGGTGCTCGAGTCGAGTAGACTAAGGCGGTTGAGAGAACTATGTTGAAGGAACTAGGCAAAATGCATCCGTAACTTCGGAATAAGGATGACCTGTTTCAAGGCAACTTTAATCAGGTGACACAAACCAGGTGGGGGCGACTGTTTACTTAAAACCCAGGTCTCTGCTAAATCGTATAAGATGATGTATAGGGACTGACGCCTGCCCAGTGCTGGAAGGTTAAGCAGAGGTGTGCAAGCATTAATGTGAAGCCCCAGTAAACGGCGGCCGTAACTCTAACGGTCCTAAGGTAGCGAAATTCCTTGTCGGGTAAGTTCCGACCCGCATGAATGGCGTAACGATCTCCACACTGTCTCCAACATAGACTCAGCGAAATTGAATTCTCGGTGAAAATGCCGGGTACCCGCAGCTAGACGGAAAGACCCTATGAAGCTTTACTGCAGTTTCGTACTGGCACTAGGACTCATTTGCGTAGGATAGGTGGGACGCTTTGAAGGGCGGATTTTGGTTCGCCCAGAGCGGTTGGTGAAATACCACCCTGATGTGTTTTAGTGTCTAACCCGCGTTCTTGAACCAGGGCGGGGGACAGTGCGTGATGGGCAGTTTGACTGGGGTGGTCGCCTCCCAAAGTGTACCGGAGGCGCGCGAAGGTTTGCTCAGGCTGGTCGGAAATCAGCCGGTGAGTGCAATGGCAAAAGCAAGCCTGACTGCAAGGGGGACACCCCGAGCAGAGACGAAAGTCGGTCATAGTGACCCGGTGGCTCCGCATGGAAGGGCCATCGCACACGGATAAAAGCTACTCTAGGGATAACAGGCTGATGCTACCCAAGCGTCCATAGCGACGGTAGTGTTTGGCACCTCGATGTCGACTCATCGCATCCTGGGGCTGGAGCAGGTCCCAAGGGTATGGCTGTTCGCCATTTAAAGCGGTACGTGAGTTGGGTTAATAACGTCGTGAGACAGTTAGGTCCCTATCTACTGTGGGCGTTGGATATTTGAGCGAACTTGACCTTAGTACGAGAGGACCGGGTCGAACGAACCTCTGGTGTACCTGTTGTCGCGCCAGCGGCACCGCAGGGTAGCTATGTTCGGAACAGATAACCGCTGAAAGCATCTAAGCGGGAAGCTGGTCGCAAGATAAGATATCCCCATGAGTTCAGTTCTAGACTAGGACATTGATAGGATGGCGGTGTAAGCCCTGCGAGGGGTTTAGCTTACCATTACTAATCGAACCATTGACTTTTTATCTTATCGTTTGATTATTTCAAACGATATGCTTGAAGAGAGTGTTAAAGATTCTTGACAATAGAAATTTTTAGATTATTATATGTTCGCTAGATTTAATTCTGGTGATTATAGAGCGGACGAAACCCTCTGTTCCATTCCGAACCAGACAGGGAAAAGCCGTATCGCCGATGGTACTTTGACTTAAGTCACGGAAGAGTAGGTCGTCGCCAGAATTAAATCTAGATCGATATAAAAACCGTTTTGAACCGCCCAAGTGGCGGTTTTTTATTGGGAAAAAGGTTTGTATAATATGAAAGAAAAAAATAAACAAGAAATAAGACAGGCAATTGAAACAATAGCCATAGGTATTATTTGTTCTGTTTTTGTTATGTCTTTGAATCAAAGTTGTTCAAATATGGTTAACAAATGGACAAACAACAAAAAAACAGAAACAAAAAAAGTCCAAGACTTAAAAAATAATACATTAAAAAATATCAAATTTGGACAAAAGGTCAGATAAAATGACATATGATGAAGATAATGATTTGTTTCAACCAACAACATTTAAAGATAAAATAAAAGAAAAAACGCCAGATATATTTTATTTTGGTCTTATGGTATTTACATTTACTTTTGCTGCGTTTGGAAACAAGAATAATCAAGTTGATGCTAATACTGCGATACAAACCGTTAAACAGATTCAAGAAGTAAAACAAACAAATACTGTTTTATTTAATGATTCAATAAATCAAAAAATTCGTTAAAAAACCGCCGTTTAGGCGGTGTTTTTATACGATAAAAGTTGACTTTGTGCGATTTTATGCAATTATACGTGCAATAAATAAGAGGCTTTTATATGGAAATTGAAGATATTGAAATTATTATTCCACGTGAATCAGCAGCGATGATGTGGATGGATCGTTTTATAAAAGAATATAAATATGGTACAGATAATGGTGTAATTGTTGACGGTAAAAAAATTACATGGACTGGTGATTTCAAAGTACATAGCATAGAATTAAAAAAAGACAGATTTATAATTGATGGTGATGAAGTTTTTATAAATGCTAAATTATGGAAAAAATATTTAAAAATGCGTGAAATAACTGGTTCTTGGTATGTTCGTGCACCAAAGAAAATTGCGTTTCCAAATGATTGGTCAGATTTATCAGAAGAACAAGTTTTGGAAAATATACAATATTTGCAAAAAAATTATAAAAAATATGAAATATCACAACCAGATGATAATAGTATCAAAATAGATAATGTTGTGATATCACGCAGTACCGAAGGTAATGTCGCCAATGGTCGCACTTATTACACAATAAACAATAAAAAATATTATCGTAACAAAGGTAAAGCAAAAGAATTGGCAGAATTGATGCATATTTGCAAGATGTATAAATTACCTTTTAAACAAAAAGCAAACAATTGGTGGAAAGATAACAAAGATAATGTAAAAGATGGAACACTTGGTGGTGTCACCGTTACAGCGTTATTTATATTTGTTTATTTAATGGCGACTTATTCTGATAAAAGTGCAAAACAATCTAAACAACAATTGAAACAAGAAATCATAAATGAAGTTATTGATTCTTTGCACAAAGAACAACAGAAAACGATAAATTATAATGACAGCGTAAAAGTAAGATAAAGGATTTTGTATGAATAATAAATATGATTATTTAGAAACCAATCTTTGTGAAATCACGGAAGATTATGGTTTGTTTCCAACCTTTGAAAAAGGAAGTATTGTATGGAATGTTGCTGCCTTTCCAAAGGCGGGTAAAAGAGAAAAGTTTTGTGAAATACTGAAAGAATTAAACATACCTGTTGTATCTGATTCTAAGAAAGGCCCGCGTATCAAACAATTAAAAGAATGTTTTGTTTTTGACAGAAGTAGATTTCCAAAAATTACAGCAATGATAGAAAAAACTGTACAAGCAAGATAAAGAACAACCGCCCGTTTGGGCGGTTTTTTGTTGATATATTGAAAATATAGTCTATGATAAATATCAAGAGAGAATAAACAAAAAGGTTTTTATTATGGTAATGGTAGTAGATGATGAAATTATTCACAATAATAGAGCAAAAGCAATAACCTGGATGAAGCGTTTTATTAAAATGTATAAATATGAACCAGAGACTGTCACAGTAAACGGAAGCGAAATTAAATGGGCTGATGGAATATATTGGCATAATATTCATTTTAAAGGTGATAAATTCGTTATAGATGGTTCTGAATTTGATATAGACAAAGAGTTATGGGATTTGTATTTTAGAATGCGTGAATTAACCGGTTCTATACTAATATTACCACCATTTAAATTTATTGCCCAAAGATTATCAAATAGAATAAAACAAGTGTTTCAAAAAGTTCGATAAAAACCGCCTAAATAGGCGGTTTTTTATATTCCGAATATCTGATGTGCGATTTCCCCGATAAAGAAAGCGACAATGGAAACAATGGTGCAAATGGAAAGCATTTCAAAAAAGTGATTTTGAAATATGCGACCACGATAAAAAAACAGATTAAAGAAAAATATTATCAATATTGCCATTAAAACAACCATAGAAAGTGTTGTTATACGGCTTTCGAAAACAAAAAATGGCGATATCAATAAAATACAAGTAATCATATATGCGATAAATGTATAAATTGCCGATTTTAACGCGTTTTCACGATTTACAGATTTTACCGCCAAATAATTCGCTGCCCCCATGGAAAGAGATGCTGTGATTGATGATATTATGCAAGATACGATAATTATATTGTTTGCGGTAAAGGCAAAAGAAAGCCCGGCAATCAATCCTGTCAAAGAAACGATTGCATCATGCATGCCCAAAATAATTGCGGACCGATATCCAGAATTTGTTTTCATCATTTGTGTTTTATACATATTTCTGCTCTATTTTGCCACAGGTATAAATTCAGAATATTTTTATTGATAATGCGAAAATATAGTCTATGATAAATCGTGAGAGAGAACAAAATAAAGGTATACCAAAATGAAAAAATTTGTTCTTTTGTCTTTGATTGCATCAATGTTTTCCACAATTGCAGTTGCAGATGTTTACCGTGAATCTTTGAATACTTGTGATGAACACGAAATGCGTGCTGCGCTGGATCGTGCTGCTGCCACAAAACGTGCTGTTATCACAATTGTAGAATGCGATAATGGCATTGTTCGCACAATTGAAAAGCCTGCACCAAAAGCTTTGAAACCATACAACACATGTGGTTGTGGTTGCGATAAACACGAAGAAGTTGTAAAACGTGAATATTTTGTTCGTGAAACAGTGCAACAATATGAACCAGTTGTACAATATGTTCCAACAACAACATACACACGTGTTAAACCGGCATGTAATCACGGTTGTTAATTTATAAATTAAAACAAGAACCGCCCAGCTAGGAGGCCTTCGTCCCGCGCGTAATTACGGGGATAAAGCCACATTAAGCGGGCGGTTTTTTGCAACACCACTTTCCACAGTATGTGGGGTATTGCTGGGTTCAGTCACTCAGGATACGTTTAATTCCTGCTGTGTCTTGAACAATATCATTATGTAATATTTTTGTTGTGATTGCCACAGGTACGTATTCATAAATACTTAGAATTTATACCCAACGCCAAATCCAACAAAGTTAAAGCCTTCATTTGCGTTTGTGAAATTACCGTTTGAAAAATGAATTGTGTATAATTCAAAATTCCAGTTTTCGTTTAAACTTTTACCAATAAAGAATTTTTCACCAAATACTAAACGGCTTTCAACCCAGTGATCGCGTGAATCACGCATATATGGTCCAATACCAATCCCAAGATACCAATTATGATATTGCAACAATGCAGTATCTATTGAAACAGATGCGGCGAAAAATGAAAGACCCTTGTCGTCATTGTATGCAAAATTTTGTGTCAAATTAAAGTTTAAACGCGAATCAAGACGGAAAAATTGCATTGGTTGACTGTATTGGAATAATACCAATGTTTGCGGATAAAAATCCCAAATTGTCGGGTTTATCAATTTAAACAGTGTGCCCGGACCGGTAGATTGTGTTGCATAAAGTGTGATAGAATTTATTTTGTCACCAAACATAACATTCGTTTTATTGGTTTCGGCAAATGTTGGTAATGTTAATATTGATAAAAGTAAAGCAATTGTAATCTTTTTCATTTTGTCTTCCTTGTTCTTTCTGTCGAATTATAATGTTTTAATTTTTTTTGTCTAACGAAATATATCTGGATTTTATACAAAGGGGCGATTTTTGTTGTTTACACAGACGACCAAAAATGTTATAATTTCCTTAAGTGAAGGAAGATTCTACACAAAATTGCCTGAAATCAGGGCGATTTTGCGTACTTGTATAACAGGAGAAAATTATGACATTTCGGATAAATGCAAATTCTTGCAAAAATGCGATGGGAACAGTGTTCTTGTTGGCTGCTGCGTTTTTTGTGTGTTCGACATTTGTATCAATGCGTTCGGTGTTTGCTGATCCGATTGCGCCGGCGAATACATTACCACAACGTAATAGCCGTATCAGTCCGCGCGCCATGTCAAATAATCGTTTAAGCACTGCACGCAGTACTGTATCACGTGTGGCGGTTACCCCAACAACACAAAGTGCATCACGTGTGACAACATCACGTGGAAATGTCGCAAACAGAACAGTGTCTTCACGTGGGGGTGCATCGGTTCGTTCTATAAATTCTGTAACCCCAACTGCATCACGTGGTGTAACGGCACGTAATCAGGTTGCAACAAATGCACGTTCAAATCGTGCTGTGCGTGCCAGAACCGCGAATACTCCATCGCGTGTAAGTGCGACAGGTTCGGTGATAGCTGGTAATCGCGCAGGCACATCTACGTCTTATTCTTATTTGGCCAGCAGTTTATATACTGGTTCTTATTCAAATATCATAGATTCCAGCACAGGTTTGATAGCCGCGGACGCGTATTCAAATTGTATGGAATCATATTATACATGTATGGATGAAATTTGCACAGCCAGAAGCGATACCAAAGGACGTTGTTCTTGTGCTGGTCGTGCAACAAATTTCTTAGAAGCAGAGACTTTGTTGGAAAAGGCGAATGAAGAATTAATTAAGTTATCTGGTCAATTGTCGCTGTTGATCGCAACAAAGGGTAAAGGTGATGATCTGGCTGCTGCTTTTTCTTTAACAGATGCAGAAAAAGTTATGAATTGTGTATCATATAAAGAAACAATGAATCAATATGGTAAAACTTCAAAAACAGCAGATGCAGAAAAAGTCAAAGAATGGTGTTATTCGCATGGATTTTTTAGTGATACTTGTGCACAGCCGGATTATTGTACGTCTGGTGGGACTAATGGAAATAATTTTGGGTTTGATATAAATAATATTGACGGTTCTTCATCTGATATATTGTCTCAATTGAAAGCCTGGGCTGACGCAAAAGATTTGGCAAAACAATATACCGCAGATAATGAAAATGATTTGTTGGGTAAATATACAACATTAACAGGTGTTGTTAATGGCTTAAGTGGTATAAATACCACAATTGATTCAAATAAAGCGGCTCTTGATTCTTTGGCAAATAAATGGGGATATGATTTGTTCCAATATGCACATAACAATGTTTGTGGACGTGTTTTGGATTCGTGCTTTAATGGAATTTATGAATCGTGCGGAACACCAAAAAGCATAACAGAAGATGGTGCAACGGTTTCTGTGAAATGTGCAAACGGCGCAACAACCAGTTGCCCATTCAATTACAACAGTTATGTTTCTGTTAAAAAAGCTGGAGATGGAAAGACATCGACTGGCGAAGTTGTTTTGGCAGACAGAAGCAAGGGCGATTCAACAACATCTGCATCATTGGCACAATGTTTTGGTTATACAACAACATCAACATCAACATTAAGAAGTGGTACTACAACCACATCAACAGATCCATACGCATCATTGCGTGGACCGGTTGCAGATGCACGTCGTTCGATTATGCAAAAATATTTATTGGATGCAAATGCTGCATGTGATGTTTATGGCGCAAACTTACAAAAGACCGCACAAAATATAAACTATCAGAAAATTGCTGCGGAACAGGCTTTGCGTCAAAAACGTCTTGAATTTAAACAAGAATTTATTGCAACAACGTTGGCGGATGCAACAGTTGCAAGTGATAACTTTAATGAATGTTTATCAGAAATATTAGATTGTTATGAAACACAATCTAGTAATACTACTTCCAGCGGTGCACAATGGACAGAAGCACGTATAAAGACATATTGCGCCCAGGCTGCACAAGTTCCTCATTGTTATGAAACAATGATTTGCAGTCCTTCGACATCGCAATTCCATGCTGTTATTGACAAACCGGATAATTCAAACTGCTTTAACAGTCAAGATTACACATTGAATACATGTCGTAATGTTGTGACAATTAGCGAAATTTTGAATTCTGCATCGTCATCGTTTGGGAATATTGCGGCCGAAGGTTATGGTAATTCTGCAGCAATGCGTGAAGCCTGCTTGCAGGATGCGGGTATTATGGAAATTCGTGGTTGGACACGAACAACCGCAACCAGTGTAGCATGTAGTTTGGCACAATTGCGTACATCTGACGCGAATGCTTTGGCTGGATACACAAATAATGCATCTGATGAATCATGTGCGTATATCACAAAATGTAATACAGGGTATGTATTAACAGACAATAAATGCGTAGCAACATCAACAGATTGTACATCTGAAATAGAAGGTGCGGCATCCGCAACCAGAAGATTAAATAATGATAACACATGGTCGAATTGTACATTGCAATCTTGCAAAACAAATTATACAAAATCGGGTAATACATGTGTTGCGGACACTGTTTCCTGCTATCGTTCTGATTTAGTTGCAGCAAATGCAACAGCTGGAACACAGACATGGGATGGGTCAACATGGGGACAATGCGTGTATTCTTCTTGTGAAAGTGGATATTCGTTAGTTGAATCACAAAATGAATGTAAAGAAACAAATGTTGATTGCGCATCAAGTATCTCGCATGCAAATAAAGCAACTAAATCACTGAATGTATTAAATGGAACATATGGTGGATGCGTGCTTGAAACATGTGAATCTGGATATCATAAGTCCGGGAACACTTGTGTTGTGGATGATTAAAACAACCGCCCGTTTGGGCGGTGTTTTTTTGTGATGTTTTATTCTTTGCCGCTTTACATAAATCTTTTTTTATGATAAAATTATACCCAAGAGAGATGAAAAATTTATCGCGCATTTTGTCAATAATGCTATGTTTTGCGCCGGTTGCGTTTGCATCGGCGGGGCCTGTTGCGACAACTGCGGGTTCTAATTTAACCGCCTATAATCCGTCAAATGCGAATAATAATCAATGGGCAACGATGTCAAATGGTCGTTATAATGGTAATACATCGGCCAAGGCTGATTTTGGAAATTGTAATGCATTGATTTTGCGTTGTGCTCAACCAAAATGCAGCAATGGCGGTTGTGGTGATATGTCTGTTGCGTCTGCAATTGTTACGGGTTGTGTGCAATCTAATTCTTCGTGTAAACAATACGGTGATGATTTGATTCAATATATGTCTGCGCAATTGGTGGCATCATCCAATGCAAAGATAAATGAACAAAATATGGCTGCACAACAGGCAGCGGCAGCAGCGGCGGCCCAACAATCACAGCAACAAATGCAAGAAATGCAATACCAGATGCAGCAAATGCAACAACAGATGGCACAACAACAGGCTGAATCACAACAACAATTACAGGCTGCGTTGGCACAACAGGCTGCGCAAAGTCAGGCCGCATTAGATGAAATGAAATCTGCGGCAACCGCATCGGCGATGGAAAACGAAGCCGGCATTTCTGCATACCAACAAGATGCAATAAATCGTGGTATTTCTGCGGATGTTTTGGAACGTCAAAAAATTACCGGTCAAATTATGACAGAAATAGAAAACGCCGAAGCATCATTAAAGGAAATCAAGGTTGCAATGAATACCGCGTTTGAATATGCAAAATGTGATGCGCGTGGTAATAATTGCGAAGGTCCAAAACGTGTAAAAAAATGGCGCGAATTGGCAACTGAATTTTTAACACCATACGATAACACAATTGATAAAATTTACGATGCGTTGGAATTGGCGCAATTGGTTGGTGTAAATTTATCTGATATTTACATGATGTTAAATAATTCATGTAATCGTTGGGGACAATATATGTGTGAAAAAGGTGCAGATATACAATATGTCGGCGACAAAGGCACGCCGTATTCGTGTCCCCCAGAAATGTCAGAACTCGATAGAATGTCAGCTTGTTCGTCTGTGCTTGCTGCGGCATATATGAATAAAGATGCGAATGCATCACAAGTGCTTGAAAAATGTATGAACGAAAAGATAAAGCATTGTAAACCTTGTACATTATTGAAAGTATTAAGTAGTGCTGATGAGGTTTATGAAGGTTGGGTGAATCCGACTGTGGATAGTACATCAAATGGAACAGTTGTTGCATGTGCGTCTGGTGCATTGGATACATCTGCGTTATTTGCGCGCAGAACAAAAAATAAAAATGGTGCCGGTCTGATTGATATTGATAAATTAGATTTATGGTTGCATCAAAATGAGCCGCGTAAAACATCACGTTCTGGTATTGAACCATGGGAATATTGTGATGCAAGTGGTTATGAAGATGTTCTTGAAAAATCAATGTTAAGCAGGGTTGTTCCAGCAAAAAATGTTGCATTATGTGTGGAAGAGATAAATGAAAAATCTCGTGATAGCCAAAAAGAAGATTCAGATTGTGGGTATATTAACCCAATATATGCGATTTGTGATGCACATGTGTATAATGCAAAAGAAACATCTAATACCGCTGATATAGATCCAACGGATTGTACAGAATGGGCAAATGGTAAATTAACAGGTGCTGCTAACACTTTTGTTGGAAAAGAGCAAATTGTTTGGGCGCAAAAACAAACAGCTTCAAAGGATCCTAGTGAAGATAATTGTAAAATAAAACTGTGTAAAGCTGGTTTTAAACCAGAAGATAAAATAGGTTGTGTCGAAAATTCTGATTGGGATGTGGATAAACAACTATATAAAGATGCTAAGGCGCGTTATGATATTCATAACAAAGAAAGATTTGGTGCAATGAAGGAAGTAATCGCATTAAAAACAACTGTTATTTCGCAACAAATGTATAAACAATATGAATATATTAATGCGACATTGCGTCGTTTAAAGACTTTGTTGGAAAAAGCCACTTTGACCGCAACATTGGAAGCTGCCGGTGCAAAAGATGGCGAATCTTCGTCCGGTCTATTGGGCAGCAGTTCAACAAAATCATCACAATATCGCGATTGTTCAGGCAAGAATATGCAGGGAACATTAGATTGTTTGCGAGAAAATTACAGTGCTTTGCAATCACAAATTAATAATAAAAAATGTGATAGATATGCACAAAAACAATTGGATGAAGATATATCTGTGATGAATAGTATTTTGGGCAAAGGCAAGGTTGATGTTTGTCCTGCTGATAAAACAGGTATTGAAAAATGTAAAACATGTTTGCAAAATTACAATGGTGGTATGATACAGCTGGATCGTGAAATATCCAATGACGAAGCGCGCCGTTCTGGTCGATATAGAGATTATTAATGTATTTTAACCGCCGTTATGGCGGTTTTTTAATGGTATTTGTTATCAAATACATAATTTGCATAAATTTTTCGACAAAATTGTTGACTTTTGGTGTTTTTAATATATAATTTGCATAAAATATTCGACAAAACGATATTTTAAGTTAACAAATAAAACAAAAGAGAAAGTATAATGGCTACATTTGCAATCTTTCAAACCGGTGGCAAACAATATCGTGTTCAAGAAGGCGATATCGTAAAAGTTGAAAAACTGGATGCAACTGGTTCGGTCACTTTCGACCAAGTGTTAATGGTTGGCGATAAAGTTGGCACACCTTTGTTGGCTGGTGCAACTGTTGTTGCTGATGTTATCGAACAAAAACGTGATGACAAAGTTTTGGTGTTCAAGAAAAAACGTCGTCAAAACTATCGCAGAACTGCCGGTCATCGTCAGTACATCACTGTTTTGAAAATTAAATCAATCAAGGCCTAAGTAGTCCCACAAACGAAGGAGTTTAATTATGGCACATAAGAAAGCGGGTTCCGCATCAACAAACGGACGCGATTCAGCCGGACGCAGATTGGGTGTAAAGAAAAGTGGCGGTGCCCACGTTATCCCAGGCAATATCATCATTCGTCAACGTGGTACAGCTGTACATCCAGGATTGAATGTTGGTATGGGTAAAGATCATACACTGTTTGCAAAAATCGCAGGTATCGTCACATTTAAACGTGGCAACGGCGACAGAAAAACAGTTTCTGTTGTTCCAGATACCGAATCAAAATAATATAAATTTATTTTGTTATTTCCACCCACCTTTTTGGTGGGTGTTTTTTTGTAAATCTGCTTTTTTTATACGTTTTTTTGTGGTATAATTATCCGTAAGGAAATGAGAAAGTTTTCGACTATCTTTTTCATGGTGTTCTTTTGTACCGCAAATGCGTTTGCGGCGGATGTTTCTATATCCCGCGTAATTCCAAATAAAAATGTAAAAACAGACAGTGTTGAACGCACTGAAAATACATCTGTGAAAAATCGCAGTGCGCGCGGTATATCACGCACGGTTCAGGTTGCAAAACCAAATGCAAATGTCGTTTCGCGTTCTGTCGGTAATCGAACAAATACACAACGTGCCACATTAGAAGCAGGTGTTAATACTGTTGGTCGTAATGCCCGTACAGAAGCGGCCAGCATAAATAACACCGCGGCACTTCGTCGTGCAGGAATTGTGTTGCGTGCATCCACTGCGGAGGTTGGCGGACGCGCTACAATTGGAAATACTGGTGTTCAAACAGGTTCTAATATCGATGAACAAATACGTGGCGTTCAATCACGTGCGTCTATATTTGGTGGTCAAAAACAACAAAAAACTGTTACCGCAGAATCTTTGGCCGAAGCAAAAGATATCTTGGAAAAAACATCTGATTTGAACAGCACTTGTCAGCAACAATATAACGAATGTATGGATCAATTTTGTGCGGTTGTAGATGCAAATCAAAAAAGATGTTCCTGTTCTGCGAATTTGGCAAAGTATGCCAAGGCGCAAAAGGCGGTAGAAGATGCAAATGTAGAATTAAACGATGTTGCACAAAGAATTCGTTATGTTGGTTTGTCTGCTGATGAAATTCGTGCGATTATGTCTGCAACCGAAGCAGAATTGGAAATGGGCAAAACCAAGGATAATACCCAAACGCGTTCTATGTTGGATGATATTGCCGATATGATCAAAGATCCAACTGCATCAACAACATTGACTGCATCTTCTTCGGCAGATTCTTTGTTGGATATGGATTTTGATTTTTCATCTGATTCATCAGATATGTTTTCATTGGATTTGTTTAATTCTGGCAATGCTGATATTTCTTCGAAACGTGGCAAGGCACTTTACAGTGAAGCAAAAAAACGTTGCAAGACTGTTTTGAATCGTTGCAAAGATGCAGGTGGCACAGAAGATCAAATTTCTGGCAATTATGATTTGGCAATTGATAAAGACTGTGTCGCATACGAACAGGGTTTGGTAAAATTAAATCAAACATTAACCAACAATGTACGCAGTGCTAATTTGATGTTGCAAAAGGCACGTTTGGCGGTTCTGCAAAATAAAAACGAATATGATATCAAGGGCTGTGTTGGTGCGCTGGAAAAATGTATGTTGGACGATATGGTCTGTGGTGATGATTATGTAAAATGTTTAGACCCAACCAAAAAGTATATTGATGAAAATGGTACGGTTGTGTTGGGTAAAAACATTTCAAATATAACCGCATTTTTAAATGACCCTTATGGTATAGTTGAAAACAGTTATAACAACACAAAAATAAATGGTGATTTTATTAAAAATTCTGCAAATGACACCATGTGTGCTACACATGATGGTTCTTGTGTTGTTAATTATTTAATGCAAAAAATTGGAACGGGTGCAAGTGTCAAAGATGGCGGATTGTGCCGTGCTGTATTGGATAAATGCCAAGATTACACATATATACAAACTGGCAAGACACCAGTATATAATCCATATAATGAAGTCGTTATAAGTTATATACAACGTGCAATGGTTAATATCAAAGCCGCCCAGGCAAGAATTATTTCCAGTTATGCTTCAAGTTGTATGTCGGATGTTCGTGATTGTTATAACCAACAAAATACCCAAATTACTTCATGGACAAGTTCTGCATCAATAGACAATGTTTACAAGGTTTTAACCGGTGCATGTTATAATGTTGCGTTGACATGTGGTTATGCGGTGTTTGCATATGACAGCGATATGGGAACACAAATAGGCAATGTTCAATGTGAAGATATTTCTGGTTGTGCAACATCTGAAGATGGGACCGCTTGTACAACAAATTCTTGCACAGGGTTGCTTGAATCAAAAAGACAAAGTTTGTTGATAAATGGCATATCTGAATTGTTCTATCAAACATTATTGTGCCCTGAAAAATCTTCATTTGTTGCAGAAAGTGGGACTGTTTCTGCAAACAGAACAATGGAAGGCTATGTAAACAATCATTGTAAATGTCAAAGCGGATACACTGTTTGGAATGGTTCGTGTGTGTTAAGTTGTGGTGCAAATGAATACAGAAATGATTCTGGTATGTGTGGATTATGCGAAAGTGGAACGCAATTATCAGGTGGGGACAGTGATAAAAAACTGGAACCAAATGCGTGTGTGGCAACAGCATCAACCGAACCTTAATAAAAAATCGAACAAAATGTTCGATTTTTTATTTATTCATCGCTTAACAACTTTTCCATAAATTGATTATGTGTTTCCAATTCGTCTGCCGGTATTTCAAAAGAACGTTTTGGAAAATCGGCACCAATCTTTGGTGTATTTAAAAAATCTTCGTGTTGTTTTGCAACCAATTCTTTTATATCAATCGCAGGTGCAGTGTTTTCCAATTCATTATAAACATGTGCCAAAATTTCCGCGTCAATCAATGCACCATGCGCATCTGCGCGCGCGGTTAAAGAAACCCCAAACCATTTTGCCAACGCGTCCAGTGTGTAAGATTTTGGTCCATAAACACGATTTCTTGCAATAACAATGGAATCTAACATTTGTGAACGTGGAATAGGTTTTAAATGCAATTTTTCCAATTCGTAATTTATAAACGGAAAGTCAAAGTCCAAACCATTATGTGCAACAATTTGTGCATCCCCAATAAATTCCAAAAATTTAGGTGCGATTTCAGACATTTTTGGTTTGTCTTCCAAAAAAGCATTAGATATTTTATGCACCATATATGTTTCTGGGGGAATAATTTTCCCTTCGGGATTGATATATTCGTGGAATGTTCTGTCGGTTAATTTGCCGTCTATTAATTCAACAGCCCCAATTTCAATGCAACGGTCACCGCGCATATATTCAAAGCCTGTCGTTTCAATATCAAAGCAAATTATTCGCCCCATAACCATTCCTTACTTTTTTGAACAAAATGATTGTATAGAAATCTTTTATAAATTACAATATGGAAAATTAAAAAAATGTCCATGGATTATATGTCTGATTTAAACGAACAGCAAAAAGAGGCCGTAACAACGTTAGATGGGCCACTTTTGGTGTTGTCGGGTGCCGGAACCGGTAAAACTCGTCTTTTGGCATCAAAAATAGTGCATATTTTATATAATGATTATGCATATCCATGGCAGATTTTGGCATTGACTTTTACCAATAAGGCCGCAAATAAAATGCGTTTCCGTGTTGCGGGGTACAAAGAAATATCACATTTGTGTGGTGATTTGTGGATGGGAACATTTCATTCAATATGTTTGCGAATTTTGCGCAGTAATTATGAATTGGCCGGGTTGCGACGTGATTTTCTTATATATGGCGAAGACGATCAAAAATCAGTACTTAAACGCGTTATTATGAATTTAGGTTTTGATACAACAGAGTTTAATCCGTCCGATTGGGTTGAAAAAATATCAAGAATAAAAGATAAAGGTATAATTGATTTTGCCAAAATTGATTTATCATCAAACACACAGAAAATATTACGTGAATATAACGCAGAATTAGCTCGCCTGGGCGCGATTGATTTTGGGGATATAATCTTGTTCGTTTTAAAATTATTCGCGTCCCACGATGAAATTTTGCGCAAATATCAAAATCAATTTAAATATATTTTGGTTGATGAATTTCAAGATACCAATGCGGCACAAATGAAATTGTTAAAAATGTTAACCCAAAATCAAGATGTACCAAATATTTGTTGTGTTGGTGATGATGATCAATCGATTTATTCATGGCGTGGTGCCGAAATAAGAAATATTTTGGAATTTGAAAAGACATATCCAGATGCAAAGATAATTCGATTGGAAACAAATTACCGCAGCAGTGCGAATATATTGGGTGCGGCAAATTCGCTGATTAAAAATAATATGGGGCGCCTGGGCAAAGATTTACATGCGGCACCTGGTGTTAGTGATGGTGAACCAGTATATATATTAACTTTGCCATCTGATTGGGATGAAGCCAGGTTTATCGCGGATACTATTTCCCGTAATGCGAATAATAGTTTTTCATCGTATGCGGTATTAATTCGTATAGGATCGTTATCGCGAGTGTTTGAAAATGAATTTGCAAAATATCAAATACCATATAAATTAGTTGGCGCTACAAAATTTTATGACCGTGCAGAAATTCGTGATGCAATCGCATATATAAGATTATTGGTTTTTCCGTTTGATAATGCCTCTTTTGAAAGGGTTATTGCTAAACCACGTCGTGGTTTTGGTGATGTTGCAATTGCCAAATTACGTGAAAGCGGGAAAAGTTTGATGGATGCATTAAAGATAACCAAATTATCCGCTAAACAAGAAATGGCGGCATCTGAATTTTTATCTGCGTTTGATTTTAATTGGCAAAATACAACACCAAAAGATGCGGTTCAACAGTTGTTGGAAAATAGTGGTTATCTTAAAATGTGGCGCGAATCAAAGGACGTGGATGCTGAAGAAAGATTAAAAAATATAAATGAATTGATATATAGTGTAGTTGCAAAATATAATACGCTTCCTGAATTTTTGGAACATGCCGCATTGATGACTACGGATGATGACGATGATGAGTCAAATGATAGTAATTCTGTTACTATTATGACAATACATGCAGCCAAAGGTTTGGAATTTGATACTGTATTTTTACCAGCATGGGAAGAAGGTATTTTCCCAAATGAAAAAAAATCTGATGCAGATATAGAAGAAGAAAGACGTTTAGCATATGTTGCAATTACGCGTGCAAAAAAGCGCGTAATAATATCTTACGCAGGAACTCGTTCGTTGTTTGGTCAGTTGAACTTTCAAATACCATCGCGCTTTATTAATGAAATAGACAGAAGATATGTAAGCTTTAATGGGGGCGAACAACCAAAACAAAATTATTCTGTATCAAAAAACGAAAAACCTAAATTTAAAACAGCATCTTTGATTGGAAAAATGGTGTCACATTCAGAAATGGGAACTGGTGTAATTATAAGCGAAGACGGGGATATTTTTACTGTGGCATTTAAAACACGTGGCATTAAAAAAGTCGCACGTGATTTTGTAAAATTTATCTAACCTTATTTTTTCTTTAACCAGGTATTGAACAATTTTCCACCCATTCCTTTGATATCGTCCCAAAGTGTTTTGGTATCTTTTTGTATTTTTTCACCGAATGAATTATCGATTTTTCCACCGATGTCTGTTGCCAGTTTGTCTGCCTGGCCCGCCAGATAGAATATTAATGATGCGCACAATATTGTTGTCATTGCAGAACCAACAGCATAAGTGTTGTGTCCGTTGATAGATATTATATTTGTTAATAATGTCGCACAGATAGCGATAACAATAGCAAGTGATACAAAATATATCGCAGCATTTATAAATGTAGATATAACATCAGAAACCTTTTGTGTATTAAATATTTTTAATAAACCGCTGTATATTCTGCCCGGTATATTTTTATCTTCAGATGTTGCAGGTGCGGCTTCTGCAAGTGCAGTGAAAGGCAACATTAATAATGTTAAAAATAAATCTGCGACAACACCCAATGTCATAAATGCATATTTAAATATACAACTGATAAATAAAAATACAGATGCCCCACCAACAATAACCATTGTTGGGCTAAGGTTTTTAAAACCATTTACCATCCATTCAAATGCTGATGCGGTTGCATGATAAAAATATACAGAAAGTCTTGCCGGTAAACACATAATATTTGCGGCTGTATCAGCATTTACTAACAGTTGTTCGGATGTGTTCGCATTAACATATTGATGTATTGTTGCACATGTATCCGGTATGTTTACATTGTATGTTTGTGCAACAGCGCCCAATATAAAATCAGATATATACATACCCAGTGCAATAATAGGCGATATAAGTAATGTAAATATTTTTGCAGGACCATAATTCAATATTATTACCCATGCAGCAATTTTTATACCTTTGATAAATAAATCGTATAAAACTTTTTTATAATCAGATGATTCACGAATAAGTTTGTATGCTTCCAATCCAACCCAATATGCATACATCAGGAACAAGAACAATATTGTAAAACGCACTAATGAATTTTGTAAAACCGTATCAATGGCAGAAAGAGCCTTCATAAATACTAAACCGATTTTGACTTCGATTGGAACAAAGTTTGTTTTATGAAGATTTGTTTGAAATGTTTGTTGGAAATTTTCAACATCGCCAGATAAATCAGAATTATATTTTTGCATATTATCTGCTGTTATCCAATTTCCATATTCACCAATATCCCCATATGGCATATTACCTGCGGCATATGATGATGCGACAAAAGTGGTTGCGCAAAAAATGCACATCATTAAGAATTTAAAAATTTTTCTAATATGCATTTTATTTTCCTTCTTTCATTTTATCGCGTACCTTGGTATAGATATTGACTGGTGCGTTATAAACTGTTTTACCAAAATCTTTGACCCATTGACCATAATCGAAAGATTCTTTGTCTGTGGATCCAATCAATTTGTCTATGCGTGGGGATACAATCCAGAAATATAACATAAATACACCCAACATAAATAACAAGAAATCAAATCCGTCATCCATGAAATCAAATGCACCAGGATATTTTTGTTCAACCAAGTTTTTCTGGGTTTTAAAACAGGCTGTGAATTTTTCTTTGTCCATTTCACCGTTAATCAAAGAAACTTTTTCACATGTTGAAAATACGTTCATCACAGACATTGTTTGTGCGTCCATATTTTCTGGTTTTACTGTGGATATTAATGGGGGCAATATGCTGGTGAAATTATCTTCTGGACCAGGATAAAATTGATCTGCGGCAAAATATACAACGGCATAAATAATGGTTATCTTTAAACTGATTCTTAATATGTTTATCACAGATTTAAGCAATATATCTACAGCAGAATTTAATAATCCTTTGGCCAGGCTCCACACCTGTTCAAATGCAGCCGCCGCAATTAAAAGTGGCATAAATATTATTATGAAAATTAATTTAAAGAACACGCTTAATATTTGGAATAACAGATCAAAACCAATTACCAAAAACATGATTACTAATGCCAATCCGGCAATCCAAGTAAACACACCACCAACTTTTTCATTTAAATCCAGCCATGAATAATTCATCAACGCAAAACCACCGCCCGCGCCGGCCAACATAACTGTGTTTAAATTACCAATAACACACATAAATGGATGCAACACAGGTGTTAATATGTCTTCTGCTTTATCTGTCATTTCTGGCATTTCACATTTTGCACCACTTATCACACCGGTTGCCATCATCGAAAGCGTTGATCCAAGATACATAACTGGCGTAACAGTTACATTTGTAACAACCTTTAATGTTGATGTTCCAGACCAATTTAATGCGCCAATCAAAGCACCGGCAATAAGAACACGCATACCTGTCTTCCAAACTTTTTCAAACCATTTTTTGAAATCAAGTTTGATTTCTTTATTTGATAAATCTTTTATATCTTTTGATTTGGCTTGTTCGTTAATAAATTGGAAAGTGTGCGATATTATAAATATGCCAAACCCAACCGCCATAAGAATCCATAAATTGTGAACAATGCCGTTCCAAAACATTTCTGTGGCACGTCCAAGAACGGCAAACAAATCACCAATATATACACATAAAAAGCATCCGTTGACAGATGATACATCACCGTTTTCTGCGCCGATTTGTTGCATGAATGCGTCAACACTGGTATAAGAAAGCGATGCGCCACCGATAGAACTGCTTAAATACCAAATGCCGATACCCAACGCAATTGCGCCCATCAAAAATTTTAAACCTTGTTCTATCAGCCACTTTTTAATCATTTCTTTTCTTCTGTTTTGCCTTTGCTGCTGCTTTCTGGGTTAATAATTGTTTGTGCCAAATTCTTTGCCTGGTTCGCAACAATTTGTGTTAATTGTAATGCGTTCTTACCCATTTCGGTTGAAAGACCGTCTTCTTGTTTTATGTTAAACGTAGATAATATTTTTTCTGTGATTTTTGGAATTTGATCTGCAATGTATTTTATCACATAAACCAACACTATTGATCCGGCAAATGTTATTTGCATTGCACTGGAATTTTCAAGATCGAAATCGAACAGTGATTCAGATGTATTTTGTATGGAATCTGTTGATACACCATTTGCATCCAAGAACCCACGTATAATTAGCATAATAACAGTATACGTAAGAATTGTTGATGCAACAGACACAATCGCATTTACCAATTTTTTAATTTGGCCACCACCAAGATTTTTACCCAGACCACTTATCCAACCCGGAACATCTTTGGCACCACGGAATATGAATAACACAACGGACAATGGGAAAAAGAATGCAAACATAGCCATTGCCGATATAATATCCATAAAACAAAATGAATATTTTATAAATAGTCGCACAAAATTATATGTTAAAATTATCCCAATAAAACAAATAATAATGTGTTTGATAAGCGATCCTATACCAAGCAGAGCCTTAAGAGAAAAAGCTTCATCAATGATTGCAATACCAATTTTGATATATACCTGGAAATTCGCAATACTGGTTTCCAAAATTTGTATTATGGTATCGCGCAATTCTGGATTAAAGAAACCATCGTTGCCAAGTTTTATTGCGTTTTCATACGCAGGTATAACATAATCAGATGGCAACATCGCTTTTGTATATTGTAATGTCATGATGGCCGCTGGTTCAAAAGTGATTGTTGAAATAAAACGCGGAACAACCAATCCCATTCCTAACAAACTTAGTGCAATTAATGATTTAATTAAAACCGGTCTAAGATTTTTTTCGAATAAAGAATCTTTTGCACCATTTTTAATATTTTGCCAAACAACATTTAATGAATAAAACGCAAATAAAACACAGAATATAAGTATGCTGAAAATACACAGCCTTTGATATGCTGCCGCAGCAGTGTTTGAAACAATTGCAAACAAATTGTCAAACACAGGACAAGTCCAACATTGGATGCTGCTGTCTATTAAAGAGTTTGCCAATTCTTGCATCTTTTATTTCTTTGCTTTGTCTTTCAGTTTTATAATGTTTTTTATTGCACCTGGTGTTGCCTTTGCCATGTTCCAGAATGTTTTCGCATCACCTGTTACATTGTCATATAACCAATGATCTTTTGTTGTGTACATATCCAATCTTTCACGTGTCATTTTGAATATGTTTTGCATTAAAAAGAATGTCAAAAGCGCCGATATCCACAAAATAGAATGTTGACCAAAATTCATAGCACTGTTTGTAATTGATGGAACGTTTGATACAGAAACACCACCAGCGGCAACATTAAATACAGACGAAGACCAATTAAACAATGCACGAACCACAGCAATATTTATACACAATATAAATGCACATGCAATCATTGTGATAATAAGATTTTTTAATGCGTCAATTATTTGTGAAAATGCAGGCAACACATCAAACCATTTATCAGATTTTTTTGCAACCCATGCCAACACATTAAATGGATACATGATAAGGGATAAACAAAAATCAAATATTGCCTGGATAATTAAAAGGGCCATAAATACATTTGCCGATATAAACGCGAAAAGCAAGAATATACCCGTTATAATGTTTAATAAATCTTCACCGCCATGTGGTATCAATGTCATCATACCACGCACACCTTTTTTAAGGAAATCAAAACCGTATTTAATAACTTTATTATTTTCTTGTGAAATTATGAAAACAGGTTTTACCAAGAAATCACAACTGCGTTTTGAAATCCACCCGGATTCTTCGATTGATGCGGGACATACCGGTGCATCGGCGGTATCAATTTTTGAATTGTTGACGTTGATTAAAATTTGTTCTGTGTAAAAAGAACCAAATTCCAGAAACGGATTTACCAACCATTCTGTTACATAAACAGGTTTTATTTGTAATAAAAATACACCCGCAATGATTGCACGAACACAAGGTTTTAAAACATTTTCTGATATTTTCCATGTGTCTATTTTCTTTTCCCACATTTCACCGCCATCAGAAAAACCGAAAAAAGACAGCCAATCTTTTGGTAAATGCATTTTTACAAGGTATAACCCAATATAAAATCCCAAAAACGCATAGATGAAAATGTATATTATGCCGGTTCCGTTCCCCACAAAGAAATTATATAATGATGTGGCAATATTCATCATTGTTTCCAAAACAAGCGGAACAAATGGTGCCAAATTATATGCATCAAGAATATCTGCGTGCGCAGAATTTGTAAATAAAGCACACAAAACAAACACCCCAAACAAAGTTTGGGCGCGACCAAACAAGCGCAATATCACAGATTTTTGTGTGTGCATTCTCTCTTTTTATTTTTTATATATTGAATTATATCACATTTAACATAATTTGTGGTATAATTAAAATTATGAAAGCATTAAAAAAATTTTGGGTGTGGTTTGTCGCGATGTTACCATTTTCTTCATGGGCCGTTTCGCCTTTGGTCATAGGTGGGGCTGCCGTTGGGGTTGGTATTATCGGTGTTTCTATATGGCGAACCGTTGCACCGGTTGATATGAAAGATGCGCTGGATTTCTTCACTTCTTGTTGGACATGTCAAATTTTTTCAGATGTTATGATTTCTATGTCCAATTTGTTACCAAAGGTTTATTCGGCATTGGCGCGCGTGGTTATACCAATGTCTGCATCTTTGTTGGCTTTGTTTGTTGCGTGGAATTTTGTTTCTGGGGCATTGAATAATAAAATGGACAATGCATCAAAAATAATGGGCAATTTTGGAACACACATATTCAGATTAAGTGTTTTGATTATCCTTATGTTATTACCTTTGCCACGATTAATAACAAATGCTTTGATTGAACCGGCATTGGTTATTGGAACATCATTTGATTATGTTGTTAGCGATAATAACAAATTTTCAGAATGTATGGTTGCAACCGCAATTGCTGATCCGGTAACTGTATCTGCGGATGCATCTGCATATGGTGCTTTTTCACCAAAATTAAGACACCAATTGGCATGCGAGGTTGCAAATGTTCATCAAATAACTGGTTTGGGAATGACTGTTGGTTGGACCATGATGAATATGGCATTTAATTCAGATTATATGCACAAAATATTGGCATCGGTTCCGATCTTTCCAAATGTTCCGATTTTGTTTGCAGGGCTTTTGATATTGGTTTTGTATTTTTATGCACTTTTGCCGATACCTTTATATTTCTTGGAAGTATTTGTAAAATTATCACTGGATTTGGTTATGTTGCCATTGATGTTAATGTCATGGATGTTTGATAACGAAGATTTTGCATTGTTTCCAAAAGGTGGCCGAACGATTCGCGTAATGATAGACGATGTTATCAAAGCGGTTGTTGGAATCGCATTAACAATAGTATTTTTAACGTTTTCGATAATGTTCCTTAATGCCGCGTTTGGCAGCTGGGAAGGTGCGAATGTTTTGGAACAAGCAATTGCAAATAACGATTCGAAAATATTGATGGACGGCTTGGTTTTCCATAATGACAGTTTGATAACTGTTGTGTTAATGGGGATATTTATTGCGATGTTTATGACAATGATACCACAATTATCCAGTATGCTTTTCAAGATACAAATATCGGATAAATACTATCAAACAGCAAAAAATGATTTAAATATAATGTGGGAAAACCTTAAAAAATGGGCATCAGCAATAAAAAAATAAAAAATCAAGTGCTTTATTTAACAAAGGGCACTTTTTTATTGCCACCGAATCTGATATAATTCATCGTGATGAGTAAAATTCCGATTCTTTATTGGCCACATAAAACAAATGGTAATACTGATTACCAATTGTCACGCAAGGTTATAAATAACCTGACCGGTCAAATGCCAGAAGTTATTTTGGAAGATTTGGATATTAATGCAATATTCCAAGAAAAAGAAGATGCGGTAATTTATTATCCTGTATTTTGCGAATCTACCGGATGGTGGGGCGAATTGTTGGGTGGCGATGGTGTAATTGTTGAAAAAATTATCGTTTCCCCAGAATGCCAATTAATGGTTATTGTTCCATCAGACAGTGCAAAATTGCATGGAAAAAATCAATTATTAGCCGCAGAAATAAGACCTTCTAGCGGTTTTTTCAAGAAAATGAATTCTTCGATTGCAACCGTATCTGATATGTTGGCAACAGACGCGGGAACTATTTTGGCATTGTTTTCTGGAAACAACCAAAATCAGTTCATAAATGTTATCGAATCGACTGGAAATTCGTATTTGGGATGCATTGGGCAATATTAATACCCGTAAAAACAACAACTTTATCTTGATTTTAATAAAAAAGCAGGTATAATCTTCGGGCTATTTAGGTAATTTATAAACAAAGGACAACACGATGAAAAAAGGAATTCATCCAGAATATTATGAAATTAACGTCACAACAACTGACGGAAAAACAGTAAAAATGTATTCTTCTGTTAAGAAAGATTTGGTTTTGTCTACTGACAATTTGAACCATCCTGCATGGACTGGCCAACGTAACAACGAAGGTGCCAAAGGAAGCAAATTTGCTGGATTTAATTTCTAATAATCTTTTAAACCAAAAGGCGCCATTATGGATTTGCTGATTAAAGGTTCAACAGAATTAAACAAAATGTTCGCGGCATTGCAGAATACTGCAACAGGTTTGCGTCATGATTTCGGTGAAGTTGAAAATTTACAGCAATCACTTAAAAGTGCGCGCGATTTTGTTTCCAAGGCATCGGCCAGAATCGAAGAAAGCATATTGAACGATTTGCAATTGGTTCGTCCATCGGCCGGATTGTTAACACCAGATGTATCAAAATCTGGGGACGGACGTGATGAATTTGTTTTGGCACTTTCTGGTGCGGCAAATTTTGTTCGTGGAAATGCACATTTTGCAATTTCTTTGGCTTTGCGTTCAAATGGTGAAACAAAAATTGCTTTGGTTTATTCCCCAATTGATGAAAGATTGTATTACGCAGAAAAGGACAAGGGTGCATATGTTTTTTCTGCATATCATTCTGAAAAAATCCGTGTATCAAATTTGGTTGAACCATCTGATTTAACAATTGGTTATAATACAAATGGTATTCGTCCAATAATATCTGGTAATGCATTGGAAACTGGTTGTCCTGCATTAGATTTGGCATGGGTTGCGGCTGGAAAATTGGACGCATTTGTTTCGGATCCAATTGATTATGCTGAAATTGCCGCGGGTGAATTATTGGTTAGTGAGGCCGGCGGAAAATTTTCAATGGATACGGGCGATATAATCGCCACCAATGGCAAAGTGGAATTATAAAATCAACCGGCATTGCCGGTTTTTTTTATTCATAAACTTGCATTGTTAGAATATTTAGAATAAAATGTTTTTTATGAAATTTAAAAAATATTTTCGCATATTTATCAATTTTGTTTTCTGGTGCATTGTTGCCGGTATTGCTGGTTTGGCTGTGTTGGTTTTGATTCATGGACATAATTTGCCAGATTATAAAAATTTGGCGACATATACACCACCGGTTGCAACGCGTTTGTATGCGTCTGACGGTTCTTTGCTGATTGAATACGCCGAAGAAAGACGTGTTTTTATTGATTTCGAAGATATGCCACCACAATTGATAAACGCTTTTATTGCGGCTGAAGACCAAAATTTCTGGACACACCCTGGTATCGATGTCCAAGGTATTATTCGTGCCAGCCTTAATAACGGTATGCGCCTTTTGGGGTTTGATACAAAATTTACTGGGGCATCAACTATAACGCAACAGGTTGCAAAGAATTTCTTTTTAACTTCGGACAGAACAATTTCCAGAAAGGTCAAAGAAGCAATTTTGGCCCTGCGTCTGGAACGCAGTTTTTCAAAAAAACATATAATGACGCTTTATTTAAATGAAAT
The DNA here is from genome assembly GCA_902798205.1 of uncultured Pseudomonadota bacterium. Taxonomy (GTDB): domain Bacteria; phylum Pseudomonadota; class Alphaproteobacteria; order Rs-D84; family Rs-D84; genus Enterousia. The sequence continues at coordinate 30,614 of CADBVV010000002.1, read as the reverse complement.
ATTCCTGGGCGCGCGCGCATATGGTGTTGGGTCTGCGGCATTAATGTATTTTAATAAGCCTGTAAAAGATTTAACTTTGTCAGAATGCGCGTTTTTGGCGTCCCTGCCAAAGGCCCCAAACGACAGAAATCGTGCGGTTGAACGTCGTAATTATGTTTTGCGCCGTATGGTTGATGATAAATATATAACACAAGAAATGGCTGATGCCGCAATGGCGGAACCTTTGAATATAAATACAGGTTTTACCGCCCAAATGGAAGTTGATTTCCAATATTTTGCAGAAGATGTTCGTCGCAAATTATTGGAACATATTGGTCGTGATACACTTTATAACGAAGGTCTTTATATAAAAACAACAATAAACCCTGAATTGCAAAGGGCAGCAGCGGCGGCTTTGGCAAAAGAATTGGATGAATTTAACAAAAACAAATCTGCCACAGAACCTAAATTACAGGGCGCAATTATTGCGATGAATCCACATACTGGACGTATTGTTGCAATGACTGGTGGCCGTTCTTTCCGTGAAAGTTCTTTTAATCGTGCAACCCAGGCATATCGTCAAATTGGTTCCACAATAAAACCTTTTGTTTATCTGGCTGCACTTGAAAAAGGATACAGTCCAGAAAGTTTGATATTGGATGCACCAATTGTTGGGTGGCGCGAAAATAACAAAGAATGGAAACCTGAAAATTATGACAGAAAATTTTTGGGGAATATACCACTTCGTTTCTCGCTTGAAACATCCCGTAACGTGCCAACTGTTCGTTTGGTTGAACAAATAGGTGTACAGGATGCTATTGAAGCCGCGCAAAGATTTGGGGTTTATCCAAAAGATTTATCACAATTTAATGAATCTATGGCATTGGGCAGTGGCGAAACAACGTTACAAAAATTAGTGTTGGGTTATTCTGCTTTTGTTAATGGTGGACGTGCGATTGAACCAAAAATGGTTGACTATATCGAAGACAGATATGGCAATTTATTGGGTGGCCAAAAACACAAACAAATCGAATGGCAAGATGGTATGTTGCCACCAATGGAAGAAGAAAAATCAGAACCGCTTTCTGATCCACAAAGTTTGTATCAAATTGTTTCTATATTACAGGGCGCTGTTGAACGTGGTACTGGTAAACAGGCACGTGTTGCGGGACATACAATTGCTGGTAAAACAGGTACAACAAATATGGTCAAAGATGTTTGGTTTATCGGTTTTTCTAAAAATTTGATTGCGGGTGTGTATTTGGGTTATGATACACCAAAACCATTGGGCAAGGGTGCGGGTTCTCATATGGCGGCACGTGTATTTGCCGATTTTATGAAGGTTGCATTGAAAGATGAAAGCAACCAACCTTTTTCTGTGCCAGATGGGTTGACTTTTGTTCGTGTTAACAGAAGTAATGGCGTTGCCGCATCCCAGGATCCAAATGGTATGATAATCAACGAAGTTTTCAAAGAAGGCCAAGCCCCAAATAAAGCACAAAACAGCGAAAAACAAATTGAACAGGCTGTGGTTGGTGGCATCTTTTAAAAATATATAGATATTCGTTTTTTTTAGTCTTTTTTTGTGATAAAATAACCAGTATAAAAAGGAGATTTTTATGCTGACGGATTTCTTGATAAGTCGTGGTTTTCAATTTTTCGCAAGTGGTTGGACTCAATTTGCTGCATCTTTTGGGATGGCGTTCTTGATAATGATTGTTTTTGGACGCGGTTTTATCAGATTGATGCATAAAATCCAGGGTGATGGTCAACCAATCAGTGAAAATGTTCCTGCCGAACACAGAAAGAAAGCAGGCACACCATCAATGGGTGGAATTTTGATTCTGATTTCAATTTTCACTGCAGCACTTTTGTTTATGCCAATGCATAATGCGACAGGATGGATAGCATTATCTTCTTTGCTTATGTTTGGTGCAATCGGTTTTGCGGACGATTATAAAAAAATAAGCAGCCAATCTAAAAAAGCATCAAATGGTTTGTCACCATCTATGCGTTTAGGATTGGAAGCAATCTGTGTTGGTATATTGGCATATTTAATAAATAAAACGATGCCGGGTTATGTTCCAAATTTATCAATTGTTTTGGGTTCAACAATAGAATTTCCTTTGGCGGCATGGGGTGTTGGTTTCTTGTATTATGTTTTTGCATATTTTGTTATATGTGGTTCTGCAAATGCTACAAATATCACAGATGGTTTGGATGGAATGCTTTCTAAACTTTATTTGCCGGTATTGATAGTTTTGGTTGTTGCTTTATACGGTGCGACACGTACAGGCTTTATGGATGCTGTTATATTCTTGCCACAAACCAGTGCGCTTTATGGTGTGTTGGGTGCGGTGTTTGGTGCTGTGTTGGGCTTTTTATGGTTTAATGCAAAACCAGCAAGTATATTTATGGGCGATGTAGGATCTTTGGCACTGGGCGGATTTATGGGAACAGTTGCGATGCTGTTGAAATCAGAAATTATTATGGGTGTTGCAGCCGGTATGATGGTTCTGATTTTGTTATCTTCTTTCACACAAACAATGTTCTTTAAAATAACACGTAAAATTACAGGCACTGGAAAAAGAATATTCTTGCGTGCACCATTACATCATCACTTTGAAGAATTGGGATGGGCAGAAACAAAAATAGTGGACAGATTTTTTGTGTTATCTATTTTATTTTCTGGGTTCGCATTAATATTATTAAAATTTGCATAATAGGTATCATAAATGATAAGAATCACGCATGGCGAAGAAAGCAAATTAACAGATTGGTATTTTGAAATAGACCGCAAATTGCTTAGTATGGTTTTGTGGTTAATAGCAATAGGTATTATTACTTTGGTGACTGCTGGGGCTGCTGATGCTACACGTTTGGGACACCCATGGTTTTATTTTATACAAAAGGCATTTTTGCCATACCTGATCGGGTTGCTGGCTTTATTTGGATTCAGTATGATGAACAAAAAACAGATTATAAGAATATCTGTCATTGGTTTAATTGTGTGTGTTTTTGCGCTATTGTTAACAGCGTTTCATAATCCGTTGCAGATTGTAAAGAACGGCAGTCATAGATGGATAGGAGTGCTTGGTCAAATGGTTATGCCATCTGATGTATTAAAACCGTTTTTTATAATTATAACCGCATGGTTTTTATCTTTAATGCGTAAAATCTATGGCAGTGATATATTTTTGAACAAAGAAGCATGGAATATAAAAAAAATAAATTGGTATCCATATTTAATTGTTTTTACGATATGCATTTTGATTATGGTTTTACAACCAGATTTTGGCACAGCCCTGTTATATATCGGTATGCTGGGGATAATGTTATTGGTTGCGGGCTTTCCAATAAAATTTTTGCCCGGAATAATTGGTGTTGTGGGAACTTTGGGTGCACTGGCAATTGGCTTTTTGCCACAACTGGCACACATCAGGGAACGTATAGGAAATATTTTTTACATAAAACCACAAAGTCAGGCATGGTATTCGGTCAATGCTATTAAACATGGCGGTTTGTTTGGCAGTGGCGATGAAGCGTTTGTTAAAGATGTTTTACCAGAATCAACAAATGATTTTGTTTATTCTTCTATTGCGGAAGATTGGGGTGCCATAGGTGCGTGTGCATTGTTAATATTATTATTTTGGGTTTTAAATAATTTGATAAAACACGCAATGCATGCACGTGATGATTTTGTTGTGTATGCTGTAACGGGTGTCGCAGCATTATTTGGTTTGCAGATATGTTTTAATTTAATGACCGCGTTACATTTGGTAATAGATAAAGGAATGACTTTGCCATTTATATCATATGGTGGTTGGTCTTTTATAACATTCTGTATAATATTCGGTATGGTCTTGGCACTTGTTCGCGAAGACACATGGAACAGATAAAAATTGTGGGGGTAAAGATATGAAAATATGGATTGCAACAGGTGGAACAGGTGGACATGTTTTTCCAGCACTTAGTGTGGCAAAAGAATTGGAAAAACGTGGCCATAAAATAACAATTTCCACAGACGGCCGTGTTATGAAAATGGTTAAAGATGGAAAACCAGACAAAGCACGCGTTGCGTTTATATGGGCTGCAGGCGTTGGTGCAAAATCAAAAATAAAACAAATTATAGCGTTGGCAAAAATAGGTGTGTCTGCGCTGGCATTGATATTGCGTTTTGCGCTTTTGCGACCAGACAGATTGGTTGCTTTTGGTGGTTATGCTTCTGTGCCTGCTGTGTTTGCGGCACATGTATGGAAAATACCAACTTATTTACATGAACAAAATGCAGCCATCGGTCGCGCAAATAAATTTTCTATGCGCTGGGTTAAAACTTTGATGACCAGTTTTGAATATGTTGATGGTATTCCAAACAAAACAAATGTGCGTGTTGTTTATACTGGGTTGCCAGTAAGGGATGATTTTATTAAAAACGCAAATGCACCATTAAAACACGAAAATAAAATTTTAATTACAGGTGGATCATTGGGGGCGCAAATATTGGATGAAATTGTTCCTGTAGCAATTGCGGGTATGAAAAACAAGAAAATATTCATAACGCATCAAACGCGTCCCGAAAATGTGGAAAAATTACAGCGTTTTTATGCATCACATAAAATTCATGCAAATGTTTTGTCGTTTATTCGTGATATGGCATCTTCTATTATAGATGCTGATTTGGTTATTGGGCGCAGTGGGGCCAGCACAGTTGTTGAATTGGAAACAATAGGGCGCCCGGCAATCTTGGTTCCATTAAATATTAATCCAGACCAGGCGGCAAATGCAGCGTCTTTTGCAAAACTGGGTGGTGGGTTTGATATTGAACAAAGCAAATTTACAGCCAAATGGTTGACATCTACATTGGACGATTTGTTCGATAATCCAACGCGTTTGGACAAGATGGCAAAGAAGTCTTATGTGGAAAATTTAGCGGTTCAAAAAATAGCCGATACGATTACAAAATAAAAAATGCCCGTTTGGGCATTTTTTTACTTGCCCCCGATTCGTAATTTGTTCTATGATTGATTAAGGAAGGAAAGGAATGAAATATTTTTCGTCATCTTTAATCATGTGTTTAATGTGCATAAATGCCGGATTTTGTGCGTATTTGCCGGTGGTTGATGTGTCGCGTGGGGAAGTGTCTGCACGTGCCGCGTTTGGTGAAGAAAATGTTTCGCGTCGCACAGTTGCGGTTGCGCCTGTTGCGAAATCTGAAAAAAAAGTTGTTGCACGCAGTGCTAAAAAAGCACCTGTTCAAATGGCAAAGGTTGATGTTTTACAACCAAATCGTCCAAGTTCTGATTTGTGGGCACGAAATTCTGATGCCCCACTTCGCATGCCACGCATGGATGAAATAGCGGTTATAAGATCAGATGCCGTTTTGCCAGAAGAATCTTTGGATGGTGATGTTGTTCGTGTTGCCCAGGCACAAAGACCAGTCGCACAACTTGTAACAAAAGATGAAGCGTTAAGCGAATTAAAGCAATTACGCGAAGAAGTTGCACGTTTATCAAAATTGCAACAGGAAAGTCAAATTGCAAATGCGCGTCCTGTATCTGTGCGTACACCAATTGCAGGGGCGACAAACGTTATAACAAAGCCTGCTGTTGAAAAAGAAGGTGAAGTGTCTGTCCGTCGTGATATCGTTTTTATGGATACAGAAAAACAGATTGCAAATCGCAGTGCGAAAAGCATCGCAGAACCAAAAATGGCATCTGTTAAAAACGATATGACAAAAATGTCGCCAAATGAATTGAAAAAGGCATTTAAAAAGACTTATTTATCAGAAAACAAACATTTATCCACATATCAAATTGATGATAAATTTGATGCAGTAAGTGATATGTCTTTTAATAACGAAGGTTTTTCGGCTGCGCGTGATTTATCCGAAATGGGTGGTGGTGTGCGCCCAATGGAAATAAAAATATCTTTCCTTAATGGGGACAGTGGTTTATCACGTGAAAATTATAATTTGTTAACAGAAACAGCGTCTATCGTTGTAAATAATCCGAAACGCGCAATTCAAATTGCAATACCTGAATCTGTGACACACGATAAAGACGGTCGCAAATTGGCTGCAAAACGTTTGGCAATTGTAGAACAGGTTTTACGTGATTCTGGAATTGCTGATCAACGTATAATCCCTGTGTTATCACAACGCGACAGTGATGAATTTGTTTTACGTATAATTTCCGGTGATATGTTTGAATCTTTGCGTCAACAAAGACGTAATATGTTTGGTGATACAGTATCTACAAAAACATACAAAAGTATGTCGTGGTAAAATTATTTCAATCTTTGATAAAATTCATATATCCGCCGACTTGTCCCGTATGCAGCGATTTTGTCGATGTGCATGGTAATTTGTGTGCGAAATGTTGGGCGCGTTTTAATTGGATATCAAATCCAAAATGTTTTAAATGTGGGTATCCTTTTCCAGCAGATCTTGATTTGGGTCCAACACCGCTTTGTCCGCATTGTGCATCTGGTGAATGTGATTTAGATTTTATAAGGTCTGCATGCGTATATGATGATGTTTCTAAAAATATAATGTTGCCGTTTAAACACGCATCTGCGTTAAAATATCAAACTTTGATGTCAAATTCGATGATAAATTGTTTGCGTGATTTGAATTTAGATGTTGATGTTGTGATGCCTGTGCCACTGGCATATAAAAGACTTTTTAAACGTGGTTATAATCAGGCCACATTATTGGCGCGTCCAATTGCTAAACATTTTAATGCTGTTTTGGATGTGGACAGTGTGGCACGAAAATACAGAAATGATATGGGACATAAAAACGCAAAACAAAGACGTGAAAATGTTCGCGGTGTTTTCAATGTTAAAAAATTAGATAATATTCAGGGCAAGAAAATTTTGTTGGTTGATGATGTTATGACATCTGGTGCAACATTTTATGAAATGAATCGTGTTTTGCGCAAAGCCGGTGCTTCCGCCGTATACGCGGTTTCGTTCTGTCGTGTTGTGCATGCAATTTAATGTTTTATATTACACAAAGATTGTTGCAGAAAATTTGCCAATTCTAATTCTGTTCCATTCATTGTTTGTGCTGTTTCTTGCAGATCTATTTTTTCTTTGCATGCGTTTATAATATCAATCATGTCTTTTTGATCACTGGTTAATGGTTTAGAATTGCTTTGGTCCCATTGCACAGACAGTATGTTTTTATTGTTAACGAAGATACTGTAATTATTTGTGGCCCAACCATTTATAACTGTTAATATTTCATATCCTTGTTTATCAAATATTGTATATTTATCGCCGATACTTAATGCCTTGTGACTGATGCGATTGTTGTGAATAGTTTCTTTGATAAGCATTTTGATAATTTTATTCATATTTTCCCCCGGTTTTATATGGAAATAATATGCTTTTGCCACTGTTTTTGCACTAGGAACCTTTTGGCGTTTATTTATTTGATTTTATGTTTTTATTGTGTAAAATTCAGGGAATACAAATGGGGTTTATTATGAATATCGAATTGGGTAAAAATATAGACACACGTGAATTGGAAACCAAAATTCAAAAATTTTGGGATGAAAATCATTTTTGGGACAATGATGTGGAAAGCAATAAAAAGTCTTTCTGTGTGATGATGCCACCACCAAATGTGACTGGTAATTTGCACATGGGACACGCGTTGGATAATGTTTTGACAGATATTGTGTGCCGTTATAAACGTATGGATGGATTCGATGTTTTATGGCAACCGGGAACAGATCATGCGTCAATTGCAACCCAATTATTGGTTGAACGCGATTTGTCTAAACGTGGTATAAACCCAAATACTTTGACTTTGGATGAAAAATTAAATGCCGCATGGACTTGGAAAGCAGACAAGGGCGGTCAGATAATGAATCAATTACATGTTTTGGGTGTGACACCTGTTTGGAAACGTGAAAGATTTACCATGGACGAAGGTTTGTCGCGTGCTGTTACAAAACTGTTTGTGAAAATGTATAACGAAGGTTTAATCTATCGTGAAAAAAGACTTGTTAATTGGTGCCCAAAACAACAAACATCTGTTTCTGATTTGGAAATAGATACACGCGAAGAACATGGAAAATTTTATTACTTTAATTATCCATTGGTTGATGGTGGTTTTGTTGAAATTGCAACAACCAGACCTGAAACTTTGTTTGGGGATAAAGCAATTGCGGTTCATCCAGAAAACGAAAAGTTAAAACATTTGATTGGAAAGCATGCGATTATTCCTTTAACAGATATTGAAATTCCAATTGTTGCCGATGAACATGCGGACCCTGAAAAAGGAACAGGTGCGGTGAAAATTACACCTGCACACGATTTTGATGACTATGAAGTTGGACTTCGTCATAATCTGGAACCGCTTTGTATTTTAACAAAAGATGCGAAATTAAATAATGAATCTGTTATTCCAGAAAAATATCGTGGTATGGACAGATATGTTGCACGTAAAGCAATAATCGAAGATTTGGAAGCCGCAGGTTTGATGGTTAAAATCGAAGATAAAATTATTCCAACCCCATATTCAGAACGTGGCGGTGTTCCTGTTGAACCAATGTTAACAACACAATGGTTTGTGGATGCAGAAAAATTAGCAATACCTGCTATTAAAGCAGTGGAAGAAGGAAAAATTAAATTCTTGCCAGATCATAGATATAATTTGTTTATGGCATGGATGAAAAACATTCGTCCATGGACAATTTCACGTCAATTGTGGTGGGGACATCATATACCTGCATGGTATGATGAAGAAGGAAATGTTTATGTGGCCGAAACAGAAGAAGAAGCCATTAAACAATCTGGTGGTAAAACATTAACTCGCGATAAAGATGTTTTGGATACATGGTTTTCATCTGGACTTTGGCCATTTTCAACATTGGGTTGGCCTGACGATACATTAGAATTGAAAAAATATTATCCAACAGATTTGTTATATACTGGTGCAGATATAATCTTTTTCTGGGTTGCACGTATGATAATGATGGGTATGTATGTAATGGGTGATGTTCCATTTAAAACAGTTAATTTCCATGGGCTTGTTTTGGATTCAAAGGGTCAAAAGATGTCAAAAACCAAGGGTAATGGTACGGATCCATTAACAACTGTTGATAAATTTGGATCTGATGCATTGCGTTATTGGATTGCAACTGCGCCAATTGGAACTTCTTTGCGTTACAGTGATGATGAAGTTAAACGTGGTTCCAAACTGTTAACAAAATTATGGAATGCATCAAAATATGTTTTGATGAATTTAACTGATTTTGATCCAAAGACAACCCAAAAGATACCAGTATCGGAAAGATTTATCGAAGACAGATGGGTATTAAGTGAATTGAATAAAGCAATTGCTGAAACACGTCGTAATCTTGATAGATATGATAACTTTAATGCACGCAGTGCGATTGACACATTCTTCTGGGATATATTCTGTGATCAATATCTGGAATTTATCAAAGATAGATTCTGGGCACCTGAAAAATATAGCAACGAATCAAAAATATCTGCACAATGGACATTGTACACAGTATTGCGTGCAATAATTGGTTTGTATGCACCGTTTATTCCATTTGTTACCGAAGAATTGTGGCAAAAAATCTATAAAGATTTTGAAGGTGGCGAAACATTGCACTTAACACAATATCCAACTGTTAATGCTGAATATGATACAGATGTATCACAAATGAACATTGCATTAGATATTTTGAAAAATGTTCGCGGGCTTCGTACAGAAAGAAAAATCGGTAATGGTGCAAAATTGGAAACTTTGACTATCCCAAGTGATACACCAGAAATTTTGCATGGCCTTATTAAATCTGCGGCACGTGCAAATGAAATTATTTTGGGAAAAGAAACCGATTTTGTTGTTGTTCAAAACAATGAATAATTACCCATAATATCAGGAGAGATAACCATGGCAACAAAACTGATTGAAGAACACACATTAAAATCGTATCAATGTGACAGATACGGTTTAATGCGCCCAATCATGTTGATGAATGAATTACAGGGATTGGCGGGAAAGCATGCTGATCTTTTGGGGGCGGGGCGTGAATATTGTTTTGCGCATAATGTTGCATGGGTTGTGACACATATGTTTGTTGATATTATCAATATGCCACGTGCAAAAGAAAAATTAACATATACAACATGGCCAACTGTTCCTGGTGGTGTGCGCAGCGAACGTGATTTTGAAATTCGTGATGAACATGGTAATTTAAAAATTCGTGCAATATCACAATGGGTTTTGATAAATCTTGAAACGCGTCGTCCTGTGCGTATAAGTGAATATATCCCAGATTGGAATGGTATTGATGAACGTGTTTGGGATCGTGATTTTGATAAATGTCCTGATTTCGTTCCAACCAAATCGCATATTATGGCATGTCGTTTTGATGATATTGATGTTAACCAGCATATTAATAATGCGGTATATACTGTTTGGGCAACAGAAAGCGTCGGTTTTGAATATCGTAACGAACATAAATTACGCAGCATAGATGTGTATTTTGAACACGAAATAAATCCAAACACACCAACTGTACGTATCGAAGTTGCCTTTGATGGCAATGTTACACGTCACAAAATTATGACCGATGAAATTGAACATGCAAAGATAGTATGTCATTGGGAAAAGCAATAATTTTGTTTAATATTGCTTTTTGTGATATGATATAAATCATGGAAAAATCATTTCGCAAAGATGTTTTAAAATTTGTAAAACAGAAATATAAAGTTTCTGGGGATGCGCCGTGGGCCAAATATCCTGACTTTATTGTGTTAAGGCATGCGGATAACCGAAAATGGTTTGGTTTGCTGATGAATCTGCCTAAATCTAAATTGGGGTTAAAAGGTGATAAATCTGTTGATATCTTAAATCTTAAGGTGGATCCGATTGTTATTGGTGGTTTTATACATCAAGCCGGGATAATGCCCGCGTATCATATGAATAAAGCATCGTGGGTATCTGTATTATTAGATGGCAGTGTCCCGTTAAATGATATAGAATTTCTTTTAAATGTTTCTTTTGAATTAACGAAAAATAAAAAAGGGTAAAATATGGCTATGATTTATTGTCGTGAATGTGGCGCGCGTCATTCCAGCAAAGCAAAGGCGTGTCCAAAATGCGGATATGTTGAATATGATTTAACAAAATCAACAGTTGTGTATTTAATTTTGTTATGGTTTTTTGGAATTATTGGTGCGCACAGATTTTATGCCGGCAAAACAGCATCTGGTGTTTTAATGTTGATTTTAACATGCACTGTATACGGAATTTTAATTACAGGTATTTGGTGGTTAATAGATTTGATATATGCGGTATGTAATTTGGGTAAACCAGAAAATATATTTGCCAATAAATAAAAAAACGCCCGAAAGGGCGATTTTTAATTTCGTTTTACCATCTTTTAGTTAACGGCAGATACGGCCAAACGTTTGCGGCCACATGCGCGACGACGATTCAAAACATCGCGTCCAGATTTAGTTGCCATTTTTTCACGGAACCCGTGTGTTTTTACACGACGTGTCTTAGATGGTTGATATGTTCTTTTTGTTGCCATTGTTTTTATCCTTTTGACTGCGTCTTATTTAATCACAAGTTTTTTGAAAACGCAACTATTTTATTTACTTTTTACTAATCCCAGTTTTTTAAGGCCTTCCAAAAACAAATAATATGTAAATATTGCGGCAAATAATTGCCAAAAAGGTAAGAATATCCCGCTTGTTTTCATTTGTTTTTCCTTTGTTTTACGCAGTTTATTGTAATACACAAATGTATTTTGTCAAGCGATATTAAAAAGTGAAAAAAATTACAGTTTTTTTGCTTTATTTCTTGACCAAAACGCTAAAATTTTGCTATGTTTTTACTATCGAAAAACAAGGGAAAAAGTAATGTCTGAAATAATCGAAACAAATGAAATTAACGAAGTAAAAGTTCCTACTTCTCCGATTGAACATGAAATGCGAACATCGTTCTTGGACTATGCGATGTCTGTTATCGTTGACCGTGCATTGCCAGACGTCAGGGACGGCTGTAAACCGGTGCATCGCCGTATTTTGTATGTTATGAACGAAGTAGCGCCAGCAACAAAAGCAACAGTAAAATCAGCGCGTATCGTTGGTGATGTTATGGGACGTTATCACCCACACGGAGATTCTTCTATTTATGAAGCTATGGCGCGTATGGCACAAGATTTCTCGATGGGCGAAATGTTGGTCCAGGGCCAAGGTAACTTTGGTTCGCGTGACGGTGATAAACCTGCGGCTATGCGTTATACAGAAGCACGCCTTTCAAAACTGGGTGCGTCGTTAATGGAAGATTTGGACAAAGATACAGTTGATTGGCAACCAAACTTTGACGGCACATTGCAAGAACCAATTGTTTTGCCAACAAAATTCCCTAACTTTTTGGTTAATGGTGGTTCTGGTATTGCTGTGGGTATGGCAACAAATGTTCCAACTTATAATTTAGGTGAAGTTTGCAATGGTATTTTGGCTGTTCTTGATAATAAAGATATTACAGACGATGAATTGTTTGGAATTATTCCGGGACCTGATTTTCCAACAGGTGGAATTATTATGGGACATGCCGGCGCTTACAAAGCGCACACAACAGGACGTGGTTCAATAATTGTTCGTTCAAAAACACATTTTGAAACAGTGCACGATCATCAGGCGATTGTTGTTGATGAATTGCCTTACCAGGTTAATAAATCACAATTGATTATCAAAATTGCAGAATTGGTCAAAGACAAAAGAATCGAAGGTATCACAGATATTCGTGATGAATCTTCCAAGGAAGGTTTGCGTGTTGTTATCGAATTAAAACGCGACACAATGCCAGAAGTTGTTTTGAATCATTTGTTCCAAGATACAGAAATGCAATCTAATTTCCCTGTGAATATGATGGCATTGAATCGTGGTCGTCCAATGTTGTTCACTGTTCGTACTGTTTTGGATGCGTTTATTGAATTCCGTGAAGAAGTTATTCGTCGCAGAACGATATTTGATTTGAACAAGGCACGCAATCGTGCACATACATTGTTGGGTTTGTCTGTGGCGTGTGGTAATTTGGACGAAGTTATCAGATTGATTAAAGAATCTGCAAATCCAGATGATGCAAAGGCTGCTTTGCTTTCACGTGGTTGGGCTGCATCCGATATCGAAAGTTATATCAATTTGATTGATGATCCAAATACCGAATACAAAGACGGTCAATTCTATATGTCCGAAGATCAAGCAAAAGCGATTCTTGAATTGCAATTGCATCGTTTGACAGGTCTGGAACGTGACAAGATTCATAATGATTTGACTGAATTGGGTGCAACAATTAAAGATTTGTTGGCGATTTTAAGCAGCCACGAACGTATTGTTCAAATTATCCGCGAAGAAACAGCAGCGGTTCGTGATAACTGGTCACAACCAAGACGTACAGAAATATCTGATGCAGAAATTGATATCGATATCGAAGATTTGATTGCACGCGAAGATATGGTTGTCACAGTTTCCAATACTGGATACATCAAACGTGTTGCGCTGGATACTTACCGTGCACAAAAACGTGGTGGCAAGGGACGTAATGCAATGACAACAAAAGATGATGATTATGTTGTAAATGTATTCGTTGCAAATACCCATACACCTTTGTTGTTCTTCTCTTCCAAGGGATTGTGCTATAAATTAAAAACATATAAATTACCGGAAGCATCTGCCGCGGGCAAGGGACGTCCATTGGTTAATTTATTACCATTGACCGAAGGCGAAACAATAACAGCAATTTTGCCAGTGCCAGAAGATGAAGTTAAACGCGTTGCAGAATCTGGTGTTGAACACTTCTTGATGTTTGCAACTGCATCTGGAACAGTTCGTCGTAACCGTATGTCTGATTTTGATTCTATCCGTGCAAATGGAAAGATTGCAATGAAATTGGACGAAGGTGACAGTTTGATTTCTGTATTGCCATGTAATGAAAACCAAGATGTATTCCTTTCAACATATCGTGGCCGTTGCATAAGATTTGCAGTTCCAGAAATTCGTATATTCGCAGGCCGTAATTCAACCGGTGTTCGCGGTTTGTCGCTGCAAAAAGATGATTATATTATCGGTATGGCAATGTTGAATCATGGTGAATCTGATTCTGTGGTTCGTGCCGCGTATGTAAAGCAAAGCCGCGCATTGCGCCGTGCACAGACCGGTATCGAAGAAGAAGCAGATGCAGACGAAGAAAATACAACACTTGTTTTGTCCGATGAACAAATGGCAAAAATGGCGTTAAGCGAAGAATTCATTTTGACAATATCTGAAAATGGATTTGGTAAACGTACATCATCTTATGAATATCGTTTGACACATCGTGGCGGTAATGGATTTACCAACATTAAATTGGGTGGTAAAAATACAGCCGTTGCAGGTTCGTTCCCTGTTAACGATGACCAAGATATCATGATGGTCACAAACGGTGGTAAAATTATCAGAACACCTGTCCGTGATGTCCGTATTGCCGGTCGTTCAACCGCAGGTGTAACATTGTTCAGAACAGCCGAAGGCGAAAAGGTTGTATCTGCAATCGCAATTGATCACGAAGAAGAAACAACAGATGAAATTGTTGATGAAAACGTATCAACGGCGGAAACTGTTGCTGATAACGAAGTCACAGAATAAAAATAATTGTGTGCAGGCATGGAAAATAAAAACGAATTTTTTGTTCCGATAAATGAAGTCGCCAAAGAATTGGATGTGCCTGCACATACTCTGCGTTATTGGGAAAAACAATTTGCGGGTGCAATTCGTCCGGTAACCGGTGCGGGTAATCGTCGTTATTACAGACGTGAAACAATTGAAAAATTACGTTCGATAAAATCATTGCTTTATGACAAAGGTATGACGATTGCAGGTGTAAAAAAGATTTTACATAATGGAACATTTAGCGCGGAAACAAATATTGAAAAAACACCGGTAAATGCCGGGGTAAAAAAGGTTGAATCTGCACCAATTAAAAGCATTAACAGTGACGATATCGATATCGCAATCAATCTGTTAAAACAAGCCAAAATGTTCCTGGATTAAAAATTAAAAAAACACCGGCAAAAGCCGGTATTTTTTATAATTTATGGCAGTCCCAATGGGAATCGAACCCATATTGTCAGAATGAGAATCTGGTGTCCTAACCTTTAGACGATGGGACCTTTGGTTTTTATTTTAATATTATAAATCTGCTTTTTCAAGTAATGGGGCCCAAATAGATTTTACATATTCATCATCTGTTTTTTCATGAAAGATTTCAAATGATTTTTTGATTATTTTCATTTGTTCATCTGTCCATCCCAAATTCGCCATTTTATTTTCAAACCATGTTTCAATTTCTACTGCATCTGGGTCATGAATAATATTCTTTTGTTCAAAATTAGCGGATGCCCAATCGGCAACCATTTCATAAATATGAATCAATGGAATTTCGCTGACATGGTTGTAATGTTGAATATGATGTGTGGCGCCCGCGTGGTGTATGTTTATTGCATCACGACATAATGCTTCGTGTTCTGGGGTTGGATGAAAATTTTTATGATATGTTTTATAAAATATATATGCATATCCTGTGCGAACCGGTTCGGCTGTTTTATCGCCATCGTGTTCTGGGAAATGATACCCCAAAAGTGATGCAAAATAATTTACCGCTGTGACATGGCTTTTTACACGCAATTCATAAAAATCGAAAATATCATTTACGTTTATATTCATACTTGTTCCTTTGCAAAGATGATAAAAGAAAATCGTTTTTAATACAATTATAAAGTTTGCAGTTTATAATAAATTTGATAATATTCCTATGAACCGAATCGAATTAGAGGGGAATATATGAAATTCTTCAATTTATTTACAGCATTTGTTTTTTCTGTGATTGTTTTGTTTAATGTAAATGAAGCGCGTGCAAAAAGTACCGTTGAAACCGTTGGTGATTATCTTCAGGTTATCGTTCCTGCGTATGCGTTTGGTTTAACAATGGCCGAAGACGAATGGGATGGCGTAAAAGAATTTGCCTATTCTTTTGCCGCGATGGAGGCCAGCGTTTACGGATTAAAATTCATAGTCAAAGAAAAACGACCAAACAAAGCGGATAATCGTTCGTTTCCATCCGGACATACGGCATCAGCATTTTCGGGTGCATCATTTATTCATAAAAGATATGGTATAAAACGTGCCGCGGTTCCGTATTTGTTGTCTGGGTTTGTTGCATATTCACGTATTCACGCAAATAAACATTATTGGTGGGATACATTGGCGGGCGCAGCGATTGCATCGGCGTGGTCTTTTCACAGATATTGTTGCAAGTCCAGAATACATCGGTTTCAGAACAAAGTTTTAATTTGTTTAATAGTTGTAAAAAAAAACACCCAATTGGGTGTTTTTTTACTTCGGTTATTTTTTTACCCCCATAAAGTATGCAGGGTCCACAGATTTATGATTTGAAAAACCATGTTGTATTTTTATCCCTGATACAGAATTTTCATTGCCGCTGTAATGCATTTCGTAATGTAAATGTGAAATGCTTTTTTTCATGGTTGGATAATCTGTTTGTAATGTGTTTTTAAATGCCTTGGCGCCACCAGTGTTACCCAATGTTCCAATTTGACAGCCAGCCGACACATGTTGTCCTTGTTGGACCAATATCTGATTTAAATGCATATAATATGTTGTAAAACCATTACCATGATTTATGCGGATATAGTTTCCAGCGGAACTACCTTTTTTATTATATTTTACAGTATCAACTGTGCCATCAGCCGTCGCAAAAACAGGTTTGTCATAATGCTTTTCTGTGCATCCGATATCAAACCCGTAATGATTGTCCCATTTTGGGTTGTCTTTTGTGCCAAAATTTCTTTTGCCGTATGCAGAACAAAAAGTATAATCAGATTCCAATACTGGTTTTCCAATTGGAATTTTTTGCCCAGATGTAATCGCAGGATTTTTTATTGCACAAAATGCCGTTGACGATGCACCCGGCTCAATTGTTACTGTGGTTATTGGGGTGTTGGACGTTGCTGCATCTGTTGCTTCGTTTTGTGCGATTTCTTCGGCGGCATCTTGATCTGTATAAACTATATTTAATTGATCGTATGCATCCAAATCGGCAAACAGTGCATAATCTTCGGCTTTGAATTCTTGTCTGGTGGAAAAATCTAAATCGTTAAATGTAGATGGAAAAACCTGGGCAGATAAAAAACTGTCCGCCAATGCGATATTGGTTCCACCAAAAACAAACAAAGATAATAATACAGATTTTTTCATTATATCCATTTCATCCTATTATAACAAAAAAAGGCGGTAAAATACAGTTTTTAATATGTTTATGAAAGATATTCTGATATAATAAATCTAATTTAAGATGGCTTTGAAAATTTTATCTTTTTTGTTTTTATCTTTCATCTGTTCCAATGCCTTTGCAATGGAATGTTCCGATGATGAAAAATTTATACCAATCAGTGAAAATCAGATTGGATACAGTATGTACAAAGAATCAATATATGCAGAACCAATACAGGGTTTAAAAGGTGGCAAATGGGCATTAAAAAATATAGAAACCAAAGATGTTGGTGTGATTGGTTCTGCGTTATGTCTGGATTCTGAAGAATTCAATAATGATACAATTGGTTCATATTGTTATTGCAGAATATCAGAAATAGATGGTTATAAGGTTTTATCTGATTGGGTAAATGTAAAACATTTTGAAAATAATGTTTTTGATAGTGACAAGAAGTATTCGTCAGAATTTGCAGAAAAAATGGCAAAACAACAGGTGGATGAGAAAAATATTAAAGATTGTAAGGATAAATGTACGGGTTTTTGTCAGGGTAACATGTCTGCGTTAATAAAAAAAGTTCGCGGTTATTATGTTTGTGACAAAGCCTTGTATAAAAAAACGAATGTAATGTGTGTGGTAAATAATAAGTTCTTGAAATCAAAATATATACATGTTTTTGATGATATTGCAGAAATTAATCTTGATGATACCAGTATTATTCTTACACGCGATAAAACCAATACGCAGACTTTGTTTTATGTTGGTGAATTTGAATACGATCCGATATATCTGAAAATAGAAAACAATAAAATTTTTGTTGGAAATAAAACATTTTCTATGGAAGAGTGTATGTAGTTATAAAATGCATGCATAAAAATTAAAGAAATCTGTTTACATTAAATTCAAATTCTGTTTCTGATACATTATCGCGTTTTTCGTTTATGAATTCTTTTATTTTTTTGCCACCCTATCCAAAGGCAATAATATTTTGTATTGCTTTGGCATCTTCTGGGACCGCATTTCTTATTTTTATATCCATTTTTAATCTTTTGTTTTTGATACTTTGAAAAACGACAGCATTTTTTTACCAACTTGGTTTATTATGTCAGTTGGTATGTTTTGCAGGTTGTTATTTTTTTGATATTTATACATATCTGGCGCCTTTGAAGATATTTCTGATAAAACCGCATTTGCATTTCCAGATAAATAAAGGTCAAGTATTTTTTGATATTTATCATATTCTTCATCAGACAAGTCGAAAGAAAACAAATTAATTCCAGAGCGACCAAGAATTACTTTAACTCGTCCAGCACTTAAATGAAATATTTTTCCAATTTCTTCAGGGGTTAACGGTTCGTGTTTGTTGTATTTGTTGATAATTTCTTTGTCAAAATTTGGTTCTGAAAATGATTGGCGTTCCGTGTAATCGTCAAATTTATTGTTTGGATTCCCATAAGTACCTGTGTACAATAATATAATATGATGCGTGCGCGGTCTGCAGAATTTGAAATATAATTTATAAAAATATTCCAAAAATGCCTTTGTGGCCATTATATCGATATCTGTATTTATAAAATAATTGAAAAGTTGTTTGTCATACTTTTCTTCAAAAATGACTGATTCGGAAATAAATTTGAATATTTCTAAACTGTATGGTGTTAATTCTTGAATTTGTTTGTATTTGCGCTCAAATGTCATTTTTTGTTTGGCTTGTTGAAAAAGCTCTTCTGTGTGTTGGTGTTGTAAAAACGTTGGAAAATTTCTGATTTTTGCGTACAAATCCAATATGGTATTTGGTGTTGATATGTTTTTTCGTTTACGTGATTCCATAAAGTTGGCAACGTATCTCAGATATATGCCGTCTTCACTGTGTTTTTCTGGTTGGTGGCCATGCTTTTCACAATGTTTTAAAATTTCTTTTAATTTTTTTAATATTTTTTCATTCGTATTTTTTATTTTGTCTGATATTTCCGGCATTGAATAATCCTTTGTAATATAATATAAATTATACTATGCTTTTCTTGGTATTTCAAGGTTTGTGGAGTAAATAAATGTTGGCAAGATGTGTTTTTGCGCGGTTGCTGATTGTTCATCTGCGTATTGGTCATGCGCCCTTGCGGGCTCTGACCGATCCGTGCGCAACCAAAAATTAAACCGGCATAAAGCCGGTTGAATTTTTGGTTGGAGCGCACGGATTCGAACCATGATAAAGAGAACCAAAATCTCTTGTCCTACCATTAGACGACGCTCCAAGGACTTTGCTTATTATATATACTTTCTTTGGTTTTGCAATAAAAATTTTATCTGGTTTTGGAAGTTGTGGTGAAATATTACAAAAAATCATTAAATTTTTTAATAATTATGCTTGACATTATTCTGTATAAGAATATAATCGGTTTGGTTTTTATGGATCTTTTCTTAAAAAAACAAAAAAGTTTATCTATGACACACAGTGAAATAACATCTTTGATGGCAGAAAATATGCGAATGATAAGTCGCATGTCAAGTCGCTTGCAGCCAATATTTGAAGATATATCAAATATATCGCGTCAACAGGTTTCTGTGTTGGTGCGTCTTTATTTGGCTGGTAAAATCAAATTAAAAGATTTTGCTGCGCGCGAGGTTATTTCTACGGCTAATTTATGTGCGGTTTTCCGTAAATTAGAGGCTGAAAAACTGATTGTAAAAACTGTCGATGAAAAAGACAGACGCGATACCTGGTATACGGTTTCAAAATCAGGCAAGGTATTGGCAGAAAAGTTGCTGGATAAATTTATGATGGCTCTTGAATCTTTGTGCAAGGCGTTGCCAAAAGAAGATAAAGAAAAACTGATAGAAACAGTAAAAACGATGAATACAATGTTAAAAAAGATGGAGGCTTTAAATGCGTAAATTATTGTATTGTGTTATTGGTGCAATGTTAATCGCTGTAAATGCAAACGCGATGGATTTGTCTTTGCAGGATGCGGTTGATAAAATTGTTGCGGAATCTAACGATGTAAAAAAAGCAGATGCTAATGTCAAAAAAGCCAAGGCACAATTAAGTTCTGTAAATGCAAATCGTTGGTTCAGTATTGATGCAAATCTTACATATATGAATTTAATAGATCCTAAGAATCCTACAAGTGGTCAAGGTATTGCAATCCCATCAGAAGTTGGTGCAATGTTGGCGGCCGTAACACAAGGCCAGATGACACAGATTCCACCAATTCCAGATAATATGTTTGGTGCAGGTGTTCAAATAACACAACCTATTTATACATTTGGAAAAATAGGTAATGCAGTTGATGCTGTGCATGATGCTATTGATATGTCTGCATCAGCAAAAGATTTAACTTTGCGTGAAGTGAAATATGCAGCAGCAAATTTGTATTGGACCGCAAAAATGACAGATGAAATTGTTGCAGCCAGTGAAAAAAATCTTAATAATGCGCGTGCTGCGAAAAAGAAATTAACAGCTGCAGGTCGTGCAAATCGTAGCAATTTAATTAAAATAGAATCTGATATTGCAACAAAAGAAATAGATTTGTCTGATGCACAATTTAATCGTGATACTGCATATCGCATGTTAAAAATTATGGCCGGCATCGATGAAACAGAAGATATTGTTTTAACAGATAATTTTCCAGATAAATTCGAAGTATTAGATGTGAAAGAATTGAAATCTAATCCACAATGGGATATTTATCAAAAACAAATAAAAATGTATGAATCTAATGCGCGTTCTAAACGTGCAGGTGGATATCCTACATTGGCCGCGGTTGCTGCATATGATTATTATTCTTTGGCCACAGATGCTAAATCTTTGTTTGATAAAGAAGGCAGTCAATCTGCATATTGGGGTTTGGCATTAAAGGTTCCTTTGTTTAGTGGTGGTTTGCATTCTGCAAACGCAACTATGGAGGCAATGAATGCTGAAGCAGCACGTCAAGAATTAGACAAATCAAAAAAATTGGTGCGCCAAGAATACAACACAGCAGTCAAAAAGTACAAACACCTTTGTGATAATTTGGATAAGTTAAATGAAGCACATAAATTAGCACAAAAGGCATATGATGTTTCTGTTAATCGTTTTGCAGCAGGTCAAACATCTGCAATTGAATTGTCCGATGTGTCCAGTGCGCTTTATCACATGGATATGGCATTGTTGAATGCAAAATATAATATTTTGATGGCAAAAGAATCTGTAAAAAAATTAGGTGAATAAAATGGTAAAATTAACAAAAACAGAACGTGTTGAAAACGTTGTTACAAAACTTAAAACACGTAGATCTAAATTTGTGCTTTATACAATATTATTGGTGATTGGTTGGTCTGTTTTTGCATACCGTTTTTATGAAATCACTGTGGAAAATAATTTTGAAGTATTCAATATTGTTCGTGATAATGAAAAAAATGGTGTTCCTGTATATGTTTTAAATATGCAAAAAACAGACGGTGTTTTATATGAACCTTTGACAATAAAAAATAATCGTGCATATGTTTCTGGGGCGCGTATCGATGCATTTAAATCAGGACAAAAAGTTGGTGATTGCAAAATAGTTTCTGTTTCATCGAATATCGATATGGATACAGGTATGCATGTTATAAAAACATCTGGATGTAAAGATGGTTTGCAATATGCACAAATTCAAAAGAATGGTTTTTATGTTCCGGCATCTGCAATGCGTGGCGACAATTTGTTCGTTGTGAATAATGGCACCGCAGAAGTGCGTACTGTGGTTGTTGAACGTCGTGATGCACAAAACGTTTTAATAAAATCCGGTTTGAACGACGGTGATGTTGTAATTTTATCTAATGTGCAAAACGGTCAAAAAGTTAAAGTTGAAGAATAAAAAAAGGAAATCAAAATGTTAAAGTTCTTTATTCGCAAGCCTGTTACAACAATTATGTTCGTTTCGTTTTTTGCTATATTGGGATTGGTTTCTTTCCCAAATATGAACATTGAACGAACACCTTCGGTTGATTTCCCATACGTGACATCCACATTTGTTTATCCTGGTGCCACCCCAGAAGAAATTGAATCCCAGGTTATAAAAAAAGCTGAAAACGCCGTTTCAGAGGTATCTGGTGTGAAAAAAATCACATCACAGGTTTTTGAAAATTCTGGATTCGTAATGACTGAATTTAATTTGGGGGTTAATGTTGACGACAAGGCAAACGAAGTAAAGGCAAAAATTGATGCGTTAGCCAACGAATTCCCAGAAGCATTGAAAAAACCTGTTATTGCAAAATTAAACCCATTGCAAACATCTGTATTGGATATTGTTATTCGTGGCGGTAATCCACGTGATATTGAAAAATATGTGTCTGATACGTTATCAAATAAAATTACTGCGGTTAAGGGTGTTGCATCAGTGAATACATTTGGTGGAACAAAACGTGCCGTTCGTATTTCAATGGACCCTGATTTAATGGCTGCTCGTGGTGTGACTATTACAGATGTTGTAAGCGCAATTGCAATGCGTAATTTAAACGTTCCTGGGGGAAAAATTGAAACTGCTATAAATTCTGAAAACGTTCGTTTTGTTGGTGAATTTAAAACAGTTAACGAAATTGCGAATCTTGAAATTACAACAGTCGAAGGCGAAACATTTAAAGTATCTGATGTTGCAACAGTCATAGACAGTGCACGCGATATCGAAAAGGGTGCATTATATAATGGCGAAAACGTTGTTATTATGTCTGTGGTAAAATCTTCGGATGGTAATGCAATTAAAATTTCAGAAGCTTTGCGTAAAAAATTACCGGAACTTGAAAAAGAATTACAGGTTCGTTTCCCTGATTCAACAATGCAAATTGTATCTGATTCTTCTACGCATATTTCAGAAGCAACAGATGATACGATTAATGGTATTATTTTGGGTATCATTTTTACAGTTATTGTTTTGTTAGCATTTACACGTAATTGGCGTTCAACAGTTATTGCGGGCGTTGTGATTCCTGCATCATTGTTATCTGGATTCTTCTTGATGGCTAATTCTGGATTTACAATAAATTCTATGACACTTTTGGCATATGCGACCGCACTGGGTACCCTGGTGTCGAATGCTATTATTTTGATTGAAGCTGCGTTATCTGAATTGCGTTCAGGAAAAACACCTGACCAGGCTGCAGAAGATGGAACACGAAAAGTTGCTGTGTCTGTTTTGGCCGGTGTTGGAACTAATGTCGTTGTGTTCTTGCCATTGGCATTTATGGGTGGAATTGTGGGACAATTCATGTTGCAATTTGGTATGACGGTTGTGTATTTGACATTGTTTTCATTGTTGTTCTCGTTCACTTTGACACCAATGATGATTGCAAAATTATTAAGATTGCCGGCAAAACAACAAACAAAACGTGATATCAAAGCAATTGAAGAACATAATAATACATCACCAATTCATTCTTGGTATAAATTCCAAATAAAACATCCATTTGTTGTTATCTTTGGTGCGTTTGCGGTTTTGATTTTGTCTTCAAGATTGATGGGATATATTGGAAATGAATTTTCACCATCAACTGATGCAAATGAAATAACCATTACTGCACGTGCCCCAATGGGATCTGTGTATTCTAAATCAGAAGCCATTGCACGCGAAATTGATAAACGTGTAAAACAGTTTCCAGAAGTGGAATATACAACAATTAAAATAGGTGATCGTGGTTTACAAAACATCAATGTGAAAGTCGGTTTGGTTGATATCAAAGATAGAAAGATAAGCGATAAAAAGTTGGCACAAAAAATGTTGCCTGTATTGTCTGATATCGTTGATGCAGAAATTCAAATTCGTGCAGGCGAAGCAATAAGTGGATCTGCAATCAGTTCTGATATGGTATTAAACGTTTTTGGTGACGATGATGCAAAACGTAGTGAATATGCAAAACAAATTTTGAATGCTGTTAATAATATAGACGCTGTTCAAAGTGCTGTTTTGGCACAACAAATACCTGCCAATGAAATTCGTTTTGTTCCAGATGATGATAAAATGAATTTCTGGGGTGTTAAAAATGCCCAGGCTGGTTCCACATTGCGTACAGCATTGTTTGGAAACGATACATATAAATACAAAGAAAATGGTGACGAATATCCAATTATTTTGGAATTTGAAAAACAGTTCAAAAAACAATCCATGTTCGACAGTGTTTATGTGAATTCACACAAGGGAATGGTGGCACTTTCTCAACTTGGACAAATTGAAAGTGTTCCTGCGACATCGAATATTTATCGTCTTAATAAAAATCGTGTGACAGAAATAGATATTAATATTGGTAAATCTACAATTGGTCCTGTACAAGATGAAATTCAAAAATATTTGGATTCTATAAATTGGGAACCAGGATATGGCGCATCTTTTGCGGGTATGTCTGAAATTCAAGAAGAATCAACGGCAGAAATTGCCAGTGCGTTCTTGCTGGCTACTATATTGACATTTATGTTGTTGGCTGCAATTATGAATTCATTTATCCACCCATTTACAATTGCATCATCTATTTTGACCAGTTTTGCAGGGGTGTTTGTATTGCTGTTCTTGTCAGGGGCTTCTATGAACGTGGGTGCTATGTTGGCATTCATTATGTTGGTTGGTTTGGTGGTTAATAACAACATTTTGGTGTTGGAACCAACTGTGCAACGCGTACAAAAAGGCGAAGATGGCGAAAAAGCCCTTTGGGAAGAAATGATGGATAAGAAACGTATGATTTGGATGACTACGATTGCGGTTGTTGCTGGTATGGTGCCACAATTATGGTCTGATGACGGATTAAAGGTTGCAATGGGTGCAGTTATGATTGGTGGTATGATTGCATCTTTGATTTGGACATTTACTTTGACCCCATCATTGTTCTTTGTGATGGAAAGATTACGTAAAAGAATTCATCGAAATAAATAATAATTGACAAAATTTATTTTTTGTATTATATTATGTGCTGACATAAAAAGGTGAAATATGAAAAAAGAAAATATTGTTTCTGGTATCAAAAATGCGGCTGTTGTTGCAACGGCTGTGTTTACAATGAATTCTTGTGGTAATAAACAATTATCCGAAGGCCAATTACAAATTGCACAACATAAAACAGACAGTGCATTACGTGTGCATCCAGAATACACAATTGCAAATGCAACACTTGAATTATGTGAAATGAAAATAGCAAACTATCGTGATGCAAATAAAAAAATTGTCAAAATGTATGCACGTGATTATGTTAAAAAGAATATAAAAGATGCTGCTTTGGCCAAATTTATGTTGGGTGCGATGAATGACGATGCGGTGCTTTTTTCATTGGACAATGACGATAATGAAAATGATACAATTTCTGTTAATACATTTACTACTATGCGTTATGTTCGCCGCACACAAAGATGGTTCAATGATATGATATTGTATTTGAATGGCAGATATACTGAACAACAACTGTTAAACAGTGATTTTTTCAATGTTGTTAATAGCGCAGAATTGAAAAGAAAATTTGAATATAATACTAAACAAATAGAATATGTAAATTCTTGTATGGAGTTTCCGTTGAATCGTAAAAATATTATCCAAACAGAAGTTTTTAATAAATATCAGAAAGAAGTAAAAAGACAAAGATAAATCACATGTTAAAGAAAGTAGACGTTGTAGTATTTGATTTCGATGGCACACTTTCGGCCAGCGATTCCAATTTAGAATTTTATAAATATTGTTTTAAACATTCAATTCGACCTTGGTTGTTTTTGCCTTTGTCTTTGGTTTGTTTGATAAACGCAGTATTTGATTACAAAAGCATATGGTGGCGTGAAAAGGTCAGATTGTTTATGACACCAAAAATGGTTAAAGATTTTGTTCCATCGGTTGTCAAATTGCACAAACAAAATCGTTTTGGCTGGGCAAAAGAAATTGTCGCGAAAGAACACGATAAGGGTAATAAAGTAATTTTGATTTCTGCATCACCAGATTATTTGATTCCGCATTTGGTAAGTGACATGAAATTTGATGCAGTATTTTGTTCACAAATGGACAAAGAAAAACCATATAAATATAAATTTTTATGTTGGGGCCGTAATAAAGTTGTCGCATTGGATAAATGGGCGGTTGAACATAAATATATTCCAAATGTTGTTCGTGCCTATTCGGACAGTAAAAACGATATGCCGATAATGGAAATAGCAAAAGAACAAGTTTGGATAGATAAAAAAACAGGTTTAAGAAAATCATAAAAACACCGGCAAATGCCGGTGTTTTTTTAATCTTCCCCGAAATCCATATCACGTAGTTTTTCAGCCCTTGGTGTGATTTTTAAAACGGATGTTTGTAAATCTGCCATGTCTTTTTGTGCCAACGTGAAATGTTGATCAACCCGTGCCGCGCGTTCTTCAAGGCGCGAAAGGTCGGTTAACAATAAATCCAATTCCCTTTTTATTTTGCCCGCTACGCGTTTGATTTTGATGTCTGAAAGGACGGCGCGAATTGTATTTAATGTTGCCCACAATGTTGATGGTTTCGATGCTCGACGAGAAGATGCGCTCCGTGGCTTCGGCGAAGTTGACCGTGGGCATGAAAGAGGCCAACCGATACTTCAGCTTTTCGAACTTTGCGGTGTCCTGGGCAATCAGCAACTGGGAGTCCATTGCCTGGTGCAGCAGCCTTTGTGCCTTGGGCATTTTGGCCTGCCAAACAACACAAGAATGAGTACAGACAGATTCTCGGCCTTTCGTATCATTTGTATCAAAAACCTTTTCAATTGTTTTCCCACATCTCTTTTCGTGCGCGCAATCTTTGCTGTTTCCCCCATTTATTGTATCTTTGCAACCAAAAATAGAATCCAACCATCATGAAAAAGAATCTCTATCTTTCCCTGCTTGCCTTGTCCTGTGCCTTCCTGGCACCGCAGCAGGCAAATGCTCAGCTGTCGACAAACCCCGATAAGTTCCTGGGCAACATCACAACAAGCTATCAAGTTGACTATGGAAAAGAGAAGTACTACACGCTCTGGAACCAGATCACGCCCGAAAACGAGTCCAAATGGGGTTCCGTCGAGGGTGGTGCTCGCGGCAGCTTCAACTGGAGTGACTGCGACCGCATTTACAACTACGCCAAGCAGCACAATTTCCCCATGAAGTTCCACTGCCTGGTGTGGGGTGCACAATATCCCAGCTGGATGGACCGTCTCTCTGAGTCCGAGCAGCTGAAAGCCATCGAGGAGTGGATGGACGCTGCCAGCAAGCGCTATCCCGACCTGCAGATGATCGACGTTGTCAACGAGGCCGTCGCTGGTCACCAGCCTGCTCCCTATCGTGGTGCCCTGGGCGGTGATGGCAAGACTGGCTACGACTGGATCATCAAGGCCTTCGAGATGGCCCATGAGCGCTGGCCGGATGCCATCCTCATCTACAACGACTACAACACCTTCCAGTGGAATACCGACCAATTCATCGACCTTGTGCGCACTGTGCGCGATGCAGGTGCCCCCATCGATGCCTATGGCTGCCAGTCACACGACCTCACCGATTGCAACATAACTACCTTCAAGAATTCCATGAACAAGTTGCAAAGGGAGTTGAAAATGCCTATGTACAGTTCTGAGTACGACATCGGCACCTCCGACGACGCTCTGCAGGAGCAGCGCTACAAGGAACAGATTCCCGTGATGTGGGAAGCCGACTACTGCGCTGGCATCACCCTTTGGGGCTACATCTATGGCAAGACATGGACTACCGACGGCAACTCTGGCCTCATCCGCGACGGCAAGGATCGTCCTGCCATGACCTGGCTGCGCGAGTATATGGCTTCCGATGCTGCCAAGAACGCCAAGAGTCCCTGCCCAGGCATGGTCAAGGAAGCATCGGTCTACGTAAAGCCGGGTTCGCTCGCCGTAACGCAGGACGATATCGTGCCTATCGAGGTGCGTGCCCGTCTGCGCACGAAGACCATTGACCATATTGACCTCTACATCGACAACAAGCTCCACGCCACTTTCACCGAGGCTCCCTACTCCACCGAGTACGTGGCTGCAACGGTGGGACACAGGGACGTGAAGGCTGTTGTGTATGCCACCGACGGAACGCAGTACGAGCGCTGGTCGGGCTTCACCGTCTATAAGCCGCGCGCACCTTTCAAGGGTGTCATCGAGATCCCTGGAACCATCGAGGGCGAGAACTTCGACTCCGGAGCCGAGGGCATCGCCTATCACGACAGCGACTCGCAGAACCAGGGTAGTGCCGGAACAGGCTACCGCAGTGATGCCGGTGGCGTCGACATCGAGCGTATCTCTGGCGGCTATGCCATCGGCTGGACACATGCAGGCGAATGGCTCGAGTACACCGTCGACGTGAAGCAAGCCGGACTCTACGAGTTCGACGCCTACTTCTCGTCGCAGGATGGCGGTGGTTCCTTCTCGCTGGCACTGAGCACCGATGAGGGCCTGACCGACCTTACCGGCGAGGTGCCTGTGGGAAAGACCGGCAACTGGAGTACCTATAAGATTCATCACGGTCGGCTGAAGGTGGAGCTGAAGGAAGGTGAGCAGCGCCTGCGCTTCATTGTCAAGAGTGGCGACCTGCTCTTCAACTTCGACCGCATCATCTTGCGCCATCTCGATATCGACAACACCATGAAGATTGCACTCAGCGCCGATCCCGATCCAGCCGAAGTGAACACCAGCACCACGCTCCGTGCCGACGTGACGCCAGGACAGGGCACCGTGCGCAACGTGAGATTCTACGTTGACAACGTCATCTATCGCACCGTAACCGCTGCTCCCTACGAGGTCGCCTATCGGCCTACGGCAAAGGGCAGCTACGTCATCACAGCCATCGCAACCGATGAGGACGACCGCCAGTCGCCTGAGGCTCGACTGGAACTACAGGTCAAGCCCAAGCGCACTCCCTATAAGGGCGTGATCGACATGCCCGGCATCATCGAGGCCGAGGACTTTGACAAGGGCGGCGAAGGCTTTACCTTCCACGACGACGACTCGAAGGACGAGGGCGATGCCAAGTACCGCACCGACAACGAGGGTGTTGACATCGTCACAGGCAATGGTGGCTATGCCATCGGCTACACGGCTGTGGGCGAGTGGCTCGAATACACAGTAAACTTCCCCGAAGGCGGCAAGTATTCCTACGTAGGCACAGCATCGTCGGGCATCAGCGGTTCAGGCTTTACCGTATCGCTCGTCAATGCCGACGGCAGTTTGACGACCCTCTGCCGCGTCAACGTGCCGCAGACGGGCAGCGGAGATTGGAACACCTATAAGACCATTAGTGGCAACATTCGCAATCGCATCAAAGCTGGCAAGCAGACACTTCGTTTCACCGTCTTCGGTGCCCAGTGCAACATCGACAAGCTCGAGTTGAAACTCGTCGAGAGCGATGGCATCGAGAACATCGAGACCGATGCTGCCACCTCCGACTCCCCCGTCTACGACCTCAGTGGCCGCAAAATCGTAAATGGTAAACCCGAAAACAGTCAATTAACCAAGGGCATTTACATTGTCAACGGCAAGAAAGTAATCATTAAATAGTGCTTAACTAAATATCAGCTATGTAAAAAGTGGGTATCGTAGGCCAACACGGCCAATACCCTTACAGCCCAGGACATCTTCCTGGGCTTTTTTTTAACACATTTCTACGTCTGTATCACGATAATTGATTATCTTTGCAGGACCAAAATAATGAAAACGATGAGAATACTATTCATGCTATTCCTGTTCATGGCAGCCATCGCCACAGACGCACAGCCCATACAAATGGTAAACGAGAAACCGCGTGTAGTGCCCGAAGTGACTTCGTGGACCGGTAGTACTGGCAGCGTGGCGCTCAGCGGTCGCTATGTGCTGGTGTCACGAAGTCTGGCTGAGACTGCTGCCACCTTTGCCCGCGACTATGAGGAGCTAACAGGGCGTCCAATGGCACTGCGCAAGGGCCGTGCACGGCAGGGCGACGTGGTGTTTGTATGCCGCAAACACGACACAATGCCGCTCGAAGGCTATCAGCTGACGGTGGGAGTCAATCCTCAGAACCTCGCCAAAGGGAAGCGCGACGTGCAAACGGTTGAGATTTCCAGTCCCTCCTCGCGTGGTGCATTCTGGGCAACGCGCACACTGCTACAGATGCTCCAGGCACCGCAGCCCGCCAGTCAGCGTGCAGCAAGTTCCCGAGAAGAGGCCGTCAGGGAACTTCCCTGCGGACAGGTAATCGACGTGCCGCAATATCGCCTGCGCGGCTTCGTCTTCGACGTCGGGCGCAAATACATCCCGATGGACTATCTACGGCAATTAGTACGCATGATGGGGTTCTACAAGATGAACACCCTGCACCTGCACCTGAACGATAAAAGCATCAAAAAATATTTTGACAATGACTGGA
>CADBVV010000001.1 GCA_902798205.1 uncultured Pseudomonadota bacterium | reverse complement strand
GAATTCGTTACCGTATTCCCTGATTCAGATGACGGAACAGTGGTCGAAAAATCCTATGTATCCGCTGCTACCGGCAAAACTATTACCACCAAAGTTAATTCTTCGCAGTTTGGCTTCAGCCCTTCCGGCACCACAAAGACCTTCTTGCACCACGGCAGGACCCGCCGCAGCTGGCGCAGGGATATTTCCTCTGTGGGGCTGAGCGTTTCTTTGTAAGCGGGGATAACTACTGCGGCCTTTTTCAGCAGACAACGCTTCCAAAAAAATGTCTATGTAATTCATGGATAAAGTACGACTTCTGTAAATACTGGGTTGTTAGAAAATGACCAAATCATACCAATCAGCAATATGATTATTATTGTCCAAATTATGTATTTCTTTTTGTTTCTTTCCCGTCTGCGAATTGGCATAAGTTTTTACCTTTATATTGTATCAAAACTGGTTATAAATGTGCATGCGCCAGTGATAATTATTATTTGTGGTGCAACTATCGCAATAATTGGGGGCAGGGTACCAGTGTTGCCCAATGCATTAAATATGTTTACTATGAAATAAAGCGCAAAACATGTGATAATTCCTAGGCTGAATTTAACACCAAAATTGTAATTCCTGCGCTGTTTAGTTTGTGAAAACGCAATCCCGAGTACCGTCATCGCCATCATTGTTAATGGCAAAAACAACAATGTCCAAAATTGAACCAAATGTCCACGTGTTGAAACACCAATGGCATTCATTTTGCTTATAAATGTCGGTAGTTTCCAAAATGAAATTTGATCAGGTTGTAAATATCTGTCCAATACAGTTTGTGGTGTTAATTTTGTTTCTATGTGACGTGATCCGTTTGTTGTTGCACCATCGGGGCCAATAATACTGGCCTTTTGGACATCAATACCGTCATTTGATAAATTTGCAACTTTGGCAGATATGCGTTCTTTTAATTTAAATTCATTATCTTGCAATAATATCGTTATATCATTAAAGATAATTTCATGATTCTTGGATATATTCATACCCATTGCGCGTGCCGTTAAATATCCGTTTTCAGAAGATTCACGTAACCATATTGCGTTATCTATTAACTTTAATTGATGGTTTGTTAAATTGCGTGTTGTTAAATCTACGGAATAGGGATTAACAATTGTTGCAGCAAAAACACCAATTAAAAACGCGCCTGTTAAGAAAGGTTTTGCAATTTGAAAAGGGGACAGACCTGTTCCTGATACAATTATTAATTCTGATGATTTGGTTAAATTATAAAAAGCAACCAATGTTCCCATAAACACAGCCAGCGGTAAAAACATAGGAACATATTCCAATAAACGTACCCATGCATCCATTAATGTGGACAAAGCATCAGGGTTGGACGAAAGTCTTTCAACGAAAGTTACCGCGAATATTATCCCACATGTCGTCAACATAACCAAAAGAAAGCTGGCAAAGAAACGACGCATCAGGAATAATGTCAAAACATTTGGTTTAAATCTATACATAATATATATAGTATAATAGTTTGAATTGATAATTGCAAAATTAAAATTAATGTTATATCTTTATACTTAAAATTAAGGATTTGTTATGGAAAAGAAACCAATTTCACGCCAAGGCTTTGATAAATTGTTGGCGGAATTAAAAGATTTAAAAGAAAACCAAAGACCAGAAATATTGAAAGTGGTCCAATGGGCGCGTTCGCTGGGCGATTTGTCTGAAAATGCAGATTACAGTGCCGCCAAAGAAAAACAGCGTCAAATCGATAAACGTATTCAATTCATTGAAAACACAATTGAAAATGCCCAGGTTATTGATGTGGACAGCCTTTCTGGTGACCGCGTTGTTTTTGGTGCCAAGGTTATTACCGAAGACGAAGATGGTAACAAAATGGAATGTCGTATTTTGTCAGATATTGAATCTGATGGTCGTTTGGTAATTTCCTGTACGTCACCGGTTGGACGTGCATTGATTGGACATTGTGTTGGTGATACTTGCACCGTTCGTTTGCCGGGTGGCGAAAAAGAATTTGAAATCGTTGATGTAAAATTCAAGGATTAACATGTCTGTTCGTGTTTTACCTGATTTCTTGATAAACCAAATTGCTGCGGGCGAAGTAGTTGAAAGACCAGCCAGTGTGGTAAAGGAATTGGTTGAAAATGCGCTGGATGCCGGGGCTGATCAAATCATAATAGATATTGTTGATGGTGGTCGTACAATGATATCTGTTATTGATAATGGCTGTGGCATGAACAAACAAGATTTATCAAATTCTGTGTTGCGACATGCAACTTCTAAATTACCAGATGATGATTTGTTGAATATTAATTTTATGGGATTTCGTGGTGAAGCTTTGCCATCAATCGCATCTGTATCAGATATGAACATAGATACATTTAGAAACGGTGAACCAAACGGTTGGTGTCTTGATGCAAATACAAATGAAATACGTCCGTCTGCATGGGAAAGCGGAACCCGTATTCGTGTTTCAAATTTGTTTGTAAAAACACCGGCGCGTTTAAAGTTTTTGAATTCTGATAAATCAGAAATGTTGGCTGTTTTAGATGTTGTAAAAAGATTGGCAATGGCCCGTGTAGACGTTGGTTTTGTATTAAACGACAAATGGCGTTTTCCAAAAAATCAGGATTTATTGGAACGTATAATTTCTGTTATGGGCGAAGATGTTCGGGGACAAATGTTGCCGGTTGACGCAACATCTTCATCATCACAAATGCGCATACATGGTTATATTTCCAATCCAACATTACGTCGTGCATCATCTGTGGATCAATATTTATTTGTGAATGGCCGTCCCGTTAAAGATAAAGTTTTGGTTGCGGCATTGCGTGCGGCATATATGGATGTTATGCATGCGCGTGAATTCCCACTTTGTGCATTATATTTGGAAATGCCATCACGTAATGTTGATGTTAATGTGTCGCCTGCGAAAACAGAAGTGCATTTCTTGGAACCAACACATGTTCGTGCATTTATAATTAAAACTTTGCGTGATGTTTTATCACAAACATTAAATCAAAATGTTTCCCAATTAAATACACAAAATACAATCGAACAAGACAATGGTTTTAAATTGGCACCGACGCGTCAAACATATTTCAGTGCATCCAATATTCAATCTGAAAATTCTTTTGCGCGTTCGTTTGTTGCAGATACAACATTTAATAATAATGTCAGACCAGCGGACAAAGTGGAAAATGTGTTTGAACCGGACGCTTTTGATTTGCCATTGGGACGTGTGATCGGGCAATTAAACAATAAATATATATTGGCAGAAAACAAAGATGGCTTTGTTATTGTTGATCAACATGCAGCACACGAACGTATTACATATGAAAAATTAAGAAAACATGAAATTAAAACACAACCATTATTGGCGCCAATTGTTGTTAAATTAAAAAGCGAAGATGCTGAATCTGTTTTGGTAATAAAAGACGATTTAAAACAATGCGGTTTACAGATAGATTCTTTTGGTGATGGCGCAATAGCAATTTTTGAAAAGCCAGTCGATTGGGATTTGAATTGGGAAAAATGTTTCCAAGAAATCGCAGACGAAGTGCGTGCATACGGACATTCTTCGCGTGTTCAAGAAAAATTACATTTAAAGTTGGCAAATTATGCATGCCATCATTCTGTACGTGCAGGGCGCAAATTAAATATGGCGGAAATGGACGCACTTTTACGCGATATCGAACGCACAGAACATGGCGGCGAATGCAACCATGGACGCCCGGTTTATCGGGTTATTCCAATATCAAAATTGGATGAAATGTTCGAACGGATATAATTCGGTTTTTTGGCTTTACTTATCTTTGATTTTTTACTAGTATTCCCATATAAAAAAGGAGATTTTTTATGAATCAAGGAATCGAAGTTGCAAATCAAGTGACACAAACTGTTCCTGCTGCCCAGGCAGGCGATGGTATGTGGGGCATGATTTTATATTGCGTTATTATCATGGCAATATTGTATTTCTTTATGATACGTCCAAATAAAAAACGTATGGCTGAATATCAAAAAATGTTAGACAGTATAAAGGTTGGCAATCGTGTTTTGGCTGCCGGAATTTATGGTGTTGTAAAAAAAGTAAATGAAAAAACAATCGATATGGAAATTGCCAAAGGTGTTGTTGTCGAAGTCAGCAAACACGCAATCGCAAGTATTGAATAATTTCACAGGGGTATGTAAATGTTTAGGAAATTAGCAATTATATTTATTTCTTTGTTTGGTATGTTGTTGGCTGTTCCAACAATTTCTCCAAAATTGGCACCGTATTTCCCATCTTGGATTCAACCGATCCCATTGGGTTTGGATTTGAAAGGTGGCGCACAACTTTTATTGGAAGTTGATACAGATGTTATGTTAAAAGAAAAATCTGCACAACTTTATGATGAAACACGCAGTGCCTTGATTGACAGAAGCAAAGGTGTTATTCGTTTTTCTGAATTACGTAATACTGGTAATGGTGTGTCATTAGTTGTTCGTGAAAGCGATGAAGTATCAAAAGCCAAAGGTCGTTTACGCAGTGTTTTGGGTAACGGGGTAGATGTTACATCTTCTGGTAAAACTTTGACAATAACATATACTTCGAAAGCGCGCGAAGAAATGATTCAAGATGCTATGAACCGCAGTATTGAAATTGTTCGTCGTCGTATTGATGCGTTGGGAACAAAAGAACCTTCGATTCAATCCCAGGGCGGTAAATACATTTTGGTTCAATTACCTGGTGTGGATAACCCAGAACATATCAAAGAATTAATTGGTCGTACAGCAAAGATGACTTTCCATTTGGTAAATGAAAATATTACCAATGAACAATTGTCATCTGGTCATGCACCAAGTGGTACAATGTTCCTTGATTATATGGAAAACCCAGGTCAAAAGGTTGCTGTTTATTCACGTGTCGAAGTATCAGGGGATAGTTTGAAAA
Organism: uncultured Pseudomonadota bacterium; assembly: GCA_902798205.1. Lineage (GTDB taxonomy): Bacteria > Pseudomonadota > Alphaproteobacteria > Rs-D84 > Rs-D84 > Enterousia. Next base: position 130,957 of record CADBVV010000001.1, on the reverse strand, counting down.
ATTCAGAAGCATCATTTGATCAAAATAATATGCCTGTTGTGACAACTGAATTTGATGCATCTGGTGCACGTCGTTTTGCAAAGTTAACAACAGAACATGTTAACGAACGTTTTGCAATTGTTTTGGATGATAAAGTTTTGTCCGCCCCAACAATTCGTGAACCAATTCCTGGTGGTCGTGGACAGATTTCTGGAAACTTTACATTGCAAAGTGCGAAAGATTTGGCTGTTCTTTTGCGTTCTGGTGCTTTGCCAGCCCCATTGGAAGTTATCGAAGAAAGAACAGTTGGTGCGGGACTTGGTGCTGATACAATTGCAACTGGTAAGATTGGTTCTGTGGTCGGTGTATTATTTGTATTAGTATTCATGGCAATGTTGTATGGAATATTTGGTTTGTTCGCAGACATCGTTTTGATTGTTAACCTGTTAATGATTGTTGGTGTTTCTGCATTGTTTGGTGCAACGCTTACATTGCCTGGTATTGCCGGTATCGTGTTAACACTTGGTATGGCGGTGGACGCAAACATTTTGCCATTCGAAAGAATTCGTGATGAAGTGCGTGCCGGTGTTCCAACATTACGTGCAGTTGATTATGGATTTACACGTTCTACAAAAACTGTATTGGACGGTGAATTAACCAATTTAATCTGCGCATTGATTTTGTTCCAATTCGGTGCAGGTCCAATTCGTGGATTCGCAGTTACATTATCAATTGGTGTGGCAACAACATTGTTTACATGTTTGTTGTTAACACGTGTTTTTGTTGATTATTATATGAACGGCAAAAGCAAAAAAATTGGTTATATAAGAAATAAATAATATAAAGAAAATGCAATCAAAGGGGTAAAATTATGAAACTGCATTTTATGAAATATCGTAAATTATCATATTGGATTTCTGCAATTTGTGTTGTGCTGTCCATATTGTCAATCGTATTCAAAGGCTTTAATTATGGTATCGACTTTTCCGGTGGTATATCTATGGAAGTTGTCCCAACCAGTGCGGAATATACTGTCGATAAAATGCGTCACGATTTGGCGGCGTTTAAACCAGAATTACAGGCAATTGATGGTAATGCCGTATTGTTGCGCGTTGGTTTGCCAAAGGGTTCAACCGATGAAGAACAAAATGTTCGTGTTGCAGAAATTAAAAACATTTTGGGCAATCGTGTAACTTATTCCCAGGTGCAGGTTGTTGGACCAAAAATCGGTGGTGAATTAATTCGCGGTGGTATCTTGGCAATATTGGTATCTTTTGTAATGATGGCTGTATATATCTGGATAAGATATCGTGGCGGATATGCGGTTGGTTCATTTGTATCATTGATATTCGACCTTGTATTGATGTTTGGATTCTTTTCAATCGCAGGTCTTGAATTTAACCAAACAGCAATTGCGGTTATTTTGATGGGTGTTGGTTATTCCGTTAATGATAAAGTTGTGAATTATGACCGTATTGATGAAAATATTAAAAAATATCACAAAATGCCAATAAGTGATGTGATTGATTTATCTGTTAATGAAATGTTATACAGAACAATCATGACATCTGTTTCAACTATATTGGCTATGGTCGGTATTTATATGTTTGGTGGGCAAATGTTGCGTGAATTTGCAGTTGCAATGACATTCTCTATCGTAAGTGGAACATTGACCAGTATCTATATTTCAAATGTTATCTTGTATCATTTTAATTTAAGAGAAACAAATTATTAAGATACAAACACCAGGGGAAAGGAGAACAAAATGAAAATAACTAATTTACTTTTTGTAATGGGGTTAATCAGTTTCCCTGGTGTGCTTTGTGCATCAGATTTATTTCATGACGATGTTAAATATATGGACGGTATAGATGTTCATGCTGTATCTGATGTGTTTGCTGATATTTATGAAAAATTGGACGGTGTTAATTGGGCCGGAAAAAATATTGATGTAGCAATTGAAAGTTTGGAAAAAATAAACCCAAGTGCACATATCGCAGCAACTGGTGAAAGGGCTGTTTTGGTTTGGGGCGATGAATTGATTGCTAATTATCCTTATCCAGAAGATAAAGATTGGAAGGCATACGGTGAAATCACAACTGCTTTGATTTTAAAGATGCGTGAAAAAGATGCGCAATTACGTTCGTTGCCTGTTTCTGGTTTATACCAGGTTGTTGTTAATGCATTGCTTAGTGGTATTGATCAAAATGGTACATATATATATTCACGTGATGCGATAAATGATGCAGATACACGTATTTTGACCAGTATTGGTTTTGATGGTGGACGTGATTTTAAATCTAATTTCAGAATTACTGGTGTTTATAAAGATTCGCCTGCTGATATTGCCGGTATCCACGAAGGCGATATAATATCAGAAGTTAACGGAAAACGTGTTGCACAAATGTCTGATGCGGATATGAGTGCGATATTGGCCGGATATAATTCTGGGACAGTGAAAGTAAAATTATTAACACCTTTTGGAAACAGAAATGTGACACTTCGTCGCGCAACCGTTGTGTTGGCAGATGCAGATATTGTCTATCGTCCAAAGAATGAAACAACAAATGGTATATTAGAAATTGTTGTTCACAAAGTATCTGATGGGGCGGTTGATATAGTTAATGAAGCATTGGCAAAATATAACAATGTTGACGGTATTGTTTTAGATTTAAGAACAACAAAGGGTGATAATGAAAAAGCTGCTGCCAAGATGGCTGGATTATTCATGGGTTCTGTTCCTGTGATGCGTGTAAGCGAAACAGCGGTTGATGAATTGGAAATTGTTCCAGGTGGTGATGCTGTTACCAAGGCACCTGTTGTTGTTTTGATTTCGGATAATACCAGTGGAACCAGCGAAGCAATAGCATCAGCTTTCTATGAAAATAAACGCGGTGTTTTAATTGGAACACCAACCGCGGGCCGTTCAAGAATTGCCAGCCACATAGATTTAAAAAATGGTGGTGTTTTGGAATTGTTAAATAAATCTGTAAAAACAGGAAAGGGCAATGCCATCGATGGACGTGGTGTTTTCCCATTGGTTTGTTTATCTAATATAAGAAACGCAGAACAAAGAGAAGCCTTTTTCCTTAACATAATAAACGGCGAATTTAATGCGCGCGATTATAATAATGACAAGAAAGTTGATATAAAGGCTTTGCGTAAAGCATGTCCAAGTATCACCAGTGGTGAAGACGAAGACAGTATGGCTACTGCTGTCAGTATGAAAATTTTAACCGATAAAAAAATATACAGCGAATTAATGGATTTATAATATGTTTATTAGAAACGATAATACTTTGAAATGGAAATGGATTGGTTGGGGCACCGTTATCACATTGGTGTTGGCTTTGTTGGGTATTTTATTTTTTGACAAACCTTTGTTTGATTTAATTAATAACCCGGCATGTAATCTTAATGTTCCAGATACATCAAATAATTTATGTGTTGCTGCTTTGGTTTTAAGCACAATCTTTAATTGGAAAGTATGGGTATGTTTTTCATTAATTTCTGTTGCTGTATTTTTTGGTTATAAAGCCGTAACAAACGAATATGATTTTAGATATGCTTTTATAAAAATTAAAAACAGCTATGTTTTTTATCTGTTTTTATCTCTATTTTTTGCATGCGGTTTTACAGAAGTGTTAAAAATAATAATTGGACGTGCAAGACCTATATTTTCTGATCCTGCATTATTCAATATGTTTTCAACCAGTCATGATTTTCATTCTATGCCATCTGGGCATGCGTCAATCAGTTTCGCTGGACTGGTTATGTTGGGGATGTTGTTTCCAAAGATTAAATGGTTAACATGGACATTGGCCATAATAATTGGTGTATCACGTGTTTATGTTGGTGCACATTGGGCCAGTGATGTTATTGTCGGTGCTTTTATTGGTATGTTGTGTGCCGATTTTGCAAAAGCATTATTAAAGAAAATCAATTCAAAATAGATTTTTGCACTTTGTCTTAATTTGTGATAAAATACCGATTATGAACAAAAAGTCAAAGTTTTTGCCAACCAGTATTTCTGATATGTTGCGCAAGTTATCTGTGCGCGGTATTGGAATTTTATTCTGTTTGTGTTCTTTGTGGTTGGTGTTCGCGTTGTTTTTCTATAATCCATATTTATCCGGCTTTGCGGTTCAGGGTACATTTGGTTCCCAGGGTATAATTGGAAATATTGTTACATTTACAAGATATGTTGTTGGTTTTATACCGGCGTTGTTTTTATTTTTATGTTTGGGACGTTTTGGTTTAAGTTTATTCATAGGATGGGATGAAGAAAGGGCACCAGAATACAATTTATTACGTGGTTTTGTGACGTTGTGTATTGGTTGCGCAGCATTGGGGTTAATGTGGCCAGATAAAAGTTTTGGCGGACTTGCCGGTGCTATTGTCGCCGGTGATGTTGCACCAATTTTGGGTTTTGCTGCATTGCCTGTTGGTATAGTGTTTTTGTTGTTGTTTTTGGTTATGTCTGGAATTTTATTACATATAAAATGGTCGCATGTAAGGGCCGCATTTGAATTTACAGTAAATGGGACAAGATGGTTGTTGTCTGTTTTCCATTTGATGCCTATGGATGAAAATACTGATGACGAAGAAGAATATGACGAAGATGACGAAGAAACAGACGAAGAAGAATACGAAGAAGATGATGACGAAGAAGAAATAGAAGAAAAACCAAAGCGTCGCAAGGCATCACGTAAACGCGCCATTGCCATTGGTGCAGCCGAAGCACACGAATATGAATTACCACCACCAGAATTATTGGAAAAATCTTTGTTTGGTAAAAATGTTGTTACACCTGAATTTAAACAAACCGCTATTTTGTTACAAGACCATTTCGAAGAATTTGGTATATATGGCAAGGTTGTTGGAATTAAACCTGGGCCAATTGTAACGCAATATGAATTTGAACCAGAACCAGGAACGCGTATAAATAAAGTTACAGATACTGCGCGTGATATGACGCGTGCAATGGCAACAGAAAAAATTCGTATCACACCAGTTGCGGGAACGCAATATATTGGTGTTGAAATGGTTAATGTGGACAGAAAGATTGTTCGTTATCAAACATTAATGTCTAATCCTATGTTTGTTAATTCTAAATATGCGATACCGTTGGCGTTGGGGGTTAATATCAGTGGTGAGGCCATGTATTATGATTTGGCAAAAATGCCACATATGTTGGTTGCAGGGCGTACAGGTTCTGGAAAATCTGTATTTGTTCAATCTATTATCACGTCCATCGTTTATCATTTTACACCGGATAAATGTAAATTAATGATTATCGATCCAAAGGCGGTAGATTTTGCCGCGTGGGATAATGTACCACATCTTATTACACCAGTTGTTACAGATGCAACAGAGGCTGTTAATGCGTTAAAATGGTCTGTGCGTGATATGGAAGACAGATATCAAAAACTTAAGAAAATGGGTGTGCGAAATATTGGTGAATACAATGAAAAAGTTTCAAAATTACGTGAAAGTGGCGAAGTAATGACCGAACAGGTTGTTGTCGGCACAGATCCAGAAACCGGTGAATTTGAATTTGAAACCAAAGCTGTTGATTTATCAGATATGGCATACCTTGTTATTATTATAGACGAGGTGGCAGATCTTATGACAATTGCGCGCAAAGATGTTGAAATGTGCGTACAAAGATTGGCACAAAAAGCACGTGCCGCAGGTATCCATCTTGTCATGGCAACCCAGCGTCCAAGTGCGGATGTTATTACTGGTGTTATTAAAGCGAATTTCCCAACGCGTATATCGTTCCAGGCACGTTCACCTATTGATTCAATGACAACATTGGGTGAAAAGGGCGCAGAACAATTGTTGCCTCAGGGTGATATGTTGTTCAGTGAAGCTGGTCGTGCACCTGTGCGTATACATGCCGCATTGGTTGATAACGAAGAAGTAAATCGTGTCGCAGATTTCTTGCGTGAACAGGGCGAACCAGAATATGCAGATGGCGTTACAAACGAAGAAGCAGGTGATGTTTCTGGCGGTGTTATTCCTGGAATGCCTATGTCAAAAGAAGCAAAATCGAATGATCTTTATGAACAGGCCAAAGAAATTGTTATTCGTGATAAAAAACCAACCATTTCATATATCCAACGTAGACTTGGTATTGGATATAACAAAGCCGCTACATTGATAGAACGTATGGAAAATGATGGCGTGGTAAGTGCGCCTGATGCCAGTGGCAAAAGACATATTTTATAATTTTTATTTCTTTTGTATTTTTTGTCTTTTTTGTAAGCCTTTTTTGTGATATAATAAAACAAAATGGAAAGGAGTTTTTTTATGAGAAAGTATTCGCTTGCTTTGGCTTTGGTCGCATTGATGCCGTTTGTTTCTGCATCTGCATATGAATACAAACAATCTGGCAAGGCATATTATACAACGCCATCTGTAAAGACAAATACGTATAAAAGGGCAAGCACAAGCCGTAAAACTGGTGGGTACAGCAATGTGATAACCAATAATTTTTATTATGGTCAACCGGTTCAATCATATGCACCACGTGGAACATATAAAAATACAGGTTATTATAATCCTGAACAAAAACAGACAAAGGCTGTTAAAAAATCTTATTCATCCCAAGAAAGAAAATTCTTTTTGGCAAATCCTTTCTTTCAACCATTACAAGGTAAAATTGGATCTGTGACAGATTTGTCGTATGCACGTAACAGTTTTAATTTTGATATGTTAAATGGTACGGTGTACAATATTGATCCTGCATCAACTACATATCTCGGAAGTCTTTATGGTGAAATAAATCCAATTCTTTCTGGCAAGGCGCAAACAGGTCAATTTGCAATCAAAGAAGATTTAAGTTATGGTTTGACCGATACTTTGTCATTGGTTTTGATGGCACAATACGATTCAACCAAGATTACATTCAAAGATTGGTCTGACCCAACTGCTGGCACTGACAGTAAATCTGATTCTGGATTAAATATATTTGGAATTGGTTTACAAAATCGTTTTGTTGATACAAACGAATGGATTGCGATGTTTGAAGCATTTTATCAACATCAAAAAGATGCCGCAAATACATTTATGGGGGCAGTAAAGGCTGGATACAAAATTGACAGAACAACAGTTTACGGTGTTGGCCGTATTGCATACACGAATTTAATAGAAAATGATATTTATGGTATCTATGTTGATAATAATACTGGCGATTATTTGATGCTTTCATATAACACAGATGTTAAAAATATCTTGCAAATAGAAGGTGGTATTGGTGCGTTCGCAGTTTTGAATAAATATTTCACATTAAATGGCGAATTGATGTATGGCCATTACGATTGGCATAACCAATTAAATATCAAAGGTGCAATTGGATGGCAACCTGCAGATAGTTTTGCATTGAACATTTATGCATCAACAAGCCTTTATGATTCTGCAAAAGGTAAAACAAGACAATATATGAACAACGATATTAATCCAACAATATATCCAAAAGATTCTTCTGATAATCCTGTGTTCACAGACAGTAAACATTTGTACACTGTTGGTGATTATAAAATCAAAGATTACAATGAATGGAAAATCGGGGTTCAAGCGATCTTGTACTTCTAAGGTTCTTATTTAACAAATTGGTGTGATAGATATGAAAAAATATATGTTTTTGATGATTGCCATGTTCGGCTTAACCAGTGCATACGGCGAAGGTGTTGTTTTATCCGATACTTATGTCGCGGATGATGAAAGTGTTGAAAGTTCTGTAAATGAAGAACCATTTGTTGCACCAAAAACATCGAATACTTATTCATCATCACAATCAAATTCTTATGCGGGAAAACAAATAAAGCCTGCCAAAAAAAGTTTGTTATCTAATGATTTATCTGATCCGTTATTCTTGGTTGGCGATAACCAATTTTTATCAGATACATATATTTCATATTTTGATGAACGTATGCGTTTTGGAGAACACATAGGATATGGTATAAACAATAATTTCGTTGTGCATGCAAATATGTTATATCAATGGGATTGGTCCGGTCATAACGAAAGCGGTTTTTCCAGTACAGAACTTGGTGGAACATATCGTACAAGTCACGGATTTAATGAAAATCATATTATATCAGACGTTTTGTTTGGTTTAAAGGTTTGGGGATCTTCACATGTAAGAACACCTGAATATGCAGATTCTACCTATTATGCAGGACTTCGTATGGGACGTCAATATACAGGTGTAACATTGGCGGGTACTGTGAAATCTACATGGGTCTTTGATGATACACGTGGTTTGTCTTACCTTGATTTTATCCCAGAAGCATATTTCCGTTTTATGTATGATTGGCGCGCAGGCATCGGATTTGATCTTCGAAAATCAACAAATACCAATTTGTTAAAAAATCAAGAATGGTTGAATTTGAAATTGTTGCGTCAATATGGGAACACACAATATGTTGCTAAATTCGATTATGAATTTGAAGACAAAGAAATTCAATTGGGTGCTGACGTAAAAATATTGTTCTAGGTTTTATTTTTTACGGAACGAATTCCAATATTCAAAACGTTTTTTGATTTCGCGTTCGAAACCACGTTCGACTGGTTTATAAAAACTTGCACGTTCCATATTTTCTGGAAAACAGTTTTGACCGCTGCAACCAGTTTCTGTTTCTGGATCATAAATATAACCATCCCCATACCCAAGGTTTTTCATCATACGGGTTGGGGCGTTTAATATATTCTTTGGTGGCATCAAAGAACCGGTATCTTTTGCCACGCTATATGAAGCCATCTGGGCCTTATATGCTGAAATGCTTTTTGGTGCAGTTGCCAAATATATAACCAATTCTGTTAATGCAATGTCGCCTTCGGGTGACCCCATGCGTTCATAAATTTGCCATGCAGATAATGCAATTTGCATTGCATTTGGATCTGCTAAGCCGACATCTTCCATTGCAAAACGTGTTAAACGGCGCAATATATATCGTGGATCTTGACCAGATATCATCATTCTGGCAACCCAATAAAGTGCGGCATCTGTATCAGATGAACGTAATGATTTATGAACAGCGGAAATTAAATTATAATGTTCGTCACCACTTTTGTCAGACATTGGTGCGCGTTTTTCAATAATTTCATTTAATTTATCTGCATCTAATTCTTTTTTAAATTTTGCCCCAGATATATATTCAATGCTGTTTAATAAAAAGCGTGCATCCCCATCCGCCATGTTTGCCAAATGTGTTTTTGCGTCCGCTGTTAATGGTAATTTTTTACCCAAAAATTTTTCTGCGCGATCAATCAATGTCAATAAATCTGTCGTGGACAATGGTTTTAATACACCAACATGACATCTTGAAAGCAGGGCGTTATTCAAATTAAAACTTGGGTTTTCGGTTGTTGCGCCAATAAAAGTTACGGTTCCGTCTTCCAAATATGGCAACAGCGTATCTTGTTGTGTCTTATTAAATCTGTGAATTTCATCAATAAATAACAAAGTATTACGACCAAGATTATGATTTTGTCGTGCGGCATCCATTACTTTTTTTATATCGGCTGTTCCAGAAAATACCGCAGAAAGTGCCACAAAATCCATATCAACAGAATTTGCCAATGCACGTGCGATAGTTGTTTTTCCACATCCCGGTGGCCCCCATAAAAGCAAATTTGATAAATTACCACTTTTTACCATTCTGTGAATGATACCGTTTTCGCCCAATAAATCAGTTTGACCGACAATGTCGTCTATGGTTTGTGGGCGCATTAAATCTGCAAGTGGTCGTGTCATTTTAGTTTTGTTTTATTTAATGTCTATTTATGATATAATGTATCATAGTAAAAAAACAAAGGATTATCAAGTTGCTTGATAGAAATTCTGAATTTTAATTTAGCGGCATAAAAATTAAAAAATACGAAGGAAAAATAAAATGCAAGTTTATGTTAATATTGAAAATAAGGCATGGAAAAAATATAAAATAGATTTTGAAAAAATTGCAAATGCCGCGGTTTTACCCGTACATAAGAATTCAGAAGCTTCAATTACTTTGGTTGATGATAAACAAATTCATAAATTAAATAAACAATATCGTGGTATGGATAAACCAACAAATGTTTTGTCTTTTGAATTGGGCGATGATGTGTTGTTGGGTGATATTTTTATATCTCTTGATACTGTTAAACGCGAAGCAAAGGCAGCAGGTATTTCTGTCGAAGAACATACGGCGCATATGGTTGTTCATGGTATGTTGCATTTACAAGGATATGATCATATCAAAGATAAAGATGCCAAAGTTATGGAAGATAAAGAAATAAAAATATTAAAAAAGTTGGGGTATAAAAACCCTTATGCAGATGAAACAAATACATGTGATATATCGTGTGGTTCGTGTAAATTTATCAATAAATTAAAATCCCTTAAAATTCGCGAAAACAGTTTTTGGTGGTATTTGACCGCATCTGTTTTGGGTGTTATAACATCGTTTGGTTTTGCGCCATTTAATTTATGGATGTTGTCTTTGTTTGGTATTGGCGCAATGTATGCATTGGTAACCAGACAAACAAATCATGTCAGTTTTTGGAAATCTTATTTGTTATCTTTTACATTCGGTGCTTTTTATGGCATAGCAATGTTTTGGTGGGTTTTGAATTCAATATATGTGATTCCTGAATTGGCGGCACAATTTGCAATATGGACATTGCCCGCATTAATCGGAATAGGTTTATTGTGTGGTGCAATACTTTCTTTGCCATTTGCAATTATTCGTTATGTTCAAAGAAAACCGGCGCAAAGGGCGATTTTATTCGCGTGTTTATGGACATTGGTTTTGTGGGGACGCGAATGGTTTTTAACAGGTTTTCCGTGGAATCCGATTGCTAATATAACAATGAATATGCCAATGATTGCAAATTCAATGTCTTTGTGGGGTGCAACAGGTTTGACTTTTGTTATAATTGGTTTTATTGCTGCTTTTGTTGAATTATTGCGTAAAAATCAGAAATCAAATTTGTTTGTTTTTTGTTTGTATATTGTATTGTTTTTGATTGGTTGTTGTGCAGGTTATCATAATATGAATTTGTCTGATAATATGCACAAAGCGCCGTTGATAAGAATAGTGCAACCGGCCAAATCTGCCGTATACAAGATGCCAACATCAAAAGAAGAAGCACAAAATATAGCAAAACAAAAAATACGTGATTTGTTTGTTTGGGCGACAGAAGATAAAAGCGAAGCCCCGGATTTAATTGTGTATCCAGAAACAGCCTATCCATATACTGTTGTTGATAATGCCTTTCCTTTATCACGTGTATTAAATACAAATGTTATTATGGGGACAAACTCTTATAGTGGTGGAAATTTATACAATTCGATGGTTGTCGCAGACAAAACAGGAATTGTAAAACATTTATACAGTAAATCTCATTTGGTACCATTTGGCGAATACAGACCATTCGGGGATATTATTCCAACCCCAGGGCAATTAAGTCGTGGCAATGGTAAAGAATTAATAACAATAAATACAAACAAGGGTGATTTTACTTTTGCCCCGGCGATTTGTTATGAAATAATCTTTTCTGATTCTTTGATTCCGTCTGGCACAACACCTGATGCGATTATTAATATAACAAATGATACCTGGTTTGGTTTAACCCCGGGAATTTATCAACATTTGGATATGGTTCGCAGATATGCAATTGAATCAGGTGTTCCAGTTGTCAGATCTAATTATTCGGGAATAAGTGCATTCATTGGTGCAGATGGAAATATTATATCCATAATACCAGCAGGAGAAACAGGTTCTTTGGATGGTTTTGTTTGGGGTGCACATGATACACCATACAGAACAATTGGTCGTGATTTGTGGATGATATTTATTTTGATGTTTTCAATATTTGCTTCAATATCCATATCCTTATTTCAGAAGAAAGATTAGATTTTGGATCACGATTTTCATCAATGTTTTTTATAATAGAAGCAATTGATATATTGCGTGTTTTCGCAATGTGTTGTAATACATCAAAAAATTCTTGTTCCAATGATATACTGGTTTGATGTCCCGATAAAGATACTGATATTTTATGCATTTTATATTTTCCCAACAATTAAACAATCAATCATTGCACGATAAGGATCGTCATATTTTCTTAAAACAGATAATGTTAAATTATCCAACATAAAACAGGTGCCAGATGTATCAAATACAAACCAGAACAAATCGTTTCTGCCAAAAATTGTTTTGCCAAAAAGGTTTTTATTACCAACCATATCTTTGTTAATTTTTACAATGTCTGGCAAAGGGTATTTTGTACCACGTTCGATTTCTTTTGGACCAAATACACATGCGGAACCCAAAGAAATACCAAAGCACGATGTATAAAAATCTTGCAAAAAAGACGGTAACATAGCGGCGCGCATGTTTTGAAGATTTGTATTTGCAATACTTATATCTGTCAAAGCACCCGGGGCAAAAATTGTTGCACCGCGTGATTTTATCAAAGATAAAAATTCTTCTTTTTTCATTTCTTATTCGTTCCCACGTCCGGACATTGCATTAAATGCAGCCTGACTTAATCTGTCTGAAGTTGCGTTTCCGCCATCGCCACCACCACCAGTGTGTGCCGGAATATATACTTTTTTTTCTGGGTTCGGTAAATAGATTGTTTTTGCGTCACTTTGTTCAATTATAAAACGATCCATGTTATGAGAATGTGGAAAAGTCCAACACAAAAACATATTTGATATATCCAAATCACCACCCCAAAGCAAAGGTATTCTGAATCTTATAGATACATTATCTGGCAAAGATTTTCCCATAATTAAATTTATAAAGTCTTCTTGTGACAGGTTCATAAATGCAATTTCTTCAATTGAATCTGTAAGTGACGATAAAAATTCACGGCGTAATGCAGAATATTTTTTAAACCAATCATTATCTAAAGAGCATTTTTTTGGTTCGTATGCAATTACGGGCATATCATCCATACCCAATATACCAAGTCTTTCTGTTGCGGAATGTTCGTTTAATTGCATAATATGTTGTCCCTATAAATTCTTTATATATTGTATTATTGTATCAATGTATTCAGAATATGAATCAAAACTTTCTTGTTCTTCGTCTGTTATTTTATCCGCAGGATGTTCGGTGATAAATTCTTTTAATTCATCAATTGATTTGAAAACCATCAAAGGCGAATTTTCTGAATCATATCGATTAAGATTGTCCAAAACAAACGCGTTTATATTAATTGGTATATCTTCCAATGTGCTTTGGAATACAGATTGTAATTTTTCAATTGCCTGCATTATTTTTTCAACATCACAATCTATGCCACCAATCCAAACAATTTCATTGGCACCAATTGCAAACAAATTTGGAACAAATCCAGAAATTGTTGGGTTTGGCTTTACAATATATCCGGCATTAGAAAATATTTCTGACACCACAGGGTTATATGGATTTTGAGAAGGGTCTTCTTTTTGTTTAGCGACAACAGATTGTTCGCGTGCAGAATTTTTTTGTGCCGCAATTTGTGCCATATTTTTTGGCAGGTTCAAACGTGGTGGACGATTTATTGGCATTTGTGCCACAACAGGTGTTTCTTCTTTTTCTGGTTCTGTTTGTTGTGGAATATCTTCAACAATTGGCTTTGTAACAATATTATCAGGTTGTTTTTCAACGACAACATGTCGCTTTGTTGGGCGGTATATTAAATAAAAACCAATAACAAATAACAGCAAGGCCACCGCAAAAGATACATAAAACCCAGTTGCAATTGGTGTATGTGAAGCCTGTAATCTGGCGAATTCATCCCAATGCGCAGGGCAAAATAAATTGAAGCTAAATACGGTATTCAGCCAAAATGACAGCCCCAATAAAATGGATAATCCCAAAAGTACAGACAGTAAAATATGTTCTAATTTATTTCTCATTTCGTTTCTATTCTATCATATTTTATGATAAACTGGAATAAAATGATTGAGATGGATGAAATTTTTTCTGATTCGGACAAAAGGGTGGCTATCTGGTGTGATGAAGTAGCAGATACCAACGATTTGGCATTAATGTGCGAAAATATAATAAATAATGATGTCCATTTGATATCTGTTCCTGCGGAAATAGTGCCGAATGTTTGGACTTATCTTGAAAAAAGAAATGTCAAAATCTTTACACGGTTTGACTTTTATCCAGTATCTAAAAATATTGATGATGATATGTATAAATTGGGTGCTGATATAACAAATGCCAATAAAACAGGCGCAGACGGGATCCAAATATTTATAAAAATGCAAGATTTTGAACAATTTATAAATAAACTGGAAATGGTCAGGGATGATTTGTTTTTTGGGCACAGTTTATCTTTTGCGATGGATATACAAGATTTAGATATAAATAACCTGGATTTTGTGTTTCAAAAATTGCGTGATATTCGTGCGGATGCTTTTGCTTTAACTTTAAATGAAGATATGGGCAATCGGTCTGATTTTGTTGGACGCGTTTATGCTTTGTTGGAACATTTTGATTTTGACGGGGAGTTACATTTTATATTGGGTAATAATTTTGACAGAATTGACCAAGTTATGCGTTTGACAGAATGCCAACGTCCAGAATTAAGCGATAAATTAAGATTTTTCCTTGATTATTAATTAATCGATAAAATCAGGTATTTTGGGTTAGTTGTGCCAGCCTTGTTTTTTATCTGGTATCTGGTTTTTATGGTATCTAATTCTGTAGATTTTATAACAAGATTGGTTTGTTTTAATTGTTCCACAATCCAATCGTAATATTCCCAATGATCTGTACCAATGATTATAGAAGATTCTTTTGTCATAAATTTTGATAACAGATTCAAGAAATCATGATTCAATAAACGGCGTTTTTCATGTCTTGCCTTTGGCCATGGATCAGGGTGTAATACCCAAATTTCATTAAATTTAATGTTTTTAAATTTATCGTTTTCCAACATTAAACGAACATCATCTGGGTGAATTCGGATGTTTTTATATTCATCAATCAGGCTGTTATCCGATTCGTTTGTGATGGCAGAAAGCAGGGCGGCAACACCGTTTGCAAATGGTTCTGCACCGATAATAATCGAATCTGGATTTTGGATTGCCAAATCACGTAAATGTTCGCCATTGCCAAATCCAACCTCTAAAATTACTGGTTTTTCAGCAAAATCAGTGATGTTTGGTGCAATTTTTGGCAATAAATTATCCATCAGCCATTGTTTCCGGTTTGATAGTTTCTTGCCGTGACGGCGACCAAATGTGCGTAATTTTTGATTTTCAAAATTTTTTAATTCTTGTTTTTCCATATAATTAGTATAAAATCAGTTTGTCATAAAAACAAGGATGAAATAAAATGCGAAATGGATTAAGCAAAGATTTGATAGCGCGCGTATTGGGTGGGGCACCAAAATATACATTGGATGAATTAGAAGAAAAATTCCCCAACCGTCAATTGCCAGAAGGGGCCATTGTAAGTCGTGTTGCACCAAGTCCTACGGGATTCATGCATTTGGGAACATTGTATCAAATGATGATTGCAAAAAAATTGGCACAACAAAGCGATGGTGTGTTCATGTTGCGTATCGAAGATACAGATACCAAGCGTGAGGTCGAAGGCGCTGTTGCGGTTATCTTGAAATGTGCCAAAGCATTTAATTTGATTCCTGATGAAGGACCTGAATACGGTGGCGAATATGGTCCTTATTATCAATCAATGCGTAAAGATGTGTATCACAGTGTCGCCGCGTATTTGTTAGAAAAAGGATTGGCGTATCCGTGCTTTTTAACCGCAGAAGAAATGGACGAAATTCGCGAAAAACAAAAGTCTGCCGGTTGGGCAACTGGTATTTATGGTGAATGGGCCAGAGATAGAAATTTAACAGAAGAAGAAATTATTGCACATCTTGATAATGGTGAAGTGCCTACAATTCGTCTGTATTCAATGGGCAGTAAAGAAAACAAGATTTATTATAATGATAAAGTGCGCGGGCGTTTAATGTTCCCTGAAAATGAAGAAGATATTGTGTTGATTAAATCTAATGACAGATTACCAACATATCATTTTGCACATTTATGTGATGATCATTTTATGAGAACTACATTGGTCCAACGTGGTGAAGAATGGTTGTCTTCATTGAATTTGCATTTGCAATTATTTAGAATGATGGGGTGGCAAAACCCAGATTATATCCATGTTGCAACAATAAACAAATTGGATGAACAAACACATAATTCAAGAAAATTGTCTAAACGAACCGACCCAGAAGCAAACACAATGCAATATTTAATTGCTGGATACCCACAAGAAGCGGTGTTGAATTATTTATATAATATTGTTGCGTCTGGTTATGAAGAAGAAAAGGCTAAGAAGCCAGAAACAAATATTTGGAATTATCCATTAAGAATAAAAAAGATCCCAACAAGCAGTGCTTTGTTCAATACGGAAAAATTAGATTGGTGGGCAAAAGAATATATTGCCACATTACCTGTTGATGTATTGGTAAAATCTGTTGTTGATTGGGCAAAAGAATATGGAAATGAAGATAATAAAAAACAAATTGCTGATATTGATTATTTGACATCTGTATTATCTATTGAACGCGACAATCCAAAACGTATACGTAAAGATTTTATCACATGGCAACAGACATTAAATGAAGTTTCATATTTCTGGGATTTCTTGTTCAATGCAAATAAAGAATACGAATATAACAAAGATGTGTTGCGTGAATTCTTGGCAACTTTTGATGGTGCTGATGACAAAGATACTTGGTGGAATAAAATTGTCGCGGTTGCCGAAAAATGTGGTGTTAAACCGGGTGATGTCGCAATGAATTTACGTGTTGCGATGACTGGTCGTACAAATACACCAGACCTTTATTCTTTGATGCATGTGTTGGGTGGCGAACGTGTTATTGAAAGAATAAATATGGTTTTATAATTAAAAATGGAAGGAAAGGGGATTTTTAATGACAAAAAATAAAAAAGTTATAAAACAAAAATTGCGTGCGGTAAAAAAAGATAAACATGCATCAAAATTGTTAAAAGTATTACAGGCAACAGGACTTTTTCGTTGGGAACGTCCAAGCACCCATGCAGAAGAAGCAATCAATATTTTAACACATGGTATTGGAATTGGATTGGCCATAGCCGCGCTTTGTTTGTTGGTGGCCTTTGCGGTTGTGCATCATAATGTTTGGGCAACGGTTGCTTGTTCTATATTTGGTGCAACCATGTTCACTTTGTATTTTGGTTCGACAATGTGTCATGCAACGATTGGTGATAAATGCGAATGCTTTTTTGAAGTGTGGGATACAATCGCGATATATGCGTTGATTGCTGGAACTTATACTCCGTTTTTATTGGTTAATTTGAATCGTTGTGGTCATACAGCACTTGGGTGGACTATGTTCGGAATTATGTGGGCCATAGTTATATTTGGGGCTGTTATGAAAATAGTTAGTCCGCACAAACAACCAAAATGGATGGTTGCTTTATATCTGGTAATGGGTTGGGCATTGCTTTGGATTTTGCCGGCAATGATTCAAACAATTTCAGCACGCGGTATGTGGTTTTTATTAGCCGGTGGATTATCTTATTCCGTTGGTGTTATTTTCTATTTATGGCGTCGTATGAAATTTGCACATGCACTTTGGCATTTGTTTGTTATCGGTGGCAGTGTGTGTTTCTTTTTCGCTGTACTTTATGGTTCGATTATCGATTTTGCGACAAAATGTGCTTTTTAAAGAAAATACCGGCAAATGCCGGTATTTTCCTGGTTTTTATTGTTTGTGAAAAAATACCGGCATTTGCCGGCTTTTTTTAATTTTTTTAATTTCCTGTTTGCCTTGTAAATCGCGGTTTTGCGGTGTTTTTACACAGGATTTTTTTCTTGACATTTTTGTTTGTTTGGGTATTTTTTCATTACCAGAAACGAAAGTTTCTTTTGTAACACTTAACAAGGAGTGCACACATGTCTGCTACCAAAAAGATATTGATTATATGTTTTTTTGTCATGCTGATTTTTTGTGTAATTTACGGTTTCTTTTTTCATAACAATTTGAAAGAGCAGTGTGGTGTCGGAATGGATTGCCGCTGCTTTGCCAATGTTGTTGATAACCGTTTAAGCGGGAAACAAATTCGTGGTTTCACGAAATTCCTAGGAGAGATAAAAAAATATCCGAATGCAAATATACTGGAATTTATGGATGAAGAAGACGCAGTCGCTTTGTCAAAGGTATTGTCTGTATGTCGGCCAAAAGAATCGAACGATCATGAAATTGAAAAACATGGTGTTGTTAATAAAACAAAATAAGGCAAAAAAATGAAAAAAATTTCTATTTTTACATCAGCGATTGCGATGATGACAGTTGTAAATGTCGCACTTGCAGAAGTGACTGTGTCTCAGGATGGTAACGGTGTTGTTACAATTACAGATGGTACAAGTTATACAGTATATAATACGGATACCACATATACACAAAGCGAAGTTGATGGTTTATTAGATAATGTGAATACAGCATTGGATGCAAAAGCAGATGCTTCTAACACATACACAAAAAACGAAGTGAACGATTTGTTGGGTAACAAACAAAATAAGTTGGATGATACACAAATGTCTGCTGTTAATTCTGGTATTACAGCATCCAAAATGGCTACTTATGATGCCTATGCAACAACGATATCTGGAAAACAAGATGCATTAAATACAGATCAAATGAATGCTGTTAATTCTGGTATTACTTCAACAAAAGTAGCCGCGTATGATGCCTATGCAACAACGATAGCCGGAAAACAAGATGCATTGAATGCAGATCAAATGTCTGCTGTTAATTCTGGTATTACTTCAACAAAAGTAGCCGCGTATGATGCCTATGCAACAACGATATCTGGAAAACAAGATGCATTGAATGCAGGTCAAATGTCTGCTGTTAATTCTGGTATTACTTCAACAAAAGTAGCCGCGTATGATGCCTATGCAACAACGATATCTGGAAAACAAGATGCATTGAATACAGATCAAATGAATGCTGTTAATTCTGGTATTACTTCAACAAAAGTAGCAACGTATGATGCCTATGCAACAACGATAGCCGGAAAACAAGATGCATTGAATGCGGATCAAATGTCTGCTGTTAATTCTGGTATTACTTCAACAAAAGTAGCAACGTATGATGCCTATGCAACAACAAAAGCAGATCAAACATATGTAAATACAGAATTAGCCAAAAAAGCAGATTTGGCTGGTGCCGCATTTACAGGGGCTGTTTCGACAACAGGGTTAACCGTAAATGGTAATTCAGAAGTTACAGGTAATTCAGATGTCACAGGTAATTTAAATGTGTCAGGAAACACGACATTAGCTTCTTTGGGTGTTACAGGCGATGCGAATGTCACAGGGAATTCGAATGTCGGAGGAACTTTAACCGTAACAGGCGACACAACATTGGATGGATTGACAGAGCAGGTGACACAACATTAGCTTCTTTGGGTATTACAAATGATGCGACAGTTGGTGGAGATTTAACTGTAACAGGTGACACAACATTGGATGGATTGACAGCTGGTGATACAACATTAGCTTCTTTGGGTATTACAAATGATGCGACAGTTGGTGGAGATTTAACTGTAACAGGTGACACAACATTGGGTGGATTGACAGCTGGTGATACAACAGTTGATTCTTTAACAATGGCTGGTAATACGGTTTCTGGCATTGATAATGGAGTAACCGCACAAATATCTGGTGATGCATCTGTATTAGCAACAACAGCAACTGTATTAACAAGTGCTGAAAATGCAACGTTTACAGCGGCAACCGATGCGAAAAATGTATCAAATGGTACAATAAATGTTGCAATATCATCATTGGATTCTGCAATCGGTGACCGTACTGCATACAGTAACACAAATACTGTAAATTATGATGAAATTGCAGATAATACAACCGTTGTTGATGCAGTGTCTCAGGTTGCAAGTAATATTGGTGGTGTTGTTTCTGCAACAAATGGTAATGTTGTTGCAACAAATACAGTTAATGCTAACCTTGATGCTTTGGATGCTGCTATTGGTGAAAGAACCTACACAAATGGTTATAACATCTCTGATGGCGACAGTATCACAACATCTTTAGATGCGATCGATACAGTGATTGGTGATTACGCCAATATTGACACAACCAAAAACTTAACTGGCTCAGACGTTGTTGCTGATTTGGAAGCCTTGGATAATGCAATTGGTAGCCGTCAGTATGCTGATACAACAGTTGCGTATGGACAAAGCACAGCTAATACAGATTTGACGGCCGCTGTATCTCAGGTTGCATCTAATATTGGTGGTGCAATTGATTCTGTACAATCGCGTGACACAGGTGCAATATCTGCAACAAATACTGTTAATGATAATATCAAGGCATTAGATACCGCAATCGGTGCAAATGTGACGAATACATATAACAATGTTGCAACCACAAATTCTGTGAATCAAAATATAGATGCAGTAAATGCGACAATTGGTGATGTATCAACATTGAATGCTGGTACAGGTTCTGTTGGTAATGCACTGTCCAATGGTAATGGAACACAACCAACAACAATTGTTTCGGCATTGAATAACATTGATGCAACATTGGGTCAAATCCATGGTTTGAAAGCTGGAAATTCCGATTTAAAGGCTAATTCTAATTTGGCCGATGGAACAACCGTTGAACAACATTTGGTTGCTTTGGATAATGCAATTGGAAATCGTACATATACAAGTACTAACCAAGTTGCGGCAGGCTCAAGTGTTGCAGTTGCAGTAAGTGCTTTGGATAAAGCAATCGGTGCAAATGTAAATGGGACAAATGGCAACATCAAGTCAGATAAATCAGTTAATGAAAATCTTGATTTGATTGACGCTGTTGTTGGTAACCGTAACATTGTTTCATTAAATAAGGCATTAAATGAATCTGTTAAAAACGAAGATTTTGCCCGTGCATTCCAAACAACTGGCAATTTGATTGGTGATATGGCATTTGATAATACTGCGTATTTAGTCGGACAAACAGATTTGTCTGGTGCAGTGCGTGCGTTGGATGGAAATTTGCACCGTGTAGAAAACGAAATGCAAACAATCAAACGTGAAGCCCACAGTGGTTTGGCCGCAGTGACCGCAATGTCTGCTTTGGTTCCAAATGCTCGTGATTGTGGGGATACACAAATATCTGTGGGGACAGGTTCTTACCAAGATAAATTTGGTATTGCAGCCGGTGCATTTCATTATGTCAATGATCATGTATTGCTTAATGCTGGTGCTTCGTATGGTGGACACGAACAGTGGGCTTTCCGTGCGGGTATCACATTTGGTTTATAATGATTTAACAAAAAGGGATAATATTATGCGTAAATTATTAGTATTATCAATTATCGCTTCCGTGTTGGCTGGGTGTCAACACGGTGGTAAATCTTGTCATGAATACAAAGATAAATTGGAAGTTCCTGTTTATTTTGCATTTGATAAATCTGATATAACACCACAAGCTAAGGCTAATTTGGACGAAGGTGTCGAATTCTTGCGTAAACACAGATTCAGAAGAATCAGAATTGATGCATATGCGGACCAATTAGGCAACGAAGAATATAATAAAAAATTAACAGAAAAACGTGCAAACGCAATTCGTGATTATATTATTTCAAAAGGTGTCGCTGAAAAACGCATATATACACAATGGCATGGCATAGAAAAAGGTGATGACTATAAAGAACATCGTCGTGTAAATGTGACAGTGTTATAATAAAACCGCCGTATTGGCGGTTTTTACTTTAATTTAATCAAATGGATTTTCTTCTTTTTTATATTCAATGATAATTGGCAAATGTTCCATATGTAATGCCGTTGCAATACCACGTCGCAGATAACGGGTATAAGATTCTGGAATATCAGATGCACCACCTACATTGATTGTAATTTTTACAGGGTGGTGTCCCGTTTGACGTGCAAATTTTATTTTCATTGGTCGTTTCAAACGTGACATAGGTGGTTGACGTTCTGCAACCAATTTTTCAACAATACGGTTTATCAAACTGGTTGGGGCATCAGTGTTCGATATATCCCATTGTTCATAAATACGTTTGAAAAGGTTTTGAACCCCGGTCCCTTTTTCAGCAGATATTGCGAGTATAAGTGGTTTGATAATTTGGTGAAACGAATTAGTAAATTGGTGTTTTAATTTTAATAATTTTTCGTCCCGTTCTGCTTCTTCGACCAAATCCCATTTGTTTAATGCAACACACAAAATTTTGCCAGCGTCATAAACGCGTGCAGCAATTGATAAAGCCTGATTTTCAATGTTCTTGGTTGCATCAACTATTAAAATAACAATATTTGATTTTTCAATCGCGTCCAATGATTTCAGTGCAGATAATGTTTCAACATCATCTGTGACGCCGGCCTTTCTGCGCAATCCAGCGGTATCCATAATAACAATATCGCGGCCATAAAAACGTGTTGGGATTTTGACAGTGTCACGTGTAATACCCGGGGCGTCCATAACAATTTGACGTTCTTCGCCCAAAACACGATTTACAAAAGTTGACTTTCCAACATTTGGTTGTCCAAGCACGGCAATCTTTATTGTTTTATCTTCGGTTTCTTCTTCTGTTGTTTCTGTGCCAGAAATTTTATCCATAAATTCGTATATTTCATCAAAACCACGTTTATGTTCTGCGGATATTAACAAAGGTTCGCCAAAACCAAGTTTATAAAAATCGTGAACATCAGATAATCTTTTTGCAGATTCTGATTTGTTTATTAAAAGCAGGGCGGGTGCTTTGCTTTTTTTATGAACTAATTTTGCCCATTCTAAATCCATAGGGTTCAATCCAACGCGCCCATCCACCACAAATAAAATAGCATCTGCATTTTCAATGGTTTTTATCGCCATATCGGTTGAATTATGTGCAATGCCAGATTTTTCGTTTTCAAGGCCTGCGGTGTCAAATACTGTCCATGGATGATTTGGAATTTTTCCAGAAATAACATCACGTGTAACACCTGGACGATCGTGGACCAATGCGTCACGTGAATTTGTTAAGCCATTAAAAAGAGTCGATTTACCAGTATTAGGACGACCAACTATAACTATGTTCTTCATGTCTTTTTCCATTGATTTTTTATAATTATAAAGCAAAAATATAAATAATCAAACATTGGGGGCAAAAAATGAAAGCAAAGAAAAGAAATTGGTTTTCACATTTAACAGATATATTCTTTCGTCCAAAATACTTCTTTTCACGTATTGTTGCAGACGGCAAAATGGAAGATGCAATGTTAAAGGCTTTCCTTTGGGGATTGGTTGGTGGCATATTGGTTTTTGTAATAAACATTTGTCGTGCCGGTTTGGATGCGTTTACAATAGGGGCATTTTTTAAATCTTTGATAATTTATCCTGTATTGGCGGTTATGTTATTATTTATATTTTCTGGATTGATGATGTTGGTATCTGAAATTACAGGTGGTGAACGTGACTGGGAAATCGCAGTAAAGGGTATCGCATCGATATTCTTTATTTACCCGTTGGCATTGATTTTGAATTCATTAGCAGTTGATTGTATGTCTATTTGGTTTATCAGTTTACTGACAGATTTATATATGGCATTTTTACTTTATAATATCGCTGTTTATTGTATGCATGGCAAAAGGGTAAGCGTATTATTTGTCGTTATGGCGTGTCTGGTATTATTGGGATGTATGTATATGTCTGATTATAAAACTGTTTGGTTTATGGTTAAAAACATAGATGCGACATCGATTTGTGCTTTCTAAACAAATACCGCCAATATGGCGGTTTTTTAAAATCCTGTTTTTATGCCAACCGCAAAAAATGGTGTTGTGTATGCTATACCGCCAGACATAAATATAGATGTGTGTTCGGTATATTTATATTTGAAGGATGCGATGATTGTATTTATATAATCGCCAGACATTTCCTTTCCGGTTCTTATATCATGATGTTTCCACAGATTTGTGTCTGAAAATAAATAGTTAAAAGAAATACTGCTTTGTAAAAATTCGTAACTGATACCTGTGCCAGCAACCAGACCATCAGATGTTTTTAATGTTGGTTTTTCATCATAGATTAAACGAAGCGATGTTCCAAAAATAAAACTGTTATATTGCAAATTTAAACCTAATGCTGCTTGTCCGCGCCAATCGGCATGTACTGATGGGGTATAAGAGTTTTCTTCATAACCATGTGGTTTGTCCATATATGATAATGCAAATGAATATGCAGATTTTAATTTACCGCCAGATTGTTTGAATTTTACAGCGGTGTCAATTGCAAAATCATAATCGGATCCAAAAGCGGCGAATGAAACACCGTATTGACCGAAGCCTGTAGGTATGGTTGCCAAATTTAATCGTAAAGATTCATGTCCGGTTGTTGCGGTGGTGTCAGATATTAATACTTTGTCAAAATTCAATTTGTTGTAAAGAATAGATTTATTGTTTAATCTTAAATCGCCAACGTCCGGTAAACCTAAACCCATTTTACGCGCAATCGAATGTGTCAAACCAAATTCCGCACGTCCGATGGTCCTGTCTTGGAATAAAACAAATGCATCGTGGATATATTCGTCATCTTCGACGCATGCTGCATCAATTGAATAGACCGCACCAATACGTTGTGTAGAATTAAGGTGATATATTGCGCTGGCTTTAACATCCCAATCAAATATGCCAAGTGGTTTATCGTTCTTGGTTTCTAAAAATCCAGCCATACCATCAGCATCAAGTTGCAAATCCCATTTGCGTGTTGAATAATCAAGTGCAAATGCATTTGTGCTGAACAAATAACAAATGGTGATTAAAGATATTTTCTTCATTATTTTTTTCCAGTGATTTTTTTTGGTTCTGATTCGGATAATATCGCATTTCTAAGTTTATTAAAAGCCCTTTCTTCTATTTGACGGACACGTTCGCGTGAAATACCGTATTTTTGCGATAATGTTTCCAATGTCATTGCCGGATCAGAAAGGCGTCTTGCACGTAATATTTCGCGATCACGTTCTGGCAGGTCTGATAAATGTTTTTTTAATAATTCATATCCCTTGCGTTTGAATTCTAATTGTTCCAAACCATCTTCAATATTGATACGCGAATCTGCCATATTTGATAAAATATCTTTGGAATCAGAATCTGTATTAAGTGGTGAATTCAAAGACACATCACGGGCCGACATGCGTGTTGCCATACGGTCAACGTCGTTTTCTGGGACAGATAAGTATTCTGCAATTTGTTTTGTTTGTTCGTCTGATAACGAATTGTCCATAATGCCCAGCGCGCGTTTTGCGCGTGTCAGATTAAAGAAAACACGTTTTTGGTTCGCAGAATTTCCCAATTTGATAATTGACCAATTGTTAAGAATTGTTTCATATATTTCGGCCTTTATCCAAAACATGGCGTATGTTGAAAAACGAAATCCTTTTTCTGGATCGAATTTTTGTAATGCTTGCATAAGCCCCATGTTGCCACTGGCAATCAAATCAGACACCGGTAAACCGTAATTTTTGAAATCATACGCAACAGAAACCACCAGGCGCAAATGTGATGCCACCAATTTTTCAGCGGCGATATTATCGTGTTCTTGGACCCATTTTGTTGCGTATTCGTATTCTTGTTCG
Source organism: uncultured Pseudomonadota bacterium (assembly GCA_902798205.1). Taxonomy (GTDB): domain Bacteria; phylum Pseudomonadota; class Alphaproteobacteria; order Rs-D84; family Rs-D84; genus Enterousia. Next base: position 105,334 of record CADBVV010000001.1, on the reverse strand, counting down.
GCGGACAAAATAGGGAATTTTTGAATTTCTGTGATATATTTAGCCAAACTGACGTCGTCACCAGCCCCCCCAACAAAAGGAACAGGGGTATTAGTTTTGGTTGTTGGTAAAGTTGTCTTGATTTCCTTGCTCATAACTTTTATAGTATAGCAATAAAATACAAATTATCAAGACAGGAGATTTAATATGACCACAATCTTAGAAAGAAAGAAAAATCTTAAACAGCCAGTCAAAAAGACACGTGAAGAATATGCAGAAGACGCACTTTATCGTGAAGTTTGGGAAGATGTTAATAACGAAAAAACCCAAGAATTTTTGAAAAAATATTGGCGTTATATTGTTGCGGCTGTTTTGGGAATAATGATAGTGGTAAGTGTAATCCAAATCGGTGCACGTATTTACCATTCATCAAAGGTTGCAACAGCTGTTGTTTATGAAAACGCGATTGCAAATGTTGATGCAAACGCATTGGCAAATTTGGCACATGACAAGGGTGGGGCAACATCAGATTTGGCTTTGTTCCAGGCTTATTTAATTGATAAAGATATTAATAAATTAGAAACTTTGGCACAAAAAGGTCATACACGTGATTTCAAAGATTTGGCAAAATTGCATTTGGCAACAATCAACGGGGACAAGATGGATGCAGTTGAATTTGAAAAATCTGTTTCATCAATGGATACAAAAAATTCACCTTTCTTTTATACTTCGCGTTTAATGGTTGCACAAAAATATTTGGCCAGTGGTGAAAAAGAAAAGGCAGATAAAATATTGGATGTAATCATAAGCGATAAAAACGCACCCGCTTCTATTTCTGCAATAGCACAAACACTTAGATAAAATATGAAAAAAGTATTTGCATTTTTATTATGTGCCTTTGCAATATCTTCGTGTTCAAAACATGATCCGATATTGCCTGGTGTGCGCAGTGATATTTTTGACGCAAATGATGTTATTGTGCAAAATCGCGAAGTGCCAGAATTATCTGGTAACATAACCAATATATCTGGTGATGCAAATTGTGAATACAGACAAGACAAATCAAACATAATATGGTTGAATGATAAAAAAATCTGGGCTGGTTTTGCAACAAACAGTGCGGTCAAATCAAATCAATCACCAATATGTGATGGCAATTTTATTTATACCGGCCTGTCCACAGGGGAAGTAATAAAGATAAATACGTCGTCAAAAAAGCCTGTTTGGGTAACAGATGTTTTTCGCGCAAATAATTTAACCGGCGGTGCATCAATGGTTGATATTATCGCCCATGTCGGTATTGATGGGAAATATGTTTATGCTGGGGGACTGGGCGATGCGTTTTGTAAATTAAATGCAAATACTGGTGACAAAGTATGGTGTTTGAATATTTCAACTGGTGTTGATTTTATAATGGTTGATGATTTCATCTTTGTTGTTGGAACAGATAATAATTTATATGCAATAAACAAGCAAAATGGTGAAGTTTATTGGCGGGCTGAAATCAAAAGACAAGTTAAACCAAATTATAATGAAAAAATTATAACCGTTGGAAAACAGCGGATAAATTCAAAAGATGGTTCGTTAATAAAATCATCATGGTTATAAAAAAACACCGACAATTTTGTCGGTGTTTTTATTTCTTTTGTTTATGATTACCAAGTTGGTGCGTCTTTGCCTTCTTTGATAATAGGTTGTTCGTCTTCCCAAACTGATAAACCTGTTTTCAAATCTGTTAATGTTAATTGCAGATAATATTCTACACGTGTATCAACAGATGAAAACCAACCAGATTCCAATTTCAAGTTTCTTTGCAACATTTTTCCAGACAATGACATGTTTGGTGCAACCAAAGTGCCTTTTTGTGCAATTGTTTTTTGATCATATTCTGCATTGTCGCGTTGTGCACGCATTTTTTCTGAATTTGTATCTGCACCAGAAAAGTTAGTTGCAATTTGTGCTTTGCCAGAATTCAACAAGGTTGTTCTGATTTTCTTGGTCAAGACATCGGTATCAAAACGTTGTGTTGTATCGTTGACAATATTGCCCATTGCGATAATTGGTTTTGGTTCAGATTTTAATGCACCGCTGTTAATCATGGAATTAGTCATTTTTTCAGCAGTATTTGTCCAATCGCGATATTCCAATTCCATAACATGTTGCATTGCATTAACTTCATCTTTGTCATTTAAATCAACGACACGTGTTCCACCACATGCACACAGTGCCAGGCAAAGAGCCATTGGTATCATTCGTTTCATTTGTGTTCTCCTTTTGTTAATTCTATCGTTTTTGTTTCTGTTATATTTCCATTTATTTCACGAACATAAATTAAATCATTTGTTTTGATGTTATCAGATTTTTTTGTGCGCTCAACATAAATATATTTTGGTAATGTTGCCCATGTGCGAACATCTGCGTTTGAAGAAGCGGCAGTATAAATTGAAGACATTACCCCAAATAATGCCGCATGATTTGAATTAGAATGATAAATCATTGTTTGGGCTGTTGTTTTTGCGACGGCGGCTGCATATGCACGCAATATTTCATTTGTTTTATATTCATTATATTCTGTCATAAACATGGCATCAACATTGGCCAGCATTTCTGAATTTTGTGGAATAGTGTAATTTGGCATTTGATAGGCATCAGAAAAAGTAAATTGAACAAGGCCAATACCAAATAAATAAATAGATGCATTTGATTCGCGAAGTCGTGGTGCAAAACCTGTTTCTGTAAATTTCCATTGTGTATTTGTAGGGCGAATTTTTTTCTGGGCCAATTCCAAATCTTGTTTGATATATTTATTGTTCGGTGCCATACCGTTTGCGCGTTTAAGGTATGTTGTTGCATTATCAAAATCGCCATCATTAAGAAAATATATTCCAGATAAATACATTAATGCCGGATTCATAATATCACGAAATGCCAACCAGTCGGATTGGTTTTTATCGATAAATTCGGCAACTTGATTATTTTCGCTGACTTCTTTTTTATTTTCTTCAATTAATTTCTTATATTCGCGTGACATATCTTGTTGACGCTGATAAGATTGATTTATAACAACGCGTGCATTTGACCATTCATGCAATGCCAACAAATACCATATTTGATAATAAGATACGAAAAGTGAATCCATCATGTATGGTTTATAAGAATTAACACTTTGTCCAAATAATAAACCAGCGGTTTCGCGCGATACAGATGTTGATGTTTCGTTTAAATTTCTTTTGTTAAATTCTTCGAAAGTTTTATCGCTTTCCGCATATTTGCCATCAAGGAACAGGGCGTTTCCATTGATTAACAAATCAAGATTGTTTTGTTCTGCGGGTGTTTCTTCGGTTGTTGTTTGGAAATTTGAATCTGCAAAATTATTTTGTATATCATTCAAATGAGATTGCATAGTTGATGCACATCCGCATAAAGATAAACCAAATACGATATATAATATTTTTCGCATATACTGATTATAAAACACTTAATGCAAAGGTTCCAATATTTTTATTTCATTAGTGTTTGGATTCAAAACACGTGGGGTTCCGTCATATCCCATAATTGCATGATGGCTTGGAATCAAAAATTCAGGTAATGGGGATGCTTCACCCATCAGCACTTTTTCGTGCAATCTTTTTTGTACTGGTGTTTTATTAAGGAAGTGGAATTCTTGTTCTGCTTCTATTGGACGATGATACCATCCTTGATAGATAACAATCTGTTTCCCTTTACCAAGTTTCATGATGTCGTATTCACTGTAAAGTGGCTCTTCTTTTGGTGTTTCAACTTCTTTGTCGTCTTTGATTTCGATTTTCTTTGTTTTCTTCATACCGATCATGCTGGCAAATTTCTTTGCTGTTTCAATATCGTTTTGGCGCATAACAATTTTTGCGGCCGTGGTGGAAATAATTGTTGATGCTGCATCATTGCCATATCTTTCACTGATTTGGTGAATGTCCTGACCAATAATAAGGTAAGACACTTTTTGGCCGCGTCCCAAATCTGGTCCCTGAATAACCGCATCCAATTTTTGCATCTTTGGCATTTCATCAAGGACGAATAATACTGGGCATGGTCCCATTTTTACACCATCAACAACCTGATCTGTGTTATGTGCCAACAAATAATTAGACATTAATTCAATGAATATAGCAGTGATAGGGTTTAATGCCTGGGCGTCAACCATATTAATGGATAAATAAACGGTTACTGGTTTTATTTTTCCATCCCTTGGGTCTTTCATTCCGCGCAAATCGGCAAAATGAAAATCAGAATGAGATGTTCTGTTGCGGACCGCGGCATTACGGAATATTGCCAAACCTTCCATCATTGTAGATAAAATAGATCCGCGTTCTTTATCTGGTGTGTTTGCTAATTGTGTTAATTCAGAAACCGCACGATTGGCATATGCATAACGACGGGCTTCTTCAACAGCATTTAACAGCAAATCTTTCATTGGATCTGCCATCATAACCATTTGGTCGCCTTGTCTTCTGCGTTCTTCCATTTCTTCGGCAATTGCAACCTGGGAAGATGTTAACCAATCAAGAATCATTGCAAACGAAGCTTCTTTGCCACGCCATGAATCTTGTATGTTTGCCCATGTTCCAACATGAACATAATTTGTTGTGTTTAATTCGCCTTTCTGTAATAAAGAATATGCGGCATAAGCATTTGGGTCATTCATCATTGATAAATAATAATCGCCCAGTAATGCGGCATCATCACTGTTAAATGTTCCATTGTTCAAACGTGTATAGAAATAATCATCGGCCTTGGCACGTTCTACTTTTGATACAATAAAGTTTACCAATCCGGACAATCCGGCACGTCCTGTATTTGCCCAGTGCGGATCAGCGGTGCCAGATTTTGCATCCGGGACCAATACTTTGCATATTGCATCAATGTACAAATCGCGTTGCTCCGAATTATATGGAACGTGTTCCGGTGAAAGGGGGTTCCACGATGGGTAATATATACCACGTTGTGGATCATCCTGGCCCGCCCAATTCATAATAAATACCGGTCCAACCGTTGCCCTGTATCCAGATGTGGCCTGTTTTAATTCAGGTTTAGGGTCGTTAATAATCATTGATACCTTATCACAATCTAAAATAGTTGGAATAACAACCCCAGCGGTTTTACCAGTTCCCGGAGGCGCCAAACATAACGCAGATAACGCTTCGTCAAACATTAATGGTGTTGATTTATTTTTATATTTGAAATATCCAAGAACCATCATAAAACCATTGAAAAGACCTTCTTTGTTTTTTGGATCTTGCCCCATTTTTTTGATGTCATCAGCAGTTGCTTTGCGTGCAGATTTTTCATCATAATTATCTTTGCCGTGTGGGTTAAATTCTGATTTAAATGTATCATCCACCAAGAAATAATATCCCAATATTGGCAATAAGGGTGTGATGGATGCAAAATCTGGGTGTTGCAATGTGCGTGATATCCAATATGGAACCTCTGCAATTGCGGAAAGTCCAAATGTTAAAAGCAAATTTTTACAATATAATAAAGCCCAATGTATGCTGGCCGGGCCCCAACCGTATCGCCATATGTGTTCAACTGCAAAAGATAATCCAAACAAAATTGCGCATATTATCCAAATACCAACATTCCAGCGAATATTCCAGAATTTTCGCGCCATTGGTGTTTGTTCGTGTTCTTTATATGCACTGGATTCAAAGATTTTTAATCCTTTGCCAGAACCACTGTTTGATAAAATGTTGAACTTTATTGCCATGATTGATATTATATCATAAAAAGAAACCTTTTTATACATTAAAGATAAAAAAAATGCAAAATATACCAAGAATATTTATAAACGAAAAATTAGAACCAGGAAAATCGGTTGTTATTGATAAAGATGTTGTTCATTATCTGCGTCGTGTAATGCGTCGGGATGATTGCCTGGTATTTAATAATGGTGATGAATACAGTGCAAAATTATCCGTGGATAATAACAATATGATAATAGGTGAAAAGACAGATCATATTGACCCATCTAATGATTTAATGCTTTATTTTGCACCAATTAAAAAGACTGATGAATTGGTTAATATGGCAACACAAATGGGTGTTGGGACTTTTGTTCCTGTGATTACTAATCGGACGGTTGCAGGACATATAAATTGGGGCCGTATAAGAAAAATTATAATTGAAGCATGCGAACAATCAAATCGTAACAGTGTGCCACAATTGATGGAACCAGTTAAATTTGATGATTTAGATTTATCTGGTTTAATTGTTGCAGATGAAAGATTTGCACATGGTAAAGAAAACATAGATAAAAAGATTTCTGGTAAAAGATTGTTGATTGGACCCGAAGGGGGCTTTTCACCGGCAGAATTTGAAAAGATGGATAAAGCAGGGGTTTCTGGTTTGTCGTTGGGTAAAACAATATTACGTGCAGAAACTGCAGCAACAGTTGCAATAGCAAAGGTGTTAGATTAATGACAACAAGATTGGCAAAGTTTATCGCGGACACTGGTTATGCATCACGACGTGGCGCAGAAGAATTAATACAAAGTGGTGTTGTATCTGTTAATGGAAAGATTATAGATACGCCGGTATTTTTTGTTGAAGATGGTGATAAAGTTTGTGTGGACGGGCACGAAATAAAGAAAAACGAAGATATTAAATTATATGCTTTTCATAAGCCGATTAATACAATGACAACGGCACGTGATCCGTTGGGACGAAAAACCATATATGATGTGTTGGACAAAAAATATAAAAATTTAAAATACATTGGGCGTCTTGATTTTAAAACAACAGGATTATTGTTGTTAACAAATAATGGTGATTTTGCACGAAAAATGTCTTTGCCACAAAATCATATTGAACGTACATATATTGCAACTGTTAATAAATATACAAAACATGGTTTGGATATTGCGCGTGGTGGTGTTTGTGTTGACAGTGTGAATTATCGCCCAATGAAAATAGAAGAAATAGATGAACATAATTTAAAGATCACTGTTATCGAAGGAAAAAAGAACGAAATTCGAATCGTATTAAAACATATTGGATCGCCAGTAAAGGCATTACATCGTATTTCTTATGGGCCAATAAAATTAGGAAATTTGAAACCAGAAAAAATTTTAGAAATTGATAAGAAAACAATTGACCTGATATTAAAAAATTTCTAAAATCAGATTAACAGGGAAGGGAGATTCTTATGAAGAAAACAAAAAATACAAAGAAAACAAAGTCTACAGCAATTGCCAGCAAAGCCAATCAGGGCGCTTGTTGCGTTAATGTTTGGTCTTGGTCAATTTATGCATACTGGTTTATAATTTTGTTCTTTATTGCTTCTACTTTTTATATATTGGGACGCAGTCATGAATTCACACACCCACGTACAAATGTGTCTGTTGTCGAAGAAGCGTTGCTTCAATCAGAAGATTATATTGCGTCAGCCAAAGAACAATTGGTTGCTGGTGATATGGATGCAGCGATTGCAAGTTTGAATGCTGCAATTGATTCAAATGCTGCTTCTAATACTTATACTTTGCGTGGTGAAGCATATATGCAAATGGGTGATTATCAAAAAGCATTAAGCGATTTTGATTCTGCGCTGGAAATAGACGGTATGAATGCAGTTGCTTTCTATGACAGATCTTTGTTGAATACACGTCTTGAAAATTATGATGCGGCATTGGCAGATATCAATAATGCATTGGCTGCACAATCTATGAAACCAACAGATGTTTTGAATTTGCGTGATTTGTATGCTAAACGCGGTCAATTAAATTTGTGGTTAAAGAATTGGCAGGGTGCTGTTGCTGATTATACAAATTCTTTGGCAAGAACAGAAGGCAGTATTTCTGCAAATGTTTATGCAGAACGTGCAGAAGCATATACAGCATTGGGTGAATATGAAAACGCAATTAATGATTATACATCTGCTGTTCGTGTAATCAGTGAACAAATTCAGGCCGCACCAACACAGGATATGCGTGAAGAACAATCAAGCAATGCAATGGGATATTTTGAAAAATCTGCTGCATTGAATTTGAATATCGGAAATACTGATGCTGCAAAAACTGATTTGGAATCTGCTTTTGCAATAGCGGTTGCATTAAACGATGAAGAAAGTATGAACCGAATTCAAAACCTTTTAAATGGTTTGAATTAAAGATAAAAAATCCGCCAAAACGGCGGATTTTTTTTGACTTTTTATTTTTATGGTATTAAAATACAAATCATGATTTATAAATTATTTATTTTGACATTGACTACTACAACCCCTTTGGGGGTATAGATTTTTATTTGCGCAAAAATATCGCGCGTATTATAATAAGCAAGCAATTAAATAATAATATATAAAAAAGAAGAAGGTAAATTATGTCTTATCCAATAGAAACAGTTCGTCATTCACTGGCACACGTGATGGCGGCAGCAGTTCAAAAATTATATCCAGATGTTAAATTCGCTGGTGGTCCGGCAATTGAAAATGGGTTTTATTATGATTTTGATACTGAACACAGATTCAGCGAAGAAGATTTTGCGGCAATCGAAAAAGAAATGAAATCACTTATTAAAAGCGATGGTCGTTTTGAAAGACGCGAAATTTCACTGGAAGAAGCAAAAGAAATCTTTAAAAATCAACCTTATAAAATGGAATGGTTGAATGAATATGATGCAAATGGTGAAGTATTATCAATTTATACTTTCCGTGATTTCACAGATTTATGCCGTGGTCCACACGTTGCGTCCAGTAAAGATTTGCCAAGGGATGGTTTCAAAATCCGTAATGTTGCGGGCGCTTATTGGAAAGGTGATTCTAAAAATAAAATGTTGCAACGTATTTATGTTGATGCATTTGAAAGTGCAGAAGCTTTGGAATCTTTCTTGAAAATGCAAGAAGAAGCTGCTGCCCGTGATAATCGTAAATTGGGTAAAGATATGGATTTGTTCCATTTTGAACCTGAATTTGCACCGGGTGCTGTTTTTTGGCATGACAAGGGTTATCGTATCTATCGTAAATTGATTGAATATATTCGTGCACGTCAAGAAAGGGCTGGCTATCAAGAAATTTCTACGCCGTCTGTAATGGATAGATGTTTGTGGGAAAAGTCTGGCCATTGGGCAAAATACGGTGCACATAACTATTCTGGTACGACACAAGATGGCAAAGTTTTCTGTGTGAAACCTATGTCTTGTCCTGGTGGAATGTTGGTGTTCGGTAACGGTATGAAATCTTACAAAGATTTGCCATTGTATTTGGCTGAATTTGGTAAAGTTAATCGTTATGAAGCCGCCGGTGCTTTATCGGGGTTAACGCGTGTTCGTGAATTTACTCAAGACGATGCGCATATTTTCTGCACAGAAGAACAATTGGAAAGCGAAGTTGTAAAAATCTTGCGCTTTATCAAAGATGTTTATGGAAAATTCGGTTTTGAAAAAATCACAATGAAATTGGCAACGCGTCCTTTGTCCGAATTTAGAATTGGTTCTGATGAAGTTTGGGATAAAGCCGAAGGTGCATTAAAACATGCATTAGATGCAAACGGAATTGAATACGAAATTGCAGAACACGATGCGGCGTTCTATGGTCCAAAAATCGATAACTATTTGAAAGATTCTATGGGGCGCGTATGGCAATGTGGTACGGTTCAATTGGATATGAATTTGCCAGAAAGATTCGATTTGTCTTATGTTGGTGAAGATGGTGAAAAACATCGTCCAATTATGTTGCATCGTGCAATGTTAGGTTCTATTGAAAGATTTATGGGAATCTTGTTGGAGGCCACTGGTGGTAATTTACCATTGTGGTTGTCCCCAGAACCTGTTGTTGTTGTTCCTGTTTCTGAAAAATTCAAGGACTATGCAAATGAAGTCGTCGAATCTTTGCGTGAAGCTGGCGTAATTGCACGTGCTGATTTGCGTGACGAAAAGGTTAATTATAAAGTGCGTGAATTGTCATTAGCAAAAACACCAATAATTGCGGTTGTTGGTGAAAAAGAAATGAATGACAAATCAGTAACACTGCGTCATTTAGGTAAAGAAGGCCAATCAGTTAAATCATTGTCAGAATTTATTTCTGAAATGGTTGATGCTGTTAAAATGCCATTGTAAAAATAGGGGGGCGAATATTTCGCCCCTTTTAAAGACAAGGAAAGAAATCATGAAAAAAATTGCAATTTTATTGGCACTTTGTTCACTGGTTGTTTGTGTTGCGGGATGCTGCAAATGTGAAAACGAACCAATCGTAGAAGAAAACCATAAATTGATTGTTCCACCTAATTTTGGAAATATGCCAAAATAATTTGGGTTTGTTCTTTTTTTATGATATAATGTCCTTATGAAATAAAAATAGGGGGATATTATGGATCAAGAACAAGATTTGGATTTATTAGACCTTGAAGAAGAATCTTCAAGTGTTGATACTTTACCAGAAGCAACACCTTTTACATCGCCGCGTCCAAAGAAACCGTGGCTTTTAATGGGGTTGGGTGTTTTAATTATTATATTGGCAACATGGATAATTATCGCACGTGTGGGAAGCGATTCGGGTACAACGGTGAACATTGATTTGGATACCCCAGTGCAAAAAGTTGATAATGCACCACAGCCTGTTGCAGATTTAAATGTTCCGGCAAAACCAGTAGAGGTTGCACCAAAAGTCGAACCAAAGGCTGAAACAAAACCTGTTGCGGAATCAAAACCAGCACCAGTTGAAACAAAACCTGTTGAATCAAATGGGAATCCTGTTCGTGTTGTTAATGACAGAAAAGAAGTGACTTTTGATCCAGATAAAACAACAACAAAGCCGGCAGCGAAACCTGCAGCAAAGCCAGCAGCAAAACCTGCAGCTAAATCAGCTGCTAAACCTGTGGCTACATCGTCTAATGGCAGTGTTTATGTTCAATTCGGTTCATACAGCACACGTGCCGCAGCACAATCTGCAGAACAAAAATTGCGTGCATCACACAACAGTTTGTTCAGTGGTAAACAATTTGTCATTTTGGCTGCCCAGGTTAACGGTCAAACAACATACAGATTACGTGTAGCATTCCAAAATGCAACAGATGCCAATGGTTTTTGCAGAAATGCTAAATCAGACGGTTTGGATTGTTATGTAACAAAATAATAAAAAGGGGTGAATTATGCGTCCAGGTATTTTACAAGTACTTTTAATTGTTATTTTGGTTTTAGTATTGTTTGGTTCTGCAAAAATTCCAGCTATGGCAAAGAATATTGCGAATGGTATAAAAACTTTTAAGCATGAATTAAAAGAAGAACCAAAACCGGTGGCTAAGAAAAAAGCACCGGCAAAAAAGAAATCGAAATAATTTTATTTAGATATAAAAAATACCGCCCGAATGGGCGGTGTTTTTATCTTTTCTTTTGTTCGTATTCTTCTTGTTCTTCGACTGTCATTGTGGCCAATGGTCGTGCAAGCATACGTTGTAATCCAATTTCATCACCGGATATTACGCTGTATCCAAATGTGCCATTTTCAATGCGTTCCAATGCAGCATTTATTTTTTGTAACAAATTTGCATTACGTTCAGACATACGTAAATTCATGGTTATTTCTTGTTCGGCTGTTGCTTGATCTTGTTCGTCACCAACACCGGCAGTTTCATTTTTTTCTGCCATACGTACATCGTTCAACACATCTTCGCGGTCTTGCATGATTTCGTCGCGTTGTGTGTTTAACAATTGGTAAAAATAAGCCAATTGTTCAGGGCACATATATGGTTCAGATTTTTTTGGTGTATATTTTGGATCAAGTGTTATGTTCTTGTAATTCTTTTTTACCATCGAATTAGCCTTTTAATTCTTCTATCCATTGGATAAGGGTTTCTTCGTCCATTAATCCTGAGCGGGCTTCTTTTAATTCGCCATCTACAAATGCCAGAACGCTTGGGATGCTGCGTATACCAAATTTTGCAGGTGTACGTCGATTGACATCGTCAATTTCAAATTTTACAAAATTAACATCAGTTTTTTCATTTGAAACGCTTTCAAATATAGGGCCAAACATTTGGCAAGGACCGCACCAAGAAGCCCAGAAATCTACCAATGTTAATCCGCTTCCAATCATCGAATCAAATGTTTCATCATTAGCATGTTTAAGCGCCATCTTTTTCTCCTTATGTTATTGATATTTCGATTTAGTTTATTATAATCATAACAAAATGCAAGGGAAAAACGATATGAAAAAATTCGTGTATATGGATGCGGCGGCCAGTTGGCTGAAACCACAATCAGTAATAGAATCAGAAGTTGATTTTCTGACGAATTCATATGCAAATGCTGGTCGTGGTATTTGTGCCCGTGCGGCCAATGTTGATGCCATGGTTGATGATGTTCGTGGCACTGTTGCAGACTTTATAGGTGCGAACAAGGAAAATATAGTTTTTACATCTGGAACAACAGATGGGATGAATCGAATTGTTAATATTATTAAAAACACAATATCGAATAAAACACCAATTATTGCTGTGTCTGATTTGGATCATCACAGTGCACGCCTGCCATTTGAAATGTGGGCGAAAGATGGTAGCTGTAAAACAATTATTTTGCCATTGGATTCGCAATTAAATATTGATATAAAAAATATTCCATTTGCTGATATTTATGTTGTAACGGCAATGTCTAATGTTATGGGAATATTCCAAGATGTTTCAAAAATATCAAAAGCAATTCGTGCACAAAATAAAGATGCCATTATAATCGTGGATGCCGCACAATCTGTCGTATACAACAAAATAGATGTTAAAAAATATGATTGTGATTTTCTTGTCTTTTCTGGCCATAAAATTGGGGCCGATACAGGTGTCGGTGTAATGTATATAAGAAAACCTGATGATTGGAATGTTGATAAATTTGGTGGTGGTATGGTTAATCGAATCATAGATTCTGATAATATAATATTAAATAAATCACCAGAAAAATTTGAGGCAGGCACGTTGCCATTAACACAAATTATCGGCCTAAAAAATGCGATAGAAAATTTATCCAATTGGAACGGTGGACATGATTTAATTGAATATATGTATGACGAATTATCAAAAACAGAAAAAATAAAAATCTTTACAACGCGTGATTCACATATGATATCTTTTACAATTGATGGTATGCATGTAATAGATTTTGGTGCAATGTTGGGTGTACATAATATATGTGTTCGTGTCGGCAATATGTGTGCATCGTGGATTCATAAAAGATTAAATATAGATGGCAGTGTTCGTATATCTGTTGGGCCATGGAATACAATGGATGATGCAAAATATGTTGTTGAAACAATAAAAGATTTGGTGGCATAAAATGTCTGATTTGCGCGATGATATTATAAATGAAATCAAGAAGGTTTATGATCCAGAAATTCCAGTGAATATCTGGGATTTGGGTTTGATTTATAATATCGCAATCAATGAAGACAGTGTTATTGTGGAAATGACTTTTACAAGTCCTACGTGTCCAATGATGGAAGATATTTTAAGTCAGGTTAAATCAAATATTGAAAGTGTGGTAAACGGTAAAACAGTTGATGTAAAACTGGTTTGGGATCCGGCATGGGATTTATCACGAATGAGTGAAGCGGCACGACTTGAATTAGATTTAACAGAGCAGGGATGGTAAATAAAAATGAAATACGATGATATAAAAAATGCTTTGTCTTTGATTGAAAATCCAGTTGAAAAATTGGAATTTGTTATAGATTTGGGTAAATCATTAGATGTTGTTCCGGATGATGCAAAATGTAATGAAATTTTTGGGTGCGCTTCGTTTGTTCAAATTTGTGAAAAAGATGGCACTTTTTATGGACGTGCTGATTCAATGATGGTTCGCGGGATTGTTGCCATAATTTTATCAATGGTTAATGGCAAAAGCGTCCAAGAAATAAAAGAAATGGATTTATCAGTACAGTTTGCATCGCTTGATTTAAATTTTGGTGCAGGTAGATTAAACGGTATTCAATCTATGATTAGTTTTTTTAAGAATTTGTGATACAATGTATCAATAAAGGAAGGAATATCTTATGCGCGATGATGAAAAAATGTATAATATAGGCTGGGCCATGTTGATTGGCATTGGTTTTATAATTTCTTTTTTACAGGTCGCATATCGTGTTCAGAATTCTAATCTTAATGAAATCCGTCGTGATATGGAAAATACGCGACATGAATACGATATTGCAAAAACCAGATTTTCTGCTTTGACTTCTGCGGATTCATTGCGTGGTTCTGTTATTGGTGTTAATCCAAAGGCAGAAACAGTGTCTTTCAGTAAAACTGTACATATAGATAGTATACCAATGGTGGGTGAATAATGCGATTCGTCATAGGAAAAGATATTTTACCACATGAATACAAGGGATCTGTGTATAATCACGAAAGTGCATCACGTCTGCATTGGGTAAAATTTGCATTTTCTATTTTGTTTGCAATATTTGTTGTTCGTACATTGGAATTAGGCTTACAAAGCAATGATTACAGAAAATATAACGGTCAAAATGCACAAATAGAAAGTCGTGCAGATATAGTCGACAGAAATGGTGTTGTTTTGGCCAAAAGTGTAAAATCTGGCAATATAAAATTATTCCCGCCACGTGTTAAGGAAAGACATATAAATGAAGTTGCGGCCATTATTCACGAAATTGCCCCAATGGATTACAGTATTGAAGATGCTTTAAATTTAATAAGGTCTGGTCGTCGTGGTTTATATATAAAAAAGAATGCAACCGAAGATCAAATAAAATTAGTAAAGCAGGCACATAAACAATATGACTGTTTTGAAATTGAACAATTTACACAACGTCGTTATCCGCAAAGAAATGTATTTGCACATGTTATCGGTTTTTCTGGTAAAGACGAAGGGTTGGAAGGTATCGAATTAACTTACGATAAATATTTGCGCGAAAACAAAGATCCGTTGCGTTTGTCTATTGATTCGCGTGTGCAAAATATTTTCCACGAACAATTATCCATTGCGATGAATAAATATAATGCCAAAGGCGCAATGGGTATGTTAATGAATTCGTCCACCGGTGAAATGATTGCGATGGTTCAAATACCTGATTTTGACCCAAACAATATCAATTCAATACCGGTAAATACACGCAGATTTAAATTGATGCGTGATAATTTTGAAATGGGATCTATATTCAAAATATTTAATACCGCATTGGCATATGAAAATGGTTTGCAGAATAAAGATTACAAGGTTGATGAACCGTTGATGATATACGATAAATATGGTCGTCCTGCGATGCGTAAACCAATTGACGATGTGTCTTCTTTTAAACGTGATGTTGTTAAAAAAGGCGGGCATCGTACATTAAAAGCACCAGAAATTATGTTGCATTCTTGTAATGTTGGCAGTGCGCGTATCGCACTGGATTTGCCAGAAGGTGCTCAAAAAGAATTCTTTGAACGTCTTAATTTTAATAAACCTTTGCAATTAGAATTTGGAAAAACAGAAAGGGCGATAACATATAAAACATGGGGACCAACAGAACGCGCAACAGCGGCATTTGGACATGGTATTGCGGTAACACCTATGCATTTGATATTGGGCGTTAATGCCATGACAAATGGTGGAATATATATTTATCCAACGTTGTTAAAAAGAAGCATTGGTGCTGTTCGTGGTGAAAGGGTCTTGAATCCAGAAATATCTGCAAAATTACGTAATATAATGTTCCATATCGCAGAAGAAACGACGGCTAAAAAGGCCAGGGTAAAAGGCATAGAAGTTGGTGGTAAAACGGGAACTGCGGAAAAACGTGGTGCGGACAGACATGTCGATAAAAACAGAAATGTTACTGTGTTTACGGGTATTTTCCCTGTCGCAGCGCCCCAGTATGTAATTTTGATAATGTTGGACGAACCACAGGGGACAAAAGAATCTGGTGGTTGGAAAACTGCGGCATGGAATGCGGTGCCAACAGCAGGTGCAATACTTGATGGAATCATGCCATTGCTATTTGAATAATTTTGTATTATAATAATACCGACAATAAGAAAAGAGTATAGAGTGCGAAAGATAGTAGAAAGGTCCATGCTTGGAAAAGCCTGGGCTGTGTCGGATGATTATAGTCTGGAATCAGATTTAAACGATACAAAAAATTTGGTCAAAAATATTTTGGCATCTCGTGGAATTGTGGGCGATGATGCGGTTGATATATTTTTGCATCCTTCCATCAAAGAATATATGCCAGATCCATATGTTTTGAAAGATATGGATAAAGCAACCCAGGTTATTGCTGATTCAATATGTAATGGTGAAAAGATTGCAATATATGGCGATTATGATGTTGATGGAATAACATCTACCGCTGTTTTTGTGAAATATTTACGCAGTATTGGTGTTGATGTGTCTTGGCATTTGCCAACACGTGAAGGCGAAGGATACGGATTAAATATTGCTGCGGTTGAACAGATTGCAAAATCTGGTGTTTCTTTGATGATAACTGTTGATTGCGGGATAAGCGGTAATGCAGAAGTAGATAAAGCCAAAGAATTAGGCTTGAAAGTTGTCGTTACAGATCACCATTCACCTGATGCTGTTTTGCCAAATGCAGATGCAGTTGTGAATCCTAAACGCGTTGATGATACATCTGGACTTTCATTTTTGGCCGGTGTCGGTGTTGCATTTTTGACATTGGTTTCTTTGAATCGTGAATTAAAAAACAGACACTTTTTTGATGAAAACAAACCGCAAATAAATTTGTTAAATTATATGGATTTTGTTGCACTGGGGACTATATGCGATACGATGCCTTTGATAGGGTTGAATCGTGCATTTGTTGCAACCGGTTTAAAAGTTATGGGGTTGCGACAAAATCTTGGCCTTAGAACATTGATGGATTTGGCCGGAATAAAAACACCGTCTGTTTATGCTGCGGGGTTTGCGATTGGACCACGACTTAATGCCGCGGGACGTCTTGATTCTGCGTCGCCGGCGTTGGAATTGTTATTAACAGACAATCCATTAATTGCTAATGATTTGGCAAATCAATTGCATCATATGAATCAAGAAAGAATAGATATTCAAAATTCAATTATGATAGATGCTGCCGAAATAGCAGACAAATGTTGCAAAGATGGAAAATGCAGTTTGTTTGTTTGTGGTGACAATTGGCATGGTGGCGTTATGGGGATTATCGCAGGACGCCTGAAAGATAAATATAATTTACCAACATGTGTTGCAACACGTGGTGATGGAATTATAAACGGGTCAGGTCGTTCAATTCCAGAAATAGATTTGGGTAAAATTATTCACGAAGCATTGTCCCTTGGTATTTTGTCCGAAGGTGGCGGACATGCGGCAGCCGCAGGTTTTACATTAAATGCAGATCGTGAAAAAGATTTTTGTGAATTCCTTGAAAAATCTGTTAATGAACAATTGGGTGGCATAAAACCAAATCCAGAAATATTTGTAGACGCACAAATTGATGCGGGCAGTGCGGATATGAAATTGGTTGAAAAATTATCTGATTTGGCACCGTTCGGGCAATGTAATCCAGAACCAACATTGGTATTACGTGGCGCAGTTTTAAAATTTGCAACTGTTATGGGAAATGGGGCACATTTGCGCGGCGTAGTTCGTTGCAGTAATGGTAATCAATTATCCTTTGTGGGCTTTAATTTGGTTGGAACGCCGGTTGGTGATTTTTTACTGGACGATGCAAATACAAATACTACAATAATGATGTTGGGTAAATTAAAAGAAAATGAATATAATGGCCGTGTAAGTGCACAATTTACTTTGGAAGATATTGCATTATGAACAAGAAAGTACAAATTTTTATAGAAAAAATAAAAAACGCCAAATCTATTGCTATATCTGGGCATAAGAATTTGGATGGTGATGCATTGTGTTCTGCATTGGCACTGATGAAGATAATAGAATTGAATTTCGGCAAAAAAGCGACTGTTATATACGATGGAAATGTACCACGTGAATTGGATAATGTGCCGCTTCGTGAAGATGCTGTGTTTTATAAAAACCTGCCAGAAAATTCAAATTATGATTTATATATTTTGGTTGATTATGGAACCAGAAAACATTTGGGCGGTGTTGAAAAATATGTAAATTCTGCAGACTTTGTAATTGAATTTGATCATCATTTTAATGACGATTTGGTTGGAAATTTGTGTTTTGATAATGAAAAAAAGGCCGCTACATCACAGATAATATATGATGTTGTAAAAAGCGGAAAATTCGATATAGATCAAGATATTGTTGATCTTTTAACATTGGCAATCATTACAGATACTGGTAATTTCAAATTTGTCAGAAACAGTGATGTTTTCAAAGATGCGGCATCTTTGGTTGATGCGGGTGCTGATATGACACGTTTGGTCAATTTGTTAAGTAACAAGGATAAAAAAACTGTTCTGGTTGAATCCAAAGTTGTAACAGAAGCAGAATTTTTGATGAAAGGTCGTCTGGCTGTGGCGACAATAAATCATACTGATTATAAAAAATTGGATGGACGTGGTGAAATAGTATTGTCTTTGCTGGCCCAGATTCATGGTGTTCAATATGTTGTATTATTAAAAGAACAAAAAGAAGACCGTATCGGTGTTTCAATACGTTCGCGTGAAATACCTATAAATAAAATTGCAGAATCTTTTGGTGGGGGTGGACATTTATGTGCAGCCGGGGCTGTTATTGAAGACAGTTTGCAAAATGTTCATGATAAAGTTATAAACGCTTTCAAGGGGATGTAGAAATGAAAAAAATAATCATGATGATTGTGTGTTTGTTTGTGTCTGGTATTGCAAATGCGGCGGTTGATAAGAAATTGGTTGTGAATGCTGAAAAATATCTTAATTCTATAACCGGTTTAAACGGTGGATTTACACAAACATCAAATGGTAAAACCCAAGATGGTACGTTTTCAATGTTACGTCCGGGTCGTGTTAGACTGGATTATAAAAATGCCCCAATACAATTAATTTCCGATGGTCAAGATTTGTATTTTTACGATAAATCTTTGGATCAAATTACAACTGTTCCATTGACCAGTACACCAGCCGGAATTTTGGTTCGTAAAAAAATAGATTTACAAAATGCGGATATCAACGTATACGAAACAAGTTCGGACAAGAATACGTTTACTTTGAAAATGAATTTGAAAGGCCAAGAAGGTTTGGGACATATGGATGTTGTGTTTGATAAAAATCCTGTGAAATTAAAATCATGGTCTGTTGTTGATGCGACATCTGTGAAAACTGATGTTGTGTTTAATGATTTGAAAACAAAAACAGATTTTGGAAAAAATTATTTTCAATTATCACGTCATAAAACAATATCAACAAATGATGGTGATGATTTTTACGATTAAGGTATAATATGCTGGGAATCAGTTGGACTGAATTTTTAGTTATTTTGTTGGTCGCAGTTTGTATTGTGCCTGCTAAATATTGGCCTGATGTTGCAAAATTTTTGGCGCGTGCATTTAAATATATTCGTAATATTGTTTGGAAAATTACAGATTTTTCAGAAAATTTACAACAAAGAATCGATTTGGAAAAACCAATTGATGATTTATTGGAAAACGCAACCAAAGACGTGTTTGGTGAAAGTATTAAAAAAACTAAAAAACATGGTCGCAAAAAATGAAAATGACATTAATGCAACATTTTTCAGAATTGCGTCGCAGAATATTATGGACTGCGGTTGTATTTGTGTTGGCTTTTGTTTTTGGTTGGGTGATATCAGATTTTGTTGAAGCGTTTTTAAGTGCGCCTTTGATAAGTGTATGGGAAAATGCAGCATTGTTATATACAGAAATCAGCGATGGTTTAATGATACAATTTTCATTGGCAACATTGGTGGCGCTGATAATAACTACGCCAGTATTGTTATGGAATATATGGGCATATATTGCACCGGGATTGCATAAAAATGAAAAGCAATTTTTGATTCCTATATTTCTTTTTTCGCCGTTATTATTTGTGTTGGGGGCGGCATTTGCCTTTTATGTTTTGTTCCCATTTGTATTTAAATTCTTTATTGAAATAAATGAATCCGCATCTGTGCCAACGGTTCTTTTGCCATCAATAAAAGGATATTTGGCCTTTTCAATTGGGCTGTTAAAAGTTTTCGGTTTGGCATTTCAATTACCTTTGATTTTGGTTGGTTTGAACAGGGTGGGTTTGCTTTCAAAACAAACGGCAATTAAAAGTCGCAGATATGTAATAATTGGTGTTTTTATATTGGCTGCAATGTTAACACCACCAGATATTTTGTCCCAAATTTTATTGGCTGTGCCGATGTTGTTGTTGTTTGAAATCAGCGTTTTGTTTATGCGTGATTGATGCGCATAAGTATTTTATTTTACATTGATTTTATGATATAATTCAAAATGTGAGAATGTATAAAACTTTTTTCAAAGTGTCTGTTTTGTGTGCGCTTGTCTTGGGCGCATGTGATTTGCAACCAAAAATTGCTTCTATTCCTGATAGTATTGGTATGTTTATCGAAGACAGATATCCGGCATTGTTGGCGGATCCGAATACCCAGCCTGAAATCTATAATTCTGCGGTGACTGATTATGGTGTGTATGCTTCGCCTGAATTATACGGTTCGTCAAATATAAATGATTATGTTTTATATGCCAGTGTTGATGATTACGTTTTGGTCCCAGAAAACGAAGAAACAAAAATCACAGAACAACAAACAGAACAAGATTATTTAATTGTTCCAATGTATGGCGGAAATACAATTATTGATACACCGGCACCAAAGAAAGAACCAGCCGGTGGTGATGTTATAATTGTTGCAAAAGGGGACACTGTTTATTCGTTGGCACGTAAAAACGGTATGACGGTTTCTGAATTTGCCGATGTAAATAATTTACACGAACCGTATACTTTATCGATCGGTCAAAAATTAACAACAAAACGAAGTGCAACTGTAAAACAGGAAGTGCCAAATGTTATTGCCAAAGAAAAAGTTGTGGCCAAAGAAACAATAAAACCAACAGGGACCAAACGTGTAGATTTGCAAGAAATCACGGTGCAAAAGGGCGATACATTGTATTCTTTGTCGCGTCAATATGAAATACCAGTTAATGATTTGGCGGTTATGAATAAAATATCCAGTCCGTTTGTTTTGTCTGTTGGCCAAAAAATCAAAGTGCCAAAGTTAAACAATGTTAAAACAGCGTCTGTGTCGGAAATAAAAACTGAGAAAACAACAGTTGTAAAAATTACACCTGCGAAAAACACAGCGGAAAACAAAACGACCGCAAAGCCAGCGGATACAAAAACTGTCGCGAAAAATACAGAAAAACAAAAGATATCTTCAAACCCAAAACAACAATTACCAAAGGTTGTTGCGCGTTCAAGTTCAAAGTTTTCGTGGCCGTTGCGGGGCAAGATTTTATCTGCATATGGTGCAAAAAATAATGGTTTGTTTAATGATGGTATCAATATTTCTGCACCGTTTGGTGCCGCGGTCAAAGCAGCGGAAAATGGTGTTGTTGCATATGCCGGTAATGAAGTCAAAGGCATGGGTAATTTAATAATTATTCAACACAGTGATGGATGGATGACAATTTATGCACATCTTGATTCTATGTCTGTGAAACGTGGTGCACGCGTTGGTGTTGGAACACAAATTGGTCGTGTCGGCAAAACAGGCAAAGTTGATCAACCACAATTGCACTTTGAAATTCGCAAGGGAACCAAGGCATACAACCCAACGCAGTATTTGAAAAAATAAAAGGCTTTAGAAATGAAACGAATATTGACAATGATTCTGATTTTTATGCCATTTATGGCATCTGCAGATGATATTGATGTTGTAAAAAATGCAGAACAAGTTTTTGAAGCAACACGTATTGCATGTTCTGGAATTTCTGACGAAATAGGGCGTGTCGCCAATATATCAAAGGCGAATACGGCGGTAACTGCGGTTGGGACGGTTGCGGCCGGCGGTGCATTGGTTGCCGGAATAAAGAAGTCCCAAGAAGAACAAGAAATCGAAGAATTAATTGCTAAAATGTGTGCATCTGGTGGTTGCAGCGCCGAAGGCGTAAACGCAATGAGTGATGAACAGTTTTTAATGAACGTTTTACAACCAATGGCGCAAATTGCCGAATTACAACAAAAGATAGATAAATCAAAAAAACTGGGTAATTGGCGTACAGGTTTAATGGCCGGAACAATCGGAACTAATCTGGCATCTGCCATTATGTCGGGGTTAAACACAAATCAATCAGAATTGGTTCAACACATATCTGCATGTAATGAAATTGTGAAATCAATACCGGATATGGAAAATGAATTAAGAAAGGCCGGTATCAACCCAAATCAACACACTGTTGTTAAAAAATTAAGCAATGTTCGTACATGGTGTAATCAAATTAATATAAAAGATATTGAAAAAATCGAAAAACGAATGAAGGGTGTAATGGGTACATCAATTGCGGGGACTGCGATTGGTGTTGTTGGGGTCGGAACCAGTGCGGCGGCGAATTCTGATAAATATATGGATGCGGCTAATAAAGTTAGATTAACCGAAGAAGAAAAGAAAAAAGAACATGCGTTAAATACAACAGCCAATGTAATGGCTGGTGCAAATGTTGCAACCGGTGCCGTTGAAACAGGTTTAAATATATCACTTATTACATTAACTAAAAAATTGATGGAACAAGCCGGCCGCTGTGAAGAGGTTTTGCAATAATGAACCGAGCATATGCATTTTTATTATTGCTAAGCATATCATTACCTTGTTTTGCAAAGAACTATGACGAGATGAAACAAGATCCTGTTTTTTCTGGTGTTCAAGAATATGACAATATTATGAAACAATCATTACCAATAATAGAAGCCAGAATATCTAGTTTAGCTAATGACCCACTTGGAACAGGTGCTAAATTGGTTCGATCATCAAAAGACGATACGGTTTTTCAAAAAATAGTAAAATATAATAATTATTTGGCTGAAAAAACATTTAATGAATATAAAGATCGTTTCATAGCAGATTTATATAGACATGGCCATGAAACTAATAGAGCAGTACGCACGAAAAATTATGGTGATGGAAGCAATCTAAATCTTACCAAAGAAAGTTTTATTTGGTTAGATGCAGGGATAATGGACAGCGATCAATGTAATGGTGGAACATATAAAGCCAAAGATTATAGCCGTGAAGAAGTAGAAAAACAATTGAAAGACCAACGTGATCACACCTGCCTTTACCCAGATGGTTTTGAAGATTATACTCTGGTAATTGAAAATGCTGGTGCAAATCATAATAATACAAAAATATTATTGTTAAGTATTGATTCTGTTGCAAATAACACACATAAAACATACAAGATATCTTTAAATAAAGAATCTTATTTGGATGATTCTAAAAACCAAACAAGTGCTTTTTATCTCGATATTTCATCACAAGAAACAACTTATTACGAACACCAAACAGAAAGAAACAATTGGCAACAAGATATAAAAGACGGAATGAGAGAATATAAAGAAGACGGATATTGTTTAGATGGCCGTTGCCGATTTACAGAGATTAAAGATATGTCAAAATGGCGTTCTGGTAATTGGGGGGCAGACTATAAAGTTAAAGAGCTGGCAACAGGACATACAATTCATCATGAATTAGAAGAAAACATCGATTAAAATGAAAAGATTACTGACTTTTTTGTTGTTACTTGTTCCAAATGTTGTTTTGGCGGATGCGTGTACAAACCCAAATGAATACACAATTGATAAACGTTGTTATGTTACAGAAGAACAAAAGAAAGAAAAACCATATGTTTCTGTAGTTGGAATAATGGACAATGAAGATGTGATTTATTGTACAGGGACTGTAATTTTAGAGCAAAATGACGAATTAAGTATTTATACTGCCAAACATTGTACGGATGTAAATCAAGATAATGTTTATGGCGATAATTTAAGATTTATCACGCAAAATGGTGATATAATTACAGGTAGATATAAAAAAATCGGTGATTATGATGTATCTCTTAATGAATATGTCACTGGTGATTGGGCTATTTATTCTATCGATAATATTCAAAAAAATATTCTTTCTACAAATATTACAAATAATAAACGTATATATATAAAAATTCCTTTGATAAATTATTCTTATAATCGTACTTATGATGCCAGGTTAATCGGATATGGAGCTTTAAAGATAATGAGTGATCAAGAAATAAAAGAAATTAAACAAAAATATATTAATTATTTACAAAAAAACAATCTGAAACAGCCCAAATACGAAATAGAAGAAGATGGTATAATGTTCATTCATGAAGCATCAATTGGTTTTTTAAAATATTTGTTAGAGCAGGAAACAAATTATTATAAAAGCATTTTTGCTGATAAAATATTAAAAGTATCTTATTGTAAGATTGCTAGTACGGGTGGTTTACAAGATTGCAGAGGATGGGGTGGAAACTCTGGTGGTGGTGTTTTTGATGATGAAGGTAATATGATGGGTATTGTAACAAGAGGTGGTGCTGGTATAGGCGGAAATGTGCATGCTAGAATAGGTGGTGCTATAAATTATTTAAAATAAACAATGAAACGAATATTTGCATTTTTGTTGTTAATGATTATACCAACATTTTGTTTTGGTGATAAGTATGATGCTGTAAAACAAGATTCTACATTTGGATATTTACAGGAATACAGCGAAATAATGAAACAACAATTGCCTATTATCGAAGAACGAATGAAGCAAATAGACCCTGATTTGGTGGAATCTTACAAAGATTATACAGATGTGCAAAAGGTTGTAAAATACAACAACTATCTGGCAGAAAAAACTTTTAACGATTACAAAGATTTCTTTATGTGGTTAATGGAACAAAAAAGTGCAGAATCTGGTCGTGCAATAAAAAATGAAATATATGAAAATGGTAGAGAAGTATATTATTGGTTGGACGAAGGGATTATGGATTCTGAACAATGTAATGGACATAAATTATATAAAAATAAAAACAATGGTAGATACGAAGTAAATAAAATGTTACGTGACGAACGAAAACATACTTGTTTGTATCCAGATGGTTTTGAAGAATATAAAATAACAACTCAAGATTTTGGAAGCCCGTATTTATCGGTGTCCATAGATGATCATTTAACAAATATTCGTGCCGAATACGAAGTGTCGTTGACTATAGAATCTGATTCTGATGATCCAAATAATATTAGCAATAGTGTTTTTTTGGATGTGTTTAAATCTGTATATAATTATCAGGAATGGCATCAATGGAGAAATCAATTAAATCAAGATATAAAAGACGGTATGTATCAATATGTTCCAAAGAAAAAACAAGATTGTAACCCAGCGTTTGGTTGCAAAATTATAGAAATTAAAGATATAGAAAAATGGAAATCTTCAAAAATTCCTGGGGCAAAAATAAGAGGAATGACGAGCGACAGAGATTTGTTTTATTCATACACAGAAAGTTCTTATTAGATGAAACACATACTTACATTTTTATTATTGTTATTTATGCCAAATATTATTTTGGCGGATGCATTTACAAAACCAAATGAATATACAATTGATAAACATTGTTGCACGTTCAAGTTCAAAGTTTTCGTGGCCGTTGCGGGGCAAGATTTTATCTGTATATGGTGCAAAAAATAACGGTTTGTTTAATGACGGTATCAATATTTCTGCACCGTTGGGTGCGGCGGTCAAAGCAGCAGAAAATGGTGTTGTTGCATACGCTGGTAATGAAGTCAAGGGCATGGGTAATTTAATAATTATTCAACACAGTGATGGATGGATGACAATTTATGCACATCTTGATTCTATGTCTGTGAAACGTGGTGCACGTGTTGGTGTTGGAACACAAATTGGTCGTGTCGGCAAAACAGGCAAGGTTGATCAACCACAATTGCATTTTGAAATTCGTAAGGGAACCAAGGCATACAACCCAACGCAGTATTTGAAAAAATAAAAGGTAAATAAAAACCCGCCGTTTTAGGCGGGTTTTGCTTTAACTTAAAACTTTCTTTTTATGCCTATACCAAATACCCATTTATCATATGCTGGGGCTGGTACATTAGATTCTTTATTTATATAAGTAACTTTGAAAACTGGCATAAAACCAAGCAATTCTATGTTAGTATTGATTAAAGACAAAGTACACTTTTGAATAAAATCTCTTTGTTTAATTCTTTGACGCGTACTATCGCTTTTTTCAATTTCACGTTCTGCATCATAATCTACCCAATATAAGTAAGGTTCTAAAGATACAAGGAATCCATAAGGCATTTCCGTACCAAAACTTAACCCGATACCATAGTTATAATTAGCAAGAAAATCCATCTTTGCGGTTTCGCGTCCCACTTCACCAAGCAATTCAATGTATTTCGTAGAATCAATATAATACGTAAAATGTGGTACCGCAGTATATGTCTGTCCACCAAGTAAATCATTATATTCATCGTACGAATTGTTCAAGCCCATTAAAATCAAACCAGATGATAATCTGCGTGTTAAATCATAATTGGCATCAATTTTAGCACCGTATGACCAACCAAGCGGTTTTTGACTGTACCAACTGCGGCCTACAACCCCGGCAAACCAGATGTCCCCATCGTCCCATACATAGCGAGGGCCCGTTGAACCGGCAAGACTTAAATCATTATATTTATTTTCCTTGTACAGATTTGTTTCAAATGCAACATCGTTTTTCCAACGCCAATTATCTGACAATTTAAATTCGTAATCAGCACCAGCCGCAAGATTTACACCTGATACGTTTTTTAGTTCTGTTAATTTTTCACATGTACCACCAATACATTCATCGTTATCAACAATGCTTGAACGCACATTAGGTACATCACCAAACTCAAACCAGAAATCCCAGTGTTTGTTTCTGCGTACCAAGGCTCTGTATTCTTCCATAACGTGTTTCACATCGTTTGGTAAACCTTCAGATGCCATTGCCGAGCGTAAATAATAATCAGCACGATCCCAACGATCTGATGCCATATAACACAAAGCCAATTCAAAACGGGCGCGCACGAAGCTTGGGCGTTTGTCCAGAACTTTTCTGTAAAAACGTATGGCCGCTCTGATATTGCCTTTTTTTCGCTCTATTTGAGCAGACAAATACAATTGCTTGATATTTGCAGACAAATCTTCTGGGAAAGGTATTTTTTCTAAAACATTTTGCACGTCATCATACGGTGATACAACAACATTTGTTTTAGGGCTATTTTGCGTCCCAGCAACCGAAACCATCGGTAAAGCCAAGGCTATAAGAAATAATAATAATTTTTTTGACATGTTTACTATTATAATGAAAAAAAACCTAAAATCAAAAAAAATATACAGTTTATGATTTTTTTTGCAAAAAAACAAAAACCACCTTGCGGTGGTTAATTATCCTGGTGGACGCACAGGGACTCGAACCCTGGACCCACTGATTAAGAGTCAGTTGCTCTACCAACTGAGCTATGCATCCAGTGCTTGCAATTCTAAACACTTTTTTCACCGAATGCAAGTTTTTATGGCGTATTCTTGAAAAAATGCTTTTTTGTGGTTAAATAATCCTTATGAAGATAATAGATGCACATTCGCATATAGATTATATATCACACAATGTTCAAACTGGTGTTGTGGCGACTGTTTGTTGTGCAACATGTGAATCCGAATGGCAAAATTTGATAAATATAACCAATGTTGATAAAAATGTTTATGGCGCATTTGGGGTACATCCTTGGTTTGTTGCAGATATAAAAGATGGTTTTGAACTAAGATTGGAAAATTTGTTAAAATCAAATGATTCCTTTATGATTGGGGAAATAGGGTTGGATAAATATAAACCAGATATGGATAAACAAATTGATGTGTTCCAAAAACAATTTGAAATTGCGATAAAACTAAAGCGGTCTGTATTTTTACATTGTGTTGGCGCGTGGGATAAAATCTTGCATATATTAAAACAATATAAAAAATCTGAATTACCAACGATTGTTGCGCACGGTTTTAATGGCAGTGTTGAAATATTGGACACTTTAATCAATAACGGTAATGTTTTTATATCTTTTAATAAAGTTGTGCCAGAATATATACAAAACACACCAATAAACAAAATTTTGGTCGAAACAGATGGCAAGAATAATATTGTGTTATCTGATATGGTTGATAAAATATCGAATATAAAATCTGAAAACAATGCAGGCGAAATTATATATGAAAATACTTTAAAGGTTTTGCAAAATGGATAGATTGCATAGAATTTCTTTGCTGTTGGGAAACGAAGCCATAAAAAAATTGCAACAATCTTCGGTTATGGTTGTTGGATGTGGCGCGGTTGGATCGTTTGCAATCGAAGCCTTGGCACGCAGTGGGGTGGGGCATATTATATTAATTGATTTTGACAATGTCGAAGAATCAAATATAAATCGTCAATTGTTTGCGTTGGATTCCACTATTGGAAAACCAAAGGTTGAAATAGCAAAATCAAGGATTCATGATATAAATCCGAACATTGTGGTTGATACATTTAATATATTTTTTGATGATAAAACAAATCTTGATATAAAACCTGATTTTGTTATTGATGCCATTGACAGTGTGCAATCAAAAATGGCACTTTATAAATGGTGCCAACAAAATAATATACCATTTATTTCCAGCATGGGTGCAGCAAGAAAAACAGATATATCAAAAATAAAAATCAATAAAATATCAAAAACAACAGTATGTCCATTGGCATCAAAAATAAGACATTTGGTGCGTGATGAAAGATTAAAAGATTTTCCAGTTGTTTATTCTGTTGAACAGGCCACGCCACAACCAAATGGTGGACGTGAATTTGGTTCAATGATAACTGTGACCGGTGCTTTCGGATTGTTTTTGTCAGATTTTGTAATTAAAAAATTAATTTCATAAATCTTTTGTATACGGCTGATTTACTGGATTATGACAAATATCCTATGGATATGTGCCTATATAAATATTGTATGTTCTTTGATAGAATACAAAGTGTTGAGATTAATCAGCAACAAAAGGAGAAACTTATGAAAAAACTTATTGCCACATCTATGGCAGTATTAATTGCCGCACCAGCGTTTGCAGGTGGACAATCATATGAACAACAAACATCGAACTTTCTTGGTTGGGAAATTTTACCATATGTTTCATTACGTGGTGGTGCTACATACGGAAATTTAAATTATTCTTATAACGGTACAAAAGAAAGTGTTTCACAAAATATTTATCAAGCACGCGCAGCGTTGGGTTTATCTTTGTATGATAAAACACGTGTTGAATTTGAAGGTTCTTTCTTTACAAAAGGAAATAAAAACAAATCTTTCGGTGATATTGAAAACGTCGGGGTGTCATCAAAAAATATTGAATTGATGGCCAATGCATATATGGATTTGTGGCATTTCCATTATATCCAACCATTCGCAGGTCTTGGTGCCGGTATGGCATTTATTGATACCCAGGCTGCAGATCAAAGTGATAATAACACTGCATTTTCTGCAATGGGAACTTTGGGTTTGGCGATGCCATTTGGTTGCTTTGATGTTGAAGTTGCCGCACGTTATAACTATATCGATGTTGCATCTGGAATGCATAATTTCAGTGCCGATGTTGGT
The DNA here is from genome assembly GCA_902798205.1 of uncultured Pseudomonadota bacterium. Classification (GTDB taxonomy): domain Bacteria; phylum Pseudomonadota; class Alphaproteobacteria; order Rs-D84; family Rs-D84; genus Enterousia. The sequence goes on along the minus strand of CADBVV010000001.1, from coordinate 75,779 downwards.
ATTCGTTATATGTTCTAGGACATTTCCTCGTTTCGCTTTGAAATCCCGTTTTATACGGGATTTTTTTGTTGTGTAAAAATTTTTCAGTGTGCTAGCATACAGGTGTTATGAATAAATACCTAATGTTGCTTTTATTGGCGTTTGTCACAATTGGAGCATTCGCAGATGTTCCGGTTGAAGTTGATGGCGCGCTACATATTGCAAAGGTTAATAATTTTGATCGGATTAATTTTAATGAAATAAAAGGGACTGATGCGGATAAATACGAAATATCAAATTCTTCAATTGTGATAAATGATATGGCAGATTGGCAAAATTGGTCTGCCGATGTTGATGTTAAGGAAAATGTTCAATTATATATAAATCATATTAACAATTGGAAAGACGGAGATCTGGTCGCACACATAACCAGTACAGATCTTTTAAATGATGTGACAATCAAAGACGTTGATGGTTTGTACAGGACACTTTTTGAATCTGAATATGAAAATGTAAAATTATATCTGGTTCGTGAAACTAATTATACAAAAGTATTTAATAACAGTCGTGGAAAATTCCTTGAAAGTATAAGGCAAAACAATCCAAATGATAAGATGTTGTTGGCAATGGACAGGGCAACAAATATGAACGAAGTGAATTCTGTAATGAATTCATCTTATCATTTTAATCCTATGATTTTGATGAATCCGATGAAAACGATAAATCGTTCAAATTTATCTGATTTTTTAACTGATATAACAGATTCTGGTTTTGGGGCAAATGTTGATTATGTCTTATCAGATAAAATAAATAACTTTGGGGCAAATATTTACACAAAGAATAAATATAAAGATTTATATTTCCTGGTCGGTGTTAATTTAAACAGTTTTTCATATAATGATAATCTTAATGATTTTACAGGTTTTGCCTATGGATTAAATGTTCGTGCAAAACAATATATAGATCGTCTTTGGTTGGATGGTATGATTGGTATAAATCGTACAAATTTCAAAACTAATGATATATACATAAATGAAAATATTTCAAATAATCCAAATGGAATGTCGGAATACGTGCGATTTAGTGTCGGGTATGATTGTGCAAAAATATCAGAATTTGCAATTTCGCCATTTGTTGGTTTTATGGTTCAAAGAAATTCAGTTATGGATTTGGTGGATACAGATATAAATTTACATACTGGTGCAATCGCCAGATATGATTTTGTAATGGATGGCATTAAATATGAATATGCCGCAAATGTTTCTGTGGATGAACAAGGTGATTGGAATATTGGATTAAAGATAGGTTTCTTGTCTGTTGTTGATAAAGCAGGGGCTTTTGCATCAGTCAATGCATTCAAGGACGAATTTGCGACAAATTACAAATTCTCATTAAATGCAAATATTCAATTTTAATTTTATTTGATTATTTCACCCCGCAAACAAGATTTATTAGCATCTGTGATTTTTATTTTTTGTAATGGTTCAATATCATAATCAGGTTTATCAACAATGCATTGTTGCATATATGGTGTGCGGAACACAAGGTGACGACCTGTCTTGTCAACGCTTTCGTATAAACAAATCATTTCTTTGCCGATACAAGACATATTAAATTCGCGTTGATTTTCATTTAATTGTAAATCAAGTCTTTGCAGGCGAACCGATTTTATTTGTTCGCTGATTTGGTTTGGCATTAATGCTGCCGCCGTATGTGGACGTGGCGAATATTTAAAAGAATATGAATTTATATATTTTATTTCATGTGCAATATTTAATGTTTCTTCGAAATCTTCATCATTTTCGTCTGGAAAACCAACAATAAAATCAGATGATATTTGAATGTCTGGACGAACGTTTTTTAATTTTTTTACAATCGTTTTATATGCATCTATATCATCAGGTCTGTTCATTTTTTTCAAAATGCGTGGTGATCCACTTTGAATAGGCATATTTAAAAATGGTAATAATTTTGGTTCAATTCCAAACATTTCAATCAAATCATCGGACATTTCTGTTGGATAACTGGATGTAAAGCGTATACGGCTGATTTCGGGTAGTTTAGCAGTTTCGCGAATCAAATCAGACAGTTTATATAAAGTGCCTTTTTCATCGGTATATTTATATCCATTTACATTTTGCCCAAGAAAACATATTTCAATTGCACCAGTTTTTGCAGCGTTTATTGTGTCTTTTAAAACGTCATTAAATGGACGGGATAATTCACGACCACGTGTGTATGGAACGATACAATATGTACAACAATGGTTACAACCTTCTTGAATTGGAATATACGCAACCAACGGGGTTTTTGTCATTTGTGGTAATTCGTCGAATTTTTCCAAACCACCCAAATCAATATTTAATAATTTTGTATCTGGGTTTTTAATAATTTCTGGTAATTTATGATAACTTTGTGGACCCAAAACAAAATTCAATTCTGGAATTCGTCTAAATGCATCAGAACCAGATTCACGTGCAACACAACCAACGATCCCAAGCAGGGCAGATTCTTTCTTTACACGTCGTATTCTGCCCAATGCAGAATAAACTTTATCGGTTGCCTTGGCACGAACAGAGCAGGTGTTTAATATAATTAAATCTGCATCAGCAACATCTTCTGTCTGTGTGAAACCATGTTTTTCCAGCATGGCGGCAATTCTTTGTCCGTCATACACGTTCATTTGGCAACCAAAAGTTTGTATAAAGAATTTTTGCATTTTTTATCTGTTTTTATATCTGTTAAATATTGTTTGTTTGTTAAATTGTCTTGTTTTATTAAAACGTTTTATATCAATGTTTTTTGGAACATAGTGTTTAATTTTTTTTGTTGGTGTTATTGGCACTTCTATTGGAAAGCCAACAATTTCATAAGGTTTTGAATTTAATTTTTCAAAAATTTTCTGAATACTTTCTTCAATATCTTCTTTTTGTATTACAAGATTTGCACAATTTATATCGGGTGTTATTTCAATATGATTCAGGGATAAAACATGTGCTATTTTATCCCGCATCATATAATCTATGTCTGGTGAAATAAAAACGATAATGTTTTGCATTTTTATTTTTGTCTTGTATTTTTTTTATGTTGTCTTTGTTTTGTTTGTGCGATTGCCTTGTTATAAGCTTTTAGATGTTTTTGTTTTAAAATTTTTTCATCGTGTATTTCAACTGTGCCATATACAACACCAGTTACATGATTATCTTCGACAATAGCTATTATTTGCATTTGTTTATCCTTATTTATATTTTGTTCTTTTGGTTGTTCGAATTTGTTGATATTGTCTGGCGCGTGCCTTGGTATAAGAATCGTGCAAAGATTTATATTGTTTGTTTTTTGCGGAACTGTCAATTTTTGCAAGCGCAGAAAAACGTATCATTTCACGATTGATTAATGCCAAAGCATGTACCATATCTTTCATAAATTATCCCAATTTTTGTTTTAATAAATCGCTTACCATTGCTGGGTTTGCCTGACCATGTGTTGCTTTCATAACATTGCCAACAAAGAAGCCAAGTAATCCAACCTTGCCAGATTTATATTGTTCAACCTGGGACGGATTGTTTTTGATAACTTCATCAACGGCACTTTCAATTGCACCGGTATCAGTGATTTGTTTCATACCATATTTATCGGCAATTTCATGGATTGTGCCACGTTCGCCATCCAACATTTTGATGAATATTTCTTTGGCTTGTTTACCGTTGATTTCGTTTTTGGCAATCATATCGACCAATTCAGAAATGTTTTCAGGTGTAATAATACGTGGTGCATCTGGATCTGTATTTTCTTTGATTTCATTTGTGATATCAAAGTTTTCAGGATGTGCAAACAATTCAGATATCATCCAGTTAGCAACTGGTTTTGAACGTTCTTTTTTGCCATCAACTGCTGTGTCATACCAATGTGAAATATCAACTGTTTCAGTTAAACGATTTGCATCATATTCGGATAAACCATATTCATTAATGTATCTTGCGCGTGTTGCAGATGGCAATTCTGGCATTGTTTTACGAATGCGTTCAATTTCATCGTCTGTGATTTCTAATTCCAATAAATCTGGATCTGGGAAATAACGGTAATCAAGTGCATTTTCTTTGCTGCGCAAAACAGATGTTGTTCCTTCGCTTTGTGAATAGCGCATTGTGTCTTGTGATACTGTTCCGCCATTTTCATAAATTTCAATTTGACGACGTGCTTCGTATTCGATTGCAGACTTTATAAACTTAAATGACACCATGTTTTTGGTTTCTGTACGTGTGCGGAAAGTTTTTTCGCCAACAGGACGAACAGATACGTTTACGTCAGCACGCATAGAACCTTCTTCCATATTTGCTTTTGAAACACCCAATGCACGTGCAATTTCGCGGATTTCACGCAGATATCTTTCGGCTTCATCAGGGGATGTTATATATGAATTATTTTCAGGGTTTTTAACATCCAAAAATGTAACGATTTCAAGTAATGTAACACCTGTACGGTTATAGTCCGCCATAGATTTTGTTGGGTGCATATCGTGTTTTAATTTACCAGCATCCTGTTCCAAATGTGCGCGTTCAATGAAAATCTTTTTTGGATTTCCATCGTCACCCATAATTTCAATCCAACCACGTCCAACCACTGGTGGTTCTTCGGCTGGTTGTGAAATCTGATAACCTTGGGGCAGGTCAGGATAAAAATATTGTTTACGGGCAAATTTAGAATGTTTGGAAATTTCTGCATTTATACCCAAACCAAATTTAATAGCTTGTTCAACACAATATTTATTCAATACCGGCAACATTCCTGGCATTGCAACGTCAACCATGCAAGCCTGGGTATTAGAGGCAATTGTTGGATTATAGTTTGCGGATGCACCGCTGAAAATTTTACTGTTAGATAAAACCTCGATATGAGTTTCTAATCCAATAACCAATTCCCAATCTGTTGTTTTGCCTTTTATCGTAAACATTTTTATTTTTCCTTGCTTTTTGTTTTTTTATACTATATTATGTTCCTCACGGATGGCTAGATAGCTCAGTTGGTAGAGCAAGGGACTGAAAATCCCTGTGTCAGTAGTTCGATTCTACTTCTAGCCACCATTTTTTATTTCCCCATTATTATTGTTGGACGATTATCAATTGCTGCAGCGGTTTCGATATGTTTTGCCAATTGCAAAACCTGCATATCTGCAAATCTTGGGCCAACAACCTGCATACCGAGTGGCAATCCATTTTGTGCCAATCCACATGGAACAGAAACCGATGGTATCCCGGCCAAATTCATTGCAACTGTGAATAAATCAAGCGCATAGTATTCAAGTGGGGTTAAATCTGAATCAAGTGGCATTGCCGTTCCGGCAGATGATGGACAAACAATCAAATCACATTGTTCAAATGCAGATTTGAAACTGTCAGCAATCATACGACGAACGCGGGCAGCCTGCATGAAATATACTTCATAAGATTCACTTGATAATACCGCGGTACCGATAATCATACGACGTTGAACTTCTTCGCCAAATCCGGCAGCACGTGTCTTTTTATATGTATCAATTAAATCTTCGCCTTCGACGCGCAGACCATATTTCATACCATCATAACGTGCCAGGTTTGAAGAAGCTTCTGCAGGGGCGATAATATAATATGCCGCCAATGCGTCCAAAATATTTGGAATCGATACTTCGACAATTTCTGCACCCATAGATTTCAAATCGGCAATACGTTTTTCAAACAGATTTTTCATGTCGTCTGAAATTTTTACATCATTAAATTCTTTGATCACGCCAACACGTAATTTTTTGCCATTACCCAAAATTGGTTGTAAATTACCATCGCTTTCAAAATGTGCATTCGGAGAAGATGTCGAATCTTTATCATCATGTCCCGCCATCGCAGATAACATTAACGCGGCATCATCAACTGTGCGTGTAATAGGGCCGGGGGTATCAAGACTGGATGCAAATGCAACACAACCCCAACGTGAACATAAACCATATGTTGGTTTCATACCAACCAAACCAGTCATTGCAGATGGAAAACGAATTGAACCACCTGTATCTGTTCCGGTTGCTGCAATTGCAAGACCGCTGGCAACGGCAGATGTCGAACCACCAGATGAACCACCGGCTGTTAATCTTTTTTCCATTTGCCACGGATTAACAGGGGCACCAAAGAAAGATGTCTTTGAAAATGTTCCCATTGCAAATTCATCCAGGTTTGCCTTGCCCAATAAAACTGTTCCGGCATCAATTAATTTTTGTGAAATTGTTGATTCATATTCTGGGATAAAGTTTTCAAGCATACGTGATGCAGCGGTAGTGCGGATGCCACGTGTTGCAAATAAATCTTTCATTGCGATTGGCATACCATCCAATGACAGAGCCGAACCATTTGCATAACGTTCATCAGATGCGGCGGCATCTTTCAAGGCGCGTTCAGGTGTTGTTGTAATATAACAATTTAAATCTTTGCCAAATTTTTCAATACGGTCAAGATACGCACGTGTTAATTCGGTTACAGAAATTTCACGTGATTTTAATTTTTGTAAAGCCTGTTTAATTGTCAAATTTATCATATCTTCAACCTTTCTTTATTCATCCATAACTTTTGGTACAGCAAAATATCCGCGTGATACACCTGTGGTGTCTGGATCATTGGCCAATATTTCATTACGCATATTTGGTTCGGTTACAACGTCTTCACGCAATGGTAATTTATGTTCGGCCGGACTTAACATAGGTGACACACCGGTTGTGTCAATCTTTTGTAATTTATCCAACCATTCAATAACACCGTCAATGTTCATTTTTTCCAATTTTTCATCAGATATTTCAATTCTGATTAAATCTGCGAATTTTTGTAATTGTTGCTTGCTAAATGCCATTTTGAATCCTATTATTTAAAACATAAAGGATTATACAATGATTTTATCTGATTACAAGGATTTTCCACGTACGGGACGCATAATTTCTCTTGATTGGGGATTGCGCAGGTGTGGTGTTGCCATATCAGATGAAAATCGTGGTTTTACATTTGCCAGACCGCAACTTTATATCAAATCCCAAGATGAATTGATTCAAAATGTTTTGGACCTTGTAAACGAAGATAAAATATCAGGGATAGTTATTGGTTTGCCGTTGTATAGCGATGGTTCTGAATCTGATACAACCAAAATGGTTCGTGAATTTGCGAATTCTTTGGCGACCCATACCGATTTGCCGATAATATTTGTCGAAGAAAACCTGACCAGCAGTGCCGCCCAGGAAGAAATAGGGCGCAAAAGCATACAAAAAATCAAGGCAGAATTAGATTCTGTGTCCGCCAAGATTATTCTTGAAAATGCGATTGCTATATTAAAACGAATTTAATCGTTTTGTGTTTCGTCTGGTATTTTTCCATCACTTGAAAGCAATGTTGCAATCCAACGAGTTGATGAAAACTGGGCCGTTGTGATGTATACTGCAACCAAAATAGGAACACTGAAGAACATTCCGGCCATACCCCAAATCATTCCCCAGAATACCAAGTTTATTAATATTGCCAATGTAGAAATGTTTAATGTTTGTCCTGTTAATTTTGGGTCCAAGATGTTTCCGAATATAACTTCTATTGCGATAAGTGATGTTGCGGTAAATACTGGTAAATGCCATGTGTCACCACTTATTAATGCATATAAGATTGGCAGTGCACAGGCGAGTATTGAACCAAGGGTTGGAATATAATTCAATATGAAAATAATAAATGCCCAAACAGATGCATATTCCAAACCAATAATGTGTAATGCTATATAAGCACTCAAACCGGTGGCTGCTGAAATAAATGTTTTTGTGAACAAATATTTTTTCATATTTTCGTCAATACTGTTCAAAATAAAGTGCAATTTTTTTGATTTTATTTTTGTTAATTGCATTGCATCTATTTTTTTACTAAATGAACTTTGTTCAATAAACATGAATATTAAATATATTAAAACCATACCGGTAGATGTCGCTATTCCGGCCAATGATGATCCGACGTATCCGGCTATTTGTGGCAGGTTTGGAATCAAATTCATATCAATTGTTATACCTGTTAATTTCGCGATATATTCCGAAAACATCAATAATTTTTGTTGTAATATAGGTGTTGCATTATAAAGTTCGGATAACATTGGTCGAACCTGGGTGGCGAATAAATATATAACACCACCAACAGTTGCAAACGATAAAATAATGGATGTTATGTTGTAAATTTGTTTTACATAAATGTTGCACGAATCTGATTTTTTACATGGCATAATACGTCTGTAATAAGTGGCAATCGCATTCAATAAATACCACAAAAATGTTGCGAAAAGCAGGGGGATAAATATTGAATGACCTATCCATAAAATAAATATTAAACCAATGAAAAATACAATATTGTGCATGTTGTATCCTTTTTTATAGGGACGATATAATCACAGCAAGTATAACAGCAATGTTTATACCAACACTTGTTAATGCATAACCATTGTTAATTGTTTTTACAAATTCTGATTTGTGTTTTACGTACCACAATGTGTAAATGATTAATAAAGCGATTGTTAATATCATTGTTGGTAATCCTGCGATTACAGATTTTGCGAATAACAGGAATAAAAATACAAATAATACATTTGAAAAATTAGATATAACCCAATTGTTAAAACGGTTATACCATTTAGATTTTATTAACAGATTTGATTTTTTATCTTTGTCTTCAATTAAATATCCTGGTGTCCACAACATTAAAAATGCAAAAGGCATTGATAAAATTGCCTTCCATGGTGATACACCCATTGTTGTGACACGTTTATATTTTGCATAAATTCCAGATATTGCAACACCAAATAAATACAAAGATAATAATGCTATTGCAATCAACATAATATTAACGATTGTTGGGTGTAATAAATACATCATCAACATTTTTTGTTGAATAATTGCACCATAAAAACCAATTACAGATATTGCAATAATCGAAGATGCTATTGAAATAATAGATGCGCCGTTTGTGATTGCAATAAAATCTTTGCGTGGCATTTTTTCGTGTGGCAATCTTTTTATCAGGTAATATATTGTATACAAGATAACAATTATGCCCCCAACTATCAAAGGTGTTTTTGAAAGTGTTAACATAGAAGCAATCAGTGCATATAACAATACAACGGCAGAAACCCCGATAAATGTAGAAACTGCAAACAATAAAGGTTTATAAAATAACCAATTTAATAATGTTGGTGTTTGTGTGGTTTGTTTTTTTGCTTTCATTGTTTATCCTTTTAGTTATCTTTCTTATTCTACCACAATTTTACCATTATCCAAAGCAGTTGTTTCGGTAATGTTCATTTTTGATGCGAAAGCATCTTGATGTGAAATAAATAAAAATGCAGTGTTTGGCATATTGTTAATAGTGTCGATTATTTGTTGTTGAACTTCTTTATCGGCGCCAGAATCTGGTTCATCCAAAATAGCAAGTTTTGGTTGTGTTAAAACCAGTCTTAATAACATAATGCGTTTGCGTTCACCACCAGAAAAACCAACGTTTACATATCGATTTAACCATTCTTTTGGGATGTTTAATTGTTCGCGTGCAGATTCCAATTTTTCCAAAAATTCACCCATGGATAATTCTTTGCCTGTATTAAAATGAGTGTGCGCAATCATGGAATGTTTAAGAAAACTGAGAACTGTTAAACCTGGAATTTCTGGGACGTTTTGTGCCCCCAGGAATATCCCCATTAATGCGCGTGTTGTTGCGTTTTCATTTGTTATGTTTTTACCGTCAAAGATAATTTGACCAGCATCAATTGTATAAGCAGAATCGCCGGCAATTGTATTAACCAGTGTAGATTTCCCGGAACCATTATGTCCGGCCAGTCTGTGACGTGCGCCGTCTTGAATTACCATATTAATATCTTTTAATAATGGTTTGCCATTCATTGATACACAAAGATTTTTTATTTCTAACATTTTTCTATTCTTTCTTTAAAGCCATTTGTATTAATTGTTTTGATTCCACCAAAAATTCCATTGGTAATCTGGATATTATTGGTGATGCCATAGAACCGATAATCAAAGCGATTGCTTCATCTTCTTCGATTCCATTTTGCATAAGGAAAAGCAGGGCGTCTTTATCAATAGCACCTGTTGTTGCTTCGTGTGATTGTTCGTTTTGTGCGTTGCTGTGAATAACGGTTGGTATTGTGTTCGCAGTTGCGTTATTTCCAATAATGCGACTGTCGCATTTACATGAATTTTTACCGCCCATGCCAGAAAATGAAACAAGACTGCGGAATGTTTGTCGTGAATAATCTGTTGCAACACCGTATGAAATAATATTGGATTTTGTGTTGTTGCCAATATGAATCATTTTTGTTCCGGTATCTGCTTGTTGTGTTCCACGTGTGATTGATAAAGAATAAAAATCACTGTGGGAACCATCGCCTTGTAAAACAGTTGATGGATATTTCCAAGTCATTGCAGAACCAATTTCAACCTGGGTCCAATCAAGGCCTGCATTTTTGAAACACTTGCCGCGTTTTGTAACAAAATTTAATATACCATTTTTATTTGTCTTTGAATCGCTGTATACGGCAGAATCTCCGGCATACCAGTTTTGAACCGTTGAATATTTTACATATGCATTATCGTGAACAATTATTTCCACAACACCACTGTGTAATTGATGGTTTGGACGACGTGGTGCACTGCATCCTTCCATATAAGAAAGACTGCTGTTGTCTTCTGCGATAATCAATGTGCGTTCAAATTGTCCAATTTTTGCAGTTTCAATTCTGAAATAACTGGCCAAATCAATAGGGCATTTAACACCCTGTGGAATATATACAAATGTTCCGTCTGAAAATACTGCCGCATTAAGTGCTGCAAAAAAGTTATCGTCGTTTGGAACAACACTGCCCAGATATTTTTTTACTAAATCTGGATATTGGATAACTGCTTCAGAGAAGGGTAAAAATATTATACCCAGTTTTTTCAGTTCTTCACTGTATGATGTATGAACAGATTGGCTGTCAATAACAGTGTCTGTTGCCATGCCAAGCAGTGCCTGTTGCTCTGATTCTGGTAACCCCATTTTTTCATAAGTTTCTTTTAATTCAGAATTATCAATTTTTTCTGGTTTGTTATAATAATTCAAAGAATCATAATCTATCGGTTCATAATCGATTTCAGCCCAATGGGGTTCTTTCATTTTTTTCCATTTTTCAAAAGCGGACAATCGCCATTGTAATAACCATTCTGGTTCGTTACGCAGATTTGATATTTCGCGGATAAGTTGTTCGTTTAATATTTTCATTTATCTGTGCTGGCTAATGTTTGGGCTTGTGCAAAGAATGTCAGCGATTTTCCCAAAAGTCCATCGGTGAAAGTTGCAGACAGTATACCATCTGTATCTGTTGTAGACATGTACTGTAAAAATGAATTTGCGCGATTAAGATAGTGTGTGACATTGTGTGCAATATTTGGATCAAGTTTGATTGCACGACGCAATTTTTCAAGGACAAATGGATTTTTTGCATATTCGTCCATTATTCCGCCAAGTGCACGCCAAAGTGGATGTTCGGAAGTTGTTCGTGGCATTATATCCATTGTTGCCATAATTGGAATCAAATCTTGTAACAAATCTTGATATATTATTTCTGCTTTGTCAGTGGTTTCATTTACAGAAAATCTGTTTTTAAGGACATTTTGAATTTTTACCAATAAATTATATTGATATGTCAAAGTTTTGTTTACATTGTTTATGTTTTTATTAACTAAAAATGCATAAAAAACAGCGATTAAACTGGTAATTGTACAAATTGCGATTAAAACAAGCATAACGGTATTTGTCATATTTTTCCTCTGATTTAGTTTTTATACTGCATAAGTATAACATGTTTTACCGATTCGCGCGATTTTTTATGCTTATTATTTTTTTCTAAATTTTATGTTTTTATGTCTTGCACAGATTCGGTCAAATTGTTATAATTATACATAATAATTAAAAGGAAAGGAAAAAAATGTTCCATAAATGTTGTGCGTTTATTATTTTTGCCGGTCTGGTGGGTGTTGCCGGGGCGGCTGACAAGATTCCACAGATTACCACATCAGAGGTATTTTCTGATTCTGGTGTTGAAGAATATGTTGCGGAAGAACGGTTTGTTGATCAAGGTCCGATGTATCAAGAACCAGAATATCAAGAACCTGTGTACAACATTTACGAATATGACGAAATCGAAGAAGTTTCAGAAGTTCAGAAAGATGTTCCTGTGTGGCCTTTGGCCGGATCAGAAGCGGATGTTGAAATTGCTTGTGGTGAAACGGGCTGTGGAAATAGTGATGCCAAGATTGTTTCCAAGGTTGGATCTGGCTTGGTTATTGAAAATAATATTGTGACAGATGGTACAGGTTGGACTGGTGGTCCAAATATTTCAAATGGAATACAAATACCTGCGGGATTTGATTATGAATGTGCAAATAATGCAGAAATGCCATTGATGCGTCGCGAAATGATGGAAGATGATGGTGGTTCTGTTTTGGCAATGTCGCGCAGCAGTCACAAGAATTGCAATAAATCTGCTGATTCTTATGCTATGTTTGCACAAAGGGCTGGATTTGCAGCAGAAAAAACATGCAACAAAGCAAGTGGTTCAGATAAAGAAGTTGCTGTGAATGAATATGTTGACGAAGAAACATCTGCACCAGTGCAAGATCAGGTTCGTTCTTGGGTTGTTACAAATGGTCAAACATTGCGTCAGGTTTTGCAATCTTGGTGTGACAAAGAAGGTTGGGATTTGGTTTGGACTACAGCACGCGAATATCCAATCGAAGCCAGTGCTGTATTCAAAGGCCGTTTTGTTGATGTAGCATCTGCATTGGTTCGTAACTTTGAACGTGCAACACCAATTCCATATGCAAAATTCTACAAAGGAAATCGTGTTTTGGTTATTTCAACCACAGAAGAATAATTATACCTGAACAAATTGGGGACGGGGGACAAATATGAAAATTCGTTTAAATATCTGTTTAATTGGTTTGTTGGTGGCATTGACAGGTTGTACATTGAAAGAATCTGCCAAAGTTTCTGCGACTGTGGACCAAAATTTCGTTAATGCTTATGAAGCATTTGAAATGGCAAAGAATCCACGTGCCAAAGTTACAGGCGGTGATACTGTTTCCATGTCCGAAGGTGTGTGGTTGGGAAATAAATCTACACTGTTAGAACATAAAAACAATTTGCCGTCCAAATTTGAAACAGATACAGGTATAACCCTTTTATTAAATGAACCTGTGACATTACAGGTCTTGGCAAATGATATTAATTCAGTCACAGGAATCCCTGTGAAAATTGACAGTCAGGTAGATGGCGAAAAATTAAAAAAGACAGTTGATGTCGCATATACTGGTAAATTGTCTGGTTTGCTTTCACAAATTGCGACAGATTTAGATTTGCTTTGGTATTATGATAAAGATTCAATCGTTTTCTATGAAACAGAAACACGTACATATACATTATATGCGCTGGGAACAGATGTTTCTTATCAATCATCGGTCCAAACAGATTCTGGCAACCAGGTATCTTTGGAATCAACATTGAAAGAATGGGATGAAGTCGAAGCGACAATCAATTCTATTATTAACAATTCTAAAAATGCGCAATTCACAGTATCACGCAGTTTGGGAACAATTACTGTGACAGCTGCACCTTCGATTTTAAGTCGTGTTGGTGAATATATCGCAAAACAAAATAAACGTTTATCACAATTGGTGACAATAGACGTTAAGGTTTTGCAAGTTTCTTTGTCTAATGAATCTGCGTTCGGGTTGAATTTGGCTGCGGCAATTAATTCTGCATCTGGTTTGAATATTGTTGCGAACCCAAAGAATAATTTGGCATCGACAGAAACATCATCTATTAATGTGGCTGTATTGTCAAATACGGTTGCAGAATCCGCAACAGGTATTGCAAATACATATTCAACCGACCAAATACAAAATGGTTCAATGGCGCGTGTGGCTGGTTCAAAAGCTTTGATAGAAGCTTTGGCAAAACAGGGTAAGGTTTCTTTGGTAACAAATGTTGGTGTAACAACACGTAATAATCGTGTTGCGCCTGTGACAAATACCAAGACAACAGGTTATATTAAACGTTTTGAATCACGTACATTTACAACTGTTGAATCAAGTACCGTTGACCAGGACGAATTAGAAACAGGTTTTTCAATGCAATTGTTACCAAATGTTTTGGATAATGGAAAGATATTGTTGTTGTTCAAAATGTCTGTGCGCGAATTGTTAAAGATGGCCCAGGAAAAGATTGGTGCGGTAACATTGCAATTACCAGAAGTGGAAGAACGTTCATTTATGCAGGAAGTTATCATGGAATCTGGTCAAATGTTGGTTGTGTCTGGCTTTGAAAAACAGAGCAACAACGACACAAGATACGGTTTGGGCGATGCGGACTTTATGGCGTTGTCCGGTTCGCGTGAAACATCTGCATCACGTGAAGTTTTGGTTGTTATCTTGACACCACAGGTATTAGTCAGCCCAATGGATGCAGAACGCAGTATCCAACAACATTGGGGTGCCCCATTAAATTAATATATAATAAGATAAAGACACACCGCCCAATTGGGCGGTTGTTTTTTGCATATATATATAAAATGTGATAAAATTTATCAAAAGGGTTTGTGTATGAAATATGTATTAAAAGGTAAACGTTTATTATTGATGCATCTTGCGCCGTCAATGCACAATGCAAGTTTGATGTATAGTGTATTGGTTAAAAATAAAAAATATTTATTACCATGGATGCAATGGTTAAATGACACTAAATCTGTTAAAGATACATATAACTTTGTGGTTCAATCGGATAAAAATTGGCAAAAAGACAAAGCTTATGAATATGCTGTTGTTTTGAATGATGAAATTATTGGTATGTGTGGTGCTGTAACAGTCGATAAAACAAACAAAAAAGTTGAATTGGGATATTGGTTGGCAAAAGATTATCGTGGTAATGGTTATATAACGGAATCTGTTCATGTTCTGGAACAAGAATTATTTAAAAACGGATTTAATAAAATAATTATACATACTGATGTTTTGAATAAAAATTCTGTAAATGTTGCAAAAAAATCAGGTTATAAATTAGAAGCGATTTTAAAACAAGACAGATTTTTAAAATATGAAAATCGTTTTCGTGATACTAATTGTTTTGTAAAATTCAAGAATAAATAAAAACACCGCCCAATTGGGCGGTTGTTTTTTAAGAATTTTTTATTAAGCAATTTTAGCAACTTTTTTTGCCAAACGTGCAACCTTGCGAGAAGCAGTTTTCTTTGGCATTGTTTTGCCAGCTGCTTTCATGATTTTGCTTTCTGCACTGCGAACAGCTGCAACTGCTGCTGCTTTATCGCCAGATTCGATTGCTTTCAATGCTTTTTTTGTTTCTGTTTTAACAGCACTGCGACGAGCGGTGTTAATTTCATTCTTTTTAGCTGTCACTAAAATTCTTTTTTTACATGATTTATGGTTTGCCACTTTATTTTCCTTTTATTTTATATGGTTTTCTGTTATTTTATAGAAAACAAACACAAAATCAAGGGAAAATAACAATGATATACATTTTTTCTTTAATATTATCTTATTTATTAGGGTCTGTACCATTTGGTTTATTGGTGGCAAAACTGTTTAACAAGGGCGATTTACGCAAGGTTGGTTCCGGTAATATCGGGGCCACTAATGTTATGCGTGTTGGGGGATTGCGCCTTGCTGGGTTAACATGGATTTTGGATATGACCAAGGCGATAATAGCCGTTTTATTGGGGCGTTACGTTGCCGGCGATGCTTTTGGTGCATGGTGTGGTTTTGTTGCAATTGTTGGACATTGTTTCCCTGTTTGGCTTAAATTTCATGGTGGAAAGGGAATATCTGCACTGTTTGGAATTTTGTTGGCGGTTAATCCTGTGCTTTTTATTGTTTTGGGAATTGAATGGTTAATTGTTGCACTGGGAACCGGTTTTTCTTCGGCTGGTGCAACGGTTGTGTTTTGTTTGATGCCTGTGTTCGGCTTTGTTATGGGGACAGGTATTGGGTATGCGTTCTTAGCCATAGCAATATTATGTTTTATCAGACATCGTGAAAATATTTTGCGCCTTGTCAAAGGTCAAGAATCAAAAATAGAATGGAAATGGAAAAAATAATATAGATATTATATTTGTTTTTTTGTCGTTTTTGTGGTATAATTAAAAGCATAAAAGAGGGAATATGTTATGAAACGCTTCATTTCGTTGGTTGTTTTATCTGTGGTTTCAATGGGGGCTTTTGCGGCAAATACTGGTCGTCCAGCCATGTCTAATAAAATAATGGCTGCGCCACGTTATACTGCATCGGTCAATCAGTTAAATGGTGTGAGTGTTGTAAATAACGCTGTTACATCCGCAACACCTGTTGTTGAAGAAAAACCAGAAATCGATATGCGCGAAGCTGAACGTAATGCTTGTATAAATAATAATATTGGTATTGGAAATACTTTCGTTTGGGCATCCAGATACAGTAATACTTCCAATTATGCAAGTATGGTTGAAGATACAGCAAATCCACAAAACAATGTTTGTTTTGTTCGTGTGGAATTAAAATCTGATGATGAATCCAGAATTTCTGTTGCCGATATTGCACCAAAATACTTTATGTGGGGAGAAGATATTGAATGTGGTTCGTGGGCCAACCAAAAAGAAATGGAAAAACGTATTTTGGACGCAAGAAAAGGTGCCCGTATTGGTGGTATCGTGGCAAGTACTGTCGGTGGTGTAGGACTTGGTGTAGGTGCCATGGAATTATTTGGTAATAAATTAATTGATGGTAAAGTTCAGGGACAAAAAAGCACAAAAATGTCAGAATCTGAATTGTATAGGTCTTTGTTGTTGACTTATAAAAACAACAACAATCCACAATACAATACAGTTTGTAATGCTTTGAAAGTTATGCAAGAGGCAAAACAAGCAGGACAAACTGTCAAAGATTACGATAAATATGCAGATTTAATGAAAGAATGTCTGTAAATATACAATAGCTAAAGGTTGTAAACATGAAGAAGTATTTGATATTGTTATTGATTTTTGCACCAGTAGTTTCTTTTGGGGCGCCCTCTGTAAGAATGTTGGGGAATCAACCGGCTTTATCGGCGGCAATAAATTCTGGTGCAAGGGTTACACCAATAAAAGCTTCTGGTGAAAGCACAGGTACGGTATCTAATGCAAGAATTGGTTCTTTACATTCCAAACCAAAAGCGAGTGCTTTAACGTCTGTTGGTAGTGTAAGTTCTGCATCTAGATTTCCTGTGATACAACCTGCATATTCTTATAATACGGTTACTGCACCTCAGACTGGTGGTTCTTCTGGACCAGCTCAAATGCCTGCAAATGTAGATGTAGCAGCTATAATTGATGCTGTAACACACAATATTGAAAATAATTATTATGATGTAAACGAAGTTTATAACAATAATGAATTTGTAACAGCTGTTCAAAATGTAATGGAAGATGTGGATGATCCAAGGATTGATGCTGTGAAGATTGGGTCTAGACCTGTTCATAGCGCATCGTTGCCATCTGATTATGTTTATATATGGATTGAAGAAAATTAATATTTAGCAATTTTTTACTTAAAAAAGATTGTAGATTTGTTCTACAATCTTTTTTGTTATGAAAGACATATTAAACAAACTTTTGATATTAAGAACACCGGGTATCGGACCTGTTAAATACAGAAGTTTATTAAATGAATATAAAACAGATGAAAACATCCTTGAACATTTAAATTTAACAGACGATTTTATCGACAGTGTTAAACGTGAAATGGATAATGCGTATAATATGGATATAGAATATATATGTGATACAGATACACGTTATCCAATTGGTTTATCAAGTGTCAAAAACCATCCGATAGTTATAAGTGTTCGTGGAAACGTTGAAACATTGTCAAAACCAAGTGTTTCTATTGTTGGGACACGTCATTCAACAGTGGCTGGTATGAATTTTATATCTGATATAGCAACAGAATTTGCAAGTCATAATTTTGTTGTTACTTCTGGTATGGCAATGGGGACAGATACCGCTGCACATATTGGGGCGTTACGCGCAAACGGAAATGCGCAAACAATAGCTGTGTTGGCTGGTGGTGTAGATTATATATGGCCATTGGAAAACGAATCGCTTTATTATGAAATATTGGAACGTGGGGCAATAATAAGTGAAATGCCTGTTGGTATGATGCCAAACGCACAAAATTTTGTTCAAAGAAATCGCTGGGTTGCGGCCATATCTGATACATTAATTATAGGTGAAGCGGATGCAAAATCTGGCAGTATGACAACAGCACGATTCGCAATTGATTATAAAAAACGCATATTTGCGGTGCCCGGACACCCCAGTGATGCACGAAGTGAAGGACCAAATTCTTTGATAAAAAATGGTAATGCAATATTATGTAGTGGGGTGAACGATTTCTTTGGGAATAAAAAAGAAGAAAAAAATACAAAAAATACAGATCAAAAAAATGAAATTTTAGACAAGTTAGGAATGATTCCAGTGTCAGAATCTGTATTGGCAAATCTTGTCAAAAAAACAGTTTCGGAAATTAAAGCTGATTTAGTAGTGTTGGAATTACAAGGTTTAATAAGAAAACAAGACGGTGGTTATGTTTTAAATTGATTTTTAAAATGTATATACAATGTATATACAAAGTGCGAAAATCTGAAAAAAAAACGAATCGTTGTCAAAAAATAAATGTTTAAAAATAAATCAACATTTGGTTGCAAACATAAATAAATTTTATACATTGTTGTGCATCCAAACGATTGATTTTTATCAATCAACAAAGCGAGAGAAAAAAGAGAATGGCGGCATAAAGATGTCTTTATGTGACGGTGGTTTTTATAACCATTAATGTTGTGTCTCTTTTTTATTGGAAGGAAAAAGGAGCGAAAGGTGATACAGGCAATAGCGATAAACAAGACTGTGAATGTTGAATCTGTTATGGGGGCTTTCGCGTCCAAAATAGATCCCGCCGGATTTACAGCATGGATCGCACCGTTGCAGGCAAATTTGTATGAAAATCGTTTGGATCTTGTCGCACAAAACCAATTTACCGCCGACTATATCGCAAGGGAATACGGAAACACCCTGAAAAATATAGCGGCGGATTTTTCTTTAGATTTAAATATCTGTGTTCGCCCAATTAATAATGTTGTTCAATCTGCAAATGATAATGTTGTTTGTGAATTTGTTAAAACACAAAAACAATCTGTAAAAAACAAAAATGGTTTTGATACTTTTGTTTGCAGTGATGAAAATATGTTTGCAGTTGCGGCATGTAAAAAGATTGCTTTATCTGACACATCGTTTTCACAATTGTTTATTTATGGCCCATCTGGGTGTGGCAAATCAATGTTGTTAGATTGTATTTGTAATGCTACAGAAAAAAATGTTGTAAGAATGTCTGGTGGTCAATTTGTTGCGGACTTTACACGCGCATTACGCGACAGAACGATATTTTCTTTCAAAGATATGTGCCGTAACTGCGATATGTTCATATTAGATGATGTTTGTGCGTTGGTTGGTAAACATGCAACAACAGAAGAATTTTTACAATTGGTAATGGATTTGCGTGCCGCTGGTAAAAACATTGTGTTGACTGCCAATTGTGCACCAAATGCATTGAATGGATTTGACAGACGTATTCAATCATTATTTGCATCTGGGTTGGCTGTCGATGTTGTTGCTCCAAATGCGTATGTTCGCCGTTTAATGTTGATTCGCGGTGGTGTTGATATGGCGGTTGCTGATGAATTGGCAAAACAAATCAATGGCGATGGTCATTTGGTAAATGGTATTATAAACAAAATCAAAACATATACAGAATTGATGGGTGAAAAGGTTAATATGGATGTTGCATCACGTTTGTTGGCTGATGTTTTGAATAAATCTAAAACCCCATTAATGATGGTAAAATCAATGTGTGAAAAAATGGGTGTATCGTTTGAAGAAATTTCTGGTAATTCACGTGCCCGTCGTGTTGTTCGTGCCCGCCAGGTTATGATGGCCGCATTAAAATCATCTACAAATTTATCTTTGACCGAAATTGGCAATGTATGTGGTGGTCGTGATCATGCAACGGTTGTTTATGCATTGTCCCAAATTGAAAAACAAAAAATGTCTGATTTGATGTTAAATGCAGAAATTGAAGATATGGTAAAAATTTGTAAATAAAAGTTTTGTTCGCTGAACAGAAGAGGAGAAAGAAAAACACCCTTAAAATAGGGTGTTTTTTTGTTTTTTTTGTTATCTAAAATATGGTATAATTCACATGATATTAGTGTAGGGGATATTCATGAAAAAATTTTGGTTTGTATTTGTGATGCTTGTATCGTGTAATGCATATTCACAGGTATTGCCTTTGGATGATGCATTGCGTGCGACATATACCGCATGTGTTGGTATCGATGACAAATTGGCAACTTATAAAACATTGGCTGGTATAAATACCGCTGTGTCCGCTGTTGGAACTGGGCTTGGTATTGGCGCTACTGCGACAGGTATTGTAAAATATGCAACGGATAAAGAAGCAGAATCTTATGAACGTTTACTGGAAGAATTACGTGAACAAACAAAAGATGTTGATTATGACACATTATCGGATATGGAAATAGCACAGTTTGAAAAAGAATTTAATTTATCTTACGAAGCAGCAGTGAAAGATGTTGATAAATATCAATCTGAATTAGATAAATTAAATAAAAAATCTAAAAATTTGGGTAATTGGCGTACTGGCTTATTGGCTGGTTCAACTGCTACAAATGTAGCAGGGGCTGTTTTGGCGGCCAAAAGTGGTGCCAGTGATGATATACAAGATATGATAAATGTTTGTTTGGATGCGGTGAACAATTTGAATGATTCTGTATTACAGGCAAAAATGAATGGCGAAGATGTAAGTGAAGCGAACGAAATAATATCTGCATGTCGTGAATATAAAACAGTGGATGCAAAATCTATTTCTAAACGTGCCAAAGGTGCAGAAATTTCTTCGGCAATTGGTGCAACAACAGGTTTTACAGGAACAATAGTCAGTGCGGTCGCAAATTCAGATAAAGTCCGCCAAGATAACAGTGATGCGGGTAATAAAAAAGAAAAGAATTTGAATACTGCGGCTAATGTTATGGCAGGGACCACAACTGTTGCATCTGCGACTTCTACAGTTTTCAGTGCAACACAAATTGCAGCGATTAAACGTGTGGCCAATGTAGCAGCACAATGTGAAGGAGTTTTGAAATGATTAAACGTTTTATAATAACTTTAATTTCTGCATTGTGTTTTGTTTTACCGGCAAGTGCTAATATAAAGATAGAAACAGATACCGTTGATTCTGTTATTCGTAAATATTTTCCACAAGACAAAGATAAAGCATCTGCGCTGGCCACATACAAAGAAAATCTTGCTGCAGATGGCAGTATAAGTGCTGAAAATTTATGGAAAGTTTGTACTGCTGGTGGTTTGGATATTAAAAAAACATCAGACACAAAAAAATGTGGTGAATTTGTTTTTAGTTTGGTCAAGGTTGCATCAAAACAGTTTTATGAAGTTTGTGGCAAGGATAAAGGTAAATCTGGTGGAACAGAATATTGTGTTAATGACTTTTTTACCAGCAAAGTTTACGGTGGTATACAGGTAAATATGACACCTGGTATATGGCTTGCAAAAGAATATGCGCGTATAAAGCATGGTGATGACAGTGTTAAATGTCATGATAAATACAGAAAGATAACAGTTGTAGCAGGTGCGACAGATTATGTAATAAAATGTGCGTCTCAAAATAAAAATGCTTTTTATGAATTTGTTTTTGATGATTTGGAAGAATCAAAAGATAACACAATTAAAAATAGTATTCAGGATGCTGTTTGTAAAATGTTTGATGTTCCATCTGTAACAGGCGGCTGTACTGGTGGAGGAACAAATGTCAGTGGTTCAATGAGTTGTTACAATGGATATTGTAAAACAGACAGTAACAAATGTTCACAGATAACAAAAACATTACAAAATTTAGGTTATACTGCTTCATATGTTGATGGAAAATGCGAGATAAATTTTAATTCTGTAAAAAAAGCGGAAGATTTACATACGGCTTATGGTATAGATCCGTTTGTCTTTTGTAGAGGCATTCAAGTTAAAAATGCGCCATCTGCAGAGTCTGCTGTAAAAAGTTATATTATATCTGCGGCAGCAAAACAAGGAAAACAGATAACAGAATCTCAGATTACATGTTTGGCTGGTTTTAATACATATACAGGACGGGGGTGTAATGCAAACGGCATTACAGATATTAAAGATGATATTAAAACTTGCAAGGTTGGAAATGAAAAAATAGATTTCGTTTTTGATGATATAAATGAAAGCTGGGACAGTTATCATGCCGGTGGTGTAAGTGGTATGAATTGTATCGCAAGTGATGGTACTTTTGATGGTCGTAATTGTAGACTTTTAGGTGAAGAAAATTGCAAGCAATTAGCAAATGTTTTAAAAACAAGTTGTCCAGAGTGTGATAAGCCTGTATGGAATGGTACGTCATGTGAGTTGCCTTCGGCGAGACATGCAGATAACATAAATAAAGCTATTAAAATAACTACTGAAACAGGTGCAGCCGCTGTTGGAGTTGCGTTATTCTTTGTTCCGGGAATGCAAGGTGGGGCGGTATTGGCATTAAATTATGTTACTGGTACTCTGGTAATTACTGGTGCCACAACTCGTGTCGCTTCAAATATTATAATGCAAACAGCAATATATTCTGATTTTGCAGATGAAGTGGAAGCTTGTCATAATGAAACATGTGCACGAGATTTATTACGCAAATGGTTGCAGAAAATTCAAAGTTATAAAAGAGAATTTACACAAGCTGAACAAAAGGCAACTGATGAATTATGTAACCATTTATTTAATCAAATACCAAGCACTTCTGATTTCTGGGTTGCTTTTATGCAAGATACGGAAATATTTGATCCGTGGACTTGCCAGATAAAAACAAAAAAACAGTTTTGGCAACATATGCGTACGGCCGGTGAAATAGCAGAAATTGCTGGCTCTTTGTTGCGTATAGGAAATCTTGCATTTGAAAAAACAACAGAAACGGTTGTTGAAAAAGTAAGTGAGAAACTGTATGCTTTCGGCGATAATGGTAACCGTGGTATTATGTTACGTAAAGCACAAGAGGGAGTAGCAAAAACGACGGGTGGATCTTTCTTGAATAAATTTGGATTAAAATATGGAACTGCATACAGTTGGCCCGATGCTGCTGATATTATGGCAAAGGCTGGTTTGGATATTAATCTTTATAGGGGGGCAACATGGTTCAATAAATCACAAGGTTTATTGCGATTAACTAATGGACGTTTTGCATCAGCTTTGGTCAGGGTCCCAATAACTGTTGAAAATAGGATTGTTCATGTTACATTTAATATGGCAGGTATGGCAAATCCTGCACTTGGTACATTGGCTGAAACGGCTGCGGCGACGGGATATTTTGAAACCAAGACCGCAGATGGTTATCGTGTGCCATATTGTATGGGACAAAAACAACAAGAACAAGCTGTTATTGAAATAGTTGATATCGAAGAAGAAGAGAAAGATACTCCGACACCGGTACCGACACCGGCACCGACACCAACACCGGCACCGACACCAACACCGACACCAACACCGACACCAACACCGACACCAAGTCCGACACCGACACCGGCACCAGTTGTGACACCGGCACCAGTTGTGACACCGTCTCCTGTGCCTGTTGTTGCGCCAATATCAGGAAATAATAGCCCGACAACATTCACGCCAGATAAACAAAAGAATGTTGGTTTGATTGTTGGATTAACAGCGGCTGGTTTGGTTGCAACAGGGGCCATTGTTGGTGGGGTTGTTGCAGCAACAACAAAAGACAAAGCTGCAAAAACGGCGGAAGCTGTAACTGTAAGTCAATTGAATCCACAACTAGAACAAGCAATGAATAACGCAAATGGAATTTTGGGTACAGTTGATGGAAAACAGGTTTCTTTGATACCATTGCCAACAACTGTGAATACTAATGCAAAGATTGTTGATATTGATGCCAAAGCCGTGGCTGTTGTAAATTACAATGGTTATAAATTGCCGTTCTTTATTAACAAGAATAATAAATGGACACCAATATTAGGAATAGGTGAAAAAGGACATTGGTTTAATGTATATCCAAATGCAAATTCTGGAATCAAAACGATTGACAATATAACAAAGTTGTTAAATCAGCAAGTTAATCCGTCTGTAATCGTACGTTATATTGGGAACAATGCAAGCGGTGTCGCCTTGCCAAGTGCGGCTAATACTGCATTTGGTATAATAAATGCTGAATTCCCAAATGGGGTTTTGCAAAGCGAAAATATGACCCCACAAGATGCAAAATTATATTCACAGAATTATGATTTGATTAAAAACAAACTGAAATAAAAAAACGCCCAAACGGGCGTTTTTTAAAACCAACCTTTTTTATCGTTTTTTATTCCGGCGAATTCGGATAACGCTTTCTTTTGTTTTTCGGTTAATTTCTTTGGAATTGTAATACCAATTTCAATATATAAATCACCAAAACCACTGCGACCATTTGGCATACCGTGTCCACGAACACGTAATTTTTCGCCAACCTGAGTTCCGGATGGGATTTTTACTGATAATTTTTTATCATCGATTGTTTCGATTTCTATTTCACCGCCCATTGCAAGTGTCGCGAAATCTAAATCCATATGCATTAACAAATCATTACCAATACGTTCAAAAGTTTTATTTGGACGAACATGAACATCAATATAAAAATCGCCAGGTGTGCCACCATTTGGGGCGGCTTCGCCCATGCCGGCCATACGCAATCTGGCACCATCCATAATACCAGCCGGTATTTTTACATCCAATGTTCGTTGTTTGTTGACTGTACCGGTACCATCACATTGTGAACATTTTTTATCAATCTTTTTACCCAAGCCCTGACAATCTGGACAAGGGGTTTCAACAGCGAAAAATCCCTGACGGGTATGAACATATCCTGTCCCGCCACATGTTGAACAAGGTTTGGCAGGTTTGCCATCTGCCGTTCCGTGTCCATCGCATTTTTCACATTTAACAGCACTGGTAAATTTAACAGTATGTGTTGTGCCAAAATAAGCATCTTTTAAATCTATGACTACTTCATCCAGTAAATCGCGGCCGCGTTGTTGACGTTGTTGTTCGCCACCAAAACCACCACCAAATCCAAAACCGCGCATGGCTTCGCGCAAGATGTCTTCCATGCCACCCATGTCGCCACCATTAAAGTGGAAAGAACCATTACCAAATGGATTGCCACCAAAACCAGCACCAGCACTGGCACCATTACCACCAGCAAACGCAGCATCACCGAATCGATCATATGCCGCACGTTTTTGTGGGTCTTTTAATATATCAAAGGCATTGTTGACTTCTTTGAATTTTTCTTCGGCAGATTTGTCCCCAGGATTCTTGTCTGGGTGGTATTTCATAACCAATTTATGATAGGCCTTTTTAATATCTGCATCGCTGGCATCGCGTGCAACGCCCAAAACTTCATAAGGATTTTTGTTCATATTTTTACCTGTTAATTAACTTTGTATGAAATATATAGGTATATTATATTAAAAATCAAGGGTTGTTTTTGAGTATTTTTTTACGGTTTTTTGGCGCTGTATAATGGTTTTGCCTTGATAAAAATTCAAAAATGTTATATTAATACCTTGATAAAGATAGGAAATGTTATGAATAAATATGATGCATCTGATATAGAAGTTCTTGAAGGTTTGGAACCTGTGCGCCTGCGTCCAGGTATGTATATTGGCGGTACAGATGAAAAGGCTTGGCATCATTTGCCGGTTGAAATTATGGATAATTCAATCGACGAAGCAGTGGCCGGTTTCGCTAAAAAGATAGTTGTTAATTTAATTGATGCAAAGACAATTGAAATAACAGATGATGGACGTGGAATTCCGGTTGATGAACATCCAAAGTATCCTGGGAAATCTGCGCTGGAAGTTATTTTTACAACATTGCATTCTGGTGGTAAATTTAATAACAATGTTTATAAAACCAGTGGCGGTTTGCATGGTGTGGGCAGTGCGGTTGTAAATGCACTTTCTTCAAACATGGATGTGACAATTTCCAGGGATGGTTTTGAATGGCATCAAACTTTTTCACGTGGAAAAGTGACCAGCCCAATTACCAAAGGTACCGCAACAAAAGCACACGGAACAAAAATAAAGTTCACATTGGATGATCAAATATTCGGTGAAAACGCTGTTTTTAAACCTGTAAAAATTTATCGTATGGCACGTGCAAAATCGTTCTTGTCGCGTGGTGTAAAAATTGAATGGCATTGTAATCCTGCGTTATTGACAGAAGATATGAATATACCTGCGGAAAAAGTGTTCTTTTATCCAAATGGTGTTGCCGATTTCGTTGCGGAAAAGACAGATTCTAAACCGCGTATCTTGCCAAGAATATTCAGTGGTTCTATCGATTTTCCTGATGATTGTGGTCGTGTTGAATGGGCTTTGACCGTATTAACAGATGAAAATGGTGCTGCGTCAGATGATGGATTCTTTGCGTCTTATTGTAATACAATCGCAACAATTGATGGTGGAACACACGAAAACGGATTCAAGGCCGCAATAACCAAGGGATTAAAGGCTTATGGCGAAAAGGTAAATAATAAAGCCGCTGCATCTATTATCAGTGAAGATGTATTTGATTCTGTGGCTGCAATTGTTTCTGTGTTTTACAAGACACCACAATTTTTGGGACAGACTAAAGAAAAATTGTCTAACCCTGAAATTGCCAGATATACCGAAAACGCATTGCGTGATCCATGGGAAATGTTTTTGGCATCTGATCCAAAGACTGCAAATGCTTTATTGGAATTTGTTGTGAATTTGGCAAATGCACGTATTAAAACCAAACAGGTTAAAGATGTTGCACGCAAAACACCAACAAAAAGAATACGTATGCCGGCTAAATTGGCAGATTGTTCAAAGCATGGTGTCGAAGGAACAGAATTATTTATTGTAGAAGGTGAATCTGCTGGTGGAACTGCAAAGCAGGCACGTGATCGTGCAACCCAGGCTATTATGCCTTTGCGTGGAAAGGTTTTAAATGTTCTTTCTAATTCTGATGAACGTTTCAGCGCGAATCGCGAATTAAATGATTTGATAGATATTATTGGTGCTGGGACCGCAAAAGATTGGGATGACAGTAAACTGAGATACGAAAAGATTATTGTTATGACCGATGCGGACGTTGATGGCAGCCATATCGCATCGCTACTTATGGCGTTCTTTTATCAATATATGCCACAATTGATTTATGGGGGGCATTTGTATTTGTCTTGTCCACCACTTTATAAATTAACATGTGGAACCGAATCGATTTATGTCGATACCGATGAAGAATTGGAAGAATTGAAAAACAATAAATATAAAAACAAGAAAATTGAAATATCCCGATTCAAAGGGTTGGGTGAAATGATGCCGAATCAGTTAAAGGAAACAACAATGTCTCCAAAGACACGCAGATTGATTCGTGTTGATTTGCCACCAAAGACAGAAGAGGGGCAAGAAGATACAGAAAAAACAAAAACATTGGTGTATGATTTGATGGGTAAAAAACCAGAATTTAGATTTAAATTCATTACAGAACATGCACAATTTGTTAAAGATTTGTTTGTATAATTAAAAATTACAAACAAAAGAAAATCCGCCGTACAGGCGGATTTTTAGTTTGTAAATTTATTATTTTAATTTCTTTAATTTTTCTGCAAATGTAAATGTATATTGTGTCGCAGACCACAAAGAACAAACAAGTGCAAACCATAAACCAAATACACCAAGTTTTGGCAATGCATAAATCAAATAAAATACGACAGGGGTTGTTGTGTTTGGTGTTATAGATGCAAATACTGCAAACCATAACAAGAAAGCTGTTATTGCAATCATTTGAACTGTTGTTTTAATTTTACCCATTGAAAAACGTGCCTTTGGTACAGGCATTTCAATTTTTTGTGTTCCCAAGAATTCACGCAGACCACTGATATATAATTCACGTGCAATCATAAATATAACAGGTATAACGACATACCAAACTGGTGCCATAAGTGTTAACATAATCAATGTGTTGCATACAAGCAATTTATCACCAATATGATCCAACACACCACCCAATTTAGAACAGCAATTATATTTGCGTGCTAAAAATCCATCAAACCAATCTGATATTGACCCCAGGGCAAATAATGCAAATGTCGTCCAAGGCAAATTAAACATAATTGTAAATATAATCGCAAAAGCGCATGCGATACGAAAAGATGATAAAAAATTAACAAATGTTTTCATGTTTTTCTCCTTCATTGTCTTATTATTATAACACTTCGGAATGGAAATAGGCATATATTTTTTCTGCCACACTTTTACCCAAATCTGGAACACGTTTTAATGCTGGTAAATCTGCGTCCATAATTGCATGGACAGAACCGAAATGTTGCAATAATTGTTTCTTTCGTTTTGGTCCAATGCCTTCGATTGAATCAAGAACAGAAGCTGTTAATTGTTTAGCGCGAACGGATCTGTGATATGTTATAACGAATCGGTGCGCTTCATCACGAACGGCACGTAACATTAAAAATAATGGTGAATCTTTCGGTATATCACGTTTTTCAGAACCATCTGGCATTATAAAATGTTCGTCACCGTTTCTGACTTCTCCTTTTGTGACCCCAAACACAGGGACTGTATTATTTGAAACTTTTTGTGCGATATTCCATTGGGCAATTCCACCATCAACAATGATTAAATCCATTTTTGGACCGTCTTTGATGGCACGTGTTACAAATTCTTCCATCATTGCTATATCATTTCCAGCACGTTTTATATCATGTAATTTAAAATGTCGATATGATGATTTTATAAATCCATCATGTCCAAACGCAATCATTGCGCCCACAGGTTGTTTTCCAAATAAATGTGAATTATCAAACACACCAACACAATCTAATTTTAATCCCAATAAATTTTCAAATTCTGTGACGTTTTTATCCCATTGTAAATCTGGTGTATACGACGGATTTTGTCGTATACCGCGATTTGTTGTTTTTGTTAATGCGGATATTTTATCACGTATAATTGCGGCATTTTCAAAATCCATTTTATCTGAAAATGTTTTCATTTGTTTTGTTAAATCTGAAATTATTGGTTCGCTGTCGCCAGTTAAAATTCGTCGTGCCAATTGAACATTTTTATCATAATCATTTTGTGGTAAACAACATGGCGCACTGCATCGTCCGATTTGATATAACAGACAAGGGCGAGATCTGTTTTGCATAAAAGTATCATTACATGTTCTTAATTTGCATACACGTTGGATAGTTTTTATTGTATCGTTTAAAGCATAAACAGATGGATAAGGACCAAAAACATCTTTCTTTTGTGATATCTTTCCACGAAATTTTAATAAACGCGGAAATTCGTGTTTTGTTAATGCCAACATGGGGTACATTTTCCCATCAGTCAGCATCACATTGTATTTTGGTTTTAATGTTTTTATAAGTTTTTGTTCCAATATTAATGCGTCATTTTCTGTTCTGGTAATTTCCCATTCTACACGTTTAACAAGTGAACGCATGACTTGTTTATGGTTTTCCAGTTTGGATATATCAATATATTGGCGTAATCTGTTAAGTAAATTCTTGGCTTTGCCGACATACAGAAGATTCCCATCGCCGTCATACATTTTATATATTCCTGGTGACAGGGGGGCATTTTCTATTAAGTCTTTAAATTGAATATTCATAATAAATATGATATTATAAAATAAAGAAAAATCAAATAGAGGTGTAATATGAGACAAGAATCTGGTCGTTCAATGATAGAAATGGTTGGCGTATTGGCAATTATGGGTATGTTAACCGCAACAGCGTTTGCCCTTATTTCTTTGGGAATAAACAGGCAAAAACAAGCACGCGTTATGGATGATGTGGTAACAATGGTTTCTGGGGTGCGTGGCCTTTTGGGAGATTATGATGATTTTTCAAATATCGATAATTCAACAATTTTTGCCGCAATGTCGGTAAGTAACAAAAACCCATATGGCGGCACATATGAATTGGCAGTTAATCCATCTAATTATCGCCAATTTATTGTTCGTATAAATGGATTAAACAAGGCCGATTGTGAAGCGTTGGTAACAAAAGCATGGACAGATTCTGTTGGATATGTTTCTTCGAATCACAAAGAAAGTGGTGCTACAGGTAATTGTATGGATGGTGGCAATAATGTCGTATCCATTACATATGGCGAATAAAGTATATGGCTGAATTTATAACTATTTCTGAGGCTGAATCTGGAACCCGTTTATTACGCTGGTTTGTTCGTAATTATCCAGGAATGTTGCAACGTGATTTTTATAAACTTTGTCGTGGGGGACAAATCAGGGTTAATTCTTCGCGTTGTAAAGGGATGGAAATTTTAAATGCTGGTGATATTGTAAGATTGCCACCAACATTGCAATCATACAAGATTGTTAAAAAAACAGAAAATGGTGCAAATTATTCTTTGGCAGATCTAGAAAGTTTAAGAAAGTGCATTATTCATAATGATGCAGATATTGTTGTTTTTAATAAACCGGCAGGATTGGCGGTGCAGGGTGGAACGGGTATCAAAAAATCCATAGATAAAATGGCTGCGGCTCTTTTTCCGTATGATAAAATATCTTTAGTGCACAGAATAGATCGTGAAACAAGTGGTTTATTGGTTGTGGCAAAAAATCAAAAGGCTGCACAAGATTTGGCAAGCCAATTTCAGAATAAAACAGCACACAAAGAATATTTGGCATTATTACAGGGCAGTTTATCACAAAAATCTGGTATAATTGAAAACTATGTTGCCAAGGGGCAGGTTTTTGAGGATGCAAAAAAAATTCCACAATCTGTATCCGCACAACGCGCAATAACAGAATACAAGGTTTTGGGCGAAGCGGCAGGGATGTTAACATGGGTATTGTTTTCACCAAAAACAGGTCGTACACATCAATTAAGATTACACAGTGCCTTTTCTTTGCATGCACCGATCATAGGTGATGATTTGTATGGCGACAGAAGTAATAAGTTAGACGACATTCTTGGATCGTTTTTAACAACACAAAAATTGTTCTTGTTTGCATACAGGATTACTTTCAGACACCCTGGAACAGGAAAAATGATAACACTGAACGCAGAAGTCCCTGACTTTATGCAATCAGTTATAAAATTTTTAGAATTTAAATTACCATAGGGAAACGGAAATGTTTTTGTACACATTTTATAGAAAACATCTTTTGACATTGCGAATAATAGCACTGTTTTTAATGGGATTGTTTGTAGCAATTGGCATTGCTTTGCACCATTTAGATTTGGAATCTTTACGTGGAAATATTGTATCTGCATTGCGTGATGCTAGCAATATGCCTATTGAGATAGATGGAAAAATTTCATGGCGTTTTTCTTTGCGTCCAGAAATAGAATTAAATAATGTTCGTATTCCAAACGCTGATTGGGCAAAAAATAAAAATCTTTTCAGTGCAAAAAAAATAGATGTAAGATTAGATTTATTGTCAATGTTTAAACCGCATCCTGTTATTCGTCATATAAGCGTTTATGATGCAAAAATAAACGTTGAAAAAAATGATAAAAATGAAATTTCTGTTGTGTTTAACAAAACACAAACGCCAGAAAAATCACCGGATACAGAAAAAAATGTAATTAAAAGATATCCTGTTGAACAATTGCCGTTCGGTGGAATGGATATTGAAAAATTATCTGTTAATTTATATGGTGATAAATATGAATTATCTAGTTTGGGTATAAGTAATTATATGCGCCATTCAAATCGTGAATTTAGTGGTTGGGTAAAACCTTATGATACAAACTTTCCTTTTGTAATACAGTTTTCTGAATATAACAACGAAAGAAAAATTTACCCTGTAAAAATTGCTTTTGCAACAGGTGGCGAACCATTGATAGCAAATATTGCATTAGAAGGTACAAGTAAAATGCCAATAGATTTTGTTATAACTGGGGAAACCCCAAATATCAAAGAACTGGGGCGTTGGTTTAACATTGATACAATGGATGTACCGAAAATGAAGATGAATGTCGCATTTAATATAGACAGAAAAAAAATATCATTCAGAAAATCTTCAATAGAATCAAGAGGCTCTTCGATTAATTTTTCTGGAATGTATGATTGGTCAAAATCAATTCCGGTTGTGCGATTAAATGTTTCTTCAGATATGATAAATTTGTATAAATCTTTCCCAGAATGGTTTGGCGTCGGTGAAGAATGGGTGCATCCTGACAGAGAATTGAATGCTTTTAAAGACATGCCATTGTTTGGTGAATATTTATATAATCTTGATGCAGAAATAAATGTAAAGATGAAGCATTTTATCGTATACAGACATTTAGATTTGTCAGATATGGATGTTAAATTGATAATTAAAAATCATACAGTACGTGCAGATGCGCTTGTTGGTATTGCTGATGGAAAGGTTCATGCGTTGTTAAATTCTGACATTTATAAAAACGGAATGTATGATGCAACATTGGCGGCTGTTGGCCATAATGTTTATGTTGGTGGAATTATTGATCAGGTTGACGTAAAGGACATTTTATCTGGATTGCCAATGGATATAAATTTATATGTCAAAGCATATGGAAAGGATATGTCAGAAATAATGCAAACAATAACAGGACCGGTATTAGTGTATTCAACAGATCGCGGTTTTGCACATGCTGATTTGGTTGAATATATGTATGGCGGTGATTTTTTGACCACGCTTCGTAATGGCGTTGAAGATATGTTCACGGGTAACAAGCGCGATATGATTCAAATAGATAATGCGATTGTTAATGTTATATTAAGAAATGGCTTGATTGAAACAGAAAACGGGGTTTCGGTTGAATCACATGTTATAAATATGCGTCTGGCTGGTAGTTTGGATTTGGGTAAAGAAACAATGCATTTGTCATTGGCAACTGTCCCAGTTAAAGGGTTAAAATTATCAATTTCAGGTAATCTTGTTAATACATTACAGATAGCAGGGAATTTGTCTGAACCTGATTTTAATATAAGTGGGGCTGCAGTTGCAGGCAAGGTTGGTTCTGCTGTTGGTATAGGTTTATTATTGTCACCTTTGACAGGGGGGTTAAGTATAGCTGGTGGTTTAATTGCTGGTATGTTGGCAGGCGATTTATTAGAAGGATGGTTGGCAGATGAACATCCTTATGAAACAGCAAAGAAAAGTGGTGCTCCTTTGAAACGTAGTGATCCAGATTGGTTACGTCAACCCGTTGAAAAGTTATCAAATTCCTTGTTTGAAACAAAAGGGAAATAAAAAATGTTAACATGGTTAAATATTATCGAAATTTTCATAATTGTATTAATGGTTTATGCATTTTATGTAAGTTTCATAAAAAACACATCTTCTGAAAAACTGGTGCGTGGGTTGTTTGGACTTGGTGTGATTTGGGCATTAAGTTTTTTGTTGCCAATGGTACACTTACATCTTTTGGGACGTTTTTTACATTGGTTGGCATTGTTTTTATCTGTTGCATTAATTGTTATTTTTCAACCAGAATTGCGAAAATTTTTAGCGTTAATGGGAAATATTCGTGGATGGAAGAATATAATATATGCTTTCAGACAAGATGTTAAAAATTCATCAAACAAACAAAAATCTGTAGAAGAAATAATAAAAGCTGTGACGTATATGTCAGAAAAACATACTGGGGCTTTGATTGTTTTTCCAGAAGATATTGATGATGGTGTCATTGAACGTTATGGCACAAAGATTGATGCGATTATATCAAGCGAATTATTGTTAACAATATTCTTTAATAAAACACCATTGCATGATGGTGCTGTTATAATTGCAGATAACAAGATTAAATATGCCGGGGCAATTTTACCATTGTCACAAAATCAGTTGCAGTGGAAATATGGTACGCGTCACAGGGCAGCACTTGGGATGTCAGAAATGTCAAAATCAATTATTTTGGTAGTATCCGAAGAAACAGGCGATATATCGTTTGCGGAAAAGGGGACGATCAAAAAATATGATGATGTGAAAAAAATCCGCAATAAATTAGAAAAAATCTTGGTAAAATGATTTGATAAAAAATCATTTTGTCAAATAAAAATAAAGTTTCTTTTTTATTAGATTTGCTCTTGCACCGAATCGGTGTTTTTTGGTACACTTTCAGACAGGAAATTAATGAAATAAAAAGAACAGGAGCAAATTATGGAATTTTCAGTGTTTCGTCAGGTTTTAATACGTGCGCTGGGGCATATGCAGTCTATCGTTGAAAAACGTGCTACTTTGCCTATATTGGTTAATGTTAAAATCGAAGTTTCAGATGATTTGGTGTTGTCTGCAACAAATGTAGATTTAGAATTGGTTGAACATGTTGCGGCTGATATTACATTGGCTGGTAAAACAACAGTACCTGTACAGATGTTGTATGATATTGTTCGTAAATTGCCAGATGATGCAGAAATAAGTTTCAAACAATCTGGTGATCAATTGGTTGTATCCAGTGGTCGTGCAGTGTTCCATTTGCCAACATTGCCTGCAGAAAATTTCCCTGCAATGGCTGGTGGTAATTTAAGCACAAAATTCCAAATGACAACTGGTGATTTGGCACATTTGATTAACCAAACAAAATTTGCTATCCCAACAGATGATGTCCGTTATCATTTGGGCGGTATATATTTCCATATATCTGAAGATACTGGTAAATTAACTGCCGTTGCAACTGACGCACAAAGAATGGCTTTGTGTGCAATTGATGCACCTGCAGCAGCGAAAGGTATGCCTTCGGTTATTATCCCAAGACGCGTTATTGGTGAATTGTCAAAATTATTAGAAGATGCAAATGTTGACGATGTTTTGATTGAATTGTCTGATACCAAGGCACGTTTCACAGTTGGCGCCGCTACTTTGACAAGCAAATTGGTTGATGCACAATATCCAAATTATCGTGTTGTTATTCCAAAGGGAAATGACAAGATTGCTATCTTGGACAGAAAACAATTTGTTAATGCTGTTGATTTGGTTTCTGTTGCCAGTGTTGATAAAACAAAATCTGTTCAATTGGCGTTTTCTATGAATAAATTGGTTATCAGTGCTTCCAGTCCAGATGCTGGGGCTGCAACCCAAGAATTAGATGTAGAATATAATGGTGATGCAACATTTACAATTAACTTTAATGTTAAATTCTTGCTTGATGTTGCGGGTCAGGTCGAAGGTGATAAATTCCAAATGGAAATGCAAGAATCTTTGTCACCAACAATTATTAAATCTACTGAAAAAGATACAGACGCATTATTCGTTTTAATGCCAATGCGTATGTAAAAATATACAAAATGCTTATATCCGCCCAAAGTGGCGGATTTTTTGTTGCTAAAACAAAAACTTTATTATATTCTTATCTGGTAAATTTAAACCAAGGGGTAAACAAATGGCATCTTATATTGCAAATGATATGCGTGTGGGTTGGGTTATTTCCCACAATGGAAAACGTTATTCTGTTACATCTATCACAAAAGTAAAACCAGGCAAGGGTGGTGCTTTTGTTCAAGCTGATCTTCGTGATATTGATTCTGGTAATAAAGGCGGCGATCGTTGGCGCGCAGAAGATAAAGTTGAAAAATTGATGGTTGAAGATATTGAATGTCAATATTTGTATTCTGATGGTACAGATGCATTCTTTATGAATTTATCTGATTACGAACAATTCACAATGCCAAATGAATCATTGGGCGAACAAATGAAATTTTTGGCACCAGAAATGTTGGTCAAAGCAAACTTTGTCGAAGGACATCCTGTATCAATCACATTGCCAAAAACTGTTATTGCAACTGTTGAAGAAACAGAACCTGCATTAAAAGGTCAAACAGCAACCAGCAGTGGTGGTAAACCAGCAATTTTGGATAACGGTGTTCGTGTTCAGGTTCCAACGTTTATTGAACAAGGCGAAAGAATTGTTGTTAATACAGAAACATTAGAATATGTTGAAAGAGCAAAATAAATAAAAATAAATTATAACGACACATCTGCTTGTCGTTATTGGGTTCATGTACCTTTGTGTACACTTCACTTAATAACAACGGCGCATCTGCACCGTTTTAATTTGTTTTTTGTAAAATGAAGAAAAACCGCCGTACAGGCGGTTTTTTTATTAATTAAAATTTATAGCCAGATCCCATAATATTTTGTATTTCATCAATACAATTTTTCACCATTTCATCTTTGGCATTTGATAAATAATCGCGTGGATTAAATACGGATGGATTGGTTGATAATGTTTTCCGAATCGCTGCAGTAAAAGCCAAACGCGAATCGGTTTCAACATTAACTTTTGTAATATGTAATGATATTGCGCGACGAATTTGTGATGGTGAAATACCACGTGCGTTTTTTATATTGCCACCAAATTTGTTTATTTGTTTAATGTATTTTTGCGGGATATTTGATGCACCATGTAATACCAATGGAACCTTTGGTATGTTGTCAGCAATTTGTTTTAATATATCGAATCGCAAAGATTCTTTTTCACTTTTTCTTTTGTACGCACCGTGAGATGTCCCAATTGCGACGGCCAACGAATCGGTTTGTGTTTGTTTTACAAAACTTTTAACTATATCCGGATTGGTATAAGAATGTGTTTCTGATTTAGTGTTTTCATCTTCTATGCCGGATAAAACACCCAGTTCTGTTTCCAGGGATATATCAAATTTATGGACGTAATCTGCAATTTTACGCGATTCGGAAATATTTTGTTCTAATGGTAATGTGCTGCCATCAAACATCACAGATGAAAAACCAATATTGGCGGCATATTTGCAAATTTCAAAACTGTGCCCATGATCCAGGTGTAATGCTATTTGGCCAGGTTCGTATTTTGCACCACGAATCATGCCCATCAATATATCTCCACTCATATATTCAAGGGCAGCTTCGGATACGGCCAATATAATCGGGCTTTGTGTTATTCGTGCGGCGGTTAATATTGCGTCCAATGTTTCCATATTATAGAAATTAAATGCCGGCACAGCATAACCGTTTTGTAAAGCGCGTTTAAGAAGTGTTTTTGTGTTGGCAAGTCCAAAATTAGAGTAGTGCATTTGTTTTTCTTCCTTTTCTGTGATATTATATCATAAAAGAGTGTTTTTTTGTGATTTAATATTAAATCTTGACAACAGAAATATTTGTGTCAAAATTTGATTAAAGAGTTAACAAAAGGAAAACAAATGAAAAAAGTTATTTTGTCTTTATTAGGTTTTACATTAATCGCCGGCTGTTCTGGCTATGATTATTACAAAACTGATGTTCGTTACCGTCAGGAAGGTGATAACTGTGTTTATTACTATAATGAAAAAGGTAAAGAATTTAATAGCGAAATTCGTACATTGAAAGATGCCAAGAAAGTTGTATACAACAATGTAAGATGTGAAGATTTGTATTTGAATGATACATATGGTTATTCACAACGCAACGACAGAAAAGCGATTATTCCTGCAGCGACAGAAGAACCTGTGGCGTCAAAATGTGGTTGCAAAACATGTGGTAAAAAACAAGTTTTGAAAAACAGATATGTTATTGTTCCTGCATATGCTGGATAATCAATATCGATTATAAAAAAGCGTCATCTTGAAAGATGACGCTTTTTTTATTTGTTAATATGTGTTTTTTGTGATAAAATAATACGAAAGAAAGGAGTTTTTATATGAAAAAAGTTATGAATAAAATCAATTTTGCTTTGATTGGTTTAATGGTATCTGTTCCTGCATTTGCTGCT
This sequence comes from uncultured Pseudomonadota bacterium, assembly GCA_902798205.1. Taxonomy (GTDB): domain Bacteria; phylum Pseudomonadota; class Alphaproteobacteria; order Rs-D84; family Rs-D84; genus Enterousia. Next base: position 37,855 of record CADBVV010000001.1, on the reverse strand, counting down.
GATAATGGTATGTGCGCTGCTTTACAAAGTTTATCCGGTGTATTTAATTTGCTTCGTACAATGGCATTTATTGGTGCTGCGTTCTATATCGCAGGTTGGGCATGGGGATATATTTCATCTGGTAAAGCAGAAATGAAAGATATCAAAGAAAAGGGCCAAGGATTATTGGTTGGTTTCAGCTTGTTATTCTTGGTTGGTGTATTGTTATCGTTCGTTATGTCTGCAACAGGTGCAAGACTTATTGGTTGTGAAGATATTATCAGAAACTTTGGTAATGTTTAATAATATAAGAACAATTGAAATAAAAAAGCCGCCCATTTGGGCGGCTTTTTTATTTTTGTTTTAATGATAAAGGGTACGTTTTATACCACAGCGCTGTTCTGGCACGATTGATTGGTGCCAATATACCGGTTTCTGTATTCTTTTGTGTATAATTCGTGACCGGATCACCAAAATCTTTTGTGAATTGTGCAATGCGGTCCGGTGATATAACAATGGATATAATATATTTTATTTCATCTATTGAAACATGGGGTCTGGCATAAATTCGTGACAAGATTTCTGGCAATATCTTGTTCATATAATTTAATGGTCCCAATGTCATATAATCCAAAATGGTTTCATTTTCTTTTAAACAATATCTTTGACGTAAAATGTCCATGCTTTGTACGTTGAATAATCTGCACCATAAATAAGACCATATGTCAGAATAAGAATCCAGATTAGATCCAATGGCATGTTTTGTAATGGATGCTAAATTTTCGCTTAAACGTTTTACTTGGGTGCGAACATTGGCAAATCTTATCTGATTTGATATGGATTTTATATCTTCGATTTGTCTGTTTGGGCACATAAAATATGCCTGTTCAAATTCGGCGCCATTTATTTGGCCAAATAAATATTCGCAAACAATGGGTGATAATTTTTGGTTTGTGCCGTTTTTTATTGATTTTATTTCGTGGGCTTCTTTTACAAATGCGTTGTAATCTTCTTTAAAATTTAATATATGAATTGGTTGTGGTGTTAAGTTTTGAAATGCAGGTATGGCTTTAAAAACCATGCTGTTTATTTTTGTGATAACAGAACTTGAAATCGGTTGGCTTATATCAAAATAGTTTGGGTATAAAATGGTTAAATCTGACAATGTCCAATAAGAAGATGTTTCTTGGTTGTCAAAAAGGGAGCGGTTGTCTTGATAACGACGTTGATTTAACGCTTTGTAAATATTTGCTTCGCGTGGGGAAGGGGATGTACTTATCATTTTTAATCCTTTTTAGATTCGTCAACATTAGCCAATGAAAATAAAACAGATGATATTAATGATTGATATGGAACGTGTTGTGCGTCTGCCAATTCTTTAATTTTTTCCAATATTTGATGTGGAATTCGCATATTTATTACGCAATCCGATTTATTAAATGCACGAAAGGCAGCATATTCTTTCAGCAAGGTTTCAATATTCATAACGAATAATTGTTGCATTACATTAGGCATATACCAACTCCTATACTTTAGTAATTACAACTGACTATATCATTGTATTTACATTTGTCAATACATTTATGTATACGTCTGTGATGGCGGAAATATAGGCATTTGTATTGTGGTGTGTATGACTTTTAATTTTTGCTTTTTTGTATTAATGTGTGCTAGAATCATCTCTGTATTAAAAGGAAAGGATTTTTTATGCGTAAATTATTATCGTTTTTTATGGCTGTTGTGTCGGTTTTGTTTGTATCAAATGCACGTGCAGAATTGCATGTTGATATTGTTGCTGGTGGAATTGATCCGACATCGATTGCTGTTCAAAAGTTTGAAACAAATGGCAAAGTATCCAGTTCAGATGTCAAAATGTTAAGACAGGTTGTCGAAGATGATTTAAAACGCACAGGCCTTTTCAGAATTGTTAATCATGATGCATTTCCTGAATATGTAAAAATGAATGAAATGCCTAATTTTAAAAGTTGGGCTGCGATAAAAACACAGGCCCTTGTCCAGGCAAGTATAAAACCAGAAGGCAAAGATAATTATAAACTGGAATTTTATTTGTGGGATGTGAACGGCAAAGAACAAATAGAAGCCCAAAGTTTGATTGCTTCCAAGAAATCTGTTCGCAGACTTGCACACATAATGGCGGATGCAATTTATGAAAGATTGACAGGCGAAATAGGGTATTTTGATACACAAATAGTATTTATTGCCGAAACTGGTCCTGTGGATAATCGTGTAAAACGTATGGCGATTATGGATCAAGATGGTTATGGCATGCGTTATTTATCTGATAAGAAGACTTTTGTTATGTCACCACATTTTTCGCCTAATATGTCCAGTGTGGTATTTTTATCATACAGAAATGATGACCCAATGGTTTGGGTTTTGGATTTAGAAACAGGTGATCAAACAAAATTGGGTAATTTTGGTGGTATGAGTTTTGCGCCACGTTTTTCACCAGATGGTAATCGTGTTGCATTATCTTTGGTAAAGAATGGTATTACAAATATTTATGAATATGACATTACAACCAAAGTTTTGCGTCAATTAACTTTTGGTAAACATATTGATACCAGCCCATCTTATTCCCCGGATGGTCGTTATATGGCATTTAATTCAGACAGTTCTGGTTCACAACAGATACATGTGCTGGATTTAAAAACAGGTAAACAAAATCGTATAACTTTTGGGGAGGGGCGTTATGCTACACCTGCATGGTCGCCAGACGGAAATTATATCGCCTTTACAAAAATTGCAGAAAACACTTTCTATATCGGTATTATGAATCCTCAGGGGCGCCATGAAAAGATATTGGCGGGTGGTTGGTATATGGAAGCGCCGTCTTGGGCGCCCGGATCACGTCGCGTAGTGTACTATGAAACAGAACGCGCAGAAGATGGTGAAGAACGTATCAGCCATATCCGCAGTGTAGATATTACCGGTCAAAATATGTATGATATCGAATTAAAAGATGGGATAAATGGTGTAGAACCTACATGGTCTCCAAAATTACCATAATGAAAAGATTTTTGTTATTTTGTATGTTTCTTGTTGGTCAAAATTGTTTGGCAACCCCTGTGCGTGTTGCGCATGTGATTGATGGGGATACTTTTGTTGGTGATATTATTTTGGCAGATAAAACAGAGGTTATGTCTGTCAAAGTTCGCTTGCGTAATGTTGATACCCCAGAATTACATGGTGATTGTGAATCTGAAATCAAGCGTGCAAAATATGCCAAACAAAGATTGGAAGAATTGATCCCATCCGGTTCTGTCATAGAAATAAAAAATATAACCAATGACAAATATGCAGGCCGTATTGATGCAAATGTCTATGATTCTGCCAACCGTGATATCGGATTGGTTTTAGTCAAAGAAAAAGTTGGACGTGCATATTCTGGTGGTAAACGTAAATCGTGGTGTAATAAATGATTTATTAACAGCTGTGACGATTTATTGCTTCGTGAATTTCTTCCAGTGTTGCCGATGAAGGCAATTCGCTTTCAAAATATATGTGTGTTGTTCCAGGGCGCATTTTTCCATGTTTTGGCCAATATAATCCCGTATCTACACCAACTGGGGTTATAGGCAATTTTAAATGTGATGCCAAAAACAATAATCCACGTTTTAATTGTATTTTTTGATTTGGTGTGGCCCTGGTTCCTTCGGGGAATATTATAAGTGTCATTCCGTCCATAATATGTTTTGTAACTTTGTTAGCCAATATATTCATATTTGTTGCACCACGTGTTCTGTTTACGCCGATAAGCCCGATTCTCCAAAACGCCCAACCGTAAACAGGAATCCATAATAATTCGCGTTTCATTATAAAGAAACAATTTGGGACATGGGTGACCAATATCGCGACTTCCAACATGGACATATGTTTTGATGCAATAATGGAACGTCCATCAAGTCTTTGATTTATATTGTGTTTCAAAGGGATACCGTCTTCGTTTGTTGATGGGTAATGTATTTTATATTTTATACCGGCGATAATTCGTGTAAGAAATAATACCCCCCATGCATCTGCTAATACAAACTGGCGTTCAAGTTTTGAAGATATTAACCCAACTAAAAGTAATGGCGTCCACATCAAAAACCATATAACAAGAACAAATTTAAATATTAAAGTTCGTAACATTTTTAACTTTCCTTTATACCAAACATTGTGACGATGTATTTTACATATTCAATGGCCCAACGTTTTACACGTATTGGTGCTGGCATGCCTGTTAATGAAGCGGGGCATGCAACAATATCTGTTTCTGGCAAAGTATTTCTTAATAAATACAATGCGCGATTCATATGGTCTTCTGTTGTGACAACGACCACGCGATTAAGTTTTTTATCTTGGACTATTTTTTTGATTGCCAATGCATTTTGATAAGTAGATTTAGATGCGGATTCAACATTTACATGTACGTGATTGGGTATTGATGTTACACCCGCGCCAATAACATAAAGATTTCCATATTGTAAAGAATCTAATTTTTTTATTGCGTATGGAATACGGCGTGCATCTCCTGTTAATACAAATATACTGTCATCTTGTTGTAAAGATTCGCATCTTGGCGGGGTCATCGATTTGAACATTATTCCACCGAATACGAAACAAAAAATTAACACCAAAGATGCAGGAATATATTTCATCAATTTTCTGATAGTATTTTAAAAGTTGTTCTTTTTGTTATATAAACTGAAAACATAATAATCATTATCGGTAATAACATCAAAATAATCCAATCTGATGTTGATAAAGATAATGTGGACATTAAACCAACCCGTGCAGAATGTGCGGTTGATAATATCATTAAAATAATTGGTGTTGCACACACAAAACCAACAAGACAAGCAATGGAACTTATTCTTGCAACAATAATTTGCATTTGTTTTGCAACAAAATTATCTGTGGCGCCAACCTGGTTTAATATTTCCAATTCATGTTTGTGTAACATTGCGATGTTTCGCGATATACATGATACACAAACACCGATAGATACCAACATCAATAATAAAATTAATGTTGTTATGGATACCAGTTTCCATCCGGCAGAAATAGATGTTTTTAAAGCGGATGTGTGCGCCAAGAATTTTGCGCGTGGTGCGATTTTTTCTTTGATAAATGCCATGTCAGAAGATTTTTTCAATTTTACTTCAAACATAGTTGGTAAATAGTTATTTATTTTTGCGCCACTTGACATCCATGGTTGCAACAAATGTTCCATTTCGTTTTTAGATATTTCCTGGATGTTGTCAAATTTGGCCGCATTTTCTTCAAATACTTTTTTTACATAATTTGTATTATCAGGATTTGTTATTTGAATTGTTGCATATCTGTTCCATTGATTGTTCCAACGAATAACGCCACCACCAACCGCCAATGCGATACCCAAAGATAATACGGACAAGAAAGTTAAAACAGACAATACCACCGTCATAAACATGGATTGTTCGCGAACCAGTGAAAATACAAGTTTTGTCTTTTTCATTATGCTTTACCAATATCTTCAAATTGTTTAGAAATTTCTGAAAAATAATTTTGTGGTTGTGGTCCCTTCCATTTACGTGTGGTATTTTCTGTGTTTGCACCAGAAAAAGTAACATGATGATTATCAACCATGATTACCGGGAATTTATATGTTTCCAACAATTTTTTATTGTGGGTTGCCAATATAACAGTTGTTCCGAACATCTTGTTCATTTGAATAAATAATTCCATAAGACGCGAAGCATTTTCATCATCAAGATTGCCTGTTGGTTCGTCTGCCAATAATATAGATGGTTGAATAATAATGGCGCGTGCAACAGATACGCGTTGTTGTTGTCCACCACTTAATTCCATTGGATAAGCATTCGCATATTTTCCCAAACCAACCCATTCAAGTGTTTTTGTAACCAACTTTTTAATTTTGTCATTACCAAATCCACGAACGCGTAATGGTAATGCAACGTTATCAAATACAGTCATGTGTGAAATCAAAGAATATTCTTGAAAAACGATTGCCATTTTTTGACGCAATACAGAAATTTCATCACGTGATAATTCGCTACAATCTTTGCCGAAAAGTTTGATTGTTCCATTGGATGGTTTGTGTAATTGATATATCAATCGCAAAAGTGTTGTTTTACCGGCACCACTTGCACCTGTTAAAAAATAAAAAGCACCACCACTTATATTAAAAGACACGTCTGATAAAACATCGTGTTTGTTGTCGTATGTTGCTGATACATTTGCAAAAGATATAGTTGTTTCTGTCATGACATTTATCATAGTAAAAAAATTATATCTGGGCAAGGGTATTTTATAACACAGTTATTATTAACAGACCCAATAATGCGAACACGATTGCGCCAATTGTCAATTGCCAAGAATATTTTTTTACGATTAAATTTGCCTGTTCTTGAAAGCGCCAAAGCAAAAATCCGATTATTGCAAAACGGCCAGTTCTGAATATCGCAGAAACCCCCAAGAAAACAAGAATAGGATATTCCAGAAATCCAGCACACAATGCCAATAATTTGTACGGGATAGGTGTTACCGCAGTTGCAATAATAATCAGCACACCATATTTGGTAAATAATGCCTTGGTCAATTCGAATTTTTCCAAACTGGCAAAATGTTCAATTAACCACATACCAACGGTGTCAAATAACCAAAGCCCTATTAAATAAGTAATTGCACCACCAACAAGCGAACCAATCGCGGCAGCCAAAACAATTGGTCGGGCGCGTTTTTTATCCGCCACAATTGCCGGGGTCATAAAGACTTCTGGTGGGATAAAAAGGAATATTGATTCACAGACGGTCATTAAAAACACAATCCATGCATACCAAGGCTTTGATGATTTGTCCAAGATTTTATTTATTATTTTCATAGACACCATAATATAAGATTTCAAATACTTGTTCAACATCTTTAATAATTTTCTTGTAATTTTTATATACCAGTGTATCATTGCCGCAAAGGAAATGTATTATTATGATGAAAAAACAAACCAATTCTAACAGATCTGAAAAAATAGCCAGCAAGGTTCAAACCTTGGTCGCGGAAATTTTACAACGTAATTTTTTTGATGATAAATTGATAAACGGTGTTTCACTGGTTGGGGCAGAGGCTCACGGTGGAATGCAATTCGTAAAGATATTCTTTTATGCGCATGATAATATAGAAGCAACCCAGAAAAGATTGGACGAAATAACAAAAATGGTGCGTTTTGAATTGGCGCAAAAAATAGACCAAAAATATGTTCCAGAAATAAGATTTGTTTATGATGATACATTGGAACGTGCAAACCGAATCGAAGAATTGTTGAATAATTTAGATATGTAAAATAATGTGGGGAAAGGATGAAGCAGAGTAATATCAGAAATTTTTCAATTGTTGCGCACATTGATCATGGTAAATCTACATTATCTGATCGTTTGATTGAATATACTGGCGGTCTGGAATCTCGTGAAATGAAAGCGCAGGTTCTTGATTCTATGGATATTGAACGTGAACGCGGAATTACTATCAAGGCACAAACTGTTCGTTTGAATTACAAGGCAAAAAATGGTGAAACATATCAATTAAATTTGATGGATACGCCTGGACATGTGGACTTTTCTTATGAAGTATCGCGTTCTTTGGCGGCATGTGAAGGTGCGATTATTTTGGTTGATGCAACCCAGGGGGTTCAGGCACAAACATTGGCCAATGCATATCTTGCGCTGGATAATGATTTGGAAATGTTGCCGGTGTTAAATAAAATTGATTTGCCGTCCAGTGATGTTCAATCAACACGTGAACAAATTGCAGATGTTATTGGTATGGACGCATCAAATGCATTGTGTGTTTCTGGTAAAACCGGGGCGGGGGTTCCTGAATTATTGGAAGAAATAGTAAATAAATTGCCTGCACCAAATGGCGATGAAAATGCACCAACGCGCGCATTGTTGGTAGATTCCTGGTATGATTCATATTTGGGGGTTGTTGTTTTGGTTCGTGTTGTTGATGGGAAATTATCACGCGGACAAAAAATAAAATTCATTGCAACTGGTGCAGAATATGTTGTTGAAAAGGTTGGTTATTTTACACCAAAAATGGAAAATGTAGATTCGCTTTCAACTGGTGAAATTGGTTTTATTATTACTGGTATGAAAACAATCCATGATTGCAAAGTTGGTGATACAATTTGTGATGCCAAAAGCGATGTTGAAATGTTGCCTGGATTTAAACCATCGGTTCCAGTGGTATTTTCGTCTTTCTTTCCGGTAGAAGCTAATGATTATCCAGACCTGCGTGAAGGGGCTGAAAAATTAGCATTAAATGATGCCTCGTTTGTATTTACTACCGAAAAATCTTCGGCGTTGGGTTTTGGTTTGCGTTGTGGATTTTTAGGATTGCTGCATATGGAAATTATAAGTGAAAGATTAAATCGTGAATTTAATTTGTCGCTTATCAATACGGTGCCAAGCGTGCTTTATAAAATTCATTTACGTGACGGTTCAACAATGGATTTGGAAAATCCTGCTGATATGCCAGATATAACACGTATTGAATCTATCGAAGAACCATGGGTGCGTGCAACAATTATGATGCCAGATAAATATTTGGGCGCAATTATGGAATTATGTGCATCACGTCGTGGTGTCCAAGAAAATATCTCATATGTCGGGAATCGTGCCGTATTGGTCTATCAATTACCTTTGTCAGAAATAGTGTTTGATTTTTATGATCGTGTAAAATCTTTGTCATCTGGATATGCTTCATTTGATTATGTTTTATATGATTATCGCGTAAGTGATTTGGTCAAAGTTTCTATTTTGGTAAATGATGAAAATGTGGAACCTTTGTCGTTCCTTTGTCATCGCGCAGCAGCAGAAAAACGCGGACGTCAAATTGTTGAAAAATTGAAAGATTTAATTCCACGTCATCAATTCAAAATTCCATTACAAGCAGCCATAGGGGGCAAGATTATTGCGCGTGAAACAATTGCTGCATATCGCAAAGATGTTACCGCAAAATGTTATGGTGGTGATATTACACGTAAAAGAAAATTATTAGAAAAACAGAAAGAAGGTAAAAAACGTCTGCGCACTTTTGGTAATGTAGAAATTCCACAGTCTGCATTTATTAACGCATTAAAGGTTGGTGAATAATGTTGAAAATAATTCAAGATTATCATGATTGGAAAGAAGCAAAAAAGAACACTGTTGTTGCACAACAGAATGTCAGCAAACAATTTAATAGTATGCTGGGACAGGTTTCTTTGCCACATTTTGGACACAATATTTCTATAGAATCTGCATTTATAAAATCTGCCCCAGATCCAAAAACACAACCACAAGAATGCAAACAATACATGGATACATATTCGCATATGTGTCATGCATATCCTTGCTTTTATGTGATATATAATCCGTTTGATCATATTGGCGAGAATAAAGTTTATACAGAAAAACAAGTACAAAGATGCATGAATAATCTTGAAGATGGGACAATTTACGAAACTTTTTGTCGTGATTGTGATGCTTTTAAAGATCTGGTTCAATATCAATCTTTGTATGCACAATTCAAAATGGCACAAGAAAAACAAAATCAGGCAAAACAAAAATTACTGGATAATTTTCGTTTCTGGAAACAACACACAAAATAAAGGAAAATAAAATGGCACATCAATTTTTCTTTAATTCTTATATTCTGGACAGTCTTCCTGCACCGGAAACAGGATTTGATGTTGTCCAAGATTTGTCTGAACCAAGATTGCGTATGTATATAACACAACGCGGTGTGAAAAGTTTCTTTGTGCGAAAACGTGTTAATGGACGTGATAAACGAATCATTATTGGTAAATATCCAGAAACAGACATTGAAGAAGCGCGTGCCAAAGTTGGTGAAGTTTTAAGTGAAGCATTAAAGAAAGTGCCAAACAGACGAAAGAAAATTTCTTTCAAAGATTTTGTGCAATCGTATCTTGAACGCAAGGTCCGTCGCAGTGAAGATTCTATGACAAAATTGAAACGTGCGATAAATGCACATTTTGATTCTTTGTTTGATAAAAATATCCAAAATATAACGAAACAAGATTTACAAAAATCATTGGATAATATTGCGGGTCGTTCGATGGCACTGCGTATGCAAGAATTGTTGCAAAGCATTTTTAATTATGCCGTCGATATGGGGTACAGAAAAGATAACCCAACAGATGATATTGAAAAAATCACAGTTGTAAGACGTGAAAGAAAATTGACTAAATCTGGTTTGAAAAAATTATTGTCTGTAATAAATAAAGAAAAAGATATTAATTTGCGTGCTGCATTTTTAATGTTGGTTTACGGTTTTGCGCCAAAGACAAAAATATTTAAAATGCGTTGGGAAGATTTAGATTTCAATCATGATATGTGGGGCGATATGCCGTTGTCTGACAGGGCTGTTTTATTGTTGCAAGATTTACCCCAAGATGGCGAATGGGTGTTTGTGGGACGTGGACGTTTCCATATAATTGATCCGCGTACTGCATGGAAACATGTAACAACAAAAGCAAATATGCCTGATGTTACAATGGATGATGTTAATAAGTTTTTAATGCATGCATTGGTTTGGAATCCAGACAAGGATAATTTGCGTAATAATATGAACGATTTGTTGGACGAATTATTCGCATAATATATTTTTTGAAAAAGTCAACACTTTGTTATCGTTTGTTATAATTCCTTGACACAAGTATGATAAAATGATAATTTGTTAAGAAAGGCGCCTGGGAAAAACGGGCCACAAGATTAACACAAACAAAGGATAAAAAATGTCAAAACATGATGAAATTTTAGCTAAAGTAACAGATATTGTAAGCGATAAATTGAGTGTTGATAAAGCAAAAGTCGTAGAAACTGCATCTTTCGTAAATGATTTGGGTGCTGATTCTTTGGACGTTGTAGAATTTGTTATGGAAGTTGAAAAAGAATTCAATATCACAATTCCTGATGAAGAAGCAACAAAATTGACAACTGTTGGTGATGCTGTTGCATATATCGAAGCACACGCAAAATAATTGCTTCTGAATCATTAAAAGATAATGATGCCACCGTTTCGGTGGCATCGTTTTTATGTCGTTGATTTAATATTTATTTTATTGTATGATTTGCGCGACAAAGATTATAAAAAGGATTTATTTATGAAAAGAGTTGTTATCACAGGTATGGGAATTGTTTCACCAGTTGGTACAGGTATAGAATTCGCATGGAAAAATTTATTAGATGGTAAAAGTGGTATCAGAAAAGTTACCGAATTTGACGTTTCTGATATTTCTTCACAGATTGCAGGCGTACCAGTTTGCGGAACTAATCCAGGGGAATATAATCCAGATGTCGCAGTTGATGCGCGTGAACAAAGAAAGATGGAAAAAACTTCTTTGTATGCGTTGGTCGCTGCAAAAGAGGCTTTAAATGATGCGAATCTTATCGATTATGATGGTGATAAAAATCGTGTTGGTGTTTCAGTCGGCAGTGGTGTCGGTGGAATTTCTTCGATTTCCGATACCGATACAGAAATGCTTAAAAATGGTGCGCGTTTTATAAGCCCGTTCTTTGTTACAAAATCTATTGTAAATATGCCTGCGGGATATATTTCAATTAAATATGGTTTTGGCGGTCCAAACATTGCGATGTCCACAGCATGTGCAACAGGATCACATGCCATTGGTGAAGCCGCAGAAATAATCAAACGTGGTGATGCGGATATTATGATTTGCGGTGGTTCTGAATCTGCAGTGTGCCGTATAGGTATGGCTGGATTTGCCGCTATGCGTGCATTAAGTACAAGAAATGATGACCCAGAACATGCATCACGTCCATGGGATAAGGATCGTGATGGGTTTGTTATCGGCGAAGGCGCAGGTATTTTGGTTTTGGAAGAATATGAACATGCCGTTGCACGTGGTGCAAAAATTTATGCCGAAGTTGCTGGTTTTGGTATGTCTGCGGATGCGCATCATATCACTGCACCGGCACCAAATGGTGAAGGTGGCAAACGCGCCATGTTAATTGCATTGGAAAAATCTGGTTTGAAACCAGAAGAAATTGATTATGTAAATGCACATGGAACATCAACAGGTTTGGGCGATGTTGGCGAATTGGTCGCTGTCAAAGAATTGTTTGGTAATGGCAATACATGTATGTCATCAACAAAATCTATGACTGGACATTTGTTGGGTGCAGCCGGTGCAATCGAAGCAATCTTTTCTGCGCTGGCGATTCGTGATAATATTGTTCCACCAACAATTAATTTGGAAAATCCAATTGATGAAGTTGGTGATTTCAATCTGGTTCCAAATAAAGCGCAAAAACGTGAAGTTAATGCGGCATTAAGTAATTCGTTTGGTTTTGGGGGGACAAACGCCAGTTTAATTTTGAAACGCGTTAAATAATGCGTTTGTATAAAGAAAAGGAAAGGGCGATGTCAGATAAAGAAAAAGTTGCAATTGCACAAAACGAAATAAATGCATTGGTACAGGGTGGTGCAAAAATTTCTGTGGCGAACAAAGATTCTTTTTATCTTTATTCCACAGATAAAACTTTGTTGGCGACAATTGATTTATTTCAATATGGACAATCAAAACCCAAATATACAATTTTTATTGATGGTTTACCAACAACACGTAAGTTTGATAAATCAAATGATGAATGCAAAAGATTATATAATTATGTAAACAGAATTTATAATTTTGATTCAATGTTGGACCAAGATATAAATAAACGACCTTTTGTTTTATCTGATATGCAAGAAATGTGGAAAAGTGCACGCAAAAGTAAATCAATTGAAAAAGAACAGGGTTTTTTAAACGATTTAATTATTGCGTTAATACAAAGAAAATGTCCAATCAGATTTATTCATCGCACGATTTATTGTTTTGAAAAGGGTGTAAAACACAATTTTCCAAAAGAATTTACAGTATTGAATTCGCTTTATAAATTGGTTGAATATAAAACATTGCGTGATAATGTTTGGTTTTATACCGGTAAAACAAACAGTACGGGCGCTTTTGTTCCAATGGACAAAGATGCACGTAAAATGTTTGAAGGTGTAAAAATCGCATTGAAAAATCAAAAACAAAATGTAAAATAGGGTTGCTTTCGGGGCATAGCTCAGTCTGGTAGAGCGCTACGTTCGGGACGTAGAGGTCGCAGGTTCGAATCTTGTTGCCCCGACCAAAATTTAAACCACCACTTTTGTGGTGGTTTTAATTTTATGTTTGGGTTGGGGCAACAAGATGCACCAGAATGTCAACGGTACGGAAATCTACCGTTTGAAAACGAAGTTTTCGTGGGCGATAGTCCACAAGACATGCATGGTGAATACGAGAATGCACAATTAAGAAAATATTAAAAAATCGAAGTTCACAAGATTTTTTTTATTTTATTTATTGTGTATCGAGGCACTGCCCCGACCATAAAAACATTTTTTGTGTAAATATATGCTTGTTTTCCTGTACTTTATTAAATATTATATGAAAAATATCTTAATTAAACGGGGAAAATATGCTGGCGTCATTTATACAATTTATAAAAATGCTTTTGTCCAAAAGAAATTTGCGTGGAATTAAGTTCAGAACATCAATATCCATAATTGTAACGTTTATAGTTTTGGCCATAGAAATAGCGATGTTTTATATATACTGGGATTCTGTTCCAGATATGATTAAATATGATTATGATTTTTCCGGTATAGCAAACGGTGCTTTTGAAAAAAAATGGATATGGTATAATATTCTTGTTCAAATATTTATATGTGTGATTGTATTTGTGATAAAGCATCTTGTATATAAAACAAAATGTGTCCGTAATATTGTTTATGACGAAAAAGGAAAAATAATTCCAATTATAGATAAACGATTCACAATGTTTGCATGGGAAACAGCAATGCTTTTTGTTACAACAGAACAAGGGTATATTTTTTCATTAGTTGATATCATCGAAAATCATATGTGTGATGATATTGTGACAATTGTATTTTTTGTTTGGCAGATTGTATTGATTATTGAATTTTTACATGATTTGAAGATATTAAGAAAGATTAAATAATAAAACCGCCAAAATGGCGGTTTTAAATTTTTTGGTCGGAGTGACGGGATTTGAACCCGTGACCTTTTGCCCCCCAGACAAACACGCTACCAGACTGCGCTACACCCCGAAAGAACGAAAGTATTCTTAAACATAGTATAAAAAATAACAAGAGAAAATATATTTTATTGCTTTATGTAAAATACTATTTATACTTTCAGGTTATGATAAAAATATCAAAAAGAAGATTCAAAAACATCAAAGAATGGACCAAATTTGCGCTGGCTATTGCCTGTGTGGTTGTGTTTGTTGTTTATTTCATTTTTAATATTTGGTCGCCGGTTCGTAACCCGATAAGTGTTGTTGTGCCACGTGGTGCATCTGTTACAGGTATGACAAATTACCTTTATAAAAACAATATTATTAAATCTAAAAGTTTGTTTAATTTTTCAATCAAATTAAACGGTGGGAAAATAATGGCTGGTGAATATGAATTGCCACGTGGGGCGGGGGCATGGACAATTGCATCTATGTTATCACACGGTCGCGTTGCAACAACCACAATTACAATTCCCGAAGGATACACAATTATCCAAATCAAAAATATGTTGATGAATGTCCCGTATTTAACTGGCGATGTTGATTGCAACAAAGATTTGCCAGTATGTAATTTACACGATGGGGATATTTTCCCAGATACTTATCGAATCGCACGCGGAACAACACGTTTGGCGGTTCTTGATTTGGCCAGAAAGAAAATGTTGGATGTTCAAAAATCTTTTGAAAATATGGATTATCCGAAGCCATTGAAAGATTGGAACGATGTAATGGTGTTGGCTTCGATTGTTCAAAAAGAAACACCGCTTAAACGTGAAATGCCGATCGTGGCCAGTGTATATTTGAACAGATTGAATATCAATATGCGATTGCAATCTTGTCCAACTGTTATTTATCCTTTGACTAAATTCGAAGGCGATATGCATGGTGCGCCATTGTTGTCGGGACATTTAAAAATAGACAGTCCTTATAATACATATACGCATAACGGGTTGCCACCACATCCAATTGCTAATGTTGGACGTGATGCGATTCGCAGTGTTTTGAAACCGGCAAACACAAAATATTTATTCTTTGTTGCGGACGGGCGGGGTGGTCATAAATTTTCGCGCGATTACAGCGAACACCAAAAAAACCACGAAATCTGGCGCGAAATCAAGAAAGAATTGAATAAATAAAAAAATCGCATGTGTAATAACACATACGAAACTTACGCAAATTATATCATAAAAAATATATATGGCAAGATATTTATTTTCTTGAATATTTCTTGTTTTAGTGCGATAATAATCCTATCAGGAAAGAAAGCCTGACGTTAAGTTTAACCGAGAAAAAGGATAAAAAATGAAAAAAATCGCTTTGACTTCATTGTTGGCTGTATTCGCTGTTTCTGGCGCACACGCTGCAAACGTAATTGATGGTAACCCATTATACATGCCAAAAGCTGGTCATCATGTTAGTGAAACAGCTTTGTCATCACATTCTAACCCAGATGTTCGTACATGGGCATTGGCTGAAGATTTTGGTTACGGTGTAACAGACCATTTTGCAATTGATGTTGCAACATCTTTGTCTGAAAAAAGAGGATTTGAAGAATATAATTGGGATGGCTTGAAATTGGGTGCAACATATCGTGCATTGGATATGGGTGGCTGGAAAGCAGACCTTGTTGCAGCTTATGAAGCAGCAGGTTTCTATTTGAACCGTCCTGCACAACATTTAGATGGTACTTCTGATAGCAAATGGTTCGATAAAGATGCTACACAATATTTGTGGACAGCTGGTGTTCGTGGCGGTTATGTAGCAAATTCTTGGACAATCGCAGGTCATGCATTGTACAACTATTTGAATTCTGAATCTTTCAACTGGGGTAACCATGGTATGCATGCATGGGCATTGGGATTGGATGCACAATACATCTTTACATCTCACTTCAATATGGTTGCAGGTGTTGAATATGCAGGTGTCACAAACGATAACAAATATATGGGTGGTATAGAAGGCAGAAAAATGGAAAATGAAGGTGTTTGGACCGGAACATTGGCTGCAAACTTTAACATCGATGCAACAAAATATGTTGGCTTGTACATCAATGGTACTTTGAATCATTGGAAAGGCGAACAAGAAGCTTTGAGATCTGAAAAAGGTTGGGGCTTTGAAAAAGGTTTTGGTGGTGGTGTTAAATTCGGTATCGATTTCTAATCCAAACCAAAAACAAATAAAAAGGTCCGTTCGATTGAACGGGCTTTTTTTATGCCTTGATACGCAATAATAAAAATCTATAAAAACTCGTATTAAAAAACTGCGTTTTTATGATTTTTCTAATTGTGTATTCTCGTATTCGCCATGCGTGTCTGGGGCTGGCGCCCATGAAAATTGTCATTTTCAAACGGCACATGTTGTGCCGTTGACATTCTGGCGGAAACCGTAACGATTTTACTGTGCGCGTTGCGCTTGTAAAATCTACTTGTTTTCGGTATCGATTTCTAATCCAAACCAAAAACAAATAAAAAGGTCCGTTCGGTTGAACGGGCTTTTTTTTATGTGTTATTATGTTGTTTAGACTTATTTTTTATTTGTCATTCGTTAAATGTGTCAAAGTATAGATTTTTAGCGGTTTTTTCAAAAAAATGTCGGATATTTTCCTTGACAATTTTCGGGGTCGGGTTATAATATGCTTGCTTTCCGTGTAATGAAGGAAAGTAAGAAGTAACAGAAAACCGCAACCTATGCGAGATTTATAATCAGGCGCAATGCGCCGGAAATAAGTCTGCCTGCGGGTTTCGTATGGAAAAAAGTGAATAAAAAAACAAAGAGAATTTGAATGCCAACAGTAAATCAACTGATTCGGAAACCACGTAAAAAAGTTGCAGTAAAATCTACTGCACCTGATATGATGTCGAATCCTCAAAAACGCGGTGTTTGTACACGTGTTTATACCACTACACCTAAAAAACCTAACTCTGCTCAACGTAAAGTTGCGCGTGTTAAATTGGCTAATGGTCACGAAGTAACTGCATACATTCCAGGCGAAGGTCATAACCTTCAGGAACACAGTGTTGTTATGATTCGTGGTGGTCGTGTAAAGGACTTGCCAGGGGTAAAATATCACATTATTCGTGGTGTTCTTGATACAAAAGGCGTCGAAAGCAGAAAACAGGGTCGTTCCTTGTACGGCGCAAAAGGTAGTAAATAATACACATCGTTTTTCGGTGTGAGTAATTTGGGAAACCAAGTGAAGAAACAAAAAGGAAAATAAATATGTCAAGACGTAAAGCTGCAACAAAACGCGAAATCTTGCCAGATTCAAAATATCACAATCTGGTTGTTGCAAAATGTATTAATGTTGTTATGTGGGATGGTAAAAAAGAAGTTGCCGAAAACATCGTTTATGGTGCAATGGAAAAATTGAAAACCCTCAACAAAGACAAAGATGAATTAACAACTTTCTTGGAAGCAATTGATGCATTAAAACCATCTGTTGAAGTTAAAGGACGCCGCGTTGGTGGTGCTACTTACCAAGTTCCAGTAGAAGTTCGCAAAGAACGCCAACAAACATTGGCATTGCGTTGGTTGGTTATGTTCGCAAGAAAACGTGGCGAACGTTCTATGGAAGAAAGATTGTTTGCAGAATTGCGTGATGCTTTGAATGGTCAAGGTGGCGCATTCAAAAAGAAATTAGACACACACAGAATGGCAGAAGCTAATAAAGCATTTGCTCACTTCCGTTGGTAATATAATTAATAAGGAAATAAGGAAAGACACATGTCAGTTGGAAAAACCGCATCTTTGGATATGTACCGCAATATTGGAATTATGGCCCATATTGACGCAGGTAAAACAACTACTTCTGAACGTATTTTGTTCTATACCGGTAAAACATATAAAATCGGTGAAGTGCACGATGGTGCAGCAACTATGGACTGGATGGTTCAAGAACAAGAACGTGGTATTACAATTACTTCTGCCGCGACAACTTGCTTCTGGCGCGACCATCGTATCAATTTGATTGATACACCAGGCCACGTTGACTTTACAATGGAAGTAGAACGTTCTTTGCGCGTTTTGGACGGTGCTGTGGCTGTATTTGAATCTGTGTCTGGGGTGCAACCTCAAACAGAAACAGTATGGCGTCAGGCTGATCGTTACAATGTTCCACGTATTTGCTTTATTAATAAAATGGACAGAACAGGTGCAAACTTCTTCCGTTGTGTTGATATGATTCGTGAACGTTTGGGCGCTAACCCATTGGTTGTTAATTTCCCAATCGGTCAAGAACAAGATTTCAAAGGCGTCGTTGACGTTGTTGAAATGAAAGCTATTATTTGGGAAGATGAAAATGGTTCACATCCTATTACTGAACCAATCCCAGACGATTTAAAAGAAAAAGCAGAAGAATTGCACAACAAATTGATTGAAGAAGTTGTGACATTGGATGATGCTATCATGGAAGAATACATGGAAGGCAAAATCCCAGATGTCGCTACAATCAAAAAATTGTTACGCAAAGGAACAATTGCACAAAACTTCGTTCCTGTGTTGTGCGGTACTGCATTTAAGAACAAAGGTGTTCAACCATTGTTGGATGCTATCGTAGATTATTTGCCATCACCATTGGATATTCCTGCAATTAAGGGAACAAAGATGGACGGCAAAACAGAAGCAGAACGTCATGCTGATCCAAAAGAACCTTTCAGTGCCTTGGCATTTAAGGTTGCAAACGATCCTTTCGTTGGAAACTTGATGTTCATCCGTATTTATTCAGGTAAATTGACTTCTGGTTCTTATATCTATAATTCAAACCGTGATAAACGCGAACGCGTTGGCCGTATGTTGTTGATGCACGCAAATGCACGTGAAGAAATCAAAGAAGCATCAGCTGGTGATATTATCACATTGGTTGGTATGAAAGAAACTATTACTGGTGACACATTATGCGATGAAGCAAATCCAATTATTTTGGAATCAATTCACGTTCCAGAACCAGTTATTTCTATCGCAGTAGAACCAAAAACAAAAGCAGATATTGAAAAGATGTCTTTGGGCTTGCAAGCTTTGGCCAAAGAAGATCCTTCTTTCCGTGTATCTGTTGACGAAGAATCTGGTCAAACAATTTTGGCTGGGGTTGGTGAATTGCATTTGGAAATTTTGGTTGATCGTTTGTTACGTGAATTCAAAGTAGATGTTAATGTCGGTGAACCACGTATCGCATATCGTGAAACTTTCCGTAAACCAGTTTTGGAAGAATATACACATAAAAAACAATCTGGTGGTTCTGGTCAGTACGCTCAGGTTAAAATCCAATTTGAACCATTGGAACCAGGCGCAGGCTATGAATTTGAAAACAAGATTGTTGGTGGTGCGATTCCAAAAGAATACATCCCAGGTGTAGAAAAAGGTTTGAAGATAGCACAACAAACAGGTGTTTTGATTGGCTATCCAACAGTAGATTTCAAGGCCACATTGGTAGATGGTAAATATCACGAAGTTGACTCTAATGTGTTATGCTTTGAAATTGCGGCGCGTGCTTGCTTCCGCGAAGCGATGAAGAAAGCATCACCGAAATTATTGGAACCGATTATGAAGCTTTCGGTTAACACACCGGAAGAATACGTCGGTGACATTATTGGCGATTTGAACAGTCGCCGCGGACAAATCAATGGTATCGAAACCAGATTCGGCAGCCAGTTAATCACTGCGTTTGTCCCTCTGGCGAATTTGTTCGGGTATGTCAAAACATTACGTTCTTTGTCACAAGGTCGTGCAAATCCATACATGGAATTGTCACACTATGACGAAGTGCCACAAAATGTTGCTGACGAAGTAATCAAAAAAATGACAAAATAAACAGTTTACAAACTTAAATAACTAACAGCCTAAGGAGAAAACTATGGCAAAAGAAAAGTATGTAAGAACAAAACCACACGTTAATATTGGTACTATTGGTCACGTTGACCACGGTAAAACAACATTAACAGCTGCAATTGTTCACTACTATGGCGTTGGTATCGACGCACAAAAAGGTGTTGATCAAATCGATAATGCACCAGAAGAAAAAGCACGTGGTATAACAATTAACACTGCTCACGTTGAATATGAAACAGCAAATCGTCACTATGCTCACGTTGACTGCCCAGGCCACGCTGACTATGTTAAAAACATGATCACTGGTGCTGCTCAGATGGACGGTGCTATCTTGGTGGTTGCTGCAACTGATGGTCCAATGCCACAAACACGTGAACACATCTTGTTGGCACGTCAGGTAGGTATTCCAAAAATCGTAGTTTACTTGAACAAATGCGATTTGGCTAACGATCCTGAATTGTTGGAATTGGTTGAAATGGAAATCCGTGAATTGTTGTCTGCAAATGACTTCGACGGTGACAATGCTCCTATCATCCGTGGTTCTGCTATTTCCGCTTTGGAAGGCAAAAACGACGGTTTGGGCAAAGAATCTATCGATGCATTGTTGGCTGCATGTGATTCATACATCCCAATGCCAGAACGTCCAATTGATAAACCATTCTTGATGCCAATCGAAGACGTGTTCTCTATCACAGGTCGTGGTACAGTGGTAACAGGTCGTGTCGAATCTGGTGTTATCAAAGTAGGTGACGAATGCGAAATCGTAGGTTTGAAACCAACACAAAAAACAACAGTTACTGGCGTTGAAATGTTCCGCAAATTGTTGGATCAAGGTGAAGCCGGTGATAACGTAGGTTTGTTGTTGCGTGGTACAAAGAAAGAAGATGTAGAACGTGGTCAAATCATCTGCAAACCAGGTTCTATTACACCTCACACAGACTTTGAAGCTGAAGTTTATATCTTGACAAAAGAAGAAGGTGGCCGTCATACAGCATTCTTCTCTAACTATCGTCCACAGTTCTACTTCAGCACAACAGACGTAACAGGTACAATTACTTTGCCAGCTGACAAAGAAATGGTATTGCCAGGTGATAACGTTCGTATCAGCGTGCAATTGATTGCACCTATTGCTATGAGCGAAGGTCGCCGCTTTGCTATCCGTGAAGGCGGACGTACAGTTGGTGCAGGTGTTGTATCAAAAATTGTTAAATAATTGTTGCAATTTGCGGGTTAATGGTTTATCCTTTAGCCCGCAAATCAACTTAAAATAAGGAAAACGAACAATGGTACCTGCATCTAAGATTCGCATCAAATTAATAGCTTTTGACCACAGGGTCTTGATGGAATCAGTAGAAGAAATAGTTAAAACAGCAAAGCGCACCGGCGCCGATGTCGTTGGACCAGTTCGCTTGCCAACTTTGATTCAAAAGTTTACAGTGAACCGTTCACCACACGTTGATAAAAAATCACGTGAACAATTCGAAATCCGCAATCATAAAGCGGTTGTAGATATTGTTAATCCAACCCCTCAGACAGTTGATGCATTGATGAAGTTGGATTTGGCATCAGGTGTTGATGTAAAAATTAAATTATAAAATGTGTATGTTGATGGATGTGTGTAATCCATTAACCACTGACAAAAAAAGGCAAAAAAATGAAACGTAGCGGATTAATTACAACAAAAATAGGGATGACCCGTCTTTATGATGAAGCCGGTGTTGCCCATGCAGTAACAGTTTTATCTGTTGGGGATTGTGCTGTTATTGGAAATCGTACAACAGAAAAAAATGGTTATGTTGCAAATATATTGGGTTTGCGTGAAGCAAAAGCAAAACATGTTGCGAAACCACAAGCAGTAGCAGCAGAAAAAGCGGGTGTAAAACCTTATCGCAAGGTTGTTGAATTCCGCGTTTCTGATGATTGTGTAATTCCAGCAGGAACACAATTATCTGCCGCACATTTTATTGCCGGTCAATATGTTGATGTTCAAGCAACCAGCAAAGGTAAAGGTTTCCAGGGTGCTATGAAACGCCACAACTTTGGCGGTAAAGAAGCAACCCACGGTGTATTGAAAGCACACCGTTCCTTGGGTGGTACTGGTATGCGTGAATGGCCAGGCCGCGTCTTGAAAGGTAAAAAGATGTCCGGTCAAATGGGTAACGAAACAGTAACAGTTCAAAACTTGAAAGTTTTTGGAACAGATGTTGCTGAAAATTTAATTTTCGTTGAAGGCGCAGTTCCAGGCAGCAACGGAACATTTGTATTGGTTAATGACGCTGTTAAAAAAGCTCAAGATCAATTGCCTGTTCCAACATTTGTTGCACAACCAGCAGCAGAACCTGTTGTTGAAGCAGCAGCTGAAGAACCAGTAAACGAAGCTGAACAAGCATAACGACACAATATAAGGTGAATAAAATGCAAGTAGAAATTTTAAATTTAGATGGCAAATCAGTCGGTAAATTAGAATTATCCGACAGCATCTTTGGAATTGATCCACGTGCAGACATTTTGCACCGTGTTGTTACATGGCAACGTGCAAATGCTCGTGCTGGCACTCATGCAGTTAAAACTGTATCTGATGTTGCAGGAAGTGGTAAAAAAGCATTCAAACAAAAGAAAACAGGTAACGCACGTGAAGGTGAAAGATACAATGTTCACATGCGTGGCGGTGGTGTAGTTCATGGACCAGTTGTTCGTGATCATAACATCGATTTGCCAAAGAAAATTCGTTCTTTGGGTTTGAAAATGGCTTTGTCTTCAAAAGTAAAAGAAGGCGCTTTGATTGTTATTGATACAGAAAAAATGAAAGAAGCAAAAACAAACGCTTTGGCAAAACAATTGAAAAAATTGAATATTGCATCTGCTTTGTTTGTTGGTGCTGAAAACATTGATACAAACTTCAAGAAATCTGCTGCAAACATCATCAATGTTGACGTTTTGCCAACAATTGGTTTGAATGTTTTGGATATCTTGAAACACGAAAAATTAGTTTTGACAGCAGACGCTGTTAAAGCCGTAGAAGCGAGACTTTCATAATTAAAGGTTTGAAGATATGGCAGAAAAAAAAGTTGAAAAGAAATTAGTTGTGACGGCAAATACATACGATGTATTGCGTCGTCCAATCATTTCGGAAAAAGCGGCTCGCCTTTCCGAAAGCAATGGCGTTGTATTCGAAGTTGCAATGTCTGCAACAAAAGAAGATGTTGCAAAAGCAATGGAAGTTTTGTTTGGTATCAAACCAACAAAAATCAACATTGTTATCACGAAAGGTAAAGAAAAAACTTTCCGTGGTCGCAGCACAGGTACACAACGCAAAGTTAAAAAAGCATACGTATCTTTGCCGGCTGATGCAAAATTGGATTTGGCCGCAGATATGAAATAAACAACGGTTTTGACAGAGAACCCGGATTGATCGGGTGTTAGTGTCAAAGCTTTAAACAAAGGTAAAACAAAATGGCATTGAAACATTACAAGCCAACAACACCAGGAACACGTGGTTTAACATTGATTGACCACAGTGAATTGCACAAAGGTGCACCTGAAAAGTCTTTGACTGTTGGTTTAAAGTCCAAAGGTGGACGTAATAATTTTGGTCATGTCACAGTTCCTCACCAGGGTGGTGGACACAAACGTAAATATCGTTTGATTGACTTTGATCGTAAGAAAAAAGATATACCTGCAACAGTAGTTCGTTTGGAATATGACCCAAACCGTACTGCATTTATTGCATTGATTGAATATAAAGATGGTGTTCGTTCTTATATCTTGGCACCACGTGATTTGAAACCAGGTGATACAGTTATTTCTGGTACACGTGAAGATATTAAACCAGGTAACACAATGCCATTGAAAAATATGCCAATCGGAACAATTGTTCACAACGTAGAATTGAAACCAGGTGCTGGTGGTCAATTGGCCCGCAGTGCTGGTTGTTATGCTCAATTGATGGGTAAAGATGGTGTGTATGCTCAAATTAAAATGAACAGCGGTGAATTACGCAAAGTTCATTCTGAATGTTTGGCAACAGTTGGCAGTGTTTCTAACCCTGAACAACGTAATGTTAATTTGGGTAAAGCGGGTCGTGCACGTTGGTTGGGAATTCGCCCATCTACACGTGGTATGGCAATGAACCCTAACGATCACCCAATGGGTGGTGGTAATGGTCATTCCAAAGGACACGAACCTGTATCACGCACAGGTATTCCAGCCAAGGGATATCGTACACGTAGCAATAAACGTACTGCAAAGATGATTATCCGCAGCAGACATTTGGCAAAGAAGAAATAATAGGAGTGTATAATGTCTCGTTCAGTATGGAAAGGTCCTTATGTTCACCCATCTATCTTGAAAAAGGTAGCGGTGGCTATTGAAAAAGATGACCATAAACCTATCAAAACTTGGTCTCGTGGCAGTACAATTGTGCCACCTATGGTTGGTTTGACATTTGAAGTTCACAACGGTAACAAATTTATCCCTGTATCAATCGTAGAAGATATGATTGGACATAAATTGGGTGAATTTGCTCCAACTCGTACATTTAAAGGTCATGCCGCAAATAAAAAAGCAGCAGCAAAATAAGGGTAGGGTAAAATCATGACAAGATATGGAATAAAAGACAATCAGGTTCGTGCGTTCAATAAAATGATTCGCATCAGCCACCAGAAATTAAATCTGGTTTGTGATATGGTTCGCGGCTTGCCAGTTGACCGTGCCGTTGACGTTTTAAAGTTTTCGAAAAAACGCGTTTCTGACGAAGTTTTGAAATAAAGCGTTGACAATGAAACGTATTATGGCAGGACCTCGTGGAAGTGCTCGTCCAATTTTGAAACCATTTTCTAATTTGACAATCGTTTTGGAAAGTGGCGCGGCTCCTGAAAAGAAAAACACAAAAAAAGTAACAAAATAAAAGTGGAGTGAAAAAAATGGGACAGAAAGTATCACCAATTTCATTACGCGAATTTATTAACAAGATTACAGATTCTCGCTGGATTGCTGGTAAAAAAGATTATGCAGCATTATTGGCAGAAGACGTTAAAATCCGTAAATTCGTCGAAAAGAAATTAAAGAAAGCAGGATTAGCCAAAGTCGTTATTGAACGTTTTGCTAAAAAAGTGGTTGTTACTATCCACACATCACGTCCAGGTATGATTATTGGTAAAAACGGTGCAGATATTGAAGCATTGCGTAACGATATCAAAAAATTGGTAAAGAACGATCAAGTTGTTGTCAACATCTATGAAGTTCGTCGTCCAGATTTGAATGCTCAATTAGTTGCACAAAATATTGCACAACAAATTGAAGGTCGTGTATCTTTCAAACGTGCTATGAAGAAAGCTGTTCAAAACGCTCAAAAAGCTGGTGCACAAGGTATCAAAGTAATGTGCTCTGGTCGTTTGAATGGTGCTGAAATTGCGCGCAGCGAACAAATTCGCGAAGGTCGTATACCACTTCATACATTGCGTGCAGATATTGACTATGCGTCAATTCAAGCAAAAACAACATACGGTGTAATCGGCGTTAAAGTTTGGATTTACACAGGTGATGTTGTGAACAAAGAAAAGCTGGCGTCTGAAATGGCGCGTCCGACTGAATATGCCGGCAGCAGCGAAAAGAAAAGCAAATAATAATTAAAATTTAAAGGTTTTAATCATGTTAATGCCAAATAAAACAAAATTTCGCAAACAGCACAAAGGTCGTATTCACGGAGCAGCAAAAGGTGGAAGTGAATTGGCGTTTGGGTCGTTTGGTCTGAAAGCAATGTCTCCTGAACGTGTAACTGCACGTCAGATAGAAGCAGCCCGTCGTGCTATCACCCGTCATATGAGACGTCAGGGTAAATTATGGATTCGTATTTTCCCAGATGTTCCAGTGACTGCAAAACCAGGTGGTGTTCGTATGGGTAAAGGTAAAGGTGCTGTTGAATACTGGATTTGCCGCGTTAAACCAGGCCGCATCATGTTCGAACTTGACGGTGTTAAACCAGAAATCGCATATGAAGCATTTGCTTTGGCTGCTGCAAAATTGCCAGTTAAAACAAAAATCGTAGACCGCAAAGTAAACTAATACAAGTGCAAAAAGGTTAGAAGAAATGGCAGAAAAGAAAACAGCTAAGACAGCTAAAACAGCCGAAAAAGAAGCTTTGACAAAGGAAGCTTTGCAAAGCAAATTGGTTGATTTGAAAAAAGAACAAATGAATCAACGCTTTCAACTGGCTGCGGGTCAATTGCCAAAAACACATGTTTTGCGTAAAACTCGCCGTGAAATTGCACGTGTAAAAACCAAGTTGAATGCTGCGAAATAATAACTAAATCTTTGACTTTTGGTTTTTTTAGTGTAAAATCAAAAGCCGGAAACAAAAAATAAGGACTAAAGTTATGCCAAGACGTATACTGCAAGGAACTGTAAAAAGTACAGCAAATGACAAAACTGTCGTTGTAGAGGTAGAACGCCGTTTTCGTCATCCATTGTACGGAAAGTTCGTGAAGCAGAATAAAAAATACAAGGCACACGATGAAAACAACGAATATAAAGTTGGTGAAATCGTTGCTATTGAAGAACATCGTCCTATTTCCAAGACAAAATCTTGGATTGTAAAGGGCCGTGTTGGGGTCAGCAAAGACACAACTGTTAATGTTGACTAATAAATTGGTGGGTTTTTTGAGGTCTTGAATCTGAAACATTAACGCAAAATTCAAGACAGTCGAAACCCGGTAACAAAGCAGTGGGGGATGGCCCCATTTGCAGGATTAAGGAAAAAAGTTATGATACAAAATGAAACAGTTATGACAGTTGCAGATAACTCTGGTGCACGTAAAGCTATGTGTATCAAAGTTTTAGGCGGTTCTCATCGTCGTTATGCAACAGTTGGCGATAAAATCGTTGTCGCTATTAAAGATGCTATTCCACGTGGTAAAGTTCAAAAAGGAACTGTTCAACGTGCAATAATCGTAAGAACAAAATTCCCAGTTAAACGTCCAGATGGATCTATTATCCGTTTTGATGATAACGCGGTTGTTTTGATTAACAAAAACAATTTTGAACCAATTGGAACACGTATCTTTGGCCCAATTGCACGTGAAGTTCGTCGTAAATACGATGTTCAAAAAATCGTGTCTTTGGCACCGGAAGTAATATAATACTTTTGACTAACTAAAAGGCGAAAAAATGAAAATTAAGAAAGGCGACGAAGTCGTAGTTATTTCGGGAAAATACAAAGGCGTCAAAGGTAAAGTATTACAAGCACGTCCAACAGAATCCCGTGTTGTTGTCGAAGGTGTGAACCGTCACAAATGGCACATCAAACCAACACAAGAACAACCAGGTCACATCGTTGATCGCGAAGCACCAATTCATGTATCTAATGTTGCATTGATTGATCCAAAAACAAAAAAAGCAACACGTGCTGGATATGAAATGAAAGGTGATAAAAAAGTTCGCGTTTCAAAAAAATCTGGAACAGAAATTTAAAACAAATGATTCCGCTGTTACGGAATCGATAACGAAAAGGTACAAAAAATGCAAAGCAGATTGCGTGAAATTTATGAAAAAAACGTTGTTCCTGAATTAGTTAAAGAATTCGGGTACAAAAATATGTTTGCAGTTCCGAAACTTACCAAAATCGTTTTGAATATGGGCGTTGGCGAAGCTGTATCTGATAAAAAGAAATTGGACAGTGCCGCTGCTGATTTAACAGCGATTGCTGCACAAAAATCAATCATCACACATGCAAAGAAATCAATTGCTACTTATCGTTTACGCGAAGGTCAAGCAATTGGAACAAAAGTAACTTTGCGTGGCAAAAGAATGTATGATTTCTTGGATAAATTAATCACAGTGGCTTTGCCACGTGTTAAAGACTTCCGAGGGCTCTCAAAATCTAAATTTGATGGTCGTGGAAATTATGCGTTCGGTATCAAAGAACATTTGATATTCCCAGAAATTTCTGTTGATAAAATTGATGCTATCCGTGGTATGGATATCGTTATTGTTACAACAGCAAAAACAGATGATGAAGCCCGTGCATTGCTGACAAAAATCGGCTTGCCTTTGGTTTTGAAATAATTATAAGGAAATAAAAATGGCTAAATTAGCGTTAATAAACAAACAAAAAAGACGTGAAAAATTGGTTGCGCAATATGCAAAAAAACGCGAATCAATTAAAGCAAAGATGTCTGTTAATGCGACACCAGAAGAACGTATGGATGCCATGAAAAAATTGGCAAAGTTGCCACGCAACGCAAATCCAACACGTTTGCACAATCGTTGTTCTATCACTGGTCGTGCACGTGGGTTCTCTCGCTTGTTCGGTTTGTGCCGTCAACAAGTTCGCACAATGGCATCAGAAGGAAAATTACCAGGTGTTCGTAAATCCAGCTGGTAAGATAAATTAAAAGCAAGCTGTGGACAATGCAGCCCAAGAGCAAGAAGAAATTCTTGCAAAACAAGGAGTAAAAAATGTCAATATCACATCCAATCGGAGATATGGTTACCCGCATCCGTAATGGTCAAAATGCTGGTAAAGAAACAGTCTCTGTTCCAAACAGTAAATTACGTGCAGCAGTATTGGCTGTATTGAAAGATGAAGGTTTCATAACAGATTTTCGCGAAGAAAAAATCGATGATAAACGCGCAAATTTGGTTATTGAATTAAAATACGTTAATGGTAACGGTGCAATCCAAGAAATAACAACTGTATCAAAACCGGGTCGTCGTGTATATTCGTCTTGTGCGAAAATGCCACGCGTTTTGAACGGTTTGGGTATTGCTGTTGTATCAACACCAAACGGCGTTATGACAGATCACAAAGCTCGCCTTATGAATGTTGGCGGTGAAGTATTATGCAAAGTTATCTAATCAAAAGGAAATCGTTATGTCTCGTGCAGGAAAATATCCAGTAGAAATTAAAAATGGCGTATCGGTTGAATTGACAGATAACGCTGTAGTTGTAAAAGGACCAAAAGGCGAATTGCATGTTTCTTTGGAAACAAAAAATGCCGGTTTGGTAGATATTAAAGTAGAAGATGGTCACGTTGTTGTTACACCAAAGAATGCGGAAGATAAAGCTTCGCGCGCTATGTGGGGAACAATGACACGTAATATCAAAGCTGCTGTAAAGGGTGTATCCGAAGGCTTCGCAAAAGCAATGTACATGAAAGGTGTTGGTTATAAAGCATCTGTCAAAGGAAACATCTTTACATTGGTTGTTGGTTTTTCTCATGATGTTGTTATGGAAATTCCAGCTGGCTTGACTGTTACAATGGGTGAAACACCAACAGAATTCACAATTTCTGGTATCGACAAGAATTTGTTGGGACAATTTGCTGACAAGATTCACAAAATCCGCAAAGCAGACCCATATAAAGGTAAAGGTATCTTCTATAAAGACGAATATATCCGTCGCAAAGAAGGCAAAAAGAAATAATAAATAATTCCCGCTGTTACGGGAATGTGAACAAAGGAAAAATAAAATGTTAAGACATTTATCTTCTGATGAAAGACGTACATTGGCAAATCGCGGTGCGTTGAAAAGAAAGAATCCTGGCAAAATTCGTTTGTCAGTGTTCCGTTCGGATCGTCATATTGAAATCCAAGCTATTGATGATGTAAAAGGTCACACATTGTGTGCAGCATCAACAAAAGAAAAAGATTTCAAAGGCAAAGGTTGGAATATCGCTGGTGCAGAAATGTTGGGCAAAATTTTTGCTGAACGTATGGCAAAAGCTGGTATCAAAGATAACTATTATTTTGATCGTGGTCGTTATTTATATCATGGTCGTGTAAAAGCTTTGGGCGATGCAATGCGCGCAAACGGAATGAAAATTTAATTAGATGGAGCGTAAAACAATGGCACGTTTTGATGAAAAAAAATTACAGTCAGATAATTTGGTAGATAAATTAGTTTCTATCAACCGCGTTTCCAAAACAGTGAAGGGTGGACGTAATATGTCTTTCTCTGCATTGGTTGTTGTTGGGGACAAAGCGGGCATGGTTGGATTTGGCAAAGGTAAAGCTTTGGAAGTTCAAGCCGCTGTTCAAAAAGCAACAAAAGCAGCAAAAGCAAGAATGTTGCGCGTTCCTTTGAAAGAAGGTCGTACATTGCATCATGACAGTTCTGCAAAATATGGCGCCAGCAAATTGGTTGTCCGCAGTGCTGTTCCAGGTACTGGTATTATTGCCGGTGGTGCATTGCGTGCAGTATTTGAATGCTTGGGTGTTCAGGACGTTGTTGTTAAATCACAAGGTTCAAACAATCCAAACAATATGATTCGTGCTGCTTTCTTGGCCTTTGAAAAAATGAATTCTCCTAAAACTGTTGCTGCACGTCGTGGCAAAACAGTCGCAGAAATCATTGCTGGCCGTGATGGTAAAAAATTAGAAACAGCAGAAGAAGCAAAATAATAAAATTAACCGAGTACATAATCTTGAATTATGTGCGACAAGGACTATATCATAGTCATAGGACAAAAAGGAAAAAGAAATGAAATTAAATGCATTGATGGATAATTTTGGTGCACGCAAAGACGTTAAACGCGTTGGTCGTGGTATGGCATCTGGTTATGGTAAAACATCTGGTCGTGGTAACAAAGGTCAAAAAGCCCGTTCTGGTTCACGTAAACAAGCCACATTCCAAGGTGGACAAATGCCAATTTTGCGTCGTTTCCCAAAATTTGGTTTCAACAATCCTTTCCACAAAGAATATGCAACAATTAACCTGGGTGATATTGAAAAATTTATCGCATCTGGTAAAATTGATGCAAAGAAAGAAATCACATTGGATTCTTTGTTCGAAGCAAAAATTTTGAATCGTAAAATGGACGGTTTGAAAGTTTTGGCAAAAGGTGAAATTAAATCAGCTGTTAACATTGTTGCAGACAAATGGTCTAAATCAGCCGAAGCTGCAATCGTTAAAGCAGGTGGAAAAATCGCATCTAAATAATTAATAAAGCATTCGGATTTTTCCGAATGCTTAAAACATAAAGTTCAAAAACCATGAAATTTTTGAAAAATATTTTTGGCAATCTGACAGATTTACAAAAACGTATCTTGTTCACATTGGGTGCGTTGATTGTTTATCGTATTGGTTCATTTATTCCATTACCAGGTGTTAATGCAAGTGCGGTTTTGCATTTGTTCAACGGTGATAATGGTATGATGGGAATGTTTGATATGTTTTCGGGTGGATCATTGTCACGTATGTCTGTTTTGGCTTTAAATATTTTCCCATACATTTCAGC
Organism: uncultured Pseudomonadota bacterium; assembly: GCA_902798205.1. Lineage (GTDB taxonomy): Bacteria > Pseudomonadota > Alphaproteobacteria > Rs-D84 > Rs-D84 > Enterousia. Next base: position 6,669 of record CADBVV010000001.1, on the reverse strand, counting down.
GTCAATCGTAATTCAATTGTTGACAGCAACCAGCAAATCTTTGACTGATTTGCGCAAAGAAGGTGAATCTGGACGTATCAAAATTAACCAATATACACGTTATTTGGCGGTATTGTTGGCTGTGGTTCAAGGTTGGGCAGTTGTTCGCGGTCTTGAATCTATGGCTGCGGTTAATGGTGTTCCAGCGGTTGCAAATCCAGGTTTTGCATTTGAATTATCTGCGATAGTTGCATTGGTTGGTGGAACTGTATTTGTTATGTGGTTGGCCGAACAGGTTACATCACGTGGTATCGGGCAGGGTGCATCATTATTGATTTTCGCAGGTATTATCGCGGAAGTTCCTGGTGGAATTGCAAAACTGTTTTCTTTGATTGGCGTTGGTCAAATGTCGCCTGCAAAGATTGCATTGGTTTTGGCTTTCGTCATAGGTATTGTTGCATTGATTGCATTTATGGAACAGGCACAACGTCGTATCCAAATTTTGTATCCACGTCAAGCGATGGCTAATGGTGTAATGAATACAAATGTTTCATATTTACCAATCAAGGTTAATATGTCTGGTGTTATGGGACCTGTGTTTGCTGCATCTATCATGATGTTGCCAGCATTTGTTCAAAGATTTGTTCAAAGTGAGAATTTATTTGTACAACAAATACTTGGATTCTTTACATATGGAACTTGGTCTTATATGTTATTGTACACAGTGTTAATCGCATTCTTTGCGTATTTCCAAACAGCTGTTGTATTTAACAGTGAAGAAACAAGTAACAATTTAAAGAATATGGGTGGATACATCCCAGGTGTCCGTCCGGGCGAACAAACAATGCATTATCTTGATGGTGTTGTATCAAGAACAACAGCAATCGGTGTAGTGTATTTAATAGTTGTTTGTGTGGTGCCAATCTTGTTGAATACCCGTGGTGGTATGCCTTTAATGATTGGTGGAACCAGTGTTTTAATCGTTGCTGGTGTGGTATTGGACACAATGAATCAAATAAAATCTTATTTGGTTGAAAAACAATACACAGGTGTTGTGAACAAAACACAAAAGAAAGGTCGTTTCCGCGGCTAAGACAAAAGATTTGATTTTTATATCAACGCATGATATTTTTGGTTGGTATGAAAATCAGGGAATATTCAAAAAACGTGTGGATTTTGAATATTCATGGTCCGAATGGAAACATTCGAATAACAAGAAACAAAAAAGGAAAATAAAAGATGGCACGTATAGCAGGTGTTAACATCCCGTCCGAAAAACGCATTGAAATTGCGTTGCAATACATTCATGGTATTGGGCCGGCTAAATCTGCACAGATTTGTTCTGCATTGAAATTGAAAGACGGTCTGCGCGCAAAAGATTTGACTGACGAAGATGTTATCAAAATTTCAAATTATATTGAACAAAACTTTAAAGTAGAAGGTGACGTTCGTCGCGAAGTTGCAATGAATATTAAACGTTTGCAAGATTTGAAAACATATCGCGGAATTCGTCATCGTAACCGTTTACCAGTTCGTGGTCAACGCACACAAACTAACGCAAGAACTCGTAAGGGTAAACGCGTTGTTGTTGCAGGTTCTGCGACCAAGGGTAAATAAGTTTAATTGGGTAGAGATTAACACGATAGTTAATTGAAGACATCTAATAAAGGAAAAACACAAATGGCAGTTACAAAATCAAAAAAGAAAGTTGTAAAGAAAGTATCACATGGTATTGCACATGTGGTTGCAACAAATAATAATACACGTATAACAATCACAGACCAAACTGGTGCCGTATTAACATGGGCAACAGCAGGTGCTAATAACTTCAAAGGTGCAAAAAAATCAACACCATATGCCGCAACAGTTGTTGCAGACGCAGTTGGCAAAAAAGTTGCCGAAATGGGTATGAAAACAGTTGATGTTTTGATGCGTGGTATTGGCCAAGGTCGTGAATCTGCTGTTCGTGGTTTGGCAAATGCAGGATTGATTGTTCAATCTATTACAGATACGACACGTATTCCACACAACGGGTGCCGTCCAAAGAAAGTTCGTCGTGTTTAATACGCATTTGCGAACAAGAATTACACCGCCATTTTTGGCGGTGTTTTTTATAAAATATTGATTGCACAAAAAACAGAAAATTGATATCATATTTCCATAAAAGGAAAGGGTTGTTTTTACAGAGATGAAATTTAATTGTTTGCGTTTTTTATCTGTTGTTTTTATAAGCATTGCGTGTACATGTTCGCAGTCTGTCTTTGCAGAAGATGCAACAACAGACGGTCCGGCGAAGTGTAAAACAAATGATACTTTTAGCGTTACCATTTGTGCTATTCAGCCTGGACAGTATATTTCTAACGACAAGGTAACAGATTGTCCTAAATTTGAATGGACTTTATATGAATTCATAGAAAATACCGAAGTTTCTTCTGATAATATAGAAAGTTGTGCAATAAAATTAAAAACTGTCACAGGTTCTTCAATTTGTGGGGCTGGAACTAATGTTGTATATGTGTATGATGCACAACAAGAGGCTTATGTCCGTAAAGATAATTATACTGTATATGGTGCTGCACAATCGGTTCCGAAAGAAGATAAAGATTTGCCAAGTGATATAATAAAAGACGTTGATTCTGGTACAGTTGATTATTGTAAAGCTTGCCCTGAGAATCAATACAACATAAATGGCGAATGTGGATATTGCCACAGTGGACATTGTGTTGATGATGATGGGGCTTGTGAAATATGTCCCGCTGGTTTTGCATGTCCTGGTGATGGGGATATAAAAAATAATAACGACAAAGTTATGTGTAGTGATGCGACAGCATGTGGTCAGGACGAATATGCGGAATCTGGCAGTTCGCAATGTTCAGAATGTGCAATGGGGTATTCCACATATGCCAGTGGTCCTGCAAGCGAGGTAACAGAAAATAATGTTAAAAAGACATTTGATGGTTCTTGTAAAGACCGTGAAGATGGCTTTGGTATACAGTGTATAGCCAGCGAGGCCTGCAAATCAATACCGGCACAATTATGTTATAAACCAAAGTGTGCTTGTGATGAAGAACTTGCCAATACTTCGGGTGGCCGCAAGGGTGGAAAAATTAATTTTATCGAGGAACGTTTAAATTGCAAATCTTCTTACAGTTTGGGCGACAACAAGGTATGGGGCCCCGTAAATACCAAGGTTGTTCAAACACTAAGAAAAAATAACTATTAAATAAATTGACTTTCTTTATTTTTTGGTATAAAATTCGCGGGCACGAAAGGAATTTCGTGTAAATCTGGTGAAAATAATAAACTAAGCCTGATGGAGTAAAAAATGATTGAAAAAAACTGGATGACTTTGATCAAGCCAAAAAAATTGAATATCAAAGTCGATGAAAAAAATCCTAATATTGCAACTTTAATTGCAGAACCTTTGGAAAAGGGTTTTGGTTTGACACTTGGCACAGCATTGCGTCGTGTTTTGTTGTCTTCATTGCAAGGATGCGCACCAATTTATGTTAAAATTGATGGCGTTCAACATGAATTCAGCAGCATCAGCGGTGTTCGTGAAGATGTTACAGATATCCTTTTGAATTTGAAAGGTGTTTATTTCAAAGCGTTAACCGAAGGTCAACACAAAGCAACAATTAAAGTCAAAGGCCCAGCTGTCGTTACTGCTGGTATGATTGAAACAAGTTCTAATGTTGAAGTTATGAACAAAGATGCAGAAATTTGCACTTTGGATAATGGCGCAACTTTGGATATGGAAATTACATTGGCATCAGGCCGTGGATATGTTCCGGCATCTGTTAATGCAAACGATTTGCCATTGGGAACAATCCCAGTAGATTCTATCTATTCACCAATCTTGAATGTTGCATCAAACGTTTCACAAACACGTGTTGGACAATCAACAGATTATGATAAATTGGAATTGACAGTTAAAACAAATGGTTCTGTTACACCAGAAGATGCAATTGCATTTGCTGCACGTATTTTGACAGACCAATTGACAGTCTTTATCAATTTCGAAGATCCAACACAAGCTAATGCTGCATCTGATGATGAAAAAGCAAAAGATGTTTTGCCATTCGATGCAAAATTGTTGAAACATGTTGATGAATTGGAATTGTCTGTTCGTGCAACAAATTGCTTGAAAAATGACAAGATTAATTGGTTGGGCGAATTGGTTCAAAAGACCGAAAATGATATGTTGAAAACACCAAACTTCGGCCGTAAATCTTTGAACGAAATCAAAGTCCAATTGGAAGCAATGGGGTTGTCACTTGGTATGGAAGTACCAGGATGGCCACCTGAAAATATTGCTGAATTGGCAAAAAAATACGAAGATCCTTATAAATAAAATTGTGATAACACGCCGGTTGTTGTGTTTACCGGTTCTTATGTAGGGTAACTACACTGCGAACCGTCAAACACTTCCAACCAACGCGTTCTGACAATTTTCTTGCGCCCAGCAAGGGGGGACTTCAAAAAACAAAATCGCGTTGCTGAAAAAAATTTTTTAGGGCGCGTGTCTCGAACAATCCCTGTGGTAAAGCAGGGCAGAAACACAAAGGAGTAATCAATGAGACATATGAAAGCAGGTCGTACTTTCAATCGCGACACAAATGCACGCAAAGCCATGTTTATTGGTTTGGCAAAAAATTTGATTGAAAAAGAACAAATTAAAACAACATTACCAAAAGCAAAAGATTTGCGCAGTGTGGTCGAAAAATTGATTACCCGCGCGAAAATCGATACAGTTGCTAATCGTCGTTTGACTGCATCTGAATTGGGAAATAATTCTGATAAAACAGTTAAAAAATTGTTTGCTGTATTGGGCCCACGTTATGCAAAACGTCCTGGTGGTTACACACGCGTTTTGAAAGCTGGATTCCGTTATGGTGATGCGGCACCAATGGCAATTATCGAATTGGTTGATCGTGATGAAAATGCTAAAAAAGTTGCACCAAAAACAGTTGCTGCAGAAACGGCAGAACCTGTTGAAAAAGGAGCAACAGAAGCAAAAGCACCAAAAGCAGCAAAAGCAACAACAAAAGTTGCTGCTGAAAAGAAAGCTGCGGCACCAAAAGCAACTGGTGCCAAAAAAGCGGTCGCTGTTAAACGTCGCGCCACAGGTAAATAATTTTTATAAAAACCTGATACAAAAAAATCGCCCGTTTGGGCGATTTTTTTATTTTTTTGTATTGCGTGATTTTTGCATTTATGATAAAATCTTTATAAAAGTGAAAGGAGATTTTATGCGTAAATCAATATTTTTGACATTGGTCTTGTCGTTGTGTGTGGCGGATTTTGGTGCGTTTGCGGCAAATGCGCGTGGAAATGCACGTGGTGCAAATAATGCAACTGCATCTAATGCTGCTGCGCCGGCTGCACCGGTTGCTGCACGTGCGGGTGCTCGTCAAAAGGTTGTCTCAACACCAACAGCTGCATCTAATGCTGCTGCTGCGCCGGCTGCACCGGTTGCTGCGCGTGCGGGTGCCCGTCAAAAAGTTGTCTCTACGCCAAAACCAGGTGCGGGTCAACCAATGGCTGCGCGTGCGGGTGCGACACAAAAAGTTATTCAGACTGGTTCCAAGATTGCAACTGCTGCAACAAATACTGCTGTGCCCCAGGAATGTCAGGATGCTTTTTATGGATGTATGGATTCTTTTTGTATGTTGGATAATGCGTCTGGTGGTCGTTGTCAGTGTAGCGATAGAATTACAGAATTAGACGGTGCCTTGGAAGAAATTTTGAAATTAGATCAACAGACTTATATTATGGCAACCGAAGGTGTTGAACGTCTTCAGATGGGTGAAGCGGAGGCACAAATTATGGCGCGTGCCAAAGCTGCGGCTGATAAAGTGACAATTGAAGAAACAAAAGTCAAAAATACAGAAACTACAAAAAATAAAATAAGACAATTGGATTTGTCTGCTTGGAATAAAAGTATTTTTGATGAAGAAGAAGATGTTTTTGAAGAAACAGAAGATGTATCTGCTGATTTGGTTGAAACCTTTGCAGATAAGAAAGGTGATGAATTATATAAATCAGCAGCCAAAATGTGTGTGACCATGGTTCCAAATCAATGTAAACAATATGGTCAAATGGTTCAATTGGTTTATGCACAAAGAATAAAATCAGATTGTGTTGCGTACGAAAACAGTCTTAAACAACAAAAAATTGCCAGTGAACAAAAATTGCAAACTGCGCGAAAAGCTTTGCGTGATGCAGCATTAGATGAATACAAAAATCAGAATAAATACAGTACAGCCGGTGAATGTGCAATTGCTTTTACACAATGTATGCAAGATGAAGCAGGCTGTGGTTCTGACTATACTGGATGTGTGACATTGGCAGCTAAAGAAAATGTAAAAAATACAAGTGCTGGAACCAGTGCTGCACAAAAACAAGTTCCAGGAACAAGTATTACATTGGCTGCAACCACAATAGAATCGTTGTTGGCAAAGAAAGAAATTTGTATGCATGTGACAAAGCAGTGTGTTAGTTCAAATAAAAATGATGAGGTGTGGAATATATTTGTTCGTAATGCGGCGCCTGCATTGAAAAGTGCGGAAGAAATGGCAGAATCAAATTTGCGTATGCAATGTATCCCAACAGTTGCAGAATGTTTTAAGACCGCATGTAAATCACAAATAGATCCAAATGATAAAGATGGTTCTTATGATATGTGTT